>CAZFVQ010000007.1:66991-117345 GCA_964522415.1 uncultured Rikenellaceae bacterium | reverse complement strand
TTCCCAAGCTGAGGGTCGCGGGTTCGAATCCCGTTTCCCGCTCTTAATAATCAGGGACTCAGCACAATATACAGCCGGTCCCTGTAGATTTTTAAGTGGTCAGTTGTAGTGGTCAACTATTTATCCTGTTTGTTATTTCAATCAGTTTATTAATATCTGCATCATATTCCGCAACATATTTCTTCGGTAATTTTCCGTAGCCCCTTGTCTTACCTGACAGTGTATCAGTCAGAATCTCCCATATTTTGGCGCGTTTGGCGTTTATTATTCTCTGCAGACTGACTTTTTCTACTGAGGTTCCGTATTTTTCTGCTATTTCACATATGTATTTCTTTGCCTCCCGGATTGATTCAATATTATTTGCCAGTGTTCCGTCATCTATATCCTTTACAAGCATGTTACAACAAGAGTTATCCTGTTTTATCAATATGTCCTCAAGCTCCAGCAAAGATTTTTCAACAATTGTCAAAGCTGATGAAAGCGAACGAGTGTGTGTCTCCGGTAAGTTTATCTTTTTGCTCATGTGTTTTACTGTCTGTAATTACAGTGATAAATGTATATAAAAATTCCATCAGGACCGGTTCCGGGACAAGCCGGCAGACTTTGTTTTTTAACAGCATACTACAGAAAGAGAAATGGAAAGCCATAACTTCATTTGAACAGGTAAAAAACAAGGATTCATTCACGGTTAGTACCTGCAAAACTATTGTTTATTACGGATGACGGAAGGCTGGAGGCTCATTGTTCCTTTGAATAAAGAGATTAACAATCTATATTTACAGTACTTCAATTAACAAATCTCATTATATGGCTCAGATACATGGTCAGGTTGAATCATGGAAAAGACTGCAGCATGAATTAAAATCTCGTGGTATTCAAAGATTTAATACAATAAATGAGATAAATGACTTCCTAAATAATTGTCGGGATCAAAATGATGCAATCATCAGAAATCACAGAGAAAATTTAAAAAATGAAATCAGGGATTTAAGTAAGAGGATTAAAAGAAACCTGGAAGAGATTGAAATAACTAAAAGGAAAACACAAATTGAAATAGAAGTCAGAATTGATACTGCTAAAATTAATATTGATAACCTGTCAGCAAAAGAAAATAAAAACATTATTCATAAGATTCTCAATAACTATAGATTAAAAAAACAGAAAAAACTACTGGATTATCTTAGTTCAAATACACCACTGATTATCTCAAAGGCTACCGAGAGTATTAAGAAAAAAATTGGAGAAGACGAAAAGCAGCTTGAGTATCTTAATGAAAACAGCGAACAAATTATTCATGAACGGAGCCGGCCGGAGATTCAACAATTGGAAAATATTAAAGGAAACCTTGAAGATTTAAATTTGTTGATAGCCGGCGCAGTGGGAGAGAGTCTGGTAGTAAAAGAAATAGAAAAGCTACCTGATGATTTTATTCTGATAAATGATTATAACCTGAGATTTAAAAAACCAATCTATAAAAGGGATACCAGGGAAAAAATACTTTCAATTCAAATTGATCACCTCTTGATTTCAAAATCAGGCATTTATATCCTGGAAACTAAAAATTGGAGTAAAAAATCTATTGAGTCTCCTGATTTGAGATCACCGGTAGAACAGGTAAACAGGACAAATTACGCTCTGTTTGTGGTTTTAAATAAGGCAAATCTTAAATTGAAGAAACATCACTGGGGAAAGAGAAAGATAGCTGTTAAGAGCATTATAGTAATGATAAACGAAAAGCCCAGGGAGGACTTCAAATATGTCAAGGTGAAATCATTAAAGGAACTAACCGGCTATATAAGCTATTTCGAACCAGTTTTTACAGAAAAAGAAGTTGAACGTATTGTAAACTACCTTTTCAGTATTCAGAATTAACCTGCTCTGACACAAACCAGTATTTACTATTGTAATTGATATCTCATTATAGCTGTTCCGACTTTTCGCACTTTCCGCATTCGGGACAGATATCCAGTTTGATTATTACTAATCAAGCTTCCTTGAGGTGGCAAGAGCAATAACTCGTCCTTCATTTCCGACAGCGTTGTAAAAATGGTAAACTGTTCCGTCCCACTTGATTACCCAGGGTTTATGAGCATATACCTTATCATATTCCTCTGAAGGGGATATAAGATCTTCGCCTTCCCATTCGGTCCAGTTTACAAGATCATAGGAACAGGCAAACCGTTCAAAAGCACCCGGTTTCCAGAATGCCCCGAAATAGAACATAACATATATATCATTGATTTTAACTATTTGGGTATCACCGCATATTCCCTCATGCCTGGTTATCAGTGGATCTGTTCCTATTCTTTTCCAGCTGACCATATCCTTTGATACTGCCATGCCTATGCTTTCATAGCCGGCAGTATCACCCCTGGCATTGTAATACATTACAAAAGGATATCCGCTTATTTTTTCCCTGTCGAGTATCACAGTGCTTTTAAATATTGTTCCTTTTTCAAACCATCTGGCATCCGCATCATCCGGCAATAATACCGGGCGCGGCAGGCGGTTCCATTCCGCGGCTTTGGTAACGGATGAAAAACCGGCCATTCCAACACCGAGTTTTCCAGCCTCATAACCTTCCTGTGAACCGCCCAGATAGGACATCCAGTATTTGTTTCTGTATTTCCCAACCTTGTACGACCCGCCCCAGCTTATATCCACCAGTGACATATAACCTGCTTTCTGACTGGCATCCCATGTATCCTCTGTAAATGAGAGAATTCTACCCAGCGTTTCCCACTTCAGAAGGTCCTTGCTTGTAGCCAGCCATGTTTCATAACCCTGTCCGTCAAATACTATGTAGGTCATGTACCAGTCCGGTCCTTCACGGTAAATGGTCGGAGAATCTATCATCTTTGTAGTGTCGGGATGTTTCAGGACAATACCATATTTATAGGGTGTTTTTACCTCATTATAGATTTCCTTCATTTTACTTTCCGGAACTCTTGCTGTGGTTCCGGAATGATTTCGATCTTCAGTGCCTGTGCATGACAAAGAGGCAAGAATTGTCAGTAGTACAGCTAGTATTGTTAAGTCTTTTGTCATTTGATTCACTTATTCTATCGTCCGGCAGTGGTTTTCACTCCTTTCCATGTGTTATAATGATCTTCATTTTATTCTTTACAATTATAATATGTTTTGCCGGCAAAATCCGGATTAAACTCTTTTGTCCAAATTTAAAGGAAGAATGATGATTTTTAAATACATTGCTTTCTGAAACGTCGGGTGCAGATGCACGTGTAATAGAGGATGACGGCGTATTCTGTTGTTGAAGGGAATGAATAATTTGATAGAAATAAAAGATTCGATTGGAATGAACGATTTTAAAGGTATGAACAGAATCAATATTCAGTATTACAAAACAAGTATTGGTGAAATGATCCTCGGATCTTTCAATAATAAGCTGTGTTTAATGGATTTCCGGTACCGGAGAATGAGATCCTCTATTGACAGGAGAATCAAAAAGGGTCTGGAAGCTGAATTCACCGAACAGGATGATGAGGTGCTCCGTGAGGCAAGAAGGCAGCTTGATGAATACCTTAAAGGCAAAAGAACTGTTTTTGATATTCCGGTACTGATGGTGGGCACTGATTTCCAGAAAGAGGTATGGAAGGCCCTGATGCAGGTTCCTTACGGCAAGACCGCAACATACAGTGAACTGGCAGAGAAAATAAACGCGAAAGAATCCGTCAGGGCCGTTGCCGGTGCAAACGGGGCAAATGCAATTGCAATAATAATTCCCTGTCACCGTATTATCGGAAGTAACGGTGATCTTACCGGCTACGGCGGCGGAATAGCTGTCAAAAAACGTCTTCTGAACATGGAAAAGAAAAACAGCTGACGGATAACAAGCAGTTGCGACTGAAGCCCTGCTATTGAAAAATAATTACCGGCTGTGTCTTTTAAGGATATTTTGCAAAATCCAGCTTCAGATATAGCGGATACTCAATATTTATCTTGTTTCTTTGCATTTTAATCCGGGGAAAGACTAATTCATTACGGAGAATAACGGAGAATAGCGAAAAATAACGGAGAATTTAACATAAGCAAGATGAAAGCCTGGATAATAACAATAGGGGATGAGCTTCTGATCGGCCAGACAGTGGATACCAACTCTGCTTTTATCGGAGCGGAGCTCAGCAAGGCCGGATTTGATATCGAAAGAAAAATTTCCATTCACGACCGCAGGGATGATATTCTGCAGACATTCAGGGGGATAAACCCGGATGTGCAACTGGTGATAACCACCGGTGGTCTTGGTCCGACCAGCGACGATATAACCAAGCAAACTCTTTGCGAGGTGTTCGATACCCGTCTTGTCCTGAACAGAGAGGTTCTCGCGAGGGTGGAAGAGATGATGCTCCGCAGAGCCTTTCCGATGAATGAGAATAACCGCCTTCAGGCAATGGTTCCTGAAAACTGCAGGGTGATTCCGAATGAAATGGGAACTGCCCCTGGTATGCTTTTCGAAAAGGACGCTACCATGTTTATCTTCATGCCGGGCGTTCCTTTTGAAATGAAACACATGATGACTCAGCATGTTATCCCGATGCTGAAGGAAAAGTTTAATACACAAAGCATAATTCACAAGAATATAATGACATATGGAGCTCCTGAAGCTCTTCTGGCAGAAATGCTCATCGGTTTTGAGGCTTCTTTGCCTGAGGAGATAAGCCTGGCATATCTGCCGTCATCGGGAGTGATAAAGCTGAGACTGACAGGCAGGGGTGAGAACAGGGATATGGTGGAAAAAATTATCAGGGAACAGGCCGGGAAGCTATATCAGACGATCCCTGACTTAATTTACGGGGAAAATGAAAAACCCCTGGAAAAGGTGGTGGGGGAACTTCTTGCTGAACGGAAACAGACTCTTTCAACGGCTGAAAGCTGCACAGGCGGGAAAATTGCACAGATGATCACATCTTTTGCAGGAAGTTCGGCCTATTTCATGGGATCAGTCGTAGCCTATGACAATTCAGTAAAAAAGAATCTGCTCGGGGTGCCTGATGAGCTTCTGAACAAATACGGGGCTGTAAGTGAACAGGTCGTGACCGCTATGGCTGAAGGAGTCAGACGGGTAACCGGAACGGATTTCTCCGTTGCCACATCCGGAATAGCCGGTCCGGACGGCGGAAGCCCTTCAACACCGGTTGGAACCGTATGGATCGCCGTATCATCGGATAAGGAAATTGAAACGGGAAAATATGTATTTGGTTCAGAGCGTCATCAGAATATACTCAGGTTTTCCAATGCTGCTTTAAATCTTCTCAGGTTGCAGATTATCAGGAAATAATCTGAAAAACCTGCATTTTCGATGAAAAAATCAGAGAAAACATTTGTTTAATCAGATAAAAATCACGTATTTTGCGCTTCATTTTTAGAAGCTTAATTTTTGATTAAACATAGAATCAATGTCAAGGATTTGTCAGGTTACAGGGAAAAAAGCGTTGACCGGAAACAAGGTCTCTCATTCAAAAAGAAGAACAAAGAGGAGATTTTATCCCAATCTTTTTGAAAAGAAATATTATCTGTCTGATGAAGACAGATGGATCACTCTTAAGGTATCGGCGGCCGGAATGAGGCTGATTAACAAGAAGGGACTGACAGCAACCCTGCAGGAGGCAAAAGAAAAAGGTTACATTGTCAATTATTAAAAAAACGAAAAATGGCAAAGAAAGCTAAGGGAAACAGGCTGCAGATAATTCTTGAATGTACCGAGCATAAAGAAAGCGGACTTCCGGGAATGTCGCGGTATATTACCACAAAAAACAGAAAAAATACACCGGACAGGCTTGAAAAAATGAAATATAATCCTGTTCTGAAAAAGCATACCCTTCACAGGGAAATAAAATAAAAATATTCAATCATGGCAAAGAAAGCTGTTGCAGCTCTTAAAACTGGTAAGGGCAAGGTGTTCACCAAATGCATTAAAATGACAAAATCAGGAAAGACAGGAGCCTATAAATTCCGTGAAGAGATAGTTCATAATGATCGTATAAGTGACTTTTTCGATAAGAAATAGCCGGAACAAAATATTGCAGAACATTAAAAGCTTTCTTCATCCGTGAAGGGAGCTTTTTTTAAATAATTTTGAAAATCTTATTAGTTGTTAAAATGGCTTTTCCCCTATTTTTCACAAAAGAAAGTAAAGAGAGTCTGAACAAGGGACTTCAGAAAACACGGGAAAATGTTTTTGTTAGACTTTCCCGGGCTGTTATAGGAAAATCAAGGGTTGATGATGAAGTTCTTGATAATCTTGAGGAAGTTCTTGTATCTTCAGATGTGGGTGTTGAAACAACTCTCCAGATTATTGAGAGGATAGAAAAGAGGGTTTCCAGGGATAAATATTTGAACATAAGTGAGCTGAACATTATTCTAAAGGAGGAAATAGTTGCTCTACTGCAGGATAATACTGATTCAGAGGAAAGTGATTTTGCAGTGCCTGATTCCAATAAACCGCTGGTTATAATGGTGGTTGGTGTAAATGGAACGGGAAAGACAACTACTATAGCCAAACTTGCATATAACTACAGAAACAAGGGAAAAAAAGTATTGCTTGGCGCAGCCGACACTTTCAGGGCAGCTGCAATTGAACAGCTTCAGATATGGGCAGACCGGGCAGGGGCAGATATCATAAAACAGCAGATGGGATCTGATCCGGCTTCTGTTGCATACGATACCGTGAGATCTGCCATAGCCGGAGATTATGATGTGGCAATTATCGATACTGCCGGAAGGCTGCATAATAAAATCAGTCTGATGAATGAGCTTGCCAAGATCAAAAAGGTAATGGACAAGGTAATGCCGGGTGCACCGCAAGAAGTATTGCTGGTCCTTGACGGATCCACCGGCCAGAATGCATTTGAACAGGCAAAACAGTTCACTGCAGCCACGAATGTTACGGCACTGGCCATAACAAAACTTGATGGAACTGCGAAGGGAGGCGTGGTTATAGGCATTTCAAACCTTCTTAAAATCCCCGTTAAATACATAGGAATAGGTGAGCAAATGGAAGATCTGCAAATATTTAACCGCGAGGAATTTGTGGATTCACTTTTCAATGCATGAAGAGGAAAATCAATATCGTTACTCTTGGCTGTTCAAAAAACGTTGCGGATTCGGAAAAACTGCTGGCCCGCCTCCGCTGCGCCGGATATTCACTTACATGGGATCCTGAGGATACCCGTGCAGACACTGTAATAATAAACACCTGCGGATTTATTAATGATGCAAAGGAGGAAAGTATTGACACCATCCTCCGCTTTGTGAGAGCAAAAGAATCAGGATCGGTCAGAAATCTGTATGTAATGGGTTGTCTGTCGCAAAGGTATAAAGATGAACTCCGCAGGGAGATTCCTGAAGTTGATAACTATTTCGGGGTGAATGACCAGGAGGAATTACTTGAAAAGGTTGCTGCCGGCTGCAAAAACGATTTCCCAAACAACAGAATACTGACAAATCCGGGACATTATGCGTATCTGAAAATTTCCGAAGGATGCAACAGGAAATGTTCTTTCTGCGCTATTCCCTCTATCAGAGGCAAATATACCTCCCGACCTGTAGAGGAACTTGAGGATGAAGCAGGAAGACTCGCTGATCTGGGAGTTAAGGAAATAATTCTTGTTGCACAGGATCTGGGTTACTATGGACTTGATCTTTATAAAAAGAGAAAATTACCGGATCTTTTAAAGAAATTGCTGAAATCAGGAAATTTCAGCTGGATAAGATTGCATTACCTTTATCCCAACTATTTTCCTGAGGAAATTATCGCTTTAATGAGGGATAATCAGCAAATATGCAAGTATATAGATATTCCCATACAGCATATTTCAGAGAAAATGCTGAGGCTGATGAAAAGATCTTACGGAAGGAGGGAGGCTGAAGAGATCCTTTACCGCATAAAGGAACAGCTTCCGGATGCTGCTTTCCGGACCACCCTGATTTCGGGACATCCCGGGGAAACTGAAGATGACCACCGGGAACTGCTGGAATTCGTCAGACAATTCCGCTTTGACCGCCTGGGGGTATTCCGTTATTCACATGAGGAAGGAACATATTCGGGTGATAAATTCGAAGACAATATTCCGGAAAGGAAAAAGGAATCAAGGGTCTCTGAATTGATGGCCCTGCAGCAGTCAATTGCCCTGGAAAAGAATTCCGGGCTGATTGGCAGAACAGTGAAAGTACTGATCGACAGGAAGGAAAATGAATTTTATTCAGGAAGAACCGAGTATGATTCTCCGGAAGTAGATCAGGAAGTACTTGTTTCAGTAAAATATGACCTGAAACCGGGAAATTTTTATGATATCAGGATAACCCGTTCGGCCGGATTTGATTTATCCGGTATTCCTGTCTGATTATTCTTCTGAAGATATTTTGCCCTGCTCTTCCGCAGCTTCCTTCTTTTTTCGTATTCTGATCCTGATCTCAGACTTGCCCGAATTAAAGCCGACATGGATGGTATCACCTTCTTCTGCTTCGGCTTTTATCAGCAGTTCAGCCATCGGGTCTTCAAGGTATTTCTGGATTGCCCGTTTAAGAGGACGTGCACCATATGTTGCATCATATCCTTTTTCAGCAATGAAATCCCTGGCTGCACTAACTATCTTCAGCTGATAACCAAGTGTTTTAACTCTGTCATACAGGCCCTGCAGTTCCAGATCAATGATCTTGTTTATCTCTTCCTTGCCAAGGGAGTTAAACATAATGATGTCATCAATCCTGTTGAGGAATTCAGGTGCAAAGGTTTTCTGAAGTGCCTTCTGCAGAATGCTTTTTGTCTGTTCATCACGGGTTGATCTTTTGGCAGAAGTATCGAATCCGATTCCATGGCCGAACTCCGCAATTTGCCGGGTTCCTATGTTGGAAGTAAGAATTACAATGGTATTGCGGAAGTCGACGCGCCTGCCAAGACTGTCAGTCAGTTGTCCTTCATCAAGCACCTGGAGAAGAATATGGAAAACATCGGGATGTGCCTTTTCAATTTCATCAAGCAACACTACCGAATAAGGCTTTCTTCTGACCTTTTCGGTAAGCTGGCCTCCTTCTTCATAGCCGACATAGCCGGGAGGAGCCCCTACAAGCCGGGAAACCGAGAATTTTTCCATGTATTCACTCATGTCAATCCTTACAAGATTGTCAGTGGTGTCAAACAAAAATTTTGTCAGAACTTTTGCAAGCTGGGTTTTCCCTACTCCCGTAGGTCCCAGAAAAATAAATGTTCCGATAGGTTTATTGGGATCCTTCAATCCTGCCCGGTTACGCTGAATCGATTTGACAATCTTCTGGATAGCTTCGTCCTGGCCAATCACACTTCCCCTGAGTTCATCCGCCATCCGCAGCAAACGGGTACCTTCTGTCTGGGCGATCCGCTGAACAGGAACCCCCGTCATCATGGCAACAACCTCTGCAACTTTTTCAGCATCCACCGTTTCCCTGTTGACAGACAGCTCTTTTTCCCACTTTTTCTTTTCAATATCTATCATCTCAAGAAGATCCTTTTCACGATCACGGAAGCTGGCTGCTTTTTCAAAATTCTGGTTTTTAACAGCTGTCATTTTTTCATTCTTGGTATCATCCAGCTGTTTTTCGAGAGACAATATCCTTTCCGGTACAACAATATTGGAGATATGTACGCGGGAACCCGCCTCATCAAGTGCATCAATAGCCTTATCAGGCAAATGCCTGTCAGAGATATAGCGGGCTGTAAGTTTTACGCAGGCATCAATTGCATCATCGGTGTAAACAACATTATGATGATCCTCATATCTTTCCTTTATATTCTGAAGGATATTGACAGTTTCCTCCTCTGATGTCGGATCAACAAGAACTTTCTGAAAACGTCTCTCAAGAGCACCATCTTTTTCAATATGCTGCCGGTATTCATCAAGTGTGGTCGCACCTATACACTGTATTTCACCCCTGGCAAGTGCAGGCTTCAGCATATTTGCAGCATCAAGTGAACCTGTTGCACCTCCTGCACCAACAATGGTATGAATTTCATCTATGAAAAGAATAATATTATCATTTTTCGACAGCTCATTCAAAATAGCTTTCATTCTTTCTTCAAATTGCCCTCTGTACTTTGTGCCTGCAACAATCGAAGCCAGATCCAGTGCAACAACCCTTTTGTGGAAAAGAACACGGGATACATTCTTCCTGGTAATTCTCAGGGCAAGTCCTTCTGCAATGGCAGATTTGCCGACTCCCGGTTCGCCTATCAGCACAGGATTGTTTTTCTTTCTTCTGGAAAGGATCTGAGCAAGTCTTTCAATTTCCCTTTCCCTTCCAACAACGGGATCAAGACGTCCTTCCTCAGCTGCCTTTGTCAGGTCTATACCGAAATTGTCAAGAACCGGAGTGTCTGAAGAGGACTTGCCGGAAGAAGAAGCCGAAGAAGGTCCTTTCCCGGATGAACCAAAACCCTGACCCTCATCATCCTCATCCCGTGGATAATCAGCCCTGGCACTGGTTGAACCTGTCTGAACCATCCTCTTTACCGTCTGATAGTCCACATCCATTTCTGAGAGAAACCTTGTAATCAGGGAATTTTCATCCTTAAGAATGGCAAGAAGAAGGTGTTCTGATTCTATAGAGCTGTTTTTTAATGACTTAGCCTCAAGGTATACAAGTTTCAGTATTCTTTCGGTACTTCTGAGAAGCGGAATGACTTCATGATCAGCAACGGGAACAGGACTTTCTACTTTAATGCTTTTTTCAAGTGAGCTTTTCAGGCCCATAAGATCAACGCCTCTGTTAATAAGGATATCAACGGCAACTCCTTCTCCGTCCCTGAGTATGCCGAGGAAAAGATGTTCGGGACTGATATGGCTGTTCCCCAGTCGTATAGCCTCTTCCTTGCTGTAGCCAAGGATATCTTTAACTCTCTGCGAAAAATGTGAATCCATATTTATAATTGTCGTAAATCCTTCAAATATCTGATATCAGTCATTATGGCAGTGCCCATGCGACAAAAATACATATAAATGAAAGAACAAAGTTAAAATAATGAGATATTATAGTATTGCAACAATTATGCCTATTTATGAACAGCTGATGTTAAAAATTCACAATCAGCCATGATAGTAAAATAGTTAAATTTTAACTAATTTCGTGGGTCCTTTTCCGGAAAGGATTTTAACTTTATAATTAATTATTAATATATTATGGCTGAAAGAGAGAGGGTAGTCCGGGTGAATATTGAAGAAGAGATGAAATCAGCATACATTGATTATTCAATGTCTGTAATAGTTTCACGGGCACTGCCTGATGTAAGGGATGGTCTCAAGCCTGTTCACAGGCGAGTGCTTTACGGGATGTCGGAACTTGGTGTCTTTTCAAACAGGCCCTATAAGAAATCGGCAAGGATAGTAGGGGAGGTGCTTGGTAAATTTCATCCGCATGGCGACACTTCTGTGTATGACGCCATGGTCAGAATGGCCCAGGAATGGTCACTCAGGTATCCGCTGGTTGAAGGACAGGGTAATTTCGGCTCTGTGGACGGTGACAGTCCTGCGGCAATGAGATACACTGAAGCAAGGCTGCAGAAGATCGCAGAGGAGAGCCTGGCAGATATTGATAAGGATACTGTTGATTTTCAGCCTAATTTCGATGATTCCCTCAATGAACCGGTTGTACTGCCAACCCGAATACCCATTCTGCTCATCAACGGAAGTTCGGGTATAGCAGTTGGCATGGCAACCAATATGCCACCCCATAACCTAGCTGAAATTGTTGATGCTACAATAGCTTATATCAATAATCCGGAAATTACGGGCGATGAATTGCTGGAGTATATCAAGGGGCCGGATTTCCCTACAGGCGGCATCATCTATGGAGAACAGGGAATAAAGGATGTTGCAGAAAGCGGCCGCGGCAGGATTGTTATCAGGGCAAAGACGGAAATTGAGCTTACCCATTCTGGAAGGGAATGTATTATCGTTACCGAAATCCCATACATGGTCAACAAGGCAGAAATGATCCGCAAAATAGCTGACCTGATAAATGATAAGAAGCTTGAGGGTATATCATATATTAATGATGAATCGGACAGGAATGGAATGAGGATAGTAATCATCCTGAAAAAGGATGCCACTGCCAATGTGGTGCTTAACAATCTGTTCAAATTCTCTCAGCTCCAGACATCCTTCAATGTCAACAATATAGCTCTTGTTAAAGGCCGGCCCAGGACCCTGACCACCAAGGACCTGATTGTAAATTTCGTACAGCACCGGCATGAGATTGTTGTCAGAAGGGCTACTTTTGATCTTGCCCAGGCAGAGAAAAGAGCCCATATTCTCCAGGGACTGATTATTGCCAGTGACAATATAGATGAGGTAATTGCGATAATAAAATCATCGGAAAATCCTGATTCGGCCAGGGAAAGACTGATGAAGCGCTTTGATCTGAGCGATGTACAGTCACGGGCAATAGTTGAAATGAGATTACGCCAGCTTACAGGACTTGAGCAGGAAAAACTGAGAGCTGAGTTCAATGAAGTCATGGCACTTATTGAGCATCTGCGTATGGTTCTTGGAAGTGTTGATCTTCAGATGAACATCATAAAAGACGAGCTTGCAGAAATAAAGCAGAAATATGGTGACAAGCGTCGGACAATAGTAATTCCCAATGCTGAAGAATTCAATCCGGAAGATTTCTATGCGGATGAAGAGATGGTTATAACTATTTCGCACATGGGATATATTAAAAGAACTCCCCTGACCGAATTCAGGAGGCAGAACAGAGGGGGGACCGGTGCAAGGGGCGGAACAACAAGGGATGAGGATTTCATTGAGCACCTTTATATTGCCACCATGCACAACACCATGCTTTTCTTCACCAGCAAGGGGAAATGTTACTGGCTTAAAGTATACAATATCCCTGAAGGATCCCGGATTTCCAGGGGAAGGGCTATGCAGAACCTGATCAATATTGAACCCGGGGACAATGTGAGGGCATTCATAAATGTCAGAAACCTCCAGGAACCGGATTACATTAACAATAACTATATTGTATTGTGCACAACCAGGGGGATCATTAAAAAAACATCTCTCGAAGCCTATTCAAGGCCAAGGGTTAACGGGGTTAATGCTATTACCGTAAGGGAGGGGGATGAGCTTCTCGAGGCCAGAATGACAAACGGAGATCATCATATAATGCTTGCAGTAAGATCAGGCCGTGCCATACGTTTTCCGGAAAATTATGTACGCCCCATGGGCCGTATTGCATCCGGCGTCAGAGGGATAAGACTTGAAAATGAAAAAACGGATTTTGTTGTGGGTATGATTACCGTAGAGAACAAGGAAAAGGATATTCTTGTTGTATCCGAAAAGGGATATGGCAAGAGATCTGATATTGATGCCTACCGCATTACCAACCGGGGAGGGAAGGGGGTTAAAACCATAAATATCACAGAAAAAACAGGTTCACTGATAGCACTGAAAAGCGTGAACGATCATTATGACCTGATGATAATCACCCAGCTTGGGAACATACTCAGAAGTCCGGTGTCTGCACTAAGGGTAATGGGAAGGGCCACACAGGGAGTCAGACTGATCAATCTGAAGGAAAATGACACGATCGCATCAGTGGCATGTGTCGAGGTGAATGAAGAAAATGACAAAGAATTTGATGATTAAGAAGTAATATTATAAATTTGAAAAATTATTTAAGAACATAATCTATTTAAAATTAAAGCTAGAATCATGAAAAAGTTCTATTCACTATTGCTGGTAATATGCATCTCATTAGGAGCCCTGGCACAAAAAGGAAAGGTGACCTCAGCTCTGAGCTTTATCGAACAGGGGGCCCTGGATAAAGCAAAAGAAGCCCTGGAGCAGGCATATGTACATGAAAAATCAAAAGACTGGTTCAATACATATTTTGCAAAAGGAAAATTCTGCCAGGCTGTATATCAGGCAGATAATCCAAAGTTCAGTTCATATTGTTCCAACCCCCTGGAAGAGGCCTATGCTGCCTACGAAAAAGCAATTTCACTGGATCCAAAAGGGAATGTTAAAAAAAGAATCATTACAAACATGATCTATAATTCCCTGGCACTTGATCTTTATTCACAGGGAAGCGACCGGTTTGAGGCCAACGATTATGCAGGTGCATTGAAGTCATTTGCAACTCAGATAGAAATAACTGAAAGTGATAAGTATGCAGGAGCCGTGGATACCGGAATGTACTACAACGCCGGACTTGCAGCTATAAATTCAAAACAATACAATGATGCTATCAAGTATTTCCAGAAATGTGCCGACCTGCAATATCTGGGCATTACTCCCTATATTCAGGTTTATGAGAGCTACATGGGTCTGGGCGACACTGTAAGGGCAGAAAATTATCTTCTGGATCTGCCGAACAAATTCCCCGGTGACAACCAGGTAATACTTCAGCTGATTGATTTCTACCTTAAAGCCGATAAGCCAGAGCAGGCTCAGAAATACATTACCATGGCAAAGGAAGCAGATCCGGATAATTACAGCCTTTATTTTGCTGCGGGTATTATGTATTTGAATCAGAATAACTTTGATGAAGCAATAGCAGAACTTATCCAGTCAATAGAGCTTAAGGACGATCTATATGATACTCAGTACGGACTCGGTGCGGCATACATCAATAAGGCTGCAGACATGTTCCTTAAAGCTAACGATATAATGGATGTAAACGAATATACACAGGCAGTTGAAGATGCGAACTCAGTATATGGCAAAGCAATGCCTTATATGGAAAAAGCACTTGAAATCAAGCCGGATGATGTTTATGCGCTCAGAAGTCTTCAGGAACTGTACTACAGACTCAGACAGAAAGATCCGTCACTGAATGCAAAGTATGAGCAAACAAGGGCCAGACTCAGTGAACTTGAACAGTAAAAATGTTTTTAAACTAAACCTGTATCAGAAATGGACAGGTAAATAAATAAACGAAAAGCTTTCCCCGGTATGGAAAGCTTTTCTGATTTTAACAAGTATCGATAAAACCAGGGCATGAGAAAAATAAAGCTGACACTGTTAATTGCTTTCCTGATTTTTTCAGGATGCTCACGGAAGGAGGAGGCCCTGCTTCCGGACAATCCGGGGATAGTGGTATTAATGTATCACAAAATAGCACAGGATGAAGCTGAAAATCTTTATGAAAGAAGTAAAACCGAATTTGAAAATGATCTTATATATCTGTTAAAGAATAATATAACAGTCATTAGCTTCGATGATCTCGAAAATATTAAAAAATCCGGTAAAATGCCTTTAACCCATTCAGCCATAATTACATTTGATGACGGAGACCGGTCATGGTACGATATAGCCGTTCCGCTTCTTAAAAAATATGGTATGAAGGCAACTTTTTTTCTGTGGGTGGAAAAAATGGAACAGCATTCTTTTCTTAGCTGGCAGGAAATCAGATATATCAGCAACATAACTTTCTCCGGGGGAATTAAACCCTTTGTTTTCGGTTCACATACCTATTCGCATCCGTTCCTGGCGACAATAAAAAGCGATTTTGAATCCCCCGGGGAATATTATCAGTTCCTTGAGTGGGAGCTGACCAGATCAAAGGAAGTCATAGAAGAAAACACTCCCGGACAAGTAACTGTTCTTGCCCTGCCATACGGGGACGGAGCAGGTAACCAGGAAATTATTTCATCAGCAATGCAAAACGGATACAAATTCATCAGGACATCTCGAAATGCTGCAATCCATAATATTTCAGAACTTGATCTTTTCAATTTACCCAGTCTGCCAATACTTGATGAAACTGAACAATCTGAGATAGGTTATTATCTGGAGCATTAATCTGCATTATTTGCCCAGTCTGCCAATGCTGGACGAAACTGAACAATCTGAGATTTGTCTTCTGACCCCAGGTAAACCATGAATCATATTAAAATCCGGAACAGATGGGGGATATAAGAAAAGGATGCTTTTATATAAGGTATCCTGTATTCAGCATTCATAAATTATTTCCTATTTAACATAATATTAATTATAGGCAAATGATCGGGCGAATGTTCCCGTAACGGTTAACCAATAATATTTCCAGGCTTTCATCAGGAAATATCAAAAAAAAGAAATGAGCCTGATGGCTCATTTCTGCAAACTGAATAAAGAAAGCTTGAGGAAATGCAGCAGCTTAAGCTATGCCCGACGGATTTCGTCCTTTATTCTTTGAATATGTCCGCGTCCGAGTCCCTTCACTTCACACCCCAGCTGGAAATATTTCCGGATCTTATCATCGGATAAAATTCCGAAACAATCTATTATAGCAGCCGGTTTGCCGATTGTTTTGACAATCTTGTCGGGATCAAGATCGAGATAAGCCTTATGCGGAACTGCAAGTATCACGGCATCAGCATCTTTAAGGGCTTTATTCAGATCATTCTCAATGTGTATTTCCTTTAGTTTCTCCTGGTTGCGGAAAAAGCGGGCTTTGCTTTGTCCGGTCCCGGGATAGGAATCCTGTTTTTCAAATTCCCACCAATGTTCAACGTATGGATCATGAACCTTGATTTCAGCACCCATTTCAGCAAGTTTCCTGATAACAATCTCTGATCCGCTGTATCGTGTATCACCGACATCTTCACGGTATGCAGCCCCAAGAACCAATACTTCGGCACTGGCAATCGGCTGACCCATATTTCTCAGAGCATCCCTGGTAAGCTGTCCCACATGAAGACCCCGGGTATCGTTAATATCAATGGACATTGGTGTGATTTTGAAAATATCATCTTCAAAACCAAGTATATGCTTATATGACCAGACTCCCAGTCCACCGTCTTTAGGCAGGCAGTACCCTCCGATTCCGGGTCCTGGAAATATCATGTTGCTATGTGTCGGGCGTACCCTGATAGCGTTTATGACTTTAATGAGATCCACTCCGTTACGTTCGGCAAAAAGGCTCCATTCATCAAGAAAAGCCAGAATAGTAGCCCTGTAGCTGTTTTCAATTATTTTTGCGGTTTCCGATTCGATTGGTCTGTCCATCACTGTGAGAGGATAATCTTCAGTATTCAGAACTTCCTTCAGGAATTTTTCAACCCTTTGCCGGGCTGTCTCATTGATTCCGCTGCATACTCTCCAGAAATCGCGTATACTGGCCACATAATTGCGGCCTGGCATTACTCTTTCATAGCTGTGTGCAAGCAGAGGATCTGTTTCAATACCACGCTTTCTGAAAATTTTCTTCATGATGGGATAAGCCACCTGTTCAGTTGTACCGGGTGCAACTGTTGTCTCAATAAGAACCAGAGCTTCTGCAGGAATTCTCTTTGCAACTTCATGGAGCGAAGCTTCCAGTGCAGCCATATCAGTCTGGCCATTTCTTACATTGCTCAACTCGTTTTTGATATAATCACACTGAACGTCCACCACAACCACATCGGCAAGTTTCAATACATCATATGTATATGTTGCCATAAGGGTTTTCTTTTCTTTTACACATCTGGCAATCATGGGATCAACTTCAGGATCTTCCGCCTTCACCGGAGACACTCCGCGGTTCAGCAGGGGAATTTTCCAGAAACTTCGTACACTGGGGCGCTGCATGCCTATAACGAATTTTGATGGCTGGCCGGTCACTTTGTCAACACTGTCAGCAACAATTGCAGCCATTACGGCTCCTACAAATCCCACTCCCATCACAACAACAATTTCACGGCCCTTCTCTCTTTCCTTAGCTACCATCTTTTGAAGGCGTTCAAACTCAGCCTTATACTCCCCGGGTTCAGGTATTGGAAATTTTTCACCTCCCGGACTGATCGAAAATTTTTCACTCATGTTCTTATCATTTGGTTAAATAATATGTTTTATCTGGCTGCTAAAGATAGGAATGTTTAAATAATCTGATATTTATGAAGTTCGATTTTTGGAAATACCTGTAATAAAGATTTGCCAAACAGAATTTTACAGAATCATAATTATTATTTTGCAGCATAAGGGGAAAAATTATCCTGTTTATACGTATATTTTACCGGGTAGTTGCCTGTACAGTCAACATTTTGTAGGCTGATCAGTCTATTTTGTTTATTTTTATTCATCAATAACTCATTCAGGATAGTCATTTTTTTTATGAAAACCTTCATTATACAAACAAAAGGGTAATGAAAAACATCAACAAATCCACTCTTAAATTTCTTTCTGACCTGAAATCCAATAATTACAGGGATTGGTTCCAACAAAACAGAAAGAGGTACGAAGAGGCCAGATCAGATTTTGAATCCTTCATTCAGGCTTTATTGGCTGATATCATAACATTTGATCCTGTCCTTGAAGGCCTGGAGGCAAAAAACTGTGTTTACAGGATTTACCGCGACATCAGGTTTTCCCTGGATAAAACACCATATAAATCTCACATGGGAGCTGTTATAGTACCCGGAGGCAGAAATAACGCCTGGAGATATGCAGGTTACTATGTTCATGTTGAACCGGGAGATAAAAGCATTATAGGGGGAGGTGCGTATATGCCTCCCACCCCGTGGTTATCTGCAATCAGAGAAAAGATCGGTGAACAGGGCGAAGGGCTTACTAAAATTATTAACAACAGGGAATTCGCAGAAATATTTGGAGAAATTGGCGGGGAAAAATTAAAGTCTGCCCCAAAAGGTTATCTGAAAAACAATCTCTATATTGAATTGCTTAAACATAAAAGCTTTCTGGCTTCCAGAATTGTTACTGACAGGGAAGTGACCAGCGATGAATTTTTCAGCAACATAATACAGGCATTTAAGACAATGAAGCCGTTTAACGATTTTTTAAACGAGTACTGATTATTTAGAATGTTGATCGTCCTCCCTTCCACCCTATTTAGGTATTTTCAGGCAAAAGTGACCCTGTAACAGTAATTCAGCAAATTTAATTTAATAAATTTTATCCCAGATGAAAAAACTAACTCTGATTATCCTTTTGACATCCATATTCTCAGGCTTTCTGGCTGCCCAGTCCGGAAAGCTTGAAGTGGGCATGAAAGTTCCGGAATGGACATTTCCGAATGCCAGCGACAAAAATTTTACAATGAATGAATGGCCCGGGAAAGTATTGCAGATCAATTATGTCGATCCGGATGAGTCCGATATGAACGACTCCTTCAATGATGCGATAAATAAAGCAGTTAATCTTGACAAACGTATTGACAGGGAGAATTTTCATGGTTTTGGCATTGTGGATATAAAATCAACATGGAAACCCAAAGGACTTATCAGGATGATGGCCGGCAACAAGGCCAAAAAATACAATACAACCATTTTGTTTGATTACGATGCAACACTGCAGAAATTATGGGGTTTGCCAAAAGACAGTTATAGTGTCGTGCTTGTTGACAAAAACAGAATTTGCAGGGCAATTTATACGGGCAGGATACCGGAATCGGAGAATGAAAAAATCATTCAGCTCATAATAGCTCTTACCAGGGAGTAGCAGAGCGGCCCAGTCAATACTCCTCTGCATCAGAAATATCTGCTGCGAATTTTGCCTTCAGCCTCCGAAGATCATTTTTCATGGCTGCCATTGTCTGAAACAGCTGTTTCTCCGGAAGCACCGGATCGGGAATTTCACTGCTTATATAATTGACGAATTTCCATATTTCCCTGACTTCGTTTATGTGAATCTCATAGGGTTCATAAATGGGATTCAGTGAATACAATACCAGCCTGCCCTCTGCAGCAAGATTGTTCTCAACTATCTTAAAGACTATCCCGTCGTCTATGGTGAAAAGGATAAAGGCTTTGCCGCTGATTATCTCACGCCAGTCCTGGACGAACTCCCCTGTCACCCATGAACCCTCAGGTATCGGAAACATTGAATCACCCTTTAGCTGGAAAGTACGGTATTTTCTTCTGTCTGACAGGAAGGGAAGCCTGAAATGCGGCAGTTCGCCTATGAATTCAGGATCAGCATAGCCTGTGGCATAGCCTGCTTTTGCCTTTTCAGAAACCAGTTCTATATTCTCAATATTGTCGGTCCCGACCGATGTTGTAAGAACCCTCAGATTGCTTCCCCTGATATATGCATCATAGCCTCTTTCAAGTTCTCCGAGCTGACTTTCCGACAATTTCGTAATATCCGTTTTCAGCAAGGTATCAATCGATATATTGTAGTATTTCGAAAATGATACCAGGATTTCAATCCCCGGCTGGGCAACATTGTTCTCATATCCACTCAGCGTGGAACGTTTAAGATTCAGAGCTGCAGCAACATCTTCCTGTGTCCTGCCCTTTCTTTTTCTTAAAAATTTAATATTGGAAGTAAAATACATATTAAAATGTTTATATTGTAATCAGAATATTGATTATATTATAATCAAAAATACAATTTAATTATTGTATAAACAAACTTTTTCTTAAAAAATGAAATGAGTAAAAGTAAAAGTAACAGCGACCGTTCCATTCTTCATCTCGATCTCGATACCTTCTTTGTTTCAGTTGAGAGGCTCAGGAACAGCAGACTTATCGGTAAGCCTGTAATAATCGGCGGTCTGTCGGACCGTGGTGTGGTATCGTGTTGCAGCTACGAGGCAAGAAAATCCGGAGTGAGTTCGGCAATGCCGGTGAAACTCGCCAGGAATATGTGTCCGGAAGCAATAATAATCCGGGGCGATATGGAGGCCTACAGTAATTACTCAAATATAGTTACTGATATAATTGCATTAAAATCACCATTATATGAGAAGTTATCTATAGATGAACATTATGTGGATCTAAGCGGAATGGATCGTTTTTACGGAAACTGCAAATGGGCGCACGAACTACGGCAATACATAATAAGGGAAACCGGCCTGCCGCTTTCGGCAGGACTTTCGATAAACAAAACCGTATCGAAAATTGCGACGGGAGAAGCAAAGCCAAACGGGGAAATTGAAGTTGTAAGGGAAGGTGTTCTTCCTTTTCTGGATCCTCTTCCAATAGGCAGAATCCCGATGATAGGTCAGAAAACCTCCCATGTTCTCAGGTCAATGGGTATAGCTACCATATTTACTCTCAGGAATATCCCTGTTGAAATGCTTGAAAGACTGATGGGGAAAAAGGGTATTGAGATATGGAAAAAAGCAAACGGGATAGATTCAAGTCCGGTCATCAGCTATTCGGAGCAGAAATCGATAAGTACCGAGCATACATTTGAAAAGGACACTACAGATATGACACTGCTCCGGCAGACACTGGTCAGTATGATTGAAAAAACTGCCTATGATCTTCGTAAACAGGAAAAACTCACTTCATGTGTAACCGTAAAAATAAGATATTCCAATTTTGATACCCACACAGTTCAGAAACGAATACCCTATACGGCTTTTGACCATGTTCTGACCGGCATCGCAAAAGAGCTTTTAACCCGGCTCTACCAGAGGCGTATGCTGATCAGGCTCATTGGTGTCAGATTAAGTCATCTGGTACGGGGTGTTCAGCAACTCGACATGTTCGACGATACTCCTGAAAAGATAAGCCTGTACATGGCAATAGACAGGATAAGGGGCCGTTTTGGGCGGGATGCAGTGCGACGGGCTGCAGGTGTGATGACTACCGGCGAAAGAGAGGAAAAAGAAAGCAGGCGATGCGAATATACTTCGGATGAACAGAAGATGATAAGGGAAAGACTGAGAGGATATGTGATGTATGGAAGATAAGGCCTTGTATTTAAACTGTCATTCATATTACAGCCTTCGCTACGGAACAATGTCCGTGGAACAGCTGGTGGAAAAAGCTGCCGGAACCGGTATTGAATCAATGGCACTGACCGATATAAACAATTCCACCGCAATTCCGCAGTTTGTACGGGAATGCATTAAAAACAATATACGCCCTCTTGCCGGAATTGAATTCCGGAGAAACAATGAACTGCTTTATACGGGGATTGCCAGGAATAACCGGGGAATGCAAGAGCTTAACGAATTCCTGTCAGTACACAATTTTGACGGGACTCCTCTCCCATTCCCTGCACCGCGCTTTTCAGAAGCATACATTATATATTCCATGACAAAACCTCCGGACCGGAAACTGTTTGAAAATGAGCGGACAGGAATAAGAAAGGATGAAGTGGGCCGGCTTGTTAACCTGAGCCCTGATAAAAAGAGCAGTATGATCATAATGCAGCCTGTCACTTTCAAGGTACCGGCCGATTTTTTTATACATAAAAGCCTGAGAGCCATTGATAACAATATTCTTCTCAGTCATCTGAAGCTTTCACAGTGCGCAGGGGAAAATGAATTTTTCCATTCCCCGGTTCACCTGAAACAATTGTTCACAAACTACCCCGGAATAATACACAATACAGAAAAACTGCTCGGTGATTGCAACATATCCTTCGATTTTGTGAACCAGAAAAACAAAAAAACCTTTTCGGCCAGCCGCTATGACGATAAACTGCTTCTTGAAAAACTGGCATGGGACGGAATGCTCTACCGGTACGGCAGGAATAATGATGAAGCAAGAAAGAAAATCCGGCATGAGCTTGAAATAATCGACAAACTTGGTTTCTCTGCATATTTCCTGATAACATGGGATATTGTACGGTACTCAATGTCCAGGGATTTTTACCACGTAGGCAGGGGAAGCGGAGCAAATTCAATTGTTGCTTATTGTTTGAAAATCACTAATGTTGATCCAATCGGTCTAAACCTTTACTTCGAGAGATTCATCAATCCCAAAAGAAGCAGTCCGCCTGACTTTGACATTGATTATTCATGGAAAGAAAGGGATGAGGTCATAGATTATATATTCAAAAGATACGGATACCATCATACTGCCCTTCTCGGAACGATCAGTACCTTCAGGGGAAAATCCATTGTCAGGGAGCTTGGAAAGATTCACGGGCTGCCAAAAGAGGAAATTGATGAACTGATTGACAATCCTTTTTCCGGGAAAAACAGCAATGAAATAAGTGATATTATCTTTGCAACGGGCCGCAGGATCGCTGATTTCCCAAATATAAGAAGCATTCATGCCGGAGGTGTTCTTGTTTCCGAGGAAGCTCTTTCATGCTATACGGCCCTTGATATGCCTCCGAAAGGATTTCCGACGACCCAGTGGGATATGTACACTGCTGAGGAGATAGGATTCGAAAAACTGGACATACTCAGCCAGAGAGGTTTGGGACATATAAGGGATAGCGTGGAAATTATACTGAAAAACCGTTCGGTAAATATTGATATACATGCAATCCAGAAATTCAGGAATGATCCGAAGATCAGGCAATACCTCCGTACCGGGGAAACAAAGGGATGTTTCTATGTGGAAAGTCCTTCGATGCGGGGATTGTTACAAAAACTCAGATGTGATGATTATACAACTCTTGTTGCCGCCAGTTCAATAATCAGACCCGGGGTAGCACGTTCGGGAATGATGCGGGAATATATTTTTCGTTTTCATAACCCCGATAAATTCAATTACTTACATCCGGTAATGAAAGAACAGCTTGAGGAAACATTCGGAGTAATGGTCTACCAGGAAGATGTTCTCAAAGTGTGTCATCATTTTGCCGGCCTGGACCTTGCAGATGCAGATACTCTTCGCAGGGCCATGAGCGGAAAATACCGTTCAAAAAGAGAAATGCAGCGCATTGTTGACAAATTTTTCTCAAACTGCCGGAAGAAAGGCTATGATGAGGATCTTATAAAAGAGGTATGGAGACAGATAGAATCATTTGCAGGCTATTCGTTTTCAAAAGCCCATTCGGCATCTTATGCCGTTGAAAGCTTTCAAAGCCTTTATCTGAAAGCACATTTCCCACTGGAATTCATGGTGGCTGTTATCAATAATTTTGGCGGATTCTACAGAACCTGGGTTTATGTACATGAAGCAAAAAGATATGGTGCTGCCATTCAGCTTCCGTGTGTTAATAAGAGCAACTTCAAAACAACCATATACGATTCTGATATTTACCTTGGGTTTATCCATATTATGGGTTTTGAGGCCGGGCTTGCCAGGTCAGTGGAAGAAATACGCCGTGCAGAAGGAGATTTCACTGATCTTGACAATTTCGTGACGAGAGTCAGACCCGGGCTTGAACAGACAATACTTCTGATCAGGGCCGGGGCATTCCGCTTTACAGGCAGAAAGAAAGCCGTTTTGCTATGGGAGGCTCATATGATTATAAATAAGGGAAGGCCTGAAAACACCAGACCTCTCTTTGCTCCTCCCGTCAAAAAATTCGTTCTCCCCGATCTTGAACAGAATATACTCAATGATGCCTATGACGAAATAGAACTGCTCGGCTTCCCGGTGTCCCTGACATGGTTCGACATGCTGGAAACATCATTCCGGGGAGAAGTTACAGCGCGCGACATGATACGCTTCAAAGGCCGGAAAGTCAGAATGGTCGGACATCTTGTAACTATAAAACATATTAAAACGGTGAAAAAGGAATGGATGAATTTTGCTTGTTTCATTGACAGTGAAGGAAATTACTTCGACACTGTTCATTTTCCACAATCACTTAAAAACTACTCCTTTAAAGGATCAGGCACTTATCTCATCCTTGGCAGGGTGGCAGAAGAATTCGGATATGCCTCCCTTGAAGTTGAAAAAATGGCCAGGCTCCCGGTCAGGCCCGATAAAAGATACTGATCAAAAATTTCAATACCTCAAAAGAGCTGTGTTTTTTCAGATTATTCCGGTTTGAAAACAGATGCACGGGACAGTCTCGATATTTTCCGAAATCCGCTGATCCAGTAAAAAACAAGAACCGGAAGAAAAGCAGTCAGCAGGAACGGGGTATTCCCCATCAGCAGGAAATCATACAATCCGTGGAAAATGAAGGGTACGATAAAAGCTGCAATAACACGGGCTGTCCTGTACCGTGTACTGAACTTCGCCTGTCCGAAATAATATCCCATCATTATTCCAAAAAGAGCATGAGCCGGAACGGCTGTAAGTGCACGCAGCAGGCCGACACCATATCCTCCGCCGAAAACATACAGCACATTCTCAATAGCTGCAAATCCAAGAGAAATATAAACTGCATACACAATACCATCAAACTTTTCATTAAAATTCCTGTCCCGCCATATGAAAAGTAAAAATGCTGAATATTTAAAAGCCTCCTCTGTAAATCCTGCAACCAGAAAGGCAGTATATGCCGTCTTTCTGATTCCTGCAGGACCCTGATATAAATACATCAGAACTCCTTCAATAATCGCTGCAGGTATGACGCTTAAAACACCTATAGATAAGGCTTTTAATAACATTCTTACTGGTTCTTTTTCATATACGTCCCGGCTGTATATATACCAGGCAATTATGAAGACCGGTGCCAGAGAGATAAACAACAAGCTGTTAAACATAATATTTGGTGTTTAATCAGTTAAACATTTGATCAGCTTATAGCTTAATTAAGCCAGGATGCTTAATCAGGTAAGCGCCTGACCAGGTAAGCGCCTGGCACGGGTTAAGGACTGATAAATAATATGTTTACTAGTCATTCTGGCGTATTACCCTGTGTATTCCTTTTAGTGCCTGAATTTTTTTAATAATGCTGTACAATACATCATTATTGGGAACCAATATACCAAGGTTTCCTTCAAACATTCCTTTCTCCGAGCTGTAACTGAAGCTTCTTATTGTAACATTGTAAAGTGAAACTACTTCCGATATCTGATTTACAATACCTGTATTTACCAGTCCAGTTATTTTGACTGTCGCAATGAAGGATGTAAGGCGTTCTGTTTTGGTCCATCGTGCGGCAACAATCCTGTAAGGATACCGTGTCATCATATTATTGGCATTCGGACATGCTTTCCGGTGAATTTTTATACCTTCCGAAATGGTGACAAATCCGAACACGGGATCTCCGAATACCGGCCTGCAGCACTTTGCCAGCCTGTAATCAAGACCCTCCACTTTATCTTCTATTACCAGGAAATCAGAATACAGTGTATCCGGGTCTTCTTTTACCTCCTTCAGACTGACAACGGGATCAGCGGGAATTATTGCAGCCGTTTCCTCACTCTGAAGGATTTCCTTAATTTCAAGGAGTTCAATTTTTCCCTCCGCAATAAAATAATAAAAATCCTGGGCTGTTTTGAAATTATAGTGATTGATGAGCCTCTGGATCACGGTGTCATTATAACTCATCTTCCAGTTTTTCAGACGCCGCATGAGGATCTCTTTCCCTTCAGCAGCAGCCCTGGTTTTTTCTGCATTAAGCGCAAGCCTGATTTTTGACTTTGCTTTGTTTGTCACTACAAACGACAGCCAGTCCTGTTTGGGCTTCTGGTTCTTTGACCGGAGCACATCCACATGGTCCCCGTTTTGCAGAACATATCTGAGAGCAACGTTTTTCCCGTTAACCTTACCCCCTACGCATGTGGAACCTACCGCTGTGTGAATATCAAAGGCAAAATCAAGAAGAGTTGCTCCGGCAGGCAATTGTCTCAGATCACCCCTGGGAGTAAAAACAAATACTTCATCGGAATAAAGTCCGGAACGGACCTGATCAAAAAAAGCAGTATCCTCTTTTTCAGGAGATTCAATTATTTCTCTCATTCTGTTGAGCCATACGTCAAGCCCGCCTTCTGCTTTTACTCCCTTGTACCGGAAATGTGCTGCAAGTCCCTTTTCAGCTATTTCATCCATTCTTTCGGATCTGATCTGCACTTCCACCCACCTTCCTCTGGGGCCTATCACTGTTGTATGAAGGGATTCATATCCATTTGATTTAGGAACAGACAGCCAGTCCCGTAAACGGCTCGGATTTGGCTGATAGAGATCTGTCACCACTGAATATGCCCGCCAACAGTCTGATTTTTCATTTTCGGGCTCACTTCGCAGAATTATTCTGACGGCAAACAGATCATATACTTCCTCAAATTCAACCTCCTGCTTTTTCATTTTCATCATAATGGAGTGAATTGATTTGGTCCGGCTTTTGATGCTGAATTTAAAGCCCAGACTCTGAAGCTTTTCCTGCAAAGGCTGTGAAAATTCTTTTATAAACCTGTTACGTGAAGCAGTTGTCTGCTTCAGACGGCTGACAATATACTCGTACTTTTCCGGTTCAAGGAACTTGACTGCCAGATCCTCCATCTCCGATTTGATATTATAGAAGCCAAGTCTGTGTGCAAGGGGTGCATAAAGGAAATAGGTCTCTGAAGCAACGGACAGCCTGTCCTTTTCCCGGACCTTTTCAAGATTGCGCATATACTCCAGCCGCTCAACAAGTTTAATCAGTATGACACGAACATCATCAGCCAGACTCAATAACAGTTTCCTGAAATTTTCAGCCTGAAAACTTGACTGCATGGATTCGAGGCTGCTTATTCTTGAAAAACCTTTCAGAATCCCGATCACTTTCGGACCAAACTGTTTTTCCAGTTCGGGAGAACTGAGATCAAGCTTGTCGTATGAATCATGGAGAAGCGCTGTAATTATTGATGTGGGCCCCAAACCCATTTCAGCTGCAATTATTCTTGCAACAGACAATGCATGAAGTACCTGGGGCTCTCCCGCCGGTGTCACGCTTCCTTCACCTGTTTTTATAGCAAGATCCAGCGCAGCCCTGATCCTGGGGATATCTTCCTGTGAAATATTGTTTCCCGCTGCTTTAAGAAGTGCCCTGTATGCCGATTGTATCTTTTTTGAATCCACTTGCCCTGGCGGTTTTCTTATTGCAAGTAAGTAAATATTGATTAATAAAAGCAGATAATCCCGGAATGAATATTATCATATCCGGGATTCTGGTTTACAGTTAATGGCTTCTGAAACCGTATCAGCAAAAGCCCTGCGGACACACGCTATGCTGATAAGCTGTATATACTTCTTATGTTTGTTTTATTCCGGGGATTCTTGCTCTCTCAGGGCCCGCTGTTCACAGCGGCTGCACAAATTGGTGATATTCTTCAGCTCTCTTGCTTTTGCAACAGTTCCTTCGAATATTTCATCTGTCCTGTCAGTATTTATATATGAACAATCAGGGAACAGATGATAAACCCTGCCCGATTTTGTCCAGTAAACATGATTTACACCATCCATGAGCGATTCCACCTGCTGTGTCTGTTCCAGGTATTGTTCCTGTGATGGCGGATTGAAATCGACTCCGGCCACACCTGCTATCAGCAGAGCAATTACCGCTATTGTTCCGACAAGACCTTTTTGCTTCCCGCTAAGATCCTTGTTTGTGAAAATAAGAATTACAAGAGGCAGGAAGGCTATGATGCTGATAATAACTCCAAGCTGATTCTGAATAAAGAACCTGACTTTTTCCTTTTCTGATGCAGGATCGAATCTGTTTGCCTTTTTCCAGAGCATCGATCCTGTTACGGCAAAAATCAATGCAGCAACTATCAGAACAATCAGAATGGTAGTATTTACCGGAACATTCCGAAGCTGAACGATGGCAATAATCTCAAAAGCAATCGCCACAATCCAGGCGACAGCAGCAATAATTCGGAAATTCCGGGCTTTTGCCTTGCTTTCATCACTTGCGACAAATTTCGTGGTCTTTCCGCTTGGCGGCACAGAGGCTTTTCCATCATCTTCAACCCTTGTTATCTTCTTTGATGTTTTTTTGTTTTCCATTATATAATGTTTTGTTGGTTAAAACAATTTGTTTTCCGGTTTTCCTAATGAGACCGGAGTATATATTTTTTGAAATCAGTCATTTTGTCCTTGAAATATCTTTACGGAAGCAGATAATTATTATATAATCAGATTTAAAGCTGCAAATTTAATAATTATTAACAAAAAAACATTAATCAGGTTCAGTTGCGGGAGAAATCACTCTCTTCCCCTGGCTTGTCACTCATGAACAACTATGGTGTTTCCAGGTGTTCAAGGTTTTCTATTCCCATTGTTCTGGAAAGATCCGCCAGTTCCCTGAGATTTATTTCGCCTTTAATGGAAACCAGGGAACTCCCATTCCTTCCTCTTGTGATCATCAGCAGTTCAGAAATGATCCCGCCCTTCTGGCGCACAAGGAACCTGGTGAGATCAGTTCCTTCCTGAACAATCATAAGCTCTTCATATTCTGCCTTGTCCAGAATCCTGCCAAGTTCTGAATGAAAATTCGCCTTTGTCCCTGAAAGGGAATCCCTCTCTGATAATTGTCCGCTTTGTCCGGCTCCCTGTTCATGGCCCCAAGCAAATTCAACATTTTGCCTGAAACATAAACAGATGTAAAACCCTTTTTTTCAGAGTATTTATCGAACAATGCCTCAAAAGAGCCCGGTTGTGCATGGAGTAACTGACTTATGATCAAAAAAATCACCGGGAAACATATTTTTTTCATTTTAACTTTTATTTTGAATTTGGTATATATTCATCTTTATTGTGAATTTTATCCGGAATCTGCAGACCTGTTTTTGTTAATCCTGTATTAAAGAAATTTAAGGATCTGCTTAAGGGTTTCATATTATCAAGTGTTGTTTTTGCAAGATCCGTCACCGGGATAACTGCTTCTGCAGCCATATTCAACCTGGTGGAAACGCCGGAAAGCACTTTCATGGTTTCTGCATAAGCCACTGAAGTAATGTCACTCTTAGTGTATTGATATTTATTCCGCTCTGATCTGATATCTCTTCATAAGATAAGCCGTTGATTTCCCTGAGTTGTACCAGGTCGCGGTATAATGGCGGAAGTTCATCAATGATACGGCTCAGGATACTCTGGTTTTCAGCCTGTACCATTTTCTCATAGGGTGAAGGAGATGGATCAGGATCCGGTAAGTCAGCTTCGCTCCTTTCTGTATCAACAAATTTCCGCTTCCTGATCATGTCAATACAACTGTTTTTTGTCATTGTCATACCCAGCGCAGCTGCATCTGTGTATTATTTCATTAAATACATCCCTTGTCATCAGGCTGAAAAAGTTGCTGAAAATTACCCGTAAAAATAAGGCCAAATCTCTTTCCCGCCATCGTCCTTAAGTCGTCTGGATAATTTCTTTGCTTCTTTAAATGTCATATTTCCCTTGATTTGTACAAGAAAATTGTCTTCTCCTCCTGATATTATGAGGAATTCCCTGAATACTCTTCCGCTGCTCCGCGTCAACATCACCAGAGTCCGGCCTGATTCTTTCACACTCATGAATTCCCTGTATTTTCTGCGATCAGGCCCGTTTTTAATCAGATCATAAAAATTATCAGCTGCCCTGTTATTTCTGGTTTGTACAAGGATCCTTATAGTTGTAATGTCTCCCGGCAGATAAGTCGCGGCACATTCCTTGTCGATTAATACTCTTGCCAGCTTAAGCAGGTCACCACTTATCGTAACTGAGGTAAATTCTGCCTTAGCTGCATATTTGTCAAACAATGATTCAATGGTACCCTGAGCGTACGATGATACCAGAATCAGTGTTAAAAATACCCCAAATATCATTTTTTTCATATTGATCTGTTTTGAATTATTTACTCATATCACGGACGTATGACATCGGATTTCATTACAGCCCAAATATGATTTAAATTTCTAAAACGAAAAACGCAATGAAAATTTGGAATATTTTAAAAAAAATCTACCTTTGCACTCGCAATTTTAGCGGATAATTCAGTAGCTCAGCAGGTAGAGCATCCCGCTTTGCGGGAGGGTCCCTGGGTTCTTTAAGATACAATAGTTTGATTCAGTAGCTCAGCAGGTAGAGCACATCCCTTTTAAGGATGGGGTCCTGGGTTCGAATCCCAGCTGGATCACATAGTCAATAGGAGGATACTTATTTTAAGTTCCTCCTATTTCGTTTTCCGACCTCTCAAACCACCATATATACGGATCACCATTACGTCAATTCCTTAATACACAACTCTTATACTAATTCATAATAATCTCAGACAGGTAGAGTATATCCCGCTTTGCGGGAGGGTCCTGGGTTCGAGCAATATAGGGATCTTATTCGATGTTCCCCGTTTTTGTTGACGGTTTTCCGGAATAATCCAGGAATGTTTTGCCGCTGTTATCCTTGACTTCGGGATTTGCGTATCTTTCGAGCAGTAATTTGATTACATTCTCATGGCCGTTTTGTGCAGCAATTATCAGTGCCGTTGCTCCGTCATTACGCTGAAGATCTTTTTTTGCACCTCTGTCAAGCAATAATTTTACAGCTTCAGCATGCCCGTTAAGTGATGCCAGCATCAGGGCACTGAAACCGTCAGCTCTCTGCAGATCGATCTGCGCTCCTCTGTCCAGCAGTTGAATTACAATGTCTGTGTGGCCATTAATGGACGCCAGCATCAGCGGGCTTATACCTTCCTCGTTGAGCAAATTGACCTGTGCACCCTTTTCTAATAGCATTTTAACGATTTCGCCGCTTCCTGACCGGGATGCCATCATTAGCAAAGTATATCCTTCGGAATCTTTTAAATCGGGTTTTTCTTCCTTTTCAAGCAATATCCGTGAAGCTTCACCATGCCCTTTCATAGTTGAAAGAAACAAGGCTGTAGCTCCTGCATTGTTTCTGATTTCAGGATCCGCCCCTCTGTCCAGCAGTAATCTGACAGTTTCCGCATGTCCGTTTATTGCTGCCTGCATCAATGCGGTTGTCTGAAATGATTTTTCCTGCGCATTTATGTCAGTTCCCTTTTCAAGAAGGAAGTTCACTGCCCCATTAAATCCGTTCTGAGCTGCAATTATAAGGGAAGTCATCCCGTCATTGCGATTCAGATCCATGTCAGCCCCGTTTTCCAGAAGCAGTTTCATCACTTCAGCATGACCGCCCTGGGATGCGCATATCAGTGCCGTTGCTCCGTCATTTCTCTTAACATTTACATCAGCACCTTTGGATATTAACAGCCTGACTGCATCTGTTCTTCCTTTTGCCGCTGCCCAGATCAGGGCGTCAGCCCCAATGTTGTCCCTCAGACCTATGTCAGCTCTGTTCTCCAGAAGCAACCTGATAAGATCCATCTGACCATTTTGCGAAGAAAAAATAAGAGCTGTTGATCCGTCTGTGCTCTGTGAATTGACATTGATTCCTTCAGCCAGAATCATTCTGACAATTTCTGAATGACCATTCATTGAAGCAACCATCAGTGGATTGAATCTGAAGGTTTTATCAAAATCAAAATGTAGTTCGTTTTTAAGCAGAAGTTTTACCGGCTCAATATGTCCACTACCTGCTGCCCGGACAAAAGCAGTTCTTTTATTTGATTCTGTTTCCAGGCCGATATCCGGACCTGGTTTTATCAGTAATCTGATAACCTCAAGGTTTCCGTTTTGGGATGAAGCTATCAGTGCGGTTAAGTTTCCGAGTGTTTCCATATCCGGAATCTGACCCTCGTACAACACGGATCTTAATGTGCGGGAAATTTTATCCTGGGCATTTATTACAATAGCATTTGTCCAGTCGCTGTCACTCACACGAGCCCCTCTTTCCAGAAGAAGTTTAACAATCCCGGAATATCCGTTTAGTGCGGCTATGAAAAGAGAATTTCCTCCATCCGTACATTTCAGATTCGGATCGGCACCCCGGTCCAGCAGCAATTTTACAATATTGTAATGTCCTCTCAGTGAAGCCACGAACAATGGCGTAGAACCATCTGAATTCTGAAGATTCAAATCCGCTCCGTTATCCAGAAGAAATGTGACAATTTCCCCGGATCCCTCAAGAGCGGCCTGAGTCAGGGCATTTGTGGAATATTGCCCGTATCCGGTTTCAACACTTGCCCCTTTACTGATCAGCAATCTGACTATTTCAGCATGTCCATTCTGGGCTGCTACCATCAAAGCTGTAAAACCGTCAACTGCCCTGAGGTCGGGATTAGCACCCTGGTTCAGCAATAATCTGACAACTCCTAGATGTCCGTTCTGAGCGGCCAACATCAGCGATGTAAAGCCGTCCGTAGCCCGGGCATCAGGATCAACTCCGTGTTTGAGCAGAAGCCTTACAGTCTTTTCATATCCGCCATATGAAGCAAACATAACAGCCGTAATTTCTTCAGCCGCTTTCAGATGAGGGTCTGCTCCCTTGTTAATCAAAATTTTACAAACCCTGGCATAGCCTTTTTCCGCAGCATACATGATCAGGGATCTGTTATATTCATCAGTATAAGCAGCCGAATCCAGACGGCGGGCTTTAACAATAGCAGAATAGTGATTTTTCTCCCTGACCGCATCCAGAAACTGACGAATATTTATATCCTGCTGAGCCTGAACCAGTATTGTACTCATAAGAAATGCCAGTCCTGCTATGGATTTAATACTAAATGTTTTCATGTGACAGTCTCTTGCCGACAGTAAATTTAAATATAAATATTAAACATTTGTGAATAATCCCTGACTCTATTGGGTATTCATCACAGAGGATACTGAAATTCAGAGAATAAAACAAGGATTATTATATTCATTAGTCAGCCGCCAGGTTTGGTGGAGACTGTAGAAAAGAGCCAGTGACCATTATTAAGAGTCAGTGACCATTATTAAATTGACTGATCAATCTTGAAGTGAATGATTTTCCGGGAGACACTCCGGTTTGCAGAAATTAAAACAGTTTTTCCTGCAGAAGTAACAGAGAACGGAGTTTTGCGCATCAACTGGAAAGAACCGGTATTTGTCTGTTGATTGATTCTTCCAATGAAATCAGAGTTTCCGTTCTTGTTATTCCCGGAATATTCTGAATCCTATCTGTAAGGATATCCCGCAGATGTTCATTATCGCGTGTATATACTTTCAGAAAGAGGGAATAATTTCCTGTTGTATAGTGACATTCAATTATTTCCGGTATGTCCCTGAATTCGGTGATCACGTTCCGGAAATTTCCCGGATGTTCGAGAAATATTCCTATATAAGCACAGGTTTTAAATCCTACCAGTGCGGGATCTACCTTAAACTCGGATCCCCTGATCACACCCAGGCGTATCAGACGTTGTACCCTCTGATGTATTGCTGCTCCGGAAACACCACATTCTCTGGCCACTTCCAGGTATGGAATCCTCGCATTCTTGGTTATTATATCCAGAATTTTTCTGTCAAGGTTATCAATTTGTAAATTATCTCCCATTATCATTTGTTTTAATCAATACAATCAAAGAAATCCTGAAATAATTTAAAAAAATCAAGCAAAAGATAATAATAATTATTCTTAATAACAATGTGATAATACCGGAAAATAATAAAATGGAAAATAAATGGTTCAATGATACAACTTACTGAAAATTAGTTATTTATATACCCTATTATCTCCCTTATATCTGAAAAACCTTTTTCATTCAGGTAGTTTTCGATACCTTCAAGGATATCGATTGTTATCCCGGGGTTAATAAATGATGCTGTGCCTACCTGTATTGCAGAAGCTCCTGCAAGGAAAAATTCAATTGCATCCAGAGGGCTGATTATTCCTCCCAGACCGATTACCGGTATTTTGACAGCTTTTGCCACCTGCCACACCATCCTCAGGGCAACCGGTTTAACAGCCGGACCAGATAGTCCTCCGGTAACTGTGGCAAGTGCGGGTTTCATCCTTTTAACATCCACAGCCATACCAAGAAGGGTATTTATAAGTGAAACTGAATCGGCTCCTTCTTCTTCTGCGATCAATGCAAAATCAACAATATTTGTTACATTGGGAGAAAGCTTTACTATCAGTTTTTTCGAATAAACCTTTCTTACTTCCCTTATAACTTCCCGGGCTGATTTCGGATCAGTGCCAAAGACCATGCCTCCCTTTTTAACATTCGGACAGGAAATATTAAGTTCAATTGCCGGTATTTTCTCCAGATTGTTGATTCTGCCGGCCAGGGTAACATAATCTTCAACATAGCTGCCATTCACATTTACTATGACATTAGTATTGAATTCTGAGACAACAGGATAAATTTTCTGAACAAAATGATCTATTCCCTTATTCTGTAGGCCCACTGAATTAAGCATGCCACATGGTGTTTCTGCCATCCGGGGATAAGGATTTCCTTCCCGGGCTTCCAGTGTTGTGGCTTTCAGGACAATTCCTCCCAGTTGTGAGATATCAATAAAATCCTCAAATTCAACCCCATATCCAAAAGTACCTGATGCAGCCAGTACAGGATTTTTAAAATGAAGATCGTTTATATTAAAATCAAGTTTTACCATATAAGATCTTTGATATTGAACACCGGTCCTTCTGTACATGTACACAAATTACCCCTGATCGTTTCAACGGTACAGCAGAGGCATACACCGATACCGCAGGCCATGAGATTTTCCAGTGAGACTTCGCATCTGACCGAATTAGTCCTGCAGTATGCTGCCATTGCTTTCATCATGGACTCAGGTCCGCAACAATAGATAACATCATAGCTGTTTGAGCTTAGTACAGGGTGGTCGGTAATAAAGCCTTTCTTCCCCATTGACCCGTCTTCAGTTGTAAGAAATATCCTGCCCAGTGCAGCATATTCATCATATTCCATTACCCTTTCACTGCTCCTGAAACCAAGCAGGATATCAGGAGTAAAGTTATTTTCATTAAGATATTTGCCCAGAAACAGCAGAGGTGCTATGCCGCAGCCACCACCTGCCAGCAGGATGTTTTCATTTTTCTCCGGCAGGGAAAATGAATTGCCCAGGGGATATACAACATTCAGAGAATCTCCCGTAGAGAGTCGCGACAGGGTTTCAGTTCCTTTTCCGGCAATCTGGATAAGAAGCCTGAAGGTATTTTCTGAATAACTAACATCATGAATGGAGAAGGGGCGCCTGAGAAATGTATCAGGACTGCCCTCCACTTTAACCTGGACGAACTGGCCGGGTTTCATTTCCGGTAGTCGTCCCGGAGAAGTAAGCTTGAGGAGAAAAAAATCCTTATTAAGTTTCTTATTTTCAACAACTCTAAGAAATTCAATCCGTTTTGTCATTCAGGCAGAAGTTTCAGGCAAAGATACTATTCTTTTTCCGGGTAAAATTCCCTGAAACTGTTATTCGTATAGAACCACACAATCTTTTCAACGGACGGACCTTCAGTTTCTGCATCGCATCCGGGGTCTTCTTTAGAAATTAGCTCTTTTTCTGGTTTTTGTACATCCGTTACGCTACCATTCGTCTGATAGGATTCTTCCTTGAGCTGAGTGAAAAGATCAGGTGCAGATTGGTCCCTGTACATCTTTTCCTTGCCGAAAAGCAGCCATTCAGGAGAGATATAAGTGTATTTCTCAAGCATTTTCACAACAAAATCCAGGCTTGGTTTGTTCCGTCCTGATAATATATGGGAAATACCGGATGGCTGTACGCCAATCTCTTCAGCAAATTGTGCATAAGTTTTGTTTTCTGTTTTTAAAAATTCTATGATTCGCTCTTTCATGGATCATTAATATATTACAAATGTAAACAATTAATGAATTACATAAGTAACTATATTTTGTTTACAAATGTAAATTACAGAATATGGAATACGGTTGTATTGAAGGACCCTCCTGATACTTCTTCCTGATTGATTATATGCTGTAAACAATCATTGAACCTATTGAGTTAATTTATCCCTGTCGAGTATATATATCTGATTATGAGTGTTTTATTGAAATTACATTTATTTGATAATATATTGTTCCTTAGCTACTTATGGAAATATAACGAATTTTTATATATTATTGCATTATCAAGTGTTTTACTTGAGATTAGTTATGTATAAGACTGGTAAACTGTATGTTAAAATGTATATCTAAAACAATCCTGATCATAAGACCAGTCGTTTCCTGGTTTATCATAAGTATTGCTAAAGGAAAGAAGGTTTAATTTACTGAGTATAAATAATATATAATATATAGTAATAATTTTTTGATAATATTTACAAACGTAAAGAGCTGATTGCGATCAATGGAGTTACAAATGTGAATTATAAGTTTTATTCAGGGTGGTTACAAATGTGAATCCGTATTTTTACCGTAAATAGTCATATTTCCCGTTATAACTTTTTAGAATTTCACCGTACATAAGGTTTTGCCGGTTTTTCTTGTCCTACCCCCTTTCAGGCATCGAATATTGAATCCTGGAAAGCTTAACTTTTACGGATATCCCCGACGGGGGTATGTTAAATGCCTGGGATAAATATAGATAGTTCAGACTAGAGCATAAACATTCTGGCTTGTCAGGTTAAGTCTTTTACAGAAAAACCTACTAAAAGGTAAAACTTATCCGGATATCAGGTGAACTGTACAGTCCATAGGGGTCGTTCAGGGCCCATAGTGCAATAATGTTGAGGGCGGATCTTCTCCCCACAGGCTGGCTTATTCCCCCTCCTATAAGGAATGTGTTGATATTGAATCTGTCTGTTGCAACCTGGTTGTTTACCCAGAAGGGTGTTTTTGACTCCAGGTTCAGAAGCTCATCTTCAGCATGCAGAAACAGCCCGAGGTGCAGTCCTGCAGGTATAATATTGTTTATATCCTGGATCAGGACCAGTTGAGTGTATGCCCGTCCCCCGTATATATTGGTGCCTCCTAAATGCTTCTGGGCATAATATCTGTATTCGGGACCTGCGGCAATTGCTACACGCGGCAGAAGCCACACTCCAATCAGGGGAGCGATTTCAATATTTGTTATGGTACCAAACTGCAGTCCAATATCTCCTCCGAAAAAAATCCTTTCCCGAAGCGGAGGTCTTTCATTCCTGATCCCCTGTGAGTGCAGGGTCTTTTCTGCGGATAAGAAAATAAATAAAGTCAGTAATGCTGCAATGGCAGTCTTTCTTGTCCGGTTCGAAAAAAATATATTTATCATCATTACATTTTGTAAATTTGACGTGATCTTACAAATAAACGAAAAAATCGATTTTCTTATATCAGCGGATCAAAATGAATATTATTGTTAACGGAGCAACCAGGGGAATTGGGAGGGAAACTGCCCTTTTGCTGGCAAGGAAAGGTAATTCTGTGATAATCACGGGAAGGAATGAAGAAGCTTTAAGGGAGCTTGCATCGCTTTCCGTGCCGGGAAGGCTGATCCCGTGTCAGCTTGACATTTCCAGGTTCGGCATGTATGAAAAGACATTTACGGAAATTCTCATTTCCAGCTTTGGATCGGTTGATATTCTGATAAACAGTGCTGCCTGTCTTATTGCCAGGGATTTTTCTGTCTTCACTGCAGAAGAAGCCAGAAAAACAATGGAAACCAACTTTTTTGGCATCGCATCTGTGATCCGCAGCCTGATTCCTTTTATGAAAAAAGGTTCACACATCATTAACATAAGCAGCATGGGCGGTTTCCAGGGAAGTGTCAAATACAGGGGATTATCATATTACAGCGCATCAAAGGCTGCATTGTCATGCCTGTCCGAATGTCTTGCCGCTGAATTCACGGAAGAAGGAATATCTGTAAACTGCCTGGCTCTCGGATCGGTTCAGACTGAAATGTTTGAGGAAGCCTTTCCCGGGCTCAGAGCACCTGTCAGCGTACAGGAAATGGGAGAATTCATTGCTGATTTTGCCATCAGGGGAGGCAGATTGTTTAACGGGAAGATTATTCCCGTTGCTTTCAGTAATCCCTGACCGGTATTTTTCCATCCAGGGCGAGCAATCCGTTAAAGGCAAGTGATCTCAGTTCATCCTCACCCGGATAAACAATTATTTGGGCAATAAATTCCACCATTGCTTTTATCCTTTCCACATGATCCTCCTGAAAAGCCATGCCGCCGGTTAGAATTATTGCATCCACCCTTCCTCCAAGTACTGCCGCTGCCGATCCGATCTCCCTGGCTGTCTGATAAGCTGCCGCATCCCTTACCAGGATTGCTTCCTGATCTCCCTCCGCCGCCCTTCTGCACACCTCCCTGAAGCTGTTGGTACCCAGGTAGGCCACCATTCCGCCTTTTCCGGCGATCATTGCCCTTATTTCCGAATAACTGTACTGTCCGCTGAAACACAATTCAGCCAGCTGTCCTGAGGGAAGACTGCCCGATCTTTCAGGTGCAAAAGGGCCATCTCCGTCAAGTGCATTGTTGACATCAACAACTTTTCCACTGCAGTGAGCTCCAACACTTATTCCCCCGCCCATATGGGCTATGATAAGGTTCATATCCTCGTATCTTTTCGCCTGCGATGCCGCATACATACGTGCAACTGATTTCTGATTAAGGGCATGGAATATTGAAATCCTGGGGATCAGGGGATGTCCGGAAATTCTTGCCACCGGCTGAAGTTCATCAACCACCACAGGATCCACAATGTAGGCTTCTGCATTTGGCATGACTGAGGCGAGAGCATTTGCAATAAGGCCTCCGAGATTACTTGCATGCTGCCCGAGCAAACCTTTTTCCAGATCTGACACCATCTTTTCATTCACCCTGTACACCCCTGATTCTATTGGCCTTACAAGTCCACCCCTGCCGACAATAATTTTTACATCAGCCAGATTAATCTTTCGCTCTTCCAGTTCATTCAGAATAAGTTCTTTGCGAAAACCAAGCTGGTCTGTAATCTGTGAGTATCCGGTTATTTCTTCGGTTAAATGTGTCAGGTTCTTTTCAAGAATGAGCTTTTCCTCAGCAAACAGAGCAAATTTCGTTGAAGTGGAACCGGGATTGACAACAAGAATCAGTCTCATCGGCATTTTCATTTTGCATCAGTTAATGAGGCAGGCCGGTGCTGTACAATAAAAAATCCAATTGCCCGCTTATACAGGTTTTCACTTGCTTGCAGCTGCAGCAAGCAGAATACTGTCATATTTTGCCTGTTCCGAATCTGACCTTGATGTAAGCACAATCGGAACCTTTGCTCCCAGTATAACAGAGGCCACCCTGGCTTTTGCGAAGAAAACCAGTGATTTATAAAGCACATTGCCAACTTCGATATCCGGCATAAGCAAAAGGTCGGTATCACCTGCAACTTCACTTCTGATACCCTTGCGTTTTGCACTTTCAAGGCTCACGGCATTGTCGAAAGCCAGCGGACCATCGATAATACAGTTCTTTATCTGATCGCGCTGATTCATTTTGGAAAGCAATGCGGCGTCCAGGGTTGCTTCCATATTTTCATTCACCATTTCAACGGCACCCAGCACTGCCACTTTGGGCATTTTATATCCAAGTTTGATCAGACAACCGACTGAATTATTGAGAATTGCTATTTTCGCCTGCAGGTTTGGTGCGATATTCATCGCAACATCAGTCACGGCAATTACCTTCGGATATGTATCAACTTCAAACAGTGCAAAATGGGAAAGCAATTTTCCTGTTCTCAGTCCCCATTCCTTGTTAAGTACCTCCTTAAGCAGTATTGATGTGCCTACCTTCCCTTTCATCAGGATGTCACCCTGCCGGTTATTTATGAGCTTAACAGCTATCTGGACAGCCATATGGATATCCGGCTCATGAATTATCCTTACACCGGAGATATTATAGTTGTGTTCTGCACAGATATTATGTATTTTCTCCTTATCTCCCACCAGGATGGGGTCAATAATATTTTCCTTCCAGCTTTTTATTACTGCCCCAAGAGAATGCTGGTCCTGTGCTGCTGCCACAACCATCTTTTTCCTTGGTTCCCCGGCAACAATGTCCTTCAGATCATTCAGGCTCTTAAGTACCATTGTTATAAGGATTTTAATTCAATGTCAGAGTGTCTGTCTTTGCACGATATTACAGGTATCACATGCTATCACCAGTTCTTCGTCGGTTGTAACTGCCATTACTGTAACCCTGGAATCAGGCCGGGAGATTATTACATCAACTCCTGCACTACCGTTGTTGGCCTCGTCATCAAACAGGATTCCCAGATTTTCCATCTCCGAACAGATTTGCTTTCTCATCTTATAGTGATTTTCTCCAATACCACCTGTAAAAACAAGAATATCAATGCCATTCATCGCTGCAATATATGAACCTATAAATTTTTTCACCTTATAGGCATACATCTGGATAGCAAGGATTGCCTTTTTATTGCCTGCTTCAGCTGCTGTCTGCAGGTCGCGCATATCGGAAGAGATCTGAGATATCCCGAAAACACCGCTTTTCTTGTTGATCATATTATTAACACCCTTGATATTGAGATGTTCCTTGTCCGCAATAAAGACAAGCACTCCCGGGTCAACCTCTCCTGTTCTGGTCCCCATGATCAGTCCGTCAACCGGTGTAAATCCCATTGAAGTATCAATTGATCTGCCCTTGTCCACTGCTGTTACCGAAGCGCCGTTGCCCAGGTGACATGTAATGATTTTTATTGCCGAATAATCTTTTTCCAGAATCCCGGCAGCCTTTTGTGCAACGAATTTATGACTTGTACCATGATAGCCGTATTTCCGGATCTTGTACTTTTCGTAATATTCATACGGCAGTGCATACATATATGCATAATCAGGCATTGTCTGGTGGAATGAAGTATCGAAGACCGCCACCTGGGGGACTCCCGGAATCAGTTTTTCGACAGAGAGGATGCCTTTAAGGTTCGCCGGGTTATGAAGCGGAGCGAGTTCTATGCAGGCTTCAATATCTTTTTTTACATCATTGTCGATGAGAACGCTTTCCTTGTAATTCTCCCCGCCATTAACCACCCTGTGGCCAACAGCTTTTATTTCATTGACATTTTGTATCACTCCATGGCGCGGATGGCAGAGCACATCCATAACCATATTTATTCCCATTGTGTGGTCAGGAATATCCGTTATGATTCTGTATGGTTCACTATCCGCAAGTGTATGGGTAAGAATACTTTCATTCAGGCCTATGCGCTCCAGAAGTCCCTTGGCCATCATTTTTGAATCAGTGCCTGACATTTTGAATACCTGGTACTTTATTGAAGAACTGCCGCAATTTAATACTAAGACAATCATTTTTAATATACTGGTTTATAAATTTTTAACTATTTGGCTGCAGCCTGGCTGGCTGTAATGGCAATCATGCTGACTATATCGCTTACCGAGCATCCCCGCGACAGATCATTTATGGGAGAAGCCATTCCCTGGAGTATCGGTCCTATGGCCTCAGCATGCGCAAGACGCTGAACAAGCTTATATGCTATATTACCGCAATTGAGGTCGGGGAATACAAGTACATTGGCCCTGCCGTCAATTTTGCTTCCGGGAGCTTTTTTCCTTCCGATTGCTTCAACAAGTGCCGCATCACCCTGCAATTCACCATCAAGCAGCAGATCCGGTGCCATTTGCCGGGCTATTTCGGTTGCATTTATCACTTTGTCAACCAGCGGATGCTTTGCGCTTCCCTTGGTGGAGAAGCTCAGAAGTGCCACTCTTGGCTCAAATCCCCCTATTGCCCTTGCGGTATTCGCAGAGGCAATTGCAATTTCTGCAAGTTCCCTGTCAGTGGGATCAGGATGAACAGCACCATCAGCAAAGATAAATGCACCATTCTCACCAAGGTTCTTGTCGGGAAGAATCATGATGAATGCCCCTGACACGACTGAGATCCCGGGTGCGGTTTTAACATACTGAAAGGCAGGACGCAGTACGTCACCCGTGGAGTGGTCCGCACCCGCAACTTCACCGTCTGCATCGCCGTTTTTGATCATCAGAGCTCCCAGATAAAGAGGATCTTCTATCAGCCCTGAAGCCTCTTCCCTGGTCATGCCCTTGTTCTTTCTGAGTTCTACCATCATCTCCACATAATGCTCCTTTTCAGGATTGTCAAGGGGATTTATCATCTCAGCCTTTCCAATATTCTTCAATCCGAGCCTTGCAGCATGATCCCTCATTTCATCAGGATTGCCTATAAGGATTATCTGTGCAATATTCTCCCCGATTGCAATATCAGCTGCTCTGATAATTCTCTCTTCATAACCCTCGGGAAGTATGATTCTTTTGTTGTATTTCCGGGCATTTGTTTTTATCTTTTCAAGTAATTCCATTGTGTATCAATAATTTAATTTTTCCGAATCAAATGGATAAATGTACGGAAAAAAAGTATGAATTAGCAATTTTGAAATAAATGATTAATGTCAGACTTCATTTTTTTAAATTAGCGGCGTTAAAAAATGATTATGGAAACTGATTTTCTTTTGTCAGGCTTAGAGGGTCTCGGCAGGGATCTGGAAGGTGATTTGCAATATGACAGGATAACAAGGATTATTTACTCCACCGATGCATCCGTATACAGGGAAGTTCCCCTGGCTGTATCATGGCCCAGGAATACATCCGATATCAGGAAGATTCTGGCTTTTGCATCAGCTAACAACATAGCCGTTACCATGAGAGCTGCCGGAACATCCCTTGCAGGACAGGTTGTGGGGTCCGGAATTATTGTGGATGTTTCAAGGTATATGAAAAGAATACTGGAAATCAATGAGAAGGAAAAGTGGGTCACAGTGGAACCGGGTGTTGTATTGGATGAGCTCAATATGGTCCTTAAGGAAAAGGGTCTTTTTTTCGGACCTGAAACATCAACTTCCAACCGCTGCAATATAGGTGGAATGGTAGGAAACAATGCCTGCGGATCCCACTCACTTGTTTACGGATCAACCAGAGAGCACACGATAGAACTGAAAACCATTCTCAGTGATGGCAGTGAGGCAGTATTTGGTCCTCATGACAGTGAATCCTTTGCACGCAAATGCCTCTTACCCGGTATGGAAGGCCGACTTTACCGGGAAGTAAAGCGAATGCTCAGCGATCAGACAAACAGGGAACAGATACTCAGTGGATTTCCGGATCCCAGGATTCCCAGAAGGAATACAGGATATGCACTTGACATGCTTCTTGACAGCGAAGTGTTTACCAGGGATTCCGACCGGCCGTTTAATTTCTGCAATCTGCTCACCGGATCAGAGGGAACCCTGGCAATAGTGACTGAGATCAGGCTTAAGCTGGTCAGTCTGCCTCCGCCGCACAATGCACTGGTTTGTATTCACCTCAGGGAAAGAAATGATGCCTTCCTTACAAACCTTATAGTTCTCAAATACAATCCCTCTGCAGTCGAAATGATGGATAACAAAATCCTGGAGCTGACAAAGAACAATATCAGCCAGAGAAATAACAGATTTTTTCTTGAGGGGGAGCCCGGATCGGTTGTAATAGCTGAATTTGTTGGAGAAACCGCGGATGAAGTGGATCCGGTTATTTCAGAAATGATTGATGATCTGAAGAGGAATAATTTCGGCTATGCATATCCGGTAATAAAGGGAAAAGATATCTCAAGGGTATGGGCTTTACGAAAAGCCGGTCTTGGAATTCTTGCCAATATGAAAGGCGACTCCAGACCAGTATCCCTTATTGAGGATACAGCAGTTTATGTTGAACATCTGCCTCAGTATATTGAAGATTTCGAAAAAATGCTGGCGCGGTATAACAAAGAAGTTGTTTATCATGCACATATAGGAACCGGTGAGCTTCACATCAGGCCGGTACTGAATCTCAAGGATCCGGATGATGTGGAATTGTTCCGGATACTGGGAACCGAAACGGCCAGGCTTGTTAAAAAATACCGGGGATCAATGAGCGGGGAACATGGCGACGGAAGGCTGAGAGGTGAATTCATTCCCCTGGTAATGGGCGAACACAACTATAATCTCATGAAAGAGATTAAAAAGATCTGGGATCCCGCCAATCTTCTTAACCCGGGTAAAATCACGGATACCCCCCGTATGAATACATCCCTCAGATATGTTCCCGGTAAAAAAACACCTGAAATCACTACAATACTTGATTTTTCCTCAACCGGAGGAATTGTCAGGGCTGCAGAAAAATGCAACGGATCGGGAGACTGCAGGAAGACTGTGCTTATCGGCGGAACAATGTGTCCATCCTTTATGGCCACGGGGGAAGAGATGAATTCCACAAGGGCCAGGGCAAACATACTCAGGGAATTCCTGGGATCGGACGAATCAAATCCCTGGGATCACAGGGAAATATATGATATACTGAAACTTTGTCTTTCATGCAAGGGATGCAAGTCTGAATGTCCTTCAGGAGTGGATATAGCAAAACTCAAGGCAGAATTCCTCCAGCACTGGCATGACATCCACGGAGTTCCCCTGAGGACACTGTTAATAGCCTATATAACAACAATAAACCGGATCGGATCGGTCGCCCCACAGATTTTCAATTTTTTCATAAAGAATAAACTGTTTTCCGGGTTATTCAAAAGGGCTGTGGGAATAGCCAGGCAAAGATCAATTCCTTCTTTATATAAAACCACCCTGAGAAAATGGGCCGGAAGCAATCTCAATGCTTTCAACCCGAAAGAGCCGGTAGGAAAAGTTTGTCTTTTCATTGATGAATTCACTAATTTCAATGATACCGGCATAGGAATTTCCACCGTGACTCTTCTGACAAAACTGGGATACAGGGTTATAACTGTAAAACATAATGAAAGTGCCAGGACCTACCTGTCGAAAGGCTTTCTGAGAAAGGCAAAAAAGATCGTAAGAGATAATATCACCAGGCTCAGGGATGTTGTAAACGGGGATGTTCCCCTGATCGGCATTGAGCCGTCGGCAATACTGGGCTTCAGGGATGAGTATCCGGATCTGGCCGGTGAAGATATAAAGGATGACACTGCAAGGATAGCCCGCAGCAGTTTTATGGTGGATGAATTCGTTGCCGGCGAATACAGGGCGGGCAGGATCAGGAAGGAATCATTCTCCGGAGTCAGATCCGAGATCCTTTTACACGCACATTGCCAGCAAAAGGCAGTTTCGTCTTCATCTTTCACTATAGAAATGCTTTCAATACCTGAGAACTACAATGTCAGGGAGATTCCTTCCGGCTGTTGCGGAATGGCCGGGTCATTCGGCTATGAAAAGGAGCACTACGACCTGGCTGTCAGGATAGGTGAAATGGTATTGTTCCCGGAAATAAGGACTGCAGCCGGAGATGTAATAATCGTTGCACCAGGAACCAGTTGCAGGCATCATATAAAGGACGGAACCGGCAAAACAGCCCTGCATCCTGCGGAAGTATTGCTTAAGGCCTTAAAAAGCAACAGCGGTTAAAGAAAGCAGCGATAAAAGGCAATTAAAACTGATTATCTGTCAGCACTCAGGGTTTTGTAATAATCGTTGAATATTCCCTGTATAAGCGGTTTATAGTACAGCCAGAAAAACCTTCTCGGATCATCGGTTCTTTTGCCGTACAGGACCCCCTTCAGTTTTTCATAATTCCTGAATCGCGCCGTACAGTATTGTATGTCTTTACTTGCGAAATCACCTGAAAAATAATATGTTTTCTTTTCCTGAGGTTCCCTGATAACTGCAGGAAATTCATTTATAAGGGAATTTTCGGCAAGAAGGGAATCTCCCAGGCCGTTTGTGGAAATCATGAATCTGGAAATAACATCATTCTCCATGGGGTCGATTATGTCGAACCACTGGTCAAAAGTCACTCTCCCTGCAAGATTCCAGTTGTTACTGTATGTCTCATCAGTCAATATTGCAGGAAAAGGATTTGTAAGATGGGTTCCTTCCTCAAGAACAATAATTCTGTGTTCCCGAAGAAGTACTATTCCTGCCTTGCTGAATGACCACGGTTGGTTGTGCTGTTTCCTGTACATTCCGGGCATCCATGCCTGAAAACCTTTACTTGTCGAATCAAGCGAACTGAAATACTTACCGGTCCAGCCGGTAAATTTTATTCCCAGCCTTTCCTGTGCCCTGAAAGATTCATATTCAGCCGTCGGGAAATCAAAGGAATTATATTCCATCACAACAAGCTTGTTCCTGTCTTTCATCTCCTTGATCAGCAGATTGTCATTATTGTTGAGTCCCCCGTAAATTTTTCTTGTCCGGCGGCTTTGTGAAAAGCCCTGATACCATTCATTGAAGAACACTCCGTATGTATCTGTGATATAAATTGCGTCCGCTTTTTCGGGAAGCTCTTTAAGATCGGCAAGTCTGTACTCATTTCTGTCCCATAGTTTCTTTTTAAGAGGACGGGTCGGGATAAACCCGTAATAATCTTTCCGGTATGAAAAACTTCTGTTCTTCTCCCTGTTGACAAATCTGTCATTTGTAAGAATCCAGTTGAAAGATTTATGTTTTTCACGGTGAATGGAAGGGACTGTCTTATCGACAATTATTATGTTCATGGCTTTCTTTTCCATGAATGTCCATTGAAGCAGGTTGATTACAGGCAGAATGAGAGCAGCTGCCAGTATAAATAATACAATTAGCAATGGTTTTTTCATGACTGAATTGTAAACTGAAAGATTATCAAAAACAGTAAACTATCGTAATTCCTTTTATGTTTCCAAAAGTAACAATAAAAAGCATTATTTATTTTCATATGTTAATAAAAACACAGCAATATAGTGAAAAATATTTAATTATCAATGTTAATAACCACATGCAGTGTTAAATCCACGTTTATCCGAACCGCTTGCCATCCTGCCGTCAGGAAGTATCTGAATTGCATTGACACTTCCGATGGATGATCTTGTCCGGAATTCATGACCCATGCTTTTTAATTCCATAAGTATAAGACTATCAATACTATTTGTCTCAATACTTATCTCGTCGGGAAGCCATTGATGATGAAATCTGCCTGCATCAACAGCTTCTGATATCTTCATATTGTAATCCACCACATTGATTATTACCTGGAAAACGGTTGTGGGGATTGTTGATCCTCCCGGCGAACCGGCAACAAGAAAAAGTTTTCCTTCTTTTTCAACAATCACGGGTGTCATTGAACTGAGCATCCTTTTCCCTGGTTCGACTGCATTGGCATCCCCCCCTGTCAGTCCATACATATTGGGCATTCCGGGTTTAACGGAAAAATCATCCATTTCATTGTTGAGAATGAAGCCTGCACCCTCCACAACAATACTATTTCCAAAAGTATTGTTCAGGGTTGTTGTAGCTGCTACTGCATTTCCGTACCGGTCGGTTACGGAATAATGCGTTGTCTGTTCATTTTCGCCAGTCCGGGGATCACCGGCAAACATATCGGATGAAGGGGTAGCTCTTTTTTCATTGAAATCATTCATCCTTAATCTCAGATAGTTCTTGTCTGTCAATTCCTTAACTGGTACGCTGACAAAATCGGGATCCCCTGAATATCTGGATCTGTCGGCAAATGCCCTTCTTTCAGCTTCTGCAACCAGATGAACGGCTTTTGCAGAATGAAATCCCCATTCCCCGACAGGGCTCGATTCAACCATTCCCAAAAGCTGTATCAGTATTATCCCTCCTCCCGAAGGGGGTGGTACGGTTGAAAGGGTATAATTCCTGTAATCAGTCTGAAGTGGTTCACGAAATACAGAGGAATAGTTTTCGAGATCCTTTCCCGAAATAATACCGTTACCCCTTTCCATTTCATTGACAATCAGCTGTGCAGTCAATCCGGAATAAAAGCCTTCCCTGCCGTGCTTTCTTATTCTTTTCAATGTTTTCGCCAGGTCAGGCTGACGCAGAATATCTCCGCCCTTCCACAATGAATCTTTTACAAAAGCAGGCCGGATACGGTTTCTGTCAATGAAAATCTCCCTGTTACGGTTAAGTGAAACTGCCTGATCTTCAGGCAGGGGAAATCCTTTTTCAGCAAGATCAATTGCCGGTTGTATCACATCCCTGAAGTCAAGGCTGCCATAAAGGGAATGTATTCTGATCACGCCGTCAACCGTTCCTGGAACACCGGATGCCAGATGTGTATCAGTGCTTAGCTTTCCGGCGGTGTTTCCATCCTCATCAAGATACATGTCAGGTTTTGCAGCAATGGGTGCCTTTTCGCGGAAATCCAGAACAAGTTTATTGCCATCGTTTTGCCTGAGTACCATAAAACCACCGCCTCCGATATTGCCGGCTTCCGGATAGCATACAGCAAGAGCCAGCTGAACTGCCACCGCGGCATCAACCGCATTTCCTCCCTTCTGAAGTATTGAAATTCCTGTACGTGATGCCTCAGGATGAGCTGAAACAACCATACCATGAACCGAGACTATCTCACGGCCTTCGGTGAAAGAGCTTTCTGAATCTGAATGTATCTGTCTGCAGGCAGATGTCAGGATTACAAGGATCAGGATCTTGAGTGTATGATTCATATTCCGGATTATTGGTTCATTGCCGGTTTCAAATATAATAAAGCCGGAAACAGGTTTTTACAGCCGGTTGAAAAAAAGAACTGCCGGTACCCGATCCTCATTAGAATTATAATTTTACTATTTTTACGTAAACTTAATTAATATGTTGCCCAATCAACCGCTGGCTGAAAGAATGCGTCCTAAAAACCTTGATGAATTCTGCGGGCAGGAGCATCTGGTCGGAAGAAATGCGGTTCTCAGAAAAATACTGGAATCCGGAAATACTCCGTCATTTATTCTTTGGGGTCCGCCGGGCGTAGGTAAAACGACTCTTGCAAGAATCATTGCAAATACCATGGAAAGACCGTTTTATCATCTGAGTGCCGTCCATTCGGGTGTGAAAGATGTAAGGGATACAATTGAAAAAGCCAGGAAACAACTGTTTTTCAACCAGCCAAATCCAATACTGTTCATTGATGAGATCCATCGCTTCAGCAAATCCCAGCAGGATTCCCTTCTCAGTGCTGTTGAACAGGGAATTATCACTCTTGTTGGTGCAACTACGGAAAATCCCTCTTTCGAAGTTATCTCCCCGCTCCTTTCACGCTGCCAGGTTTATATAATGAATCCGCTTAACAGCGATGAGCTGGCGATACTGCTTGACAGAGCCCTGAAAAAAGATGTGTATCTTTCGGGATTTGACATTGAAATAACTGAATTTGAAGCCTTTATTAGGCTCTCGGGAGGTGATGCGAGAAAATTGCTCAACGCTCTGGAACTGGTCGTGGCTGTCGAATCAGAGGGCAGAAAAGAAGGAAAGCTTCTGATAAACAATGAAAAGGTCCTGATGCATGTTCAGAAGAACCTGGCCCTGTATGATAAAAAGGGTGAACAGCATTATGATATCATTTCAGCCTTCATTAAATCGGTCAGGGGAAGTGATCCCAATGCAGCTGTTTACTGGCTTGCAAGAATGATTGAAGGCGGTGAGGATCCTGGTTTCATAGCCAGGAGACTTCTGATCCTTGCAGCAGAAGACATAGGCATTGCCAATCCCAATGCTCTTCTGCTCGCACAAGCCTGTTTTGAGGCTGCAAAAGTAACGGGATGGCCGGAATCCAGAATAATACTTTCGGAAACAACTATTTATCTTGCAACATCTGCAAAAAGCAATTCTTCATATACTGCCATTGAATCAGCGATTCAAGCTGTAAAAGAGAGCGGCGATCTGCCGGTTCCCCTCCGTTTAAGAAATGCACCTTCAAAGCTTATGAAAGATCTGGGTTATCACAGTGGTTATAAATATGCTCACGACTTTGAAGGAAATTTTATTCAGGATAATTTTCTGCCTGACGATCTGAAAACCAGGAAATTTTACGACCCGGGCTCAAATCCCCGTGAGGAAGAAATAAGAAAAAAATTATACGGCATCTGGAAAGGCTATTATGATTATGACAAATAATGAAGTTCCATTCCCACATTATGATAATTATATTAGTTTTACATTGACTCATGGAGTTCCCCGATAAACCGGGGCAGGCTCCCGCCAAACCGGGACAGGCTCCCGCCAAACCGGGGCAGG
>CAZFVQ010000007.1:0-66891 GCA_964522415.1 uncultured Rikenellaceae bacterium | reverse complement strand
AAACCGGGGCAGGCTCCCGCCAAACCGGGACAGGCTCCCGCCAAACCGGGGCAGGCTCCCGCCAAACCGGGGCAGGCTCCCGCCAAACCGGGGCAGGCTCCCGCCAAACCGGGACAGGCTCCCGCCAAACCGGGGCAGGTTATCTGACAATTAGTATTAATTATAAACAGATGATTAACTTATAAACAGATGAAAAAGCTTTTTTTTATTCCGGCATTACTGGCAATGTCCCTGATCCTTAACGCTCAGTCTCTGGAAGAGATTGTAAGGAATTATACTGAAGCCAATAAGTTTAACCAGATTGCCAGCAGGAAAAGTGTCAGGATCACGGCAAGAATGTCAATGATGGGCATGGAGACGCCAATGGAGATATGGATGAAAAATCCCAATAAGGTGAAGACAGTAATGAGTATGGGCGGACAGGATATTATTCAGTCGTTTGACGGTGAGAAAGGATACTCAGTCAATCCCATGACAGGTTCGTCACAGCCTGTGGAAATGAGTCCGGAAGAAATAAAACAACTTCTCGGCAACAATCTTTTTGACAATATGATTGACAAATTCCTTAAAAACGGCCAGCTTGAGCTTGCCGGGGAGGATGCAGTCAGGGGAAGTCCCGCGATAAAGATAAAGGCCACCTACGAACCCGGAACAACGGGTTATCTTTATATTGACAGGGAATCATGGCACCTGGTAAAACAGACAATGAATCTTAACCAGGGAGGAATGCAGGCAACAGTTGAAACATATCCGTCTGATTACAGGGAAATAAGCGGCATTGTCCTGCCAATGAAAATGACGACGGCAGTAAGCGGGATGGAAATGATTGTCACATTCACCAATGTGGAAGTTGATGTTCCGATGGATGATTCCGTCTTCAGGTTGAAATAAGATGATAAAAAATGCAGCTGGCCTGTAAGCCGGCTTCTGTACGGTTCCGCTTTCTGCGAAAGAACATGGAACCGTTTCCCATCATTTATCTTGTCCTGCCATCGCTGGCAGGATCATACGATCCACCCCCCGGCACCGGACGAGCAATCCTCAAAGCCGGTATACATGATCTTTCAACCCATGGCTTGTACGGCTTCCCGCGTCACCACGGGAACCGGTGAGCTCTTATCTCACCTTTTCACCCTTACCCGCGACACCAGGGTCCGGGCGGTTATTTTCTGTTACATCCCCATATCCTCACGGATATCTTCCCGTTAGGAAGCATGGCGCTCTGTGTTGGCCGGACTTTCCTTTCCGCAGAAGCGGAACGATGGGACGGCCTGCTGCAATGCAAAGATACTAAATCCATACTGTTTGTGTATAAAAATTTAAATTAGTTATTTTGCGTGCATTGTTTTCTATGAAAAAGCTGCTTGATAAAATCGATATTGATGATTTTGACTATGATTTACCGGAGGAAAAAATAGCCCGGTATCCGGCCAGGGAAAGGGACGGATCAAAACTGCTTGTACACTCAGGTGATAAGACAAAAGAAGATATTTTCAGAAATATTGCTGATTATCTGACCGATAATGCTCTTCTGGTTTTCAATAACACCCGTGTGATCAATGCCAGGTTGCTGTTTGAAAAACAGACAGGTTCAAGAATCGAGGTACTTCTTCTTGAACCTCTGAACCCTTCTGACTATGGCCGGACATTCGCCTCAAAAACTCCGGTGGAATGGAAGTGCATGGTCGGAAACCTGAAAAAATGGAAAAAGGAAAATATTTCACTCCCATTTGAAATCAGTCACCGTCAGTATATACTGACTGCAACGAAAACCGGACCTGCTGATGAAGCATGGAGAATAAGATTCAGCTGGGAACCGGCAGAATTAAACTTTGCAGATCTTGTACAGGCTGCCGGTCATATTCCCCTTCCTCCCTATATCGGAAGGGAAGATGAGCATACAGATACTGTTCGCTATCAGACCATATACGGAAAGATCAGCGGATCTGTTGCTTCCCCCACGGCAGGACTGCATTTCACCGACAGGCTAATTAAAGACCTTCTAAACAGAGGTATAAAACAGACAGAAATAACCCTTCATGTCGGTGCGGGAACATTTCAGCCCGTCAGGACAAAGAATATTGCAGATCATGAAATGCATTGTGAACGTTATACCGTAACACGTAAAACCATTAATCTCATACTGTCAAACCCCGGAAATATCATTGCAGTGGGAACAACTGCCGTCAGAACCCTTGAGAGCCTTTACTGGCTGGGCAGGAAAGCACTCCTGAATGCCCCCGATGAAGTAGAACATTTTTATACCGGACAATGGGAAGCCTATGCTGAAGGCAGCGAAAAGGAAATAAGTACAGAAGACTCCCTTGGGGCCCTTCTCCGTATCATGGATAAAAACAGAACGGACATGATTGAGGCTTCGACTTCTATAATGATCATTCCCGGATACAAATTCAGGATGATAAATGGCATCATAACCAATTTTCATCTTCCCCGGAGTTCTCTGCTTCTTTTGGTATCAGCATGGACCGGCAACAACTGGAAGAAAATATACAATTTTGCACTGACCCACAATTTCAGATTTTTGAGCTATGGAGACAGTTCATTGTTAATAAAATAAACATTCACCTGCATTATTAGTTCATTTATCAATAACATTTTTAAAACTTTTGAAATTAATATGATTTTTCTTTTATTTGCCAATGACTAATTATGGATAACAACAGAATACTTCAGCAAATTTATGCCATGTTTGGAATCTTCATGGTGATGTTTTATCTGGGAGGAGGAATTTTTTTCCTGTTCTTCGCCGACAGACTGCTAAACATAAACAAAGCTATTCTGGGAATTCTGGGAGGTACTTTCCTGTTTTACGGAATTTACAGGATTTTTGTAACTTACAAACAGATAGCAGATGCTTTTTTTTCAAAGCGAAATGATGAAGAATAAAACTTCTTCCGGCTTATTCATTCCGGGAAAAGGTTCTGGCATATACTTTGCAGGATAATAAAAAGGCAAGGTAAATATGCTTTTTGAATTATGATTATGTTGAAACTGAAACTGATAAGAATATATTTTAAGACAGTCTGCACTTTCGTCTGCAAACATCTGCGCCCCGTTCCTGCCGGTATTGCTCTTATATCTGCAGCAATGCTGTACTCATGCGGAAGCGGAGGAAGTTCAACAACGGATGAAACCCCTACCCGTGGCAACATAAAAATAACCGTTGATGAATCTTTTCAACCCCTTCTTGATACAGAAGTATCCACTTTCATGCAGCTCTATACCAATGCAACGATAAAACCCCGGTACAAGCCGGAATTTGATGTGATAGATGATTTCATGCGGGACAGTGTCAAGGTGATTGTAACAAGCAGAAAACTGACTGATGACCAGATAAAATATTTAAGAGACAGTCTTATCGTAGCCAGGACAATAACATTCGCATATGACGGTATTGCTCTCGTTACCAACAGGCAGAACAAGGATACTCTTCTCAGGTACGAGCAGGTGAGGGATATATTCCGCGGAAAGTCAGTTAAGTGGACAGATCTTGATTCCAGGTCGAATCTGGGGAACATAAGAGTCATTTTCGACAATACCAAGTCAGGGAATATCAGGTATTTCAAAGAGCTGTTTGATATTGCGGAAACTTTGCCCTCAAACTTCTATGCAGTCAATTCAAACCCTGAAGTAATTGAATTTGTTTCAAGGAACCCGGATGCACTTGGAATAATAAGTGTAAACTGGATAAGTAACAAGAATGATTTCCGCAGCAGAAGCTATGCCGAACAGGTAAACATACTGGCAATCTCCCGCCCGATGATTGATGACGGCTCCTATTATCGCCCGGATCAGGGATGGATCTATGACAAGTCATATCCCTTCGTCAGGGAAGTTTTCATGATTACCAGGGAAACATTCAAGGGACTGGGGGCAGGCTTTATTCAATGGTCTACAGCGGAGCAGGGCCAGCGTATTGTCCTCAAATCGGGGCTTGTGCCTGCAACCATGCCAATAAGGCTCGTACAGATAAGAAATGAGTAAGGAAAATAATAAGTCAGTATAAAGACTTGCATATAAGAAAATTTAGTAATATTGGACCCAAAATAAAAAAAGAGCTATGAAACGTTTCATTTTTACCAAAGGTTTGTTTCTGGGAGTTTTAATGGCAGGGCTGTTCATCAGCAATGGTCAGGCGCAGGACCTCAAATCCGCATTGCTTCTTACCAAGAGTGAACAATATGACAAAGCCGGGCAGATGTTGCGGCAACTGATACAGAAAGAGCCAGCAAACGCCAAGCTCTATTATTATCTTGGTGAAAATTATTTACTTGAATATTTTTCAGATACTATTTCCAGTTCATTTGTGCTTGCCACGGACAATGCAAAGGAAATATACCAGAAGGGGATTGAAGCCAATCCCAATGATCCTCTGAATTATATCGGACTTGCAAAAATTGCATTTTATCTTGGAGATGATCAAACAGCAGATGAAATGCGTGCCAAGGCAAAAAGTTTTCTCCTGCCCTACAAAAACATCAAGAAAATCAGTCCGCCGGCACCTGAATATGCTTTTGCACTGGCCAGAATTGCAGATTCATATATGAAGGAAAAGCAAGTAGACACTGCTTCAGCTTTACCTCTTATCAGGCAGGCTGTAAAGATTGATTCAAAAAATCCTGAGATCTACCTCACAGCCGGAGATATATATATAACAGCCAATGATGGATCCAATGCCATAAAAAACTACAACATGGCCCAGTTTGCCGATCCTCAGTCACCAACAGCCAATATGAAAATAGGAAGCATTTATGTAAGAGGAAAAAGTCTGACTGCAGCAAGGCCATATTTCGATGAAGCCATCAGCCTTGATCCCAACTATGCCCCTGCATACAGGGAACTGGGTCAGTTATACTGGATGGCACAGCGTCTTGATGATTCCAAGGCAAACTACAAGAAATACCTTGAACTTAATGAAGGCAATATTCCGGCACAGACAAGATATGTCAATGCCCTTTTCTATGCAGGAGACTATGATGAAGTCATCAGGAACGTGGAAGAGATACTTGCCATTGACAAGTCAAGGACATATATGAACCGACTGGCCGGTTATTCAAATTATGAGAAGAAAAATGCCGATTACGAAAAAGCACTTTCATATATGGAGGAACTTTTCAAATCACTTCCTGCTGACAGAATTCTCTGGAAGGATCACCATTACATGGCGAGAATCCTTATGAGAAAAAACCAGAATTATTCCAAGCTTTCCGATGAGCTCAACCGTCTGGAAAGCCAGTTTGAAAGAGAAGAAAAAAGGTATGCTTCAGAATCAGCAGCCAACAAGGCAAAAACGAAGCCGGCACTTGATGAGCTGGCTGCCAAAACAGAAGAAGCAAGGAAAAAAGTTGCTGCTGCAGACAAGGAACTTGACAGGGCTTTTGAAGAATTTAAACTTGTTCTGGAATTAAAGCCGGAAGACAGGGCTGTAATGAATGAAATGGCAACCAATTATTACAATGTCAGACGTTATAATCAGGCAGCCAGAATATGGGCCTCACTCATAGATCCTGAAAACGAAAAACCCGAAGATTTAATGCAGGTTGGCAGGGCTTACTATATTGGTGAAAATTACAAGGCTGCTGACTCAGTGTTTAACATTGTTGTTTCAAAAGATCCCGGCTACCTGCCTGCACATACTTATATTGCCCGTACATATTCCAGGATGGATCCCGATACCAGAATGGGCCTGGCCAAACCGAAGTTTGAAAAACTGCTCGAAATTGCCCGGACGGATTCTCTCAAGAATGAAAATGAAATGGTCGAAGCCCTGAAATACCTGGGTTATTTCCACATGTCAAAAGATGAATACAGCAAATCCAGGGATTACTATAACAGGCTGATAAATCTAAATGAATCAAGCAAAGACAACAAGATCAGCGGTTATAACGGGATCGGCCTGATAGAATTGAGACTGGCAGGCGAGGAAAAGGTAAATGAAGCCAGACTGCCCTTCCTGGCAAGATCAGCCGAAGCCTATGATAAGATACTGGCAATTGATCCGGCCAATACTGCTGCAAAAAGCCAGATAAGTTATATCCGCGATTTCGAGGCTTCAGTCAGAAAAGGTATTAACCCTAACGAGATTAAAGGTATTATAAGGGATACGGCAACAAAACAGCCCATCGCCTATGCTTCGATCAGGGTAAAGGACACTGCTGCAGAAATGATGTCAAATACAAAGGGTGAATTCAAGTTTGAAATTCCCTCAGGCTCAGAAGTATTGATCATTAGTGCAAAGGGTTATGTAACCCAGGAAGTGCCCATAACCAAGTCAAGAGTATATAATGTTAATCTTACCAAATAGCCGGTTAAATATTAGCAGAACCGGAATCTTGATGAAAGCATATTTAATAAAGGATATTAATAAACATGCAAATGTTTAATTAAATCCTTCATGAATTGTTAAAACAAAGTTGAAATTATATATATTTGCAAATCAATAAATCTTAAACCTAAACAAATCAATAAAAATGAGTAAACAAGGAAGTTCATTCAAAGAAGCATTGCAAAATCTTTTTGCAATAAGTGCTATTTTAATAGCATTTGTAGCATGCTATTTACTATTTGTTAATGTCATGGGTAACCCGGTCAACTTCGAAGGCGGCAATCCACAGGGACATGCCCTTGAAGGAAACTACCTCGGAATTATATATAAGGGCGGTTTCATTGTACCCATACTTATGACATGCGTTATGGTCCTCATTATTTTTGTCATTGAAAGAATGATTACATTGTCAAGAGCAAAAGGAAGGGGAAGATTAAACACATTTGTAAGGAAACTGCAGGAACTGCTGGACCAGGACAAAATTGAAGAAGCAGTTGAAGCATGTGACAAACAGAAAGGATCTCTTGCCAATGTCATGAAGGCAGGCCTTATAAGATACAGGGATCTGCAGGAAGACAAGGAGCTGGAAAGGGATCAGAAAATTCTTTCAATAGAGAAATCATTCGAGGAAGCCACAGCACTTGAACTCCCGATGCTTTCGAGAAATATGGTTATATTCTCAACACTTGCCTCCATTTCAGTGTTGATAGGGCTGATCGGTACAGTTCTCGGAATGATCAGGGCTTTTGCAGCGCTTGCACAATCAGGTGCACCGGATGCTCTTGCACTGTCACAGGGTATTTCCGAAGCACTTGTCAACACCGCTTTCGGTATTACCGGATCAACTCTTTCAATTCTGGCATTTAACTATTTCTCATCCTACATTGATTCCTACACCTTCAAAATTGATGAAGCCGGATTCAGTCTGACACAGAATTTTACTGCTTCATTGAAAAGCAAGTAATCTTTTGGTTTAATTCAAAAAATAAATTATAAAGATGTCAAAGGTTAGATTACCTAAAAGTTCGCCCAGAATCGACATGACGCCAATGGTGGATACATTTTGTGTTATACTTATTTTCCTAATGCTTACAGCAACGATGTCTTCACCCGAACCGGCTACTGTTGATACGCCATTTTCAATATCAGAGAAACCTATTCCTGATGCCAATTTTATGACATTTCTCATATCAACTGACGGAAAAGTTTTCATGAATTTCGATAACGGTCCCGACACCCTTTTTCAGTTCAGACCAAAAATTCTGGCTGAAATGGGCAAGAGATACGGTATCGAATTCACGGACAAACAGCTGAGGGAGTTCCAGACCTACCCTACGTCAATGGGAGTCAGGATAGAGGATATGACAGCTTTCCTGGATACCCAGGATGCCAATGCCCGAAAAGAATTACAGCTGGGGATTCCGATGGATTCTGCAAACAACCAGCTTGCAATGTGGATACAGTACGCACGTATGGTAAACCCCAATATTCAGGCATGCATCAAGGGAGACTCAGAGGTTGAACTTCCGGTGGTTCAAAGAGTGCTAAACATACTCCAGGATCTGAATGTCAAGAGATTTAGTCTGATTACCAGTCTGGCTGCAGTAAAAATTAATCTGGAAGAAATACAACAGTGATATGGCAGAAATAATTCAATCAGCAAAAAGCGGGGGAAAGAAAAGGGCGAAGAGGATACTCCCCCATATGGATATGACTCCCATGGTGGACCTGATGATGTTGCTGATAACATTTTTTATGCTCACAACTTCGATGAGCAAGCCCAAGGTTATGGATATAACTCTTCCTGACAGGGTAACAGATCCCGAGAAGCAGCAGGCTCCCAAAATTTCGGCAAGCCGTACACTGAACATCGTTCTTGGTCCGGATAACAGAGTGTTCTGGTATCCGGGTGCTGTCAAGCCGGAAGAGTACAATAATCCTCCACCATTATTTGAAACTGACTTCAGCCCGGACGGTATCCGTCAGCTTCTCCTTGAGAGAAACAGGACCCTGTTCAGAACCATTAATGATTACAGGGACAAAGTGATCAGGGGTGAAATCAGGATAAGCCAGGACTCTTTGCAGGGTTCAATACGAGAATTGAAGAACATTGATGATACCGGGCCAATTGTGCTAATAAAAGCTTATAAAAAAGCTAATTATGGAAATTTCGTGGATATTCTGGACGAAATGAATATTTGCGGGATTGCCCGTTATACAATCGTTGACATTGCATGGTATGAAGAGAGAATGGTAGAAATAGCCAGTAATATTTCCTCTTCTTCAGCCAATTAACCTTAAACCAGAATTAAAATGGCAAAAGAGAAAATAAAGGCTCCTGCATTTGATGATATAGTGTTTGAGCACAGGAATAAGGCATATGGAGCTTATTCTCTGCGTAAAAAGTATAAGCGGAATCTTTTAATATCATTATTACTGAGTCTGGTTATTCTTTCTACCGCGATCATAACACCATACCTTAATGCAAAAGCTGCAGAGAGTAAATCACAAAAAACTGAGAGACAGGTTGAAATCCAGATGGAAAACCTTGATCAGCCTCAGGAATCAGTTGCTCCTCCTCCCCCGCCGCCTCCACCACCACCGTCAGACGTTGTTCAGCAGGCCAGGTATGTGCCTCCTGTTGTTGTCGACTCGGTAAGACCCGAAGAAGCAACTCAGCTTATGACGGCCGATGAAGCACAGATTGAAATACGGAATGAGGAAGTAGTTGAATACGTCGAGGAAATCAGGGAAGAAGTACAGGAAGTGGATGAACCTGAACCGGAACCCTTCGTTGTTGTTGAAGAAATGCCAATGTTCCCGGGCGGGGATCCGGCACTTCTGCTATACATCGCCGAACATACACAATATCCTGAAGTGGCGAAGGAAAACAATATCCAGGGCAGGGTCATAGTAAGATTCTGCGTTACCTCCAAGGGGACCGTCAACCAGGTCAGTGTTCTGAAAGGCGTTGATCCGGAACTTGACAAGGAAGCAATAAGGGTCGTTGGAACACTTCCTCCGTTTAAGCCGGGTAAACAGGGCGGAAAACCTGTGCCTGTCTGGTACATGGTGCCAATTACCTTTACGCTTAAATAGCAAGAATCATTTTATTGATCGATATATGCAGAAGGGTCATACCACATGGTGTGACCCTTTTTTCATCCCCGGCTAACTTCAATCCGGCTTTTACTGCACCGGTCTGCCGCATCAGTCCCCTCCGATTATTCATTGTACCGGTCTGCCGGATCATCCTTTTTCTGCAGTTCCCTGACTCTGCAGTTCCCTGCTGAGAACATTTATAAAGTCTTCAATATCGCCTTCCGTAGTATCCCATCCTGTCATCAGCCGGTATTCAGATATTTTTTCATTCCAGGGATAAAAAAACCATTCTTTCCGGACATTTTCCGCAATCATATCAGGCATGATGACAAATACTCCGTTTGACTGTACCTCCCGGGTTATTTTAATACCCTCCAGGCCCCTGATTCGTTCAGCAAGAATTCCAGCCATTCTGTTGGCATGAGCGGCACAATCCCGCCACAGATCATCCCTGAAACAGGCTATAAACTGTGCTGAAATAAATCTCATTTTGGAAGCCAGCTGCATTCCCTGTTTGCGGAGATATTTAAAATCAGCGGACAGTCCTTTTCGGAGAAAACAGACAGCCTCACCATACATCATACCGTTCTTTGTACCCCCGAATGATAATATATCAACTCCGCAATCCGAAGTAAAGGCTTTGAACGGAAGATTTAGAGTGACCGCTGCATTTGCAAGCCTGGCCCCGTCCATATGTAGCAGCATTCCGTGGGAATGGGCATATTCCGCCAGCTTCCTTAACTCTCCGGATGTGTAAACCGTTCCCATTTCGGTGGATTGTGTCACAGAAATCAGTCCGGGCTGTGAATGATGCTCAAAACCAAATCCGTACATATGCTTTTCAATCATATCCGGAGTGATTTTGCCATCCGGCGTATCAACCGTAAGCACCTTGCATCCGGTAAATTTCTCGGGAGCACCACATTCATCCTGCTCCATATGGGCTGTAGAAGCTGTGATAACCGAGTTCCAGGATTTCACAACTCCCGCCAGACACAGAACATTTGCTGCAGTTCCGGTAAAAACAGGAAAAGCTTCGGTATCGGCTCCGAACTGTTCTTTAAAAAGAGACAGGGCTTTCCTGGTATATTCGTCTTCACCATAACTCTGAACATGGCCCTTATTGGCCAGTTCAATCTCCTTCAGAATTGCCGGGTGAACACCCGAGGTATTGTCACTTGCAAATACATACCTGCACGGGGTATCATGAATAGTATCATTCATTCTTCTTTTTCCTGATGGCCATGAACAGCATACCAACACCGAATACCAGCATTATTATACCCATTATGATATTCACATTGATGCCCAGTGATTTTTCATACATCGGGGCATCCCTTGTGACAAAGCCGAATATTGTAACCAATACTCCAAGTATTGAAAACATCAGTCCTATTGGATATCTTATATCTACCATTTTTCCCTCCTACCAGAATATAATAGTTAATACAACTAAAATTACACTAACAATAATTGCAAGTCCGGCCGGGCGCTTGTGCCAGGGCAGGTGTTCATCGCTTATCTTCGGGGTAAGCGAATAAACAAGGCCTTTCAGGTCACTGTCTGCTTTCTTTTGTTTGGTCATCAGGCTCAGGACCACTGTAACAACGGCTGCAACTGAGAATGCAATAATTGCAGTCCAGAAATTCTGGGCCATTTCAACAGGATACTCATGGATAACAGTAATCCATCCGCCTTTAAACAGAGTGTTTGCATCCACCGGAGCCGTAAGCCCGTGATGTGCCAGCGCCATCAGGAATCCGCTCAGAAGCCCTGTAAATGCCCCATGCCCGGTACTCCTTTTCCAGAACATTCCCAGAAAAATCACGGCAAAGAGTGGGGCATTGATCATGGAGAATATCGTCTGAAGGAAATCCATGATATTTCCGAATTTGCTCGCTATATAGGCTGAAGCAATACTCAGCAGGACACCCCCGACGGTTGCAAGACGCCCTACCTTCAGGTAATGTTTGTCATCAGCTTCATGATTGTCTGTTCTTTTCCTGATATAGCTCTGATAAATGTCATATGTCCATACTGTATTGAATGCGGAGACATTACCTGCCATTCCCGACATGAATGATGCAAGAAGGGCGGTGATTCCGAGTCCGAGCACACCTGCAGGCAGATATTGTTTCAGGAGCATTATTATCGTATAATCATAAATAGGCTTGCCGCCTGAATCAAGAGGAAGAACAAATCCTTTTCCCGGATCATTCATCAGCACTATTCCTATGATACCAGGTATTATAATAAGAAATGGTATAAACATTTTTGGTAATGCACCTATCAGTGGTACTTTTCTGGCAGCAGTAAGGGATTCGGCTGCAAATGCACGCTGAACAATGAGGAAGTTGGTACACCAGTACCCGAATGACAGAACAAAGCCCAGTCCGAACAGTATTCCGAACCATTCCACGCCAAGCGGATTCTGCGCTGCCTCTGCAGTATGCCTCCAGGTGGTTATATAAGCATCAGGAGCATAACCTCCTGATACTGCGATAGGTGCCAGTCCTTCCTTCAGTTCTGACCATCCGCCTACATCCTTCAGACTCAGGAATACAAGCGGCAATAAGCCAATGACGATTATGAAAAACTGGAGAACCTCATTATATATGGCAGACGAAAGTCCACCGAGATATGTATATGCAAGTACTATCATGGCAGAAGCCCAGAGACTGAAATTGAAATCCCATCCCAGGACCTTCTCGAACAGAATTGCAAGGGCATACATTGATATGCCTGAAGCAAGAATAGTCATGACGGCGAACAGAATTGCATTGAGGCCTCTTGTTTTTTCATCAAACCTGAGTTTAAGGTACTCCGGTACGGAGCGGGCTTTTGAACCATAATAAAAGGGCATCATAAAAAGAGCCAGGAAAATCATTGCAGGGATCGCTCCTACCCAGTAGAAATGGGTGGTCAGCATCCCGTATTTCATTCCCGATCCGGTCATGCCCATTACTTCCAGAGCTCCCAGGTTTGTTGAAATAAAGGCCAGTCCTGCAACCCAGGCAGGCATGGATCGTCCCGCCTCAAGGAAGGCATTCGCATTTTTCATGTATTTCCTCAGAAACCAGCCAATGCCCAGTACAAAAACAAAATAAACCATCATGATCAGATAGTCTATCCAACTCATGTCAACTTTCATAGTGTAAGGTTTTTTGATTTTTATTCATGAATGATTATCTTTTTCGAGAGGAAAAATCATTATCTCAGGTACCGTAAAAATACATTTAAAGATCGATTTTCAAACTTCTTTAGAGGAATAATTGTAAATTTTCCAAAGATATTTTTCTCCCGGATTAGGTATATTTGCAGAAAGAATTATTTGAAGACCAGATATTTTATATTCCTGTCATATAAGGGAACTTCATTTCATGGATGGCAGTATCAGCCTGATTCGGCAAGTATCCAGGAAACAGTCGATAATGCCCTCAGTACCATACTGCATGAATCCGTGAACACAACAGGTGCAGGGCGGACTGATGCAGGAGTACATGCATTGTTTTTCTGCGCTCATTTCGAGAGCATGTCAGACAATCTTGAATCTGATAAAAAATTTCTGTTCAGGCTGAACGGATATCTGCCAAAGGATATTTCCGTTTCCGGAATCTGTAAAGTACTGCCGGACGCCCATGCAAGATTCAGTGCGGTTTCAAGAACCTATAAATACTACATATCAAGACTGAAGGATCCGTTCATGAAAGATTTTTCATGGTATATGCATGGCAGTCTGGATATTGACATAATGAACCAGGCATGTGATATTCTCATCAGCCATACTGACTTTACAAGCTTCAGCAGGCTTCATTCAGACAACAAAACCAATTTTTGCAACATATATGAAGCCTCCTGGGAACAGAAGGAAAGTGTACTTGTATTTACAATCAGGGCTGACAGGTTTCTCAGAAACATGGTAAGAGCCATTGTGGGAACAATAATCCGGACAGGTTCGGGAAAACTGAGTCTGGATGAGTTTAAGGAGATCACAGAGGCAGGAAACCGGGGAAGGGCCGGACAATCCGCCCCCGCCAGGGGATTATTCCTTGCGGGCATTGAATATCCGCCCGGGATATTTCTCACAAATCCGGATCATTCCAGATTTCCCAGGAACGTTCTGCCTGGGCATACAACATTCCAAGACCTGTAATAATCCTGCAACCCCGCTTTTTTCCCTCCCTCAGAAAGGCTGTTTCCTCCGGGTTGTAGACAAGATCAAAAAGAATATGTCTCTCTTCAAGCATATCATAGTCTATATCCGGCTTCCCGTGAATTTTCGGATACATGCCCAGCGGCGTGGTATTGATAATTATATCGGCATTACTTAATATAACCTGATTTAAATCGCTGTATGATAATATACTATCCTTTTGAAATCTTGAGACATACTGCACATCCAGGCCAAGCTTTCCCAGTATATGGGCAACAGCCTTTGAACTGCCTCCTGTTCCGAGAATAATGGCATTTTTAACCCAGGGAGTCAGAACAGGGCTGATCGAATCATGTATACCCTTTATATCAGAATTAAAGCCGTAAATCCTGATATTATTATTTTGACGTCTGATCTTCAATACATTTGCTGCCCTTATCTCATCCACTTCAGCTTCAGCTGTATCTATATAATCCAATACTTCAGATTTATAGGGTATCGTCACATTGAGTCCGCAAAGATCAGGCTCGGAAAAAACAAGTCCGGGCAGTTCCTTTATATTTTCAAGGGGGAAATTGTGATAGGAACAATCCGCTATTCCTTCCCTTGCAAATTTATCCGTAAAGTATTTCCGGGAAAAGGAATGCCCCAGCGGAAAACCGATAAGGCCGAATTTTCTCATTCCGTCATTTGTCCTTCAGTTCATCAGGCAGAAACTGAAAAAAAGTATCTCCCCGAAGACCAAGCCTGAGTGCTTCAAGGGAAATAATCTCATCAGGTGCAATATTACCCAGGTTGACATTGGCTCCGAAATGTTTTATAAACCATGCCTGCTGTGATTTAAGAGGTGCTTCCCAGATTACGTTTTCCAGTTTTACATGTTTTGAGATTGCATCAATTATTTCGTTGTTTATGGAGCCGTCCTCATTGTAAATACCGGTTGTTCCTGATTCCCTGGCTTCTGCAATCACCTTCAGGGATCCGGCTTCCAGTTCTGATTTCATCATTTCAACCCATTGTTCAGGTGAATAAACAACTTCCTTTTTTTTGGAACCGACTTCTGAAATCACTTTCCCGCGCTTTGCCAGGGTACTGATATATTCAAGCTTCTTTTCATGATCAATATCAAAGGATCCGTCAGATACTTCAACCAATTCAACTCCGTATCCGTCCAGCAGTTCAAGCAATTCAGCAAACATATCCCGAATGACGAACACTTCAAAAAGGGTTCCTCCAAGGTAGGGAATTGCTCCCGCCTTCCTGTAAACCTCAATTTTTTTTTCAACCTCCGGAGTGATAAGCGAAGTACCGAATCCCAGCTTAACCAGATCGATATACTCACCACCAACCGACATAAGATCTTCTGCCTCCCTGACACTAAGGCCCTTGTCCATCACCATTGTAAGACCTGACTGCCTTGGCCTGGAATAACGCTCCGGCAGATACGGAAGTATGTTTTTCATATGTAAACTCTCAGATAAGATTATTCTTTTTTAGCAGTTTGCTGATCTTCCTCGATGAAAAGCGTTCAGGAAAGATATCCCTGAATTCCGTAAAAAGCTCCTTGTCTATTTCAATTCCCACCAGCAGATGCCTGTATGCTTTTTCACGGTCGCCCCTGTGAAGAAAGAAAACAGCCAGCAGATAGTTTATCCCGGGCAGGTTTCCGGTAACCCGGTAAGCCTTTTCAAGATAGGGTATTGCCCGGCCGATAAGATTTTCTGTAATAATTATTTTGCCAAGATCTATCCATACCTCATTATAATATGCGTCAAGCTTAAGGGATTCCCTGAAACAGGTAAGTGCTGTTTTTATTTCTCCCTTTATATAATGAGTCTTGCCAAGAAGATACCAGTATTCTGGATTTTCATCATCCAGTCTGACTGCCTTGCGGAAATATATCAGACCTTCATCGGCATTGCCCGAATTATATTCAATAACTCCAAGTCCAAACCAGGCATCCGCATATTCCGGCTCCAGTTCAATGGCGTCATGGAAATATTTCTTTGCCAGTTCAGTATCACCGGTTTTTTCATAACATTCAGCCAGATATGTAAACGCCTCAAAACTATCAGGTTCATTTTCAAGAAATTCATGGTAAACCGGAATTGCTTCGGCATATCTGTCAAGATTGTAGAGTATGTTTGCCTTATTAAAAATCACAAAGGTGTTAAGACTGTTTATGGCAAGTGCAAAATCATAGGCTTCAAGGGCCTTGTTGTATAATTCCTTTTTATTGTAGACAACACCGAGGTTGTACCATGCACTGTCGGAGAAAGGCTCTTCATCAAGATACTTCTCGTAATAAAAGATGCTTTCGCTGAGCTTGTCAATTTTTTCATAGGCATATGCCAGGTCGTAGAGATGTGCCCTGTAATTGGGCTCCATTCTTATCAGCCTCAACAGATAGGGTATCAGGTGTTCGTAATAATTAAGATTCTGGAGAACCGTAACAATTGCAAACAGTATGTTTGCCGTTTCCTCGGAATCGAGCGTGAGTGCATAGTCGAAAATTTTCTTTGCACCCTGTATGTCTCCGAGCATTCCGAGTGCGGTACCCTTTGTAATAAATATCTCATGATTGCCGGGTTCAATGTCTTCCTGCTTTTTAAGAATGCTGAGTGCTTCAACGGCCCGGCCCTTGTCAAGTAAAACCCTTGCCCTCCTTATCTGAATTGATACTGAATTCGGATGCTGCTGGATTGCAAGACTTGCCGCTTCAAATGCCTTGGCAGAGTTATTGTTTTCTATATAATAATCGATGAGTGACTCAAATTCAAACACATCAAAGAAATATTTCTCTTTATTTCTTCCCATTCGTTCGAATTTCAGAACAACCTGCCTGATCTCTTCCTCCAGTGAATATTTAAATTTATCCTCTTCCATTGGCATTTGTCAACTCACAAAATTAATAATATTTTCCATCAGCAGTGATTGTCATTTGTGCAATTATCAACAAATTAACATTTTTTTAAACTTCTCTTTTTCAGAATTATGCAGATCTGATATTTTTTTGATCTTTTTCTTCAGCTTACGCAACCCCGGAAGCTTTTTCTTCATCATCATAGTAACCAGGAATATTATTATTACCCTACACCCAAATTCTACCCTGGAATTAACCTAAAATTCTACCTCAGAGGAACCGGGTTTGAACCCGGTTCCTCATTTTAAATAATGTTTTATTTATATTTTATATATTTGCTTCAGTTTTTTATTTCTGCAATATGATTTTGTCAAGTCTGAATAATTAAAAACAAAATTTTTACTGATGAAAAAATTATTTCAAAAATCTGTCAGAATAATGGCCTGCCTTATGGCATTACTCCTTTTATACGTTTCTTCATGTAAAAAGGTTGATCCCATTAAATTTCCAAGGGGTACTTTTCCTGATTCAACCATATTACTCAGGGGTCTGAATTCTGTCTATGACGATTATAACGTAACTAATTTCAACCAAATGGGCGGATACAGTATTATTCTGTTTTCAAGCAACAGGGAAAGCAAGGGAGGGCAATTTGACCTGACGCAGGGAACAATCACATACTCCTTCAACCAGTATAATGGTATTTTCGAACTGTGCAGCGATAATTCAACAAATCTGTTTCTGACTGAAATTCTGAATATTGCCAATACCCCGGGTGATGACCTGGGTCCATATTCCCTCTTCAGCATTTCCGACGGAAATGAATATCTCTTTCTGTCATCAACGAATACAAACGGCAATCTTGATCTGTACTATACCTATAATCAGCCTATTACCGGCATTACCCTGCAACCGGTATATGGTCCGCATCCGGTAACGCTTCTCAACACTGACTCCGATGATGCTTATATCTGTTTTAACACATCCCAGGACACTGTTTATTATACATCTGACAGGGAAGGAGATTTCAATATATATTATAACATCAAAGCTTCAACAAAAGCTCTTTCCGCATGGATGTCGGAAGATTATTCCGAAGGCATTAAAGTTGATGCAATCAACAGTCCAGCCGATGATAAATGTCCGTTCATCCTGAAGAAGATAATGGTTTTTGCATCAGACCGTGAAGGCGGAATGGGTGGCTTTGATCTCTATTATTCTGTTCTCAATAACGGTGAATGGAGCTCTCCTGTGAATTTCGGACCTGAAATAAACACTCCTTACAATGAATACCGTCCCATCATAGGCTTTCATGAAGGGTTTACCAATAATTACATTATTTTCTCTTCTGACCGTCCGGGAGGACTGGGCGGATATGATCTTTATTTCAGGGGAGTAACAATTCCGGAATAACACAGGCCGGATCTCAGTCTCCCCTGCGTGTCACGGCAAAAAGCGTGTTTTTAAGCAGGGAAACCCGGGTCATGGGACCCACTCCACCCGGAACAGGTGTTATATAGGAACATTTTGGGGCAACATTTTCAAAATCCACATCTCCTGCAAGCCTCCATCCTGATTTTGTATCAGGAGCAGCAATCCGTGTGGTTCCCACATCAATAACCACTGCGCCTTCCTTTACCATACCGGCTTTGACAAAGCCCGGTGAACCGATTGCAGCTATGATAATATCAGCTGATTTTATTATTTCGCCAATATTTTTTGTCCGGCTGTGGACCACCGTTACTGTTGCATCCATTCCCTTGCGTGAAAGCAGGATGCTGACCGGTCTTCCGACAATATTGCTTCTTCCGATCACAACGCAATTGCGTCCGGAAGTGCTGATGTCATAACGTTTTATAAGCTCCACTATGCCATAGGGTGTTGCAGGAAGAAATCCTGCCGCCCCGATCACCATCCGTCCTATATTCACCGGATGAAATCCGTCGGCATCCTTTTCAGGATCAATGGCTTCAATCACTCTCTCTTCCGAAATATGAGCAGGGAGAGGAAGCTGGACAATAAATCCGTCCACACTGTCATCATCATTGAGGTCCCTGATTTTTTCAAGAAGCAGTTCTTCGCCGGTTTTTTCATCAAGGCGGATAAGTGTTGACCCGAATCCCACTTCTTCACAATCTTTTACCTTGTTTGCAACATAGGTTTCACTTGAAGGATTGTTTCCGACAAGAATGGCGGCCAGGTGCGGAACCTTGCTCCCGCTCTTTTTAAGAGCGGCAACTTCAGCGGCGATTTCCCGCTTTATTTCAATCGCTGTCTTTTTACCATCAATAAGTGTATACATAATATTATCTGTATTATTTTCTTCCTAACAGACTGGCCGGATTTCCACCCTTCGAAACCATCTTCATCATCCGCCGGGTTTCATCAAATTGTTTCACAAGCCTGTTGACATCCTGAACAGTGGTTCCGCTTCCCATCGCTATTCTTTTCCTCCTGCTGCCGTTCAGGACATTGGGATTTTCCCGTTCTCCGGGTGTCATGCTCCGGATTATTGCCTCAATACTTCTGAAGGCGTTGTCATCAATATCCAGATCTTTCACAGATTTCCCGACTCCCGGAATCATGGCCATAAGATCCTTCACATTTCCCATTTTCTTTATCTGCTGGATCTGATTGATAAAGTCATTGAAATCAAACTGATCTCTTGCTATTTTTTTCTGTAGTTTTCTGGCTTCCTCAGTATCAAATTGTTCCTGGGCTTTTTCAACAAACGAGACGATATCTCCCATTCCAAGTATCCTGTCAGCCATACGGGAAGGATAAAAGATATCGATTGCATCCATCTTTTCGCCCGAGCTTACAAATTTGACGGGTTTATTCACTACGGACCGGATTGACAAGGCAGCCCCGCCACGTGTATCCCCGTCCAGTTTTGTAAGAACAACACCATCAAAATCAAGTCGTTCATTGAATTCCCTGGCAGTATTCACTGCATCCTGGCCTGTCATTGCATCAACTACAAACAGGATTTCATGAGGATTGACTGCATTCTTTAATGCCGTTATCTCATTCATCATCTCCTCGTCAATAGCCAGGCGGCCTGCAGTGTCAATGATCACCACATCATTTCCGTTCTTTTTTGCTTCTTTCAGGGCATTTCTGGCAATATTTACAGGATTCAGATTTCCTTCCTCGGAATATACCGGAATCTCTGTCTGCGATCCTATGATCTTCAGCTGTTCGATAGCGGCAGGCCTGTAAACGTCTCCGGCCACCAGCAATGGATTTTTGTTCCGTTTGATACTGACCCATTTTGCCAGCTTTCCGCTAAAGGTTGTTTTCCCTGATCCCTGCAATCCGGCAATGAGGATGACAGAAGGATTGATTTTGATGTTTATATCCGTCTTTTCGCCCCCCATAAGGAGAGTCAGTTCGTCATGGACAATCTTTATCATCATCTGTGACGGATTCACGGCTCTCAGAACCTCCTGCCCCAGTGCCTTTGCTTTTACAGTATCCGTAAATTGCTTGGCTGTCCTGAAATTGACATCAGCATCAAGAAGTGCCCTGCGTACATCCTTAAGTGTTTCTGCAACATTAATTTCGGAAATTCTTCCCTGTCCCTTCAGTATTTTAAAGGATTTTTCAAGCCGTTCACTCAGATTCTCAAACATATTATACAATTATTCAATTTTCTTTTTTCACATCCGTTCAGGCATTTCAATTCCCAGGAGGAACATGCCCGTACTTAACACCCTCCCGGTCACTTCCGACAGACCCATCCGCAGATCACGCATTGACTGACCGGTCTCCCCCAGTATCGTAAAATCATGGTAGAACTGATTGTATTCCCTGGCCAGATCATAGCAATAGTTCGCTACAAGAGCAGGACTGTAGGTTTTTGATGCTTCGGTCACTATGAAGGGAAACCTCCTGAGCAGTTTTATAAGCTGGATCTCCTTTGCACCGGCACTGACCGTCCCGCCGATATCCCGGCTGTAGGCTATTCCGGTTTCTTCCGCCTTTCTGAAAACCGATCTGATCCTTGCATAGGTATACTGTATAAAAGGTCCTGTATTACCATTGAAATCAATCGATTCAGCCGGATTGAATGTCATGTTCTTTTTCGGATCCACTTTCAGGATAAAATATTTCAGAGCTGCCAGGCCAATTTTCCGGTAAATTTCATCTTTCTCCTCCTCAGGAAAATCAGACAATTTTCCAAGTTCGAGAGATACTTCCCTGGCCGTTGCAATCATTTCTGCAATAAGATCATCGGCATCAACCACCACGCCTTCCCTGGATTTCATTCTGCCTTCGGGCAGCTCAACCATTCCGTATGAAAAATGGAACAGTCCTCCGGACCAGGGATAATCCATTTTTTTCAAAATGGCCTTCAGTACCTGAAAATGATAATTCTGTTCATTCCCAACCACATAAACGCAACGGTCAAAATTAAATTCTTCATGTCTCAGTACAGCTGTTCCTATATCCTGAGTCATATAAACTGCGGTGCCGTCAGATCTGAGAAGTAATTTCCGGTCAAGACCTTCTTCACTCAGATCAACCCAGATCGAACTATCACCGTTTTCATACAGAAGATCTTTCCGCAAGGAATTATATATGATATCCCTGCCTGTTTTATATGTATCGGATTCATAATAGATCTTATCAAAATCAACGCCCAGCTTCCTGTAGGTTTCATTGAATCCTTCATATACCCACGAGTTCATCAGTTTCCATAATTCCATCGTTCCCGGATCACCGGCCTCCCATTTCAAAAGCATCTCCCTTGCTTCTTTCAGGAGCGGGGCATTATTTTTGGCTTCAACAGGATCCATGCCATCCGCAATAAGAACATCAGCCTCCTTTCTGTACTCTCTCTCAAAAAGAACATAGTATTTCCCCACCAGGTGATCACCTTTTATTCCTGATTCAGCAGGAGTCTCCCCTTTCCCGTATTTCTTCCAAGCCAGCATTGATTTGCAGATATGTATGCCGCGGTCATTGACGATATTTGTCTTTATCACCCTGTGTCCGCAGGCCCTCAGAATCCTGTACAGGGAAAACCCAAGAAGATTATTGCGTATGTGTCCCAGATGCAGTGGCTTGTTTGTGTTGGGAGATGAATATTCGATAAGAATGGTTTCCGGATCAGCTGTCCTGCACTTTTCCAGCAGATCATCCCCGCTGAGCATTTCATTTAAGTAGCTGATCCACCATGAAAAGGAAATTTCAAGATTCAGGAATCCCTTTATTACATTGAAACCTGTAACAGAAGGAAAGGTGTCCAGCAGGTATTTCCCAATCGTTTCACCTGTTTTTTCCGGAGTATTTTTAGAATAGCGCAAAAGAGGAAATACAATGAGCGTGAAGTCACCAATAAATTCCTTCCTGGTTTCCTGAATCTGAACAAGATCATCACTTACCTCACTGTTGTAAAGAATTTTTAATCCTTCTCTTATTCTGGACTTTAATATGATCTCCATCTGAATATCCCCGTTTCATTATCAGCTGGCAAAGATAGTATTAAAAAAGATTGAGATAATACAAATCCGTATCAAATTCCAAAGACAAGCCTGCTCTGCTTACATCAAAAGTTGATAATATTTGATAACTCTTGTCATTTATTTGATAAAGATTCCCTGATTCATATAAAAATAATGTAAAAGATATACTATTTTTGAAAAGGCATAAATCACAATAATTTTTTTACCCCCCATTGTCAGGTGGAATTGAAGAATGTTTACATAGAATCAACTGCCAAAACACCACATGTTGACTTTAACCCTCTGACCGGAGAACTGATTTTTTCAGGAAGATCCATACCGGAAAATCCTGCGAAAATTTATGAAAATCTGCTCAACTGGGTTCAGCAATATGCTAAAACTCCGAGAAAAACAACTAATTTGCGGCTGAATATTGAGTATTTCAATACCGCATCAGTTATCTGGATCGCCAAGATTGTCAAGACACTCTGCGGAATGAGTGAATCAGAAAACACCCTGCTGATACATCTCTATTTCGACATTGAGGAATTTGACTCCATGGAAGCAGACGACATCAGGGATGCCCTCAGTCCTGTACTCGATATGATAGGTTCCCCCGCCATCAGTCTGGGTATTAAAATTTACGGCACAGACGACAAGGGAGAAATCATCAAGGAATCAATGGTCCTGGTATAGGACCTGATAACAAATCGGTTCAGATTCTATTTTATCAATTATTTGGTCTAACTTTATTACGCCAAATTAATGAAAGCTATGCGTAACATTTTAGCACTCCTCATTATTATGATATTTGCCATGGATCTCAATTCTCAAAGTAAACTGATTGATCGGCAACCTGTTGCTGCAGGCAGATTCTATCCGGCCGGTAAAGAATCACTCAGCAGCGATATTTCCGGACTTTTTGCCAAATGCAGGAAGACACCCGGAGACCTAAGAGTCAGGGCATTGATCACGCCCCATGCAGGTTATGTTTTTTCTGGCGGGATTGCCGCATCGGCCCTGTCCACTATTCCTCAAGACCACAGTTATGACAATATATTTATAATAGGAACAAGTCATGTAATGGCTTTTGATGGTGCTTCAGTATATTATGCGGGTGATTATGTCACCCCGCTCGGGAAAGCCGCTGTAAACAGGGATATTGCCAACAGGCTGAGAAAAGAACACATGGTTTTCAATTTTCCACTTACTGCCCATAATCAGGAACACAGCATTGAGGTTCAGATACCCCTGATACAGCATTACTTCAGCACACAGCCCGAAATTGTCCCGATAATAATCGGAAGCAGGAACAACAATACCCTCAGGCAGATCGCCAATGCATTGAGACCCTGGTTTACACCGGATAACCTGTTTATTATCAGCAGCGATTTTTCCCATTATCCTTCTTACAGCGATGCCAATATAATTGATGACCTGACAGCTGAAGGATTGATATCGGGTGATCCGAAGATTTTTCTTGAAACCCTGCGAAGGAATTCTGAAAAAAATATTACAGGTCTTTCCACCAGTATGTGTGCCCACACATCAGGGCTGGTTCTTCTATATCTTGCAGAAAGGGATAAAAATCTTGAGTTCAAAAGAATTGACTACTGCAATTCAGGTGACTCACCATTTGGTGACAAGGACGGGGTTGTGGGCTATCATGCCATAGCACTTGTTGAAAAAGGCAATAATCCCGGAGATATAAGAACCACGGAAAGTGATTTCTCTTTTACCGAAAGAGAAATCCGTGAACTTTTCAGTATTGCAAGAAACAACATCAAAACAGTACTGACAGAAGGAAAAAGGATGACTGCAGCGGATCCGTCCGGGGCCACAGGGGCCCTGAGACAACCTCTGGGAGCTTTCGTAACCATCAGGATCGACGGAAAATTAAGAGGATGCACAGGGCGTTTCACTTCATCGGATCCTCTCTGCGAGGTTGTCAGTGCCTCTGCTGTTTCTTCGGCATTTGAAGATCCGAGGTTCAGACCCCTTACGTCCGAAGAATATGAAAAATGTGATCTGGAAATCACTGTTCTTGGTCCGCTGAAAAAAATAAAAAACATTGATGAAATAATTCTTGGGAAACACGGAATCTATATCAGGAAAGACCAGCGATCAGGTACAATGCTGCCACAGGTAGCAACGGAACAGGGATGGAACGTGGAAGAATTCCTTGGATACACTTCAAGGGAAAAGGCAGGCCTGGGCTGGAATGGATGGAAGGATGCTGAAATTTATATTTACGAAGGCCTTGTCCTCGAAGAAAAGAGCAACTGATCCTATGCATTCCCGCAAACACGCTGAAAATCACCGGAATATTAGCGTAAATCTGTTTATTATAGGCTTTGTAAGCACTTCCTTACAGCTTTTGCTGATGCGGGAGATAATGAACCTTACGGGCGGATATGAACTTATTACAGGTATCTTCCTGGGATCATGGCTGACGGCTTCCGCAGCCGGTTCTGTTCTGGCCGGCAAATCCCGCTTCAGTGACCTTCGCCTAATCAATCTTTTCTTTGCCCTGAGTCCCTTCCTGTCGCTGTTTCTTCTTGTTGTACTGACCAGAATCATAACCGGGCCGGGAGAAACACCCGACTTTCTGAAAAGCGTGGTTATTACTTTTATTATGCTGATGCCCTTCTGTCTGGCCTCCGGATATATATTCATAAAACTGATATCCGTTGCCAGGAAAAGGGATGATTTTGTGCCCGGAAAATCCTTTTCAATAGAGACCACCGGTGGCATTCTCGCGGGAATCATTCTTTCCGTCCTTACCTCAGGACTACTCAATACCGGGCAGATACTGGTTGTCATCCTCATTTCCTCAGCGGCCTATGCTCTTCTTGCATACTTCCCCCCAAAAAGCCTGTCTGACTATCTGATCAGGTCTCTTATTGCAGTAATTGCCGCGGGAGCACTGATTGCAGGACCCGATGTTCTGTTAAGGCAGCTGATGATGCCCGGGATCAGAGTTGCCGGAACAAAAGACACGCCGTACGGAAATATTACAACAGGGCTCTATGGTGAGGAGGAAAGCATGTATTATAACCAGAGGCTTCTTTCATATTCTGAAGATGCAGTGGAAAGGGAGGAAAATATTCATTATGCCCTTCTTCCGGCAAGGAATCCGAAAAAAATACTGCTTGTTTCAGGTAATCTTGCTTCATGTCTTAAGGAGATTAAAAAATACAATCCCGAAAAAGTTATTTACGTTGAAAATGATCCCGGCCTTATTGAAATGACATCGGTCAACACAGATGAGTTCGGTTTCGATATCGAAACTGAAATGAGGGATGCCTGTAAATATATCAGGGAAACGAAAGAAAAGGTCGATGCAGCCATTCTCCTGCTGCCTCCACCATCAACACTTGCACTAAACAGGTATTACACAAGCGAATTCTTCGCTCAGATCCGCGACAGAATAAACCCCGGAGGCATTTTCATGTGTTCACCGGGAAGTTATGATTTTTACCTGAACAGGGAATCAGTCCTGCTCTATTCATCCGTATACAACAGCCTGAGGGAAGTTTTCAGATATGTCAGGCCGGTTGCCGGACAAAAACTTTATTTTATTTCTTCAGACTCGGAGTTTTCATTATCATTTTCCGGAATGACGGAAGAAAAGCAAATCCATAATATATACGTAAGTCCTGATTTCCTGTCAGACGATCTTATTGAATTAAAATCGGACGAAATACTGTCAGTGCTCGATGAAAATGTCAGACAAAACCGTTCAGCCTCACCAATAGCATGTTTCTATTATCAGTCCTACAATCTTTCACGCTACCCTCACGCGAAGAGCCTGGCTGTCGTAGTATCAGTAATCATATTCGCACTGTCACTGCTTACCATCCGCAGGAAAAATATCCTGATGTACTTTACTGCATCCTCCCTTGCAGGTTTTGAGATTATTATACTGCTGCTGCTGCAAATCATGATAGGCAATATGTATCAGTTAACGGGCATAGTGATCGCTTCCCTGATGACAGGACTTGCTGCAGGATCGGGACTTAAGCGAAGGGCCGGCAGCCCTTTCCCTGCCAGGACACTGTCACTGGTACTGATAATCTATTATATTGTTTTTGCATTATGTATCAAACCCTTGCTGACAATAACAGGCATAGCGGGAATAATTCTCATTACAGCAGCTGTTTTTCCTCCGTCATTCATAACCGGTCATCTGTTCAGGATTCTTACAATACATGACAGTGAAGGATCAGTGTCATCATCGGTTTACAGTGCGGATCTGGCCGGTTCAGCAGTCGGGTTCATCCTTGTCTCGGCCATAATGGTACCGGTTTTTGGAATAGTGCTTTCAATAATATTTCTGTCAGCTCTGATATTAATCGGAATCCTTTTTGGAGGAAACAAGATCAAATAATTGTTATATTACAGCATTACACAAAGGAAGCGATATGGCAAGCAATGAATTTAACAGGAGCAAGAGAGATTTCATCAGAAAATGCATGGCCCTGTCGGCAGGTGTGATGGCAATGCCCTGCTCTTCACTGAATACTGCTTCAGGAGCTGAGAACCAGTCATCGGCGAAAAAACTGGCAATGTTTCAGGAAGAAACTCCCCGGGGCGTGATGTGTCTTTTATGTCCCAATGAATGCATTCTGAAAGAAGGAGAGATAAGCAGGTGTAACAACCGGACAGTAAGGAAATCCAGACTTTATACAATGGCTTTCGGCAATCCCTGTGCCATAAATATCGACCCGATGGAAAAAAAACCCCTGTATCATTTCCATCCCGGTACCAGAATATTTTCCATAGCAACTGCCGGTTGTAATCTGGCATGTCTCAATTGCCAGAACTGGTCCATCTCGCAGACAAGGCCCGATAAGACCAGGAATTATGATCTTATGCCGGACAGAGTGATTGAGGAAGCTTTAAAAAACAATTGCGGATCCATAGCCTATACATATTCTGAACCCACATCCTTCTATGAATACATGTATGAGACCTCGGTACTGGCCAGAAGAGCCGGGATCAGGAATGTTGCAGTATCAAACGGTTATGTAAATCCCGGACCGCTGAAAAAACTATGTACTGTGCTGGATGCCGCTAATATAGATCTCAAATCTTTCAGTAACAGCACATATATGAAGCTTACGGGAGGTAAGCTTCAGACTGTTCTTGATTCGCTGCTGATCTACCGCGATTCAGGGGTATGGCTGGAAATTACCTGTCTGATCGTACCTACATGGACAGACAAACCTGATGAAATAGCTAAAATGTGCAAATGGCTGAGCGAAAACGGGTTTAAGGACACCCCGATTCATTTCAGCAGATTCTATCCTGTTTACAAGCTTGATCAGCTGCCGCCGACACCCGTGGAACTTCTGAATGATGCAGCAAGGATTGCAAGGGAAGAAGGGATGAAATATGTATATACCGGAAATGTTCCGGGAAATGAACAGGCAAACACCAGCTGTCCGGAATGCGGCACCCGGCTGATTTCAAGGCAGGGATTCAGAATCATTTCGAATGATATCGTGAAAGGGAAATGCAGCAAGTGCAGCAGGGAAATTCACGGCGTCTGGTCATAGAAAAATGAAAATAAAATCTCAACAGAAAGCAAGGAATATGGACATGACAGAAGCCAGAGAACGGATTAAGAGACTGCGAAGGGAGATCGAAACTCACAATCACAGTTATTATGTATTGAGCAATCCGCTTATTTCCGATTATGATTTCGATCAGCTGATGAATGAACTGGAAGCTCTTGAAAAGGAATACCCCGGTCTGATAACTCCCGACTCCCCCACTCAAAGGGTAGGCAGTGATCTCACACCGGAATTCAGGCAGTATGAGCATAAATATCCCATGCTGTCGCTGGGAAATATTTACAGTGAAGAAGAGCTGAAGGCTTTCTGCGACAGGCTTGAGAAAACAGCCGGAGGTCCGGTTGAATATGTCTGCGAGCTTAAATTTGACGGAGTATCGGTAAGCCTGAATTACAGGGATAACAGCCTGTTCATGGCACTGACCCGCGGTGACGGCAACACGGGAGATGATGTTACCCGGAATATCAGAACCATTATGAGCATTCCTCTCAGGGTATCAGGTGATAAAATTCCGGCAGATTTTGTGATAAGGGGTGAAATACTGATGCCCAGACCTGTTTTTGACAGATTGAACAAGGAAAGGATACAGAACGGCTTACCGGCTTTTGCCAATCCCCGCAATGCAGCATCCGGTACTCTTAAATTACTTGATCCGAAAATTGTTGCATCCCGCCAGCTTGACTGCATGTTCTATTTTCTTCTCGGTGAGGATTCCCCGTATGAAACACATTATCAAAACCTGAAACAGGCAGCAGAATGGGGTTTCAGAATTTCCGAAGGAATCAGTATATGCAGGAATTCCACAGAAATAATGAAGTTTGTCAAAAAATGGGATGAGGACAGGAAGAAGCTGACATATGACATTGATGGTGTGGTGATTAAAGTCAATTCCCTTGCCCTTCAGCAAAAGGCCGGATTTACTGCCAAATCACCCAGATGGGCAGCAGCATTCAAATTCAGGGCAGAACAGGTTACCACCAGACTGCTTTCTGTATCTTTCCAGGTGGGAAGGACAGGCACTGTGACGCCCGTAGCCAATCTTGAGCCTGTATTTCTTGCCGGATCGACTATCAGGAGAGCATCTCTTCACAATGCCGATCAGATTGAAATACTGGACCTTCATATAAATGACATGGTCTACGTTGAAAAGGGCGGGGAAATAATACCGAAAATAACAGGTGTGGATCTGTCGGAAAGAGATGAAAATAATATTAAAGTTATCTTTATTACGAATTGTCCGGAATGCGGAACTCCCCTGAAAAGAAACGAGGGAGAAGCAAATCATTTCTGTCCGGATTATCTTCACTGCCCTCCCCAGATTACCGGGAGGATAGAACATTTTATCAGCCGCAGGGCAATGGCCATAGAGGGACTGGGTGAAGAAACAGTGGAATTGTTGTTTAAGAAGGATCTGATAAGAAATGTTGCCGATCTCTATGAACTTAAAAGCGAACAGCTTGTGCCGCTGGAGCGTCTCGGGGAAAAATCGGCTCAAAATATTATCAACAGTATCAGGGAATCTGCAGGAATTCCCTATCACCGTGTTATTTTTGCATTGGGAATCAGGCATGTCGGGGAAACAACAGCAAGGACAATCGCCAGGAACTTCAGATCTGTCAATGAACTGATGAATGCTGATTTTGAAACGCTGACAGCCATCAGGGAAATCGGCCCCCGGATTGCATCCAGTATCATCTCATATTTCCGGGATGCGGAGAATATTGAGATAATACAGAGACTGAAGTCATACGGACTGAATATGCAGGAGGAACAGCAGGAGATTCCGGATGGAACAGGGAAAGGAAGCAGGGAGAGAATCCTTGAGGGTAAAACAATTGCTATTTCAGGAGTCTTCCGGCAACACAGCCGCGATCAGTACAGGGAGATAATTGAAAGAAGGGGAGGGAAAAATGTTTCTTCCCTGTCAGCGAACACCTCATTTCTTCTGGCAGGAGAAAACATGGGACCTTCAAAAAGAGCAAAAGCGGAATCCCTTGGAATTCCCGTGATCAGTGAAGAAAAATTTCTGGAATTAATCGGTGAAGAATAAAAAAACCTCCTTCAGGATAAAAAAAAACTCTTAGGTTTGCACTATGGCACTATTGGGAGAATTCAGACAAAAGGTCGGGATATACATCCTGGACAGAAAAGGATCTAGATCCAGGCGAAAAATCCATTACTCTGATATTGAAAGCGTAAAAAAGATTGGAATCGTATGGGATGCGTCAAACAATGAAGAGTTTGCCATTCTGTCGAAATTTCATCGCGAGTTGAATGAAAAAGACATAAGGGTTAAAATACTGGGTTTTTATTCCGGAAAAGATCTTCCTGTAAATCTGACTGCCGTCAAGTTCCTGTCATGCATCAGAACACCGGAACTTGATTTCTTTTACAAGCCTGCCTATTCAGTTGAAGCAGCCACATTCATTAAAACAAAGTTTGACGTTCTTATTGATATTAATTTCGACAGGAAATTTCCCCTTTATTATGTTTCCACCCTTTCCGCGGCTGGCCTGAAAGTCGGATTATGGGATTCAAGGATAAGGAATCCGATATTTGATGTCATGATTGAACTGAAAAGGCCGTTCAGGATAGATCACTATCTCGAACATGTTATGCATTATCTTGAAATGATGAAGTCAAAATCACCCGAACAAGTCGAAAAATAACAAATTATGAAGAAATTCAGAGGTACCGGTGTTGCAATCGTAACTCCCTTCAAGAATGACAGCAGTATTGATTTTTCCGCACTGGGACGTATTATCGATCACGTAATAAACGGCGGTGTCAATTATATTGTTGCCATGGGAACAACAGGTGAAGCTTCCACTCTTACAAAAGATGAGAAACAGGCTGTCCTGTCGTTTGTTACAGAATCCATTGACAAACGCGTACCACTTGTTGCAGGTATCGGGGGAAACAACACACAGGAGATAATCAATCGCCTGAAGGAACTTGATCTGACGGGAGTTGACGGAATACTTTCAGTGGCGCCGTATTACAATAAACCAGGACAGAGAGGATTGTTGCAGCATTTTAAGGCAATAGCCACATGCAGTCCGCTGCCTGTGATAATATACAACGTTCCGGGGAGGACCAGCAGCAACATATCATCCGATACCACACTCAGTCTGGCACACGACTGCGACAATATTATCGGCATCAAGGAAGCATCGGGAGACATGGCCCAGATAATGAGGATCATCAGGGGAAAACCGGAAAACTTCCTTGTAATCTCGGGTGATGATTTATTTACAATACCCATCATGGCTGCCGGCGGATCTGGGGTAATCTCTGTTCTGGCCAATGCCTGGCCGGCCGAGTGCACTGAACTTGTGAATTATACCCTGAAAAACAATTACAGGCAGGCCCGTGAAATCCAGTTCAGATTTCTGGAAATAATTGATTTGCTGTTTGCTGACGGGAATCCTTCAGGTATAAAGGCATTTCTGTCGGCAATGAACCTTTGCAGGAATAATTTAAGACTTCCTCTCGTACCGGTGAGCAAGAATATTATGACACGTATTCAGAAAGCGGTGGAGAGCCGGCGCTGAACCCCTTACACACAGTTCATTTACAACTTACACACAGTTTACTCACGGATCACTTACATCCTTGCATCCTGGCGGGGAGCAACAGCCTGTTGCTGACCATGACAGTGTTTGTATTTTTTGCCACTGCCACAGGGACAGGGATCATTTCTTCCCACTTTCTTTTCGACCCTGACAGGCTCTGTTTTCCTATCTCTGTCCGGTCCTCCCCCGGCGTCCGAACCATATTGTGAAAAATCACTTTTTGATGCCCTGAGATTATCAACCTGGCGCCTCTGCCGGGCTTCCCTGACCTGATCAGGATCCTGGGTGGGAATATGGCCTTTCATAAGAGTGCTTACAACATCCTTGTTCACCTTATTGATCATGGTCTTGAAAAGCTCGAAGGATTCAAATTTATATATAAGCAGCGGATCTTTCTGTTCATAGGTTGCTGCCTGTACGGATTGTTTCAGTTCATCCATTTCACGCAGATGCTCCTTCCAGGAATCATCGATTGTCGCCAGCACAACAGTTTTTTCATAGGCTTTTGATAATTCCCTGCCTTCCGATTCGGCTGTTGCCTTAAGGTTGGTAACCACCTGGAATACCCTGATGCCATCCGAGATCGGCACAACGACGTTTTCATACACATGTGCCATCCGGTCATATACATCTTTCAGCACGGGATATGCCTGGCGTGAAATCAATTCTTCCTTCCGCTTGTAAGTGTCCAGCACCTTGGCATAGACCTTTTCAATCACCTCCCCTGACTCGGTTTTCAGAAATTCCTGGGATAAAACAGGAGAATCTATTGAGAATGAACGGATAAGATCAAAATCAAAGCCTTCATAGTCACCGTTCTCCTGATATGATACAACCAGGTTCTCGGTAACGTCATACATCATGTTTGCAACATCCACACTAAGTCTTTCCCCCAGGAGTGCATGCCTTCTTTTTTTATAGATAACCTCCCGCTGAGAGTTCATTACATCATCATATTCAAGAAGTCTTTTACGGATACCAAAATTGTTTTCCTCCACTTTTTTCTGCGCTCTCTCAATGGATTTGGTAATCATGGGATGCTGAATCATTTCCCCGTCCTTGAGTCCGAGCTTATCCATTATACCGGCAATTCTTTCAGAACCGAAGAGCCTCATCAGTTCATCCTCGAGAGAAACAAAGAACTGTGACGATCCCGGGTCTCCCTGTCTGCCCGAACGTCCGCGAAGCTGCCTGTCAACCCTTCTTGATTCATGCCTTTCGGTTCCTATAATTGCAAGACCTCCTGCCTTTTTCACCTCATCGGTCAGCTTTATGTCTGTTCCCCTGCCGGCCATATTGGTAGCAATGGTTATTGTTCCGGACTTTCCGGCTTCCAGTACAATATCTGCCTCACGCTGATGAAGCTTTGCATTAAGGACATTGTGTTTCAGTCCTTTCATTTTGAGCATCCTGCTCAGCAATTCGGATATTTCAACAGATGTTGTACCCACCAGGACAGGTCTGCCCTGGCTGTTCAGAGAAATTATCTCATCAATAACCGCATTGTATTTTTCCCTTTTGGTTTTATATATTATATCCTCCCGGTCTGCCCTGATGATCGACTTGTTTGTAGGAATAACCACTACATCAAGCTTGTAAATATTCCAGAATTCACCTGCCTCCGTTTCAGCCGTACCCGTCATTCCGGCAAGCTTGTGATACATTCTGAAATAGTTTTGCAGGGTTATGGTTGCATAGGTTTGAGTTGAAGCTTCAACCTTTACATTTTCCTTGGCTTCAATAGCCTGGTGCAGGCCGTCGGAATAGCGTCTCCCATCCAGTATTCTTCCTGTCTGCTCATCCACTATCTTGACCTTATTGTCCATGACAACGTATTCGATGTCCTTGTCAAAGAGAGTATAGGCCTTCAGAAGCTGGGTCATGGTATGGACCCGTTCCGATTTGACGGAATAGTCCTGAAGCAGTTCATCCTTCATTTTCAGTTTTTCTCTCTCATTCGCTTCTGATTTTTCGAGATCTGCAATCTTTGATCCCACATCCGGCAGAATGAAGAAAGATGAATCTTCGACTGAAGTTGAAATAAGGTCAATACCTTTATCCGTTAATTCTATCGTATTAACCTTCTCATCAATGATAAAATAAAGTTCATCAGTCACTTTGGGCATTTCCTTGCTGTTATTCTGCATATAGAAATTTTCTGTTTTCTGCAAAAGAGACCGGTTCCCTTCCTCACTGAGGAATTTTATCAGGGCACTGTTTTTGGGAAGTCCTTTGAATGCTCTCAGAAGCAGCATGCCGCCATCTTCTTCCTTTTCAGATGAAATCAGTTTTCTTGCATCGGCAAGGATCTGGGTGACAAGCTTTTTCTGGGCACTGACAAGTGTTTCTACCTTTGGTTTAAGTTCATCGAATTGCAGATTATCACTTTTTGCAGTCGGTCCTGAGATTATCAGAGGCGTTCTGGCATCGTCAATAAGGACGGAGTCAACCTCATCAACTATGGCATAATGGTGCTTTCTCTGAACAAGATCTTCCGGATTAATAGCCATGTTATCCCTCAGGTAGTCGAATCCGAACTCATTGTTTGTGCCGAAAGTGATATCTGCATTATAGGCATTTCGCCTGTCAGCCGAATTAGGCTGGTGTTTATCGATACAATCAACCGTAAGTCCGTGGAATTCATAGATGGGTCCCATCCATTCCGAGTCACGTTTTGAAAGATAATCATTTACGGTCACTATATGCACTCCCCTTCCGGCCAGGGCATTCAGAAACACGGGCAGCGTGGCCACAACAGTTTTTCCCTCTCCCGTAGCCATTTCTGCTATCTTGCCCTTATGGAGTGCAACACCTCCAATAAGCTGCACATCATAATGAACCATGTCCCATGTAATCTCGTTGCCACCGGCAATCCACCTGTTGCTCCAGTAGGCCTTACCGTCCTTCACGACTATCGATTCCCGCGTGGCAGCAAGATTCCGGTCATACTCCCTTGCGGTAACCTCAAGCACACTATTCTCCTTAAATCTTCTAGCAGTTTCCTTTACAACGGCAAATGCTTCAGGAAGACATTCATCAAGAAAAACTTCCAGCTTTTCCGTGATGCGTTTCTCTGTCTTGTCAATCTCATCATATAATTCTTCCTTTTTATACACATCTTCTTCCTCTTCTGCCTTTACCCTGAGTGATTCTATCTCATCCTCATCCGTCCTGACATGATCCTTTATCCGCTTTTTGATTTCATCACTCCTGTCACGAAGCTGATCATTGGACAGATCCTGAAGTTTTTCAAACTCATTATGAATTTTTTCCACATAAGGACTTAACTCTTTCAGATCCCTCTCATACTTATTCCCCAGAAAAAGTCCCAAAACTTTATTTACAATGCTCATTTTTAATAGCCTTACTAATTTTCAAAATATACTGCAAAATTAATCTATTTTTCCGATAATGGATTTGAAATCCATACCGCTTTTATCAGCAGGCAAGGCTGTATTTATACTCATTAAAAAGCATTCAGTGGCCCTGCCCGAAAGCATTCGATGCCCTGTTCAAAATTATCAGGTGAAATCAAGATTGAAAGTTTTAATGAAGTCTTTCATCGTGGGATATTTGTTTTTCAGATAGTTATATTTCTGTTCATCCGTATAGGGACTTTCCTTGATTTCCGAAACATCAACAGTTGTTTCTATATCTATATCATCCTCCGAAAATCTGCTTTTCAGAAATTTCAGCATTCTGTGCCTGTAATTTTCATTGAAAAGATCTTTCTGGCTGGCATTGGTAAAAAATATCCTGATTGTACTATCGTCTCCTATCTTGAATTTCAACGACTTAAACATGCTTATTATTCGTGTTCCCTCATTGCTGAGCCCCTCCCGGAATTCTTTCCATGCAACGGCAAAATTATCCTCATTCAGTTCCATTACGGGCATTCCGGAATCAGCTGTATCCACATCCGCTGCATCCTTATCAGGGCTTCCGGGTTTTGAATCAGCCGATGGTTTTGCATCTGTTATTACATCCTTGATAGAAAAGGTCCTGGGAGCTTTTTCAACAACAGGTATATGGGAAGGAGTTGCAGTGATTCTTTTATCAGCCGCTGCATCAGTTTCTGCCTGGCGGATTATCTCTGATTTTGACGGAAGAGGTATGTCGTCTTCTTCTCCCGGATGGGGTTTACCCGGCTGCTTTTTTTTTTCAGCTTCTACGTTGTTGTTCTCCGTCAGGCTACACAGACGAATAAGGAAGAGTTCAACATGAAGCCGGGGATTTTTACTGTTCCTGTAATTGATATCACAATAACTGCCGGCTTCAAGGGCTTTATAAAGAAAATCTGCAGAGCATTCCCCTGTTTGCTGAAGATATCTTTGCCGGACCGATTCGGTGGTTTCCAGAAGTTTCAGTGTTGACTGATCCCTGCTTACGAGCAGATCACGGAAATGGCTGTTGAGTCCGCTTACAAAATTATAGGCATCAAATCCTTTTGACAGAACCTCATTGAATGTCAGAAGAACAGTTGATAAATCTCCCCTGACAGCTCCGCCTGCCGTTTTAAAATAATATTCATAATCCAGAACATTAAGATTTTCAATAACATCCCTGTAAGTAATACTTCTTCCCCCAAGACTTACTATCTGATCAAAAATTGAAAGAGCATCCCTCAGGGCACCGTCAGCCTTCCTTGCAATAATATGAAGAGCCTCTTCCTCTACCTTAACAGATTCGTTCTTTGCTACATACATCAGTCTGCCAATTATATCCTCCACTCTGATCCTGTTAAAATCGAAAATCTGGCATCGCGACAGGATTGTCGGGATGATCTTGTGCTTTTCCGTGGTTGCAAGAATGAATATTGCATGGGCAGGAGGTTCTTCGAGAGTTTTCAGAAATGCATTGAAAGCAGCTGAAGAAAGCATGTGAACCTCATCTATTATATAAATGCTGTATTTCCCTATCTGCGGGGGTATCCTGACCTGTTCATTAAGACTCCTGATGTCTTCCACCTTATTGTTTGAGGCTGCATCCAGTTCATGAATATTAAAGGATCTGAGAGTGTTGAAGGATATACAGGATTCACATTCATTGCATGCTTCACCATTCTCCTGCAGATTGAAACAGTTTATCGTTTTTGCCAGAATCCTGGCACAGGTGGTTTTGCCCACTCCCCTGGGCCCGCAGAAAAGATAGGCATGGGCCAGATGCTTGTTTTTTATTGCACTTTTCAGTGTGTTGACAATAGCATCCTGACCTACAACCATATCAAAGGTTGCAGGACGGTATTTTCTGGCTGAAACAATAAAGTTTTCCATAAATGGACAAAGCTTTTTAATATGGGTTTATCAGTAGTGCAAATATAGTTAAATAAGGCGTGTTCCCGGAATTGGGATCATATTTCCGGGCATAATGCACGCGTGAAATTCCTGCAGACCTGTGCTGATCCGGTTTTCAGCAGCCCTGTAAACCTTATATCTTACTGTGTCAGCAGTATTTTCCGGCACAATTGTTTTTTTCCAAAGAAAAATATTGTATTTTTGCGACCCAAAATCATTAAAAACAGTAACAAACCTATTATTCAGATTATGTTGAACCAGTATGAAACCGTTTTCATTGCAACTCCCGTTTTGTCTGAGAACCAGATGAAGGAAGCGGTACTGAAATTCAAGAAGATCATCACCGACAATGAAGGTGAAATCATTCATGAAGAGAACTGGGGCCTGAAAAAACTGGCCTATCCCATTCAGAAAAAATCTACCGGCTTTTATTATCTCCTTGAGTTCAGGGGTCCGGGCAGTATTATTGAAAAACTCGAAGTCCAGTACAGAAGGGATGAAAGAATTATCAGATTCCTCACCTTTAAAATGGACAAATTTGCTGTGGAATACGCAGAGAAAAAGAGAAAACAAAAAGAATCAGCTAAAATCACGGAGGAATAAGGCATGGCTAAAAGTGAATCAGAAATCAGGTATTTGACACCTCTCACTGTTGAGATCAAGAAGAAGAAGTATTGCCGTTTTAAAAAGAACAGGATAAGGTATATTGATTACAAGGATCCCGAATTCCTCAAAAAATTTCTCAATGATCAGGGAAAGATACTTCCAAGAAGATTAACCGGCACATCTCTTAAATACCAGAGAAAAGTTGCACAGGCGATAAAAAGGGCACGCCATATTGCATTGCTCCCCTATGTAACCGATCTGCTAAAATAAGGAGGAAAAGAAATGGAAATCATTTTATTGCAGGATATTGCGAAACTGGGTCAGAAAGACGACCTGATACAGGTAAAGGATGGTTACGGAAGGAATTATCTGATCCCCAAAGGATATGCTATTGCCGCCACTCCTTCGGCAAAGAAGATGCATGCCGAGAATCTTAAGCAAAGAGCTCATAAGGAAGAGAAGATCAAGGCTGAAGCTGAAGAACTTGCAACAAGAATGGAAGGCCTGAAACTGGTTATTGGCGCAAAAACAAGTTCGTCAGGAAAAATATTCGGCTCCGTGAATACCATTCAGATTGCTGAAGCCCTCAGGGAAAAAGGGTTTGAAATTGACCGCAAGTCCATTTCAATTCCTGAAGACCAGATCAAGGAAATAGGTAAGTACAACGCCCTGCTCAGGCTTCACAGAGAAGTGAAAATAGATATTGAATTCGAAATTGTTGCAGAATAAATAAGCTTCCCTGATTATCAGGGCCTTATCATTTTACGGCTATTGTCTCGATCTCGACAAGTGCGCCTGCCGGGAGTGTCTTTACTGCAAAAGCAGACCGGGCAGGCTGATCTTTTGTATAATGCTGCCCGTAAATTTCATTCATGGCGGCGAAATCCGCAATATCATTCAGGAAACAGGTTGATTTTACAACATCCGAAAAATTGTAACCTGCTGCTTTCAGTATTGATTCAATATTTTTGAAAACCTGTGTCGTCTGTTCCCGGATACCCCCTTCAACCAGCTTGCCGGTAGAGGGATCCATACCAATCTGTCCCGATACATAAAGCGTTCCCCTCTTTTCGACTGCCTGACTGTAGGGTCCGAGAGCCGGAGGAGCATCTGTTGTTCTGATTATTCTTTTCATACGAAAATAATATATTTAAATTATTAAAAATTATCATGATAATCCTTTCTCCTCTCGTATTTAAGGTCGGAGAGCACTGCTGCCTTCACCCTTATGGAGAATTCCCACATTTTCACATATCCGTTGGGAATCCAGCTGAATGACATATCCCAGCAATGCAGATCCCTTGTAACAGCTATCTGGGTCATTGTAATTTCTTTCCTGGTAAAATCGTATCCGCTGTTGAATGTAACATTCATCTTTTTTGTAAGTGAAAGATTTCCGTTTAATCTCAGTGTCTGGGTAAGCTGGGATGAATTATAAAGTTTCGCATAATTAACACTGTATGCAACATTCATTGACCAGGGAACGTCAAATTCCATATATCCGTATTCGTCAAACAGGGAAGTTCTTTCTGATCCTCCCCTTGTGTCAGCTGCAAGACCACTCACCGGATCCTGTAAGTCCATTGCCGTCGTCCGGCTTCCGGAGGAAATGTTTCCGGATCTGCGTTTCGATTCATCTCTCTTTAATAATTCACTCAGGCTGAAATCCATGCTCATCGCCAGGTTGGTAAGACGAAGTGGCTTTTTTGTATCTGTGTAATAAAATTTTCCTGTCTGTCGGCCTTTACTGTCAAGAGCATAAAAGGAAAAATTACTTCCCGCTGAAATACTGATATTTTGAAAAAGCGTTGTTCTCATCACCATATTTACAGGGCTCCAGTTCAATGAATCAGCAAATACATTATACGAAGTGGAAATGCCGAAATTCTCTATCAGTTTTACGTTCCTGGGCTTTCCAGTGGTATCGTTCCGTTCAAATACCTTTGCTTCAAGTATATTGGTAAGGCCGAAGGAAATATTGCCACTTTTCCTGGCAAGAGAAGGTGTCCCGTAAAGTCCTCCTTCAAATATTGAATACTCTTCCATTCTTCCGCTTGTATCTGACTGAACCTGCCTGTACATATCGGTGCTCAGACCTTGTAAAAAGGGTATGTAGCTGAAGCTTACCGATGGTTTCATCACATGCCTGACAGCCCTTATCCTTGAATCGGGATTGGTGAACTGGAACAATCCGAAGATCTGCGGACTGTATCCCGCACCTATCGATGGCCTTATCGAATGTCCGTAAAAATAACCCCTGACTGTATCTTTCACAACAACCGGTCTGACCTGGTTGGTTTCAGGATCCCTGTAGTTTATATCCCATGTCTTGTTGATTTTCTGTGTATAGAGCACACCGCTGTATGACAGGGAAGGTGAAATGGAAAAATTCCTGAAAGGACGCAGCTGAAAGCTTACAGGTATTTCGTGTGAGAATCCGCTTCTCATGTTATCCCAGACCTGATTCGTGAATAACAGGCTGTCATATGTCGATATCTGATTGTCAGCCTTTGCGGAATATGAAAACGACAGTTCCTGATACCACTTGACCGGCCCCGCCTGTCGTTTGCTCTTCAGGGGATATATCCTGGACATGTTGAAATTCATTTTGGGAAGGTTCAGGTTAACAGTGGGATGCTTTCCCCGGACATTCTGACTATGGTTCATGCTTGCAGAAAAATTGAAGGGAGTCCCTGTCCATGTTTTCGAATAGCTTATGCTGGATTGCCGTTGCGTTGTTATATGATCGTTGAGATTATAACTGTTGTTCCTGTCAAATCCGCTGGAACTCATATTCACACTGGCTGAAAACGTTGATCCGGGTCTGGCCTTTGGATTCTGGCTGAAATTCCATCCCAGGCTGTAGTTTGCCTGCTTCCTGTAATCCGGTAATCCCTTATGGCCCGTTACGTTGTTTGCATAGGTAAACGAAAAACTGCCACTGAATTTATATCTTTTGTTGTAAGTAGACGATACCGTGGAGAGCCATGAGCCATTGGTAAATAAATTTCCTTTTAAAGTAAGATCGAAATAGTTATTCAGTGCAAAATAATAACCGCCATCTGTAAGGGCATAACCCCTTCCGTCCTCATAATGCGGCTTAGGTATCAATATTCCAGATGCTGCCCGTTTGGTCTGAATCGGGAAATACCCAAAGGGAAGGAAAAGCGGAAGAGGTATTCCCTCCAGTACCAGATTCCCGGGACCCGAGATTATTTTTTTCCCCGGATAGACCTTTGCTTTTGGAAGATTAATATAAAAATGAGGAGTATCAGCCTCACAGGTGGAATAAGTGCTGCGATATATATTTGTTGTCTGATCATCAAACATTTTTGCTATCCTGCTTCGTAACAGGCCATCCTGCTGCTGTGTGGCTATCACTTTTACCAGGGCCCGGCCTGTTTTGAAATTGTACACAAGAGTGTCGGCATTGTAAGTATCCGATCCGACTACCAGTACCGGCTTTCCTGTAATCACACCTGCCGTGTCCCTGATGCCCGTTGCAAAGACCTGGCGTGTTTCCATATTGAACTCTATTGAATCAGCTGTGATTCTGATATTATCATAGTTAACCTCTGCATTCTTCACCAGAGTGGATGTTTTTTTTATCAGATCGTTTCTTTTATAACCTTCCGCTTTGTAAGTAATCTGTTTTTCAATAGCTTCAGATGAAATTTTTTTGACAAAAACTGTATCAGCCAAAAGGGTATCATGACTGACAATCAGGAGGGTATCATGACTGACAATCAGGAGAGTATCATGACTGGCAGCCAGGGAGTCAGCTATATAATTGTTTTTCTGGGAAAACAGAGTAATGGTGATGAGCATCACAAGGAACACTACAAGTAACCGTTTTTCTTTAATAAAATACAACTTTAATGTTATTTTTGTACTGTTTTTATGTGACGTCATTATGTCGGCAGTAAAACTATTAAAAAATCGTGAACTAAAAATGTGCCCCGTTTATAAAAACGGCAAACACCATACCATTTGTATATATAGTACCTTCTTACTGCTATTTCTTATTTTAAACACATTCGTCTCTTCCGGATCAGGATCAGAATCTGCAAAGAAATGGGTGATTGTACTTGATCCGGGTCATGGCGGACGTGATCCCGGGGCTCTTGGGTCATTCAGCCAGGAAAAGAATATCAATCTCGCAATTGCCCTTAAAACAGGAGAATATCTTACAAAGAACCTTAAAAATATAAAGGTGGTATATACACGGGATGATGATTCTACCGTGGATCTTCTTGACAGGCCCCAGATTGCAAACAGGAACAAGGCTGATCTGTTTATATCGATACACGCAAACTGGGCCAGGAACAAAAACGTTTCAGGAACGGAATCCTTCATAATGGGTCTGGCAAAAGATGAAGACAACCTGGCTGTAGCCATGAAGGAAAATGAGGTAATCCTGCTGGAGGATGATTATTCAGAAAGATACCAGGGCTTTGATCCAAAGTCACCCGAATCCTACATTATCTTCACCCTGATGCAGAATGTTTTCCAGAAGCAAAGCACGGATCTTGCCATGAAAGTCCAGAACCAGTTCAGGGAAAGAGCAAACAGGAATGACAGAGGCGTCAAGCAGGCCGGTTTCTGGGTTCTTTTCAACACCACCATGCCCGCCGTGCTTATTGAAACCGGATTTATCACCAATGCTGCAGAGGAAAAATATTTGAATTCCACTGAGGGGCAGGAACATCTGGCTTCAGCAATATTCCGTGCATGCAGGGATTACATGAGCAGCATTGACAATATGAGCAATTTCGCTATGGCTGAAAAAGAAGCAAACAGGCTACAGCAGCCCGTTTCTGCCGATGCTGAAAAAGAAGCAAACGGGATACAGCCGCCCGTTTCTGCCAATGCTGAAAAAGAAGCAAACGTGATACAGCCGCCTGTTTCTGCTGATGCAGAAAAAGCAGGCGATGACGGAATTGTTTTTATGGTTCAGGTTGCATCAGCATCAGTCCGCTCTGAAATCAGTCCCGGTAACTTCAGAGGCCTTACTGATATTGTTGAAATCCATTCCCAGGAACGATATAAATATACTACCGGCAGATTCGGGGAATATGCCGCAGCGGTAAAATACAGGAGACAGATTGAGCAAATCTATCCCGACGCATTTGTTATTGCTATAAAAGACAACAAAATATTACCTTTACAACAGGCACTGGATCTGAAAAGGAAGAAATAAAACAAACATCAGTAATGAAAATCTCACATGAAGTAAAAGTAGGAGCAATAACACTTCTGACCATAGCTGTTTTTATCTGGCTCTTCAATTTCCTCAAAGGGAAGGATTTCCTCAGGAAAACATCTTATTACTATAGTGTTTTTGATGATATCGGCGGTCTAACCGAATCAAGTCCGGTGGAAATTAACGGCTTCAAGGTAGGAGTTGTGCAGGCAGTAAGACTGCTTGACCGTACAAGCGGAAAACTTCTTGTTGAATATTCCGTAAGTAACGATTTCAGCCTTCCTTTAAATTCTGTCGCGGAGATAGTACCGGTTTCAATCATTGCCGGAATGAAAGTGCAATTCCTTATCGGAGACAGTCCGGATTTTCACAGGGTTGGCGACACCATTCCCGGAAAACTTACAAAATCCATTATTGTCAGCATAGAAGAAGAGTTCGGGCCTGTAAAGGATAAGCTGCTGTCACTGGTGGTTTCCCTGGATTCTGTTGCTGCTGCAGTCGACAGAATGCTGGATTCGGAATTCAGAAACAGAATTGACGGAATTGTGGCAAATCTCAGCAGCACCACCGGCAGTTTAAATGAAATCATCAGTAACGGCGAAGCGGATCTTAAAAATGCAATTGCAAACCTTTCCGCATTCACACAAATGCTTTCAGACAATTCAGACAATATATGCAGTACCTTAAATAACCTCAAACTGATAAGCGATACTATTGCTTCCTCCGGTCTCAATGCTTCCCTGGCATCACTCAGCACCGGCTTGGCTGAGACTTCAGAGATCCTTGAAAAAATTAATAAGGGTAAGGGAAGTGCCGGACAATTACTTACAAATGATTCGCTGTATGCGAACCTGTCAGCGAGCCTGGAAAGTCTGAATCTGCTCCTGGAGGACATGAAAGCCAATCCTAAAAGATATGTGCATTTTTCCTTGTTCGGGAAAAAAAATATTCCGTCGGAATGAAGGAAAATTAAAAAATTCACACTATCTTATCGCCGTGAAATAGATGTGAAGTCATGTGATAATATTCCACATTTTTGCTTAACAATCTTTTGATTGTTAAATTGCATTTGTAAGGGATTGGCATGTATTACCAATAGGGTATTGCTATGCGTAATTTACTGATTAACTATGACTTATGAAACAAAATTATTTTTACGGATTTAAGTTACTGATGGATAAAACCATATAGTCTTTTTGACAAAATCAAGTCAAAATAATTTTTTTTTTAAGTTTTTTTTTTACAAATATTGCTTAAGAAATGAGCTTGAATACGTCCTTATAAAAACAACCTGTCTAAATGAACAAAACACATCAAGATGTCTGGAATAACTGTCTGCAGATTATAAGGGATATAATACCTTCGATCAGTTATAAAACATGGTTTGAGCCTATAGTACCTCTCAAACTGGAGAATAACATTCTTACAATCCAGGTCCCCAGTCCGTTCTTTTACGAATATCTGGAAGAGCAGTACATTGATATCCTCCGCAAGACCCTCAGGCGGGAGATTGGTATTGACGCAAAACTGGAATACAATGTGGTAATGGAGAACGCCAGCTATTCTGACGGGAAACCATATACAGTAAAATATCCCTCACGCAACAAAACAGATCTTCACAACAAGCCCCTTCAGGTTCCTTTTGATGTCACGCAGACTTCGATCAAGAATCCCTTTGTGATACCCGGTATCAAGAAGCTGCATTTTGATCCGAAGCTTAATCCGGATTATAATTTCAACAATTTTGTGGAAGGAGAATGCAACAGGCTTGCACGATCGGCAGGAATTGCCGTCGGAAACAATCCCGGCGGAACGGCATTCAATCCTCTTATGGTCTATGGTGATTCTGGTCTGGGTAAAACCCATCTTGCACAGGCAATCGGAATACTTGTCAAGGAAAAGCATCCTGAAAAAACAGTTCTGTATGTTAATGCCAATAAATTTCAGACCCAGTTTGTTGAATCGGTTCGAAATAACAACAAGAATGATTTCCTCCATTTTTATCAGATGATTGATGTGCTTATTCTGGATGATGTTCATGAATTTGGAGGAAAGGAAAAAACACAGGATACTTTTTTCCATATTTTCAATCATCTTCATCAGTCAGGCAAGCAGCTGATTCTGACCTGCGACAAGCCCCCTGTCGACCTTCAGGGAATGGAACAGAGGCTCCTTTCAAGGTTTAAGTGGGGTCTGCAGGCCGATCTTCAGAAGCCTGATTATGAAACCAGGCTGGCTATACTGAAGAAGAAAGCATATAATGACGGTATAGAACTTCCGGATGAGATATTTGAATACCTTGCAGCCAACATATCAAACAACATCCGGGAACTTGAATCCGTACTGATTTCACTTTATGCACAGTCAACCCTCAACCGGAAGGAAATCACCCTTGACCTTGCACGCATGATGGTCGAAAAACTGGTAAACTCTTCGAGGAAAGAAATTACTATCGATTATATTCAGAAGATCGTCTGTGATTATTATAAGATTCCCGTTGATCTGATTCAGGGAAAGACCAGGAAAAGGGAAATAGTACAGGCCCGTCAGATTTCCATGTATTTTTCCAAGAATCTCACAAAAGCCTCTCTAGCCAGTATTGGCTCCCATATAGGAGGAAAAGATCATGCAACCGTTCTGCATGCCTGCAAAACAGTCAACAACCTCATTGATACCGATAAACATTTCCGAAACCAGATCAATGAAATTGAAAAGAAACTTAAAGTGTAAAAAATGAACAAGAAGCATTTCTCAGAAAAGTTCTACGAGAAATACGGGAACAGGAACGACAGGCCTGTTCTTTTTTTCTCTCCCGGCAGAGTCAATCTTATCGGAGAACATACCGATTATAACGGAGGATATGTATTACCCTGTGCCCTTAATTACGGAACTTACCTTCTGCTAAGAAAGACCAGCGACAAATTATTAAGATTTAGTACCCTTAATTTTGATGAAGACAGGGAAGTGACCATTGATGGTCTTTTCTGTAAAAAGGATAAAAGCTGGATCAACTACCCTCTTGGTGTGATGAATGAATTTATAAAAAGAGGCATTGACATATCCGGTCTGGATCTTCTGTATTATGGTGATGTACCGAACGCTGCCGGCCTTTCCTCTTCAGCATCAATCGAAATGGTTACCGCGGTTGCTCTTAATGAACTTTTCAACGCCGGCTTCAGCACTCTCGAAATGGTTAAATTATGTCAGAAGGCGGAAAATGAATTCGTGGGAATGAACTGTGGTATTATGGATCAGTTTGCCGTGGGATTTGGAAAAAAGGATCATGCTATCTTCCTCAACTGCGACACACTTGATTACGAGAATGTACCCGTCATACTGGAAGACTGTTCCCTGATAATCACAAACACCAACAAGAAACGCGGACTGACGGATTCGAAATACAATGAAAGAAGGTCGGAGTGCGAGAAGGCAGTTGAGCTTCTTCAGTCATACAGGACCGTAAAAAATCTCAGCGAACTGAACACAACGGATCTGCCTCATCTGCATAAGTATATCAATGATCCTGTTGTACTGAAAAGGGCAAAACATGTAATCAGTGAAAACGGCCGAGTATTGGAAGCCGTAAAAGTGCTTAAGGAAAATAATCTTACCCGTTTCGGGGAACTGATGAACCTCTCCCATGATTCTCTGAAGGATGATTATGAAGTAACCGGGACTGAACTTGATACTCTTGTTTATGAAGGCAGAAAACTTCCGGGAGTAATCGGAACACGAATGACAGGTGCAGGATTCGGAGGATGTACTGTCTCCATAGTCAAAACAAAGGATACAAGGAATTTCATGGCAAAACTGGCCAGAGTCTATACGGAAATAACCGGATTGATTCCCGATTTCTATCAGCCTGCTATTGGCAACGGGGCCCGGAAACTTCCGTGTTAAAAGTACAGGCCTTTATTTTCCGGTCCTGAATCTTTTATTGTCAATATCCCTGACACATCTGAAACCAATGGTTTCACTGCGTTCGAAGCCAGGAGAAACGCGAAGCATCATCTGAGTCCGGTCAAGAGGCTGTGGTCCGCCGGATACGTACCGGCTTCCGGTCTCAGGCATGTGAAAACTGCCTCCCCTTATTATGATAAAATAATTTGAACCGTTGAAATACATATCATTTGTCATCTGCCAGACATTGCCAACCATGTCCATTACTCCATACGGGCTCTGTCCCTTGGGAAAAGCATCGACCGGAGTGGATCTTTCAAATGCATTGTTGCAGTATGTTGCATGAAATTCATGTCCCCATGGCCATTTTCGCATATCAGTTCCCTGAGCGGCCAACTGCCATTCAGCCTCCGAAGGAAGCCGTTTTCCAGCCCATTGCGCATAAGCCAGCGCATCCTCATAACTGATATAAACAACCGGATATTTATCCTGTCCCTGCTTGTATATTCCTGATGACCAGTGCCTAAGATAGCGTGTGGTATCAGCGGGCCGGTAGCCTGTCTCTGATATGAATTCATAATACCTGGCATTTGTCACCGGGTATTTGTCTATCAGGAATGTGTCGACCGTCACAGTTCTGACACCGGTTTCGGGATAGGGAATAAAATCATCGGATGTTCTTACATCAAATAAGAATGTGCTTTCAGGAACAAGGATCATGTCGGGGGGTACTGAAAGGGCTCCGGCAGATTTGTTTATCCTGTTTAAAGGCCAGGGTCTGCCGCCCCTGACATTTATTACATTCTCATCCTTAAGTATATCGTTTTCAGTCAGCTGAATCACTATTTTTCCCTCAAACAGGCCAAACAGATTCCTCAGACTTATAACTGTATCCCCTTTAAACTTCAGCTCCCTCTTTTCTGTATTATATGAGGGATTCCCCTTCCAGACTGTGATTATTCCCTGTCCGGGTGAATTTATGATTATTGAATCACCACCCTTCAGTTCTGATTTCAGAATATCCGGAAATTCTGCAATGCAGTCAACAGATCCCTCCCTCCTTGTTCCGGCCCATGCGGATGGCCATGCATCCGCCTTTACGCCGGCATATACTTTACCGTTGATTTTCCCAGGTACGATGTTGTCATTATTCCATAGTGATACATAATGATATCCTTCCCGCCCTGATACTTCGAACAGCGGACCGTTATGGCCTTCCGGACGCATATTAAGGACAGTATATATCGTTTTGCCTTCCGAATGCCACCTGTTAACAAAGATATTGTCAGCTGAAGTCTCGATAAGGGCTGTCCAGTTTTTATCAGTAAAGGCATCATTATTCTGCCTGAGCAGGAAGGTTGTCGCGGCAAGAAATTCCTTGTCAGCCTTGTAATCATCGTTTCTTCCCCCCGGCCGGAACATATTGAGTTCAGTACCATAACCGTTAAAAAAAGATATTGCTATTTCACGGTGAAGAACATCCTCTCCCACGTCACATACCCTGAAAATTGCATATTCCGGCTTTATAAATTTACTGAGATTAAGTTCAGGGCTCAGGAAGATTGAATTATGAACCCTGCCTGAAATGATTCCCTGCATTTCCTTAACACCTGCCATCCCGTCGGGATACATTACCAAACCGCTCCGTATGCTGTCTGCAGCTGTCTGCATCCAGTAATCACCGTCGCCTCCTGTTCCCGTCTCAGGTATAACTCCGTCAGCATCCAGATCCCTGACAAGAGCGGTCATTCCCCTGACGAAATCCTCTTTTCCCGTATCCTTATACCCGGGATTACAGGCAATGAAGAATCTGGTGCCGTATGAACGGCCAAGATTTACAAAACTCCGCAGTTGCGGGATTCCCCCGGGAAGATCCCTGTATATGTCCTGCTGGCTTCTCCTGTCGAGTCCCATTCCGGGCCATGTCGCAGACAAACCGTAAACATCCACCCTGCCGAATTCCCCGATGGAATTTTTTAAAAGTTCCGGATAAGTGTATCTGCCTGTCTGACTGTCATAAAACTCCCTGTCCCATGCCATCTGAAGGATGATGAGATAACTGTTTCTGATCCAGGCAAGGTCGCTTCTTGCATATAGTGAATCATCAAAACTGTCCAGGTCAAACAAATATTTTTCCCTGAACATCACCTGAATCCCTTTCTGCCATTCGCCACTGTAAAGGGAATTATAGATTTTATAATGAACAGCTGCACCCGGTGGCAGAACTGTTTCGTACCTTTCTGCCAGCGCACCCTCTGTTCCTGTTCTTCGGGCAAGAGCACATACAGAAATATTACCGGCCGAAAATGAAGAATAACCCAGTTCCCATGCATTATCCGGAAGTATCACGCCGACAGGTCTGCGCCCGGGTCTGAACAGGTATGCCCTGGCCGGTCCGGGTGGTCCGAAACCCGTTATGTACACTGATGATCTGTCTTCGCCGTAGGGAACTACATTTGAGATTCTCAGGGTGTCATTTCCCGTGTTGCTGAAACTGAGACCGCATATCCAGTCCGGATCAGAGAATTTCGGAATCTTAAAGGTGACTTTCAGTTTGTTTTTAAAAACCTGCGAAAATACGGAATCAGTTTTTATTGCCGGATAATCTGCAGAGCTGTAATATTTCCCGTTACAGTGAAAACTGTATAAAGGCCTCGGAATATCAGGATTAAGAACAGTACTGTCGGATAAATAAACTCTTCCGGTTATCAGTCCTCTTGTTGCTTCAATACCTATCTGCCCTATCTCCTGGGAATAAAGGGAGAAAGAGGAAAAAAGAAACAGAAACAGAAACAAAAACAAATTCAGATATCCGGTAAGCAATCTTGTATATTGAAAATGATGTTTCGGCATCTTTATTTCGCGTTTCAGAATCGTTAAACAGCTAATTTTCAAATATAAAATTTAAACATTAAAAAAATCGGATTATTATGGCATCCTGTTTGAAAAAAATGTAAGCCAACGGTATCCCGGACCAAAAAGCTTAATAATAAGCTTTTTATTTGTTTTATTGGTTTAATTGTTGTATATTGTCCGGTCTTTTCTGATTCAGATAAAAGGATGTCCGGAATACTCAGAATATTAAGATATTTAGTATTATTCGGTTCAATTGCGTTAATGGCAGGTTGTGCTTCATCAAGGCAGAATCCCTACCATAAGAAAAGGACTGAACCCATAAAAAAAGTCAATCCCCAGCAACTTGGTAAAAACAGGTATTATTATTCACCAAATTACCAGAAGAAGTTGCTGAAGGGTTACAAGAAGAAGAGGAAGTATTAAAGTCAGTCATCGCAAACGAATTTCAGTCCGTCACAGGCCAGGAAGATACCCGGTGGCAATTCCCGGCTGACTTCATCGTGAAGGCCCATTTGATGACTTATATGTGTTATAAACGCTTTTCTCGGCGATATTTCCCTGATGAAATCAATAGCTTCCCTGAGGCAGAAGTGTGAAATATGCTTTTCCTTACGTAAAGCATTAATGACCAGGTATTTCACCCCTATAAGCTTTTCCTTGCTTTCCTGCGGAATATAGTTGGCATCTGTAATATAAGCGAAATCGCCGGTCCTGAATCCGTAGATCTCCAGATGATGATGCATGACCCTCACGGGTATAATCTCAATATCCTTTACTCTGAAACTGTGATCAGTTATGGTATTCAGTCTCATTCTGGGTATTCCGGGATGGCGGTATTCCGCAAAAACGTATGAAAATTCCCTTTTCACCACTTCCTGTACCCGTTCCTCGGCATAGATATCCACAGCATCCTGGCTTTTATAATTAAATGCCCTGACATCATCCATTCCCGCAATATGATCCTTATGTTCATGCGTAAGGATGATGGCATCCAGTTTCCTGACATTTTCCCTGAGCATCTGCTGCCGGAAATCAGGTCCTGCATCAAAGAGCAGGACTCTCCCGTCCTTTTCAAGAAGCAGGGAGGTCCGTAATCTCTTATCATGCGGATCTTCAGAAAGGCAGGTCTTACAATCACAGGCAATCACAGGTACTCCCTGGGATGTACCCGTTCCTAGGAAAGTGATCTTCACAACAGATTAATTTACCGGCAAACCTATATTAAAAATCAATAACAACAAACCCGGGAACGCTGTTTTTGTCTTATTCGCTGGTTTAACAGCTCTCTGTAATTTTTGTATATTTGATAAACTTATCATTTGTGAAAGCCAGGCTTTATCTTATCCCCGTCACTCTCGGCGGAAATGATCTCAGGATGCTGATTCCTGACAGGGTGCTTGAAACGACAAAACGCCTGAGATACTTTGTGGTTGAGGATATCCGCAGTGCAAGAAGATACCTCAGGACTGTCGACAATGAATTTCCTATTGATGAAAGCCGTTTCCTTGAACTGAATGAACATACCCGCGATGAAGACATTGTGCATTATCTTGATCCTGTCTTAAATGGCTCGGACATGGGACTGATGAGTGAAGCAGGAATGCCTGCCATTGCGGATCCTGGTTCACGACTCATTGCAATTGCCCACAGGAAAATGATACCCGTAGTTCCCCTTCCCGGCCCCTCCTCTATTCTCCTTGCCCTTGTATCGTCCGGCCTGAATGGTCAGAAATTCATGTTTCACGGATATCTTCCCGTAAAACCGGCAGACAGGGCCGTAAAATTAAAGGAGCTTGAAAGGAATGCAGGAACAGGATATTCTCAGATCTTTATGGAGACACCCTACAGGAACAACAGTATGTTTGATACGATACTGAGTGTATGCAGAAATGATACTCTGCTGTGCATAGCGGCAGACCTGACCCTTCCTACGGAATTTATCAGAACAATGAGGATATCGGAATGGAGAAACAGCAGACCAGATCTGAACAGGAGGCCTGCTGTTTATGTAATGCAATAGTTCCCTGCAATAGTTCCCTATGCAATAGTTTCTTGCAGGAATTTTATCATTTCCCGGCTCCGCGGATTATGCTGTCCAGTTTCACATCAAATAAAAGCGGGGTATATGCGGGCATAAAATATCCCGAGTTTCCGTAGCCCAGATTTGACGGGATCAGCATTTTGGCGGAACCTCCTTTTCTCATCAGCATCACTCCTTCGTCAAAGCCGTCAATAACATAACCGAGACCTGCCGGATAACCATACGCATTCTTATCAGCATTTGAATCAAACTTATAACCATCCAGGAAATAACCTGAATAGTGTACAAAAACAGAATCTCCTCTCAAAGGCCTCTCGCCTTCTCCGATGGTTACATCCATATAGTATAATCCGCTTTCCAGTAAAGTAAATTCCAGATCAGGCTTACTGCCCAGGTAATTCAGTATTTTCTGCTTTTCCTCCTGCTCATATTTCTCATGTTTCGCTGCCAGGCTGCAGGAAGTAAGAAGTACCACAGCTGTGAACATGGTGAACACCATTATTTTTCTCATCTTTAAATTTATTTATGTTAATCATGGTTATTGTTATCTCAATTATTTATTATTTATTCTTTCTGCTTTTATCTCATATACAACAACAGATCTTGCGGGTATTCTTTTCCCGTCTCCCTTAAGTCCGAATGCCAGGTGCGGCGGCATGATCAGAATGGCCCTGCCTCCGTTTTTAATCATCTTCAGTCCCTGGACAAGTCCCGCGGGAATATCGGTCCTGCCAAGCACAATCTCCTCAATTCCGTCTGTATCTGATGAATAGCAAAGCGTACCGTCAATAAGCGAACAATTATATTCCATCCTTATCCTGTCATTATCAGACAGGAAATCACCTTCACCCTCAGTATTTACCTGGTACCACAAGCCGGAAGGACTCTCGGTCATTTTAAGATCGCGTCTTTCAATGTAGTTTTCTATTCTTTCCCTGTCTTTTTGTATAAGATGCCTGTTAAGTTCAGTCATTTCCTTTTTATCCGGAAGAGGTTTCCTGCCATGTTTCTCCGGAACCTGTCTGCAGGAAAATATGCCGGCAAGGATTATGCCAAATATCAGCAGTCTGGGTATCACCTGAAATTATTATTGCGATTAAAATATTCAAAATTTTCTTCAAGTACCTTCCTGAAGTATTTGATTGAATTGTCGAGCGTGCCCTTGTATTCCCCTCCCGAGGCATTCAGATGTCCTCCGCCCGAAAAGAAACGTGAGGCAAATTCATTTGAGGGAAAATTCCCCTTGGATCTCAATGATAATTTAACGAATCCGTCTTTTTCAATAAAAAAGACTGAAAAAATAATTCCCTTTATTGACAATGGCAGGTTCACAAAACCCTCAGTATCTCCTTTCACATATCCGAATGAATTAAGGTCACCTTTTGTAAGCCAGATATATGCCGTATGGTATTCCGGGACGATCACCATTCTTTCATTCAGGGTGAATCCCTGTAGTCTCAGTCGTGTCTCGGAAAAATTATTGTACAGCAAGTCGAGGATTCTGTTTTTTTCAATACCGTTCTCAAAAAGATCAGCCACAACTCTCAGGGTATTGCCTGTATAGTTTCCATGTTCAAAATTACCGGTATCAGTAACTATTCCCACATACACTGCTTCCGAATAAGGTCTTGTGTAATAGGGTCTTCCGTTCATCAGGGTAATTATTTCGTGTACAAGCTCGGTAGTTGAGGAAAATGCCGGAACAGATATTTCAATATCAGCAAATCCTTTTGGATTAAGATGATGATCAATGATAACCTTTACTGCCGTGGAGCGGGTCACAATTTTTTCCATCTCCCCCAGCCTGTCAGGCTGATTGAAATCAACCATAACGATCAGATCGGCATTTTCAATAATACTCCTGCATTTATCCCTTTGCGAAATAAAAATCCTTATCTGTTCCGAACCTTCCATCCATTTGAGAAACTCCTGAAGATTATTCGGAGCAATCATTTCAGCCTTTATGTTTCGTGATTTAAGGTAATGAAACAGTGCCAATTGTGAACCGACAGCATCACCATCAGGATTTATATGACTGATTAGCACAATGTTCCTGGAGTTCGAAAAATGTTCGGATATTCTTTTTGTATATTTGGATAAATCCGGCATATTTGCTGCTCAATACTTAAGGGCGTAAAGATAAACATAATTCCTTTAGAGGAATACCGATGTTCAATTACAAAACAGGCAGATATGGAAGCTGATTTCACCTTTGCGATCATAAAACCCAATGCAGTCAGAACGGGTAAAACAGGTCCGATACTGGCAATGATAAATGAAGCCGGCTTTGAAATTTCGGCTTTGAAAATGATAGGTCTGACAGTGCCCCAGGCTGAAGCCTTTTACAAATTCTGTCAGGAAGAGCCGTTTTTTGAAAGCCTGGTGGAATTTATAACCTCGGGTCCGGTTGTCGCAATGATACTGAGAAGGGAAAATGCTGTTGAAGAGTTTTGCAGACTCATCGGGGATCCTGATCCCGAATTTTCAGAACCCGGAACAATAAGGAAGCAGTATGCGGTAAACCTGCTGATGAACGCCGTTCATGGATCCGAAAGCAGGGAAGACGCCCTTAGAGAAAGTGAGTTTTTCTTTTCAGCAATAGAAAAATTCTGATCTGTTGTTTTGTCTTAACTAATGAATTCTCTGATGACTATTGATTTTTCCGACAAGAAGACCATTGAAAAATATTCTTCGGCCTTCACTCTCTCCGATATGGAAATATTCATATTTCCCGAACTGTTCTATCCTCTTGTTCTTGCAAATATCATGTCGCCGATAATCTGGGAATGGAAAAATGATCCCTGGTTTGACGGTATTGAAACAAAGAGCTTCAACTACAAAATAAACAGAATAAAGCAATACATAATCCAGAACTATGTGTTCAATCTTGATCTCGCTACATGGGGCCTGACGACAAAGACAAGGGAAATTGAAAGATTCCGGGATTTTTTCGATGTTGAAGTCCTTAAACGTTCAAATGCATTGTTTGGCTATGAAGGGGACAAATACTATTTCGACATAGATATCCGGAAACATTTTGGACTTGACAAATTCAATTCAGATGTCATTCCGTACTGGAAAACCGAAACTATTGAAGCCATGACGGCTTTCAGACACAAGGACAACCACACAACCGGTGCCGGAGAATGTGTGTCATTGTCCGCTCTGTATGCCGCTGCCGCATTTATCATTGCCGGGATACCACTGGAAAAAATATTCCTTGTAGCCACTCCCCTGCATTCACAGAATTTTATCACTGAAAAAGAGGGAATTATAACCAATAACCGCAGAATAGTAACAAAAAACATGTGGTTCAACGGGACTTCTCTTTCAGAAAAAGCAAGACGGGCCCTCGAAAATGAGAAAGTCACAATGGTCAGCCATATCTCAGGCTACATCCATACAATATACAGGGATGCAACAATAGACCGGAAGTACTACAATCTGTTTTCCAGGAAACTGAGAGATTTCCTGAGTACTGAACTCACGGATCGTGTCTTTATTAATTTCCTCAGATTCAAATCAAAATATAAATCTCTTTTCCAGGTTGAATGTGTGTGTTCCGGAATCAGCTATTATATCCCGCTGGAAAAAATGTTTGAATACGAGCATACCAGCAAGTTCAGTGTCGCAGCAGAAACGAGGGGAAAGCTTATTGAAGAGATTGAAGGGGATGAATTTCATCTGAGCCCTCTTCAGGGCAAAATTATTCTTAACAAAGCCGAAGAGATAATCAATACACAGAAACATAAAGATCTCAGTAATATTGAAAACCTTTTTATCAGTCTCAACGGCGGAATAAAAAAGGAGATGATACGGGAAATGTTCGAAGATCTGGCAAAATTCATTTCCACTCAGCCTGATCTGCCCGAGGAGGACAAGAATTATTTACCGTCGGCTGTACCCGGAATATCAGTTAATGACAGCCGCGATCAGATAATTGATAAGATACATGAACATGCCGACAGGTCGGAAATGGCATTGCTTACTCTTTATGTGTACAGACAGATGGATAAGGCTGACTGGCTTCCGTTCGTGAAAGCGGCCCTGGAACGCAATCCCACCTGTTTCGAAGATCTGAACGGAAAAAGCATTGCTGAGGCGTATGCTATACTCGGCAATATGCCTGACGAATCTATTTATGACGAAAAGAGACTGGCTCTTCCCGATGAGGTATGGAATTTCAAAAGGGGTGACGGCCTGGAAAAGGCATTTCTGCTGGCCAATTTCATTATTGGCAGGGATCCGGCTGCGGAAATAAAAATCATCAGCGCTGATGAAAATGTCAGCCTTGCTTATTCCGGTACTGATTATTTATTCAGAACAGAAAAGAATTTCCGTAAACACATCCGTATCAGCGGCAGAAATTATAAAATCAGCTAAAAATCAGAATATTTAATACTATGACTGATAAGCCGGCAGAACCGCCTGCCCATGAATAAAGAAAGTGTAAAACTCTGAAACCTGGCTCATACAGTTAATTGATTATCTGAGTACAATATCCCTGATAATCTCACTTCCGGCTTTCCTGTTCAGCTTCTTCATGAGTTCCTGCCGCAGCATAAGCAGCTCATTCCTTACCACTGAGGAGCTCAGATGAACATAGAGTATACCATCCCTGATGTAGAGTTTTTTTGTCCTGGAAGCGATTGCTTTTCCCGTGACTTCCTCCCAGGAGCTGATCAGAGCAAGCTCGCCAAGTCCCCGCTCAAGTTTCATGGCTTTAATATAATCCTGTATTGCTTCTGCAAGTGGTATGGTCTTACTCCTTCTCACCGATTCTTATTCCGTTATGTATTACCTCGTCAATCCTGTTATCTTTTATAATGAAAAGCTTGTAATCAGTATCATGCGCTGCCAGTATCTCCCTGAGTCTGCTCTCATGCGTATCGGTTATTAAAATCTGGCCGAATCTGCCGTTGCCAACAAGCCGGATTATCTGTTCAACACGTTCAGCATCAAATTTATCAAAAATATCATCCAGCAGAAGTACCGGGGGTATTCCCGATTTTCGCCTTATATATTCGAATTTCGCCAGTTTCAGGGCTACCAGGTATGATTTCTGCTGGCCCTGTGACCCAAGCAGTTTTACCGGATGGCCACCCATTTCAAGAACAAGATCATCCTTATGGATGCCCACAGTCGTATATCCCAAAAAACAGTCCTTGTCGAGGGAACCGTTCAGTGCCCCGGCAAAATCCCCTTCTGTCAGATGGGATCTGTAAGTCAGTCTGACCGATTCCTTTCCGGATGCTATCATGGAATAATACTCCTGGAAAACCGGGATAAGCTCGTTCACCAGCTCAGCCCGTTGCCGGTGGACAAATTGTCCATATTTCACCAGTTGTGTATCCCATATAAGAATGGTATCCATGTCAAATTTCCCCGTTGAGCTGAATTCCTTCAGCAGTTTGTTTCTCTGCTGAAGCGCCTTGTTGTATTTCAACACTGAATCAAGATACTCCGTATTGTACTGACTTATTATCTTGTTGAGAAAGCGGCGTCTTTCCTCGCTGCCTTCGGAAATAAGAACACTATCGGCAGGAGATATCATAACCACGGGATATTTCCCGACATGATCCGAAAGCCTCTGATACTCCTTGCCGTTTTTTTTCATCACCTTCTGCTTCTGTCTCTGGAAAGCGCAGAAAATCTGATCTTCTTCCCCGTTTTTTACAAACATGCCATCAATAATAAAATAGTCCTCTCCGTGATGAATTCCGATGCTGTCAACAGGATTGAAAAAACTCTTTGTAAGTGAAAGATAATGAACTGCATCAAGAATATTTGTTTTCCCGACACCGTTGTTTCCCACAAAACAGTTTATCCTCGGCGAGAATACAAGTTTCGCATGTTCATAATTCTTGAAATTGGTCAGAGATAATATTTTAAGATACATCAGATTACCGGGTTAATAAAATCTTATTGCCACCACAAAATTAACAATTTGTTTTTTCAAGTATTTGTTTTAAAATAATTTGAAATAGACTACTTTTGCGGTGGAAAAATTCAAAGCTAATTTTTTAATCTGATATGGCAAAGAAATCAAAAGGCAGTCCGGACCGGATGAAGAATGTTGAAGAAACGCTCACAAAAACCGAACAGTTTCTTGAGGAGAATTATAAAATCCTTGGTATAATACTCGGGGTAATTGTGGCCTTGGTGGTTATTTTCTGGCTGGGAAGGATGTATCTCAATAAAAGGAATACCGAAGCACAGTCTCAGATCTACCAGGCAGAAAGATATCTGGAAATGGATTCACTTTACCTTGCTCTTAACGGCGATGGAAATTACCTGGGATTTCTTGATATAGCAAGTGATTACAAATTCACCAATGCCGGTAATCTCGCGTGCTACAGTGCAGGCATTTGCTATCTTCACCTCGGGCAGTTTGACGAAGCAATAGAGATGCTCGGGAAATACAGGAAAAAGGACAGGATAATCGGATCTCTTGCCATAGGTGCCACCGGTGATGCTTATGTGGAACTGGGAGAAACAGAAAAAGGCATTTCAAAATATCTTGAAGCAGCTGCATATGCGGGCAATTCTTTCAATACACCCCTCTTCCTGATGAAGGCAGGAGAGCTGTATGAACTGGATGGCAATTATGCGGAAGCTCTCAAACTGTATGAAAGGATACAGGATGAATATCCCGAAAGTACAGAGGGGAGTTCTGTTGAAAAATATATTGCACGTGCTAAACTTCTGATGAATTAGCATATGGCCACTGCCAATCTGTCGGCATACAATCCAGACGGGGTTCCCGATGCCTCTGACATGAGGATAGCCATAGTTGTTGCAGACTGGAACAGTGAGATAACGCATTCCCTGCTTGACGGTGCCCGGAACACCCTGAAGAAACACGGAGTCAGGGAGGAAAATATCATTGAAAAACATGTTCCCGGTACTTTCGAGCTTACCTTTGGAGCCAGGATAATTGCTGAAAAATACAATCCCGATTCCGTTATATGTATCGGCTGTGTCATACAGGGAGAAACACCACATTTTACTTATATCTGCCAGGGTGTTACCCAGGGTATTACCAGGCTTAACGTTGATTATGGGATACCCTTCATTTTCGGGGTACTGACAACAGATACACTTCAGCAGGCAGCCGACAGAGCCGGCGGGAAGTATGGCAACAAAGGTGACGAAGCAGCAGTAACTGCAATAAAAATGGTCTCACTCATGAAGGAAATCAAAACAGATTAATCACTGATTCTAGTTTTCCGGTTTATAAATTACTCAAGTTTCGCAGTCCTTTAAAATGTTGAAAACCAAGTGGGAATTGTTAAAAAAACAGCATGATTTATATGTTAATATGCTGTTTTTGAGTATATTAACAATGTCTTCCAAAACACACAATCCTGCTGCAGAGTAAAGATATTTAACGTTTTTCATCTGTCTATAATTTTATTTTAATGTTCAGATAGCCTGCCCCGATTAATCGGGGAACCTGCTCCGGTTTACCGGAGAACTCCCATGAATCTAAAGTCATACCCGTGTGTGTAAAATCTTTACATGGACGTTTCATTTACATATTCATTTCATTACCAATATTTTATTAACATGAAAAATTTGAATTCCTGATTATATTAAAAATAACTCAGAAAACATTTGGGATTTTCATTTGTTTCTTCTAAATTTGGGAGTTGACTATAAAGCAATCTATTCATAAGTTATGAGAACCTTTATCAACATTTTGGCTTGTTCCTGCACCTGTAACAGAGGTGCATATTTTTTTACCTGATCCGATGATCCTTCATAACACCGTCTATTCAGGTTGAGAAGAATCATTGTATACTTTTCCGGCAGTTTTGAACTGCAATACTGAAAGAAAGAAAGAAATTAATTGATTTTGGAATGGCTCGAATATTTGGAATTTTAACTTGTTAGCTTTATTTCCCTAACCTGGACAAGCCAGAACCAAACAGGGGAAAATTGAATATTATGCCAAAAAATACATTAATTTATAGGATAAGGTACTAAATTGCAAATTTATAATTGTTTACTACTCAGACATTGAGAGACTAAACAAAATCATTAAGGCATCAGAAAAAAAGATAAAATTATGAGAAGATTAATCGTTATTGTATGTATTATTCCTTTTTTATCCTGTAGTAAATCAGTTGAGGATATAGGAAAGACCTTGTCACATAGCCCTACGGATGAGATAAGCATAACAATTTCAAATGCTGAAATCAAGGTTGACTTTAACCTTGATGAGAATATGAGGGATGTTATAGCCTCAGAAGCAGGTCAAAATAAAATTGATAACATCAAAACACGGGAAGAATTAATAGAATATTACAGAACTCTTCTTCCCTGTTTTCAGCCCGGATATTCCAGTATGAGCGATGATAATCATTATGTTTTTGCGAAAGTGGAGTATCTATTGGCACAAGAGTGTTTTCAGAACGACTGTAGCTCATTGGCAAGAAGAAATGTTTTGGAAAATGCCGTTGACAAACAAAAGAACAAATTCGAAACGCAGTATATAGCTCCTTCTTTCACCAGAAGAACCGGAACATTTTTAATAGCCGTTATTTTGCTAAAGGAAGAAGACGATTCTTTTATTCAAGCTTTAATAAATAATGTTGATTTTCAAAAAGTTTTGTTATGTCTGAATCATAATACATGGATGGATGCAGAGGAGGTTAACAACAAATTGATCCAATATGCAGAAAACTTCCTGGCCAAAAAATAACCATTAGATTATGAGAATTTATTGTACAGGAGTCATTTTAACAGTACAGATATCATTCAGTATATTGTTTGCGCAAGGTTACACTCCAAATGGTACTCAAGTAGATTACAGTATTCGCTCTGAAGGGAATATAGCACCTTCTTGAAGCTCAAGCTGCTCAATGGCTGAATGACAGGGGCTGGACATCTTACGTAACCTAAAATTGGAGGGACGACAAGTAAATACAACAGGCATTCTTATTCATGGTATATATATAATCTTTGCTACCATCGGTGCTATCTGATCAATCCTAGTGTGGGAACTCCTGAGATTCGAAGATCTCCTTCTTTCTTATCTGCCTCAAACAGCTTTACAGGTGGTACAAAATAACTCCCTGATATCATCCTGTTCCTGTTCCATAATTTGTAAAGATTGTTCTTCAAATCTTTATCAAATTCTTCATCTGTGTTCGGCAGGCTGGTGATCTGCTGGTATTTTTCGCTATTTGGACCGTTAACCCAACTTGAGCAAAATTCCCGGAAAAAGGGCCAAAAACAGGTTGTTTTCGAGTAATGTCATTTTTTAACAAATTGATATAGAGACATATAGTATTTTTGAGACGAATGTAGACCCCGAAAATAAGCACATTATTTGGACGTAACAAATAATGCAGTATCTTTGCCTTATGTTTATAAAGGCATCAGAGAAAAAAGAGAGTACCACTGGTAAAGTCTACCGCTATTACAGACTATGCGAGAGTTATCGTATTGGTAACAAAGTCAGACATCGCACTATTCTTTCGCTTGGCAAACTAGATGAGATTCAATCAGATACTCAAAAGAAGATACTTGCCGATCGTATTGAATTTTACCTAAGCGGAGGTCGTGAGATTTTTCCAACCGATCTGCCCGAACATGTTGATAAGCTGGCCATAGACTTTAGTTCACGTCTTCAGCGACTGGGTTTTTCAAAAACGACTCAATTCATTACTGAGCAGCCGGTCACTGTTGAATCTTCATGCGATTATCAGGAAGTAGATGTTTCCAGCCTTTCCATGGAAGATTCCCGTGATATTGGCTCTGAATGGCTTTGCAGGCAGGTACTGGACCAGCTGGATTTAGCTCCTTTTTTAAAGGGACTTGGTTGGAGTGAAAGGCATATTGACACGGCATTTATTCATATTATCAGCAAGGCAGTCTATCCCTGCTCAGAACATAAAACAGCTCAATGGATCAGGGATAATTCCGGGGCGTCGGAACTATTTAACAGGCTTCCTGATGACACCAACAGATTTGATCTTTACCGCTGCGGCAGGATGTTGTATACCCACAAAGAGGATATTGAGCAGCACCTTTCGGTCAAAACAAACGAACTTTTTGATATAGAAGACAAGATTATCCTCTATGATCTCACTAATAGTTATTTTGAAGGACGTAAGTCAGATAGTCTTATAGCCAGGTTTGGCAGGAGCAAGGAAAAGCGTAATGATGCAAAGATAGTAGCCCTGGCCCTGGTTGTAAATATAGAGGGTTTTGTTAAATGCAGTCGTGTCTACCGTGGTAACATTGCTGATTGCAAGACCATGGAAGATACGATAAAGGATCTTTCGTCCGTTACTTCTTTTTCAGGAAGGAAGCCCACGGTTGTGATGGATGCCGGGATAGCAACCGACGACAATCTGAAGATGCTCAGGGATAATGGTTATCACTATGTTTGTGTAAGCCGCTCGCGGCTTAAAGACTACCAGCCCTCCGACAGCGGCATGGTACATCTTACAGATAAGCGTGACAATCCTATTGATATCTGTTGGGCTCAGGATGATCAGCTGGCAGATCGTTTTCTATATGTGCATAGTAAGATGAAAGCGGTGAAAGAAACCTCGATGAGTGATCATTTCTGCCACCGGTATGAAGAGGAGCTTGACACTGTTGCCCGTGCAATACATAAAAAAGGTCACACTAAAAGATATGGCAAGGTCATGGAGCGCATTGGCAGGATAAAGGAACGCTACCCTGCAGCCAACAAGCATTATGATATACATGTAACAGAAAAAGATGGTATTGCTGTTGAAGTCACATGGAAAAGAAAACAACTATCAACCCCCACGGGCGAAGGAGAATATTTTATCCGTACCAGTATTGATCAAAAAAGTGAAAAGCTGGTGTGGAACATTTATAACACAATAAGACAGATAGAAGAAACATTTAGAATTCTGAAAACAGACCTTTTATTGCGGCCGGTTTTCCACAGGAAAGATGAAAACTGTATGGCTCATCTGTTTCTGGCTATTCTTGCATACAGCATCGTAAGCAGCGTCAGATACAAGTTAAGAAAGGCCGGCATACATCATAGCTGGCGTAACATTGTAAGGATAATGAACTCTCAGAAAGCAAGCACGGTTACCATGAACCGGCGTGATGGAAGGAAAATTCACATGCGTCTGTGCAGCAAACCTATCCAGGGTGCACAAGAAATTTACAAAGCAATGGATTGTAAACCTATGCCTTTTTACAGAAAAAAATTTGTGTTCCCGGAAAGTTGAAACATGAATATTTATAAAACTGAATATAAGATATTTATGTCTTGCATGCTCTCAAGTTGGGTTAAGCGTCCAGGCATACGAAGATGGTTCTATCCTGGAACAATCACCTTCAGGCCAGATCAGTGCTGCCGTAAATCCGGCCTGCGCCGTACCGGGTACGCATCCTGAAACAACAGGCTGCGAATTTCCCGCTTATTAAATGATGATTGTTTTCTCACGACAGATTTTATCCAAGTTAAACAGATAAACAAATGAGAGAAAATGTTTATTCGGAATCTGAATGATTATTTTATCTCTGGCACAATACCCGGTATGGGCAATAACTGCATTTGTTCCAGGCTTTTTCAGTCATGGTAAAAGGTTCGGAACTGCTGAATATTTTACCCAGCAAATTTTTGAGGCCGGCAAGAAATTCTTCCCGGATTATACGATAGTCATTCACTGAAAGATCAGGTTTAATCCGAAGCATTTCAGAGGGATCTTTGCCGGGATCTTTCCTGATTTTATAAATTGCCGGAAAAAGTCTTGCATCCGGATTTTGCGAAAGATATGCCTCACAATAGACAAGTGTCTGAAGCCAGCCGTCAGGATCCCTGTGTCTGTCTTCTTCAAAAAGATCTTCCACGGAAGCTAATGAATCTGTGACCCTGCCGGTTTTATAGTCAATGATCCTGACAGTTCCTTCCTTCATGTCAATCCTGTCAACCCTGCCTCCCACGAGAAGATTTATTTTCCGGGAAGCATTCACTTCAGTCCGGAATCCATAAAATTCTTCGAATGACATGATTTTCAGCGGAGCAGACAATTTGTCCCTTTGCAGTATTCTTTTAATAAAAACTATCAGTACTTCCCTGATAATTAATTCATTTCCCGACACCGGGAAATCATTTTCAGATCTGAAATTATCTTCTATTGCCCTGTCAATGGAATTCTCAATAATCTGTCTGTTCCTGATGAGCGATTCTGTTTCTGTAAGTTCAAGAATCCCGCCCCGGTATTTTTCGTACAGATTGCGTATCGACTCATGCAGCAGTGTCCCGAGCATGGCAGGGTCAATATCTTCCGTAATTAATTCCTTTTCCCTGAGACCGTTAACATACATGTAGTAAAATTTCATCCTGCAGTACAGCCAGGTATTAATGGCAGAGGGAGAAATATAAGCAGTTCCGTCAGTTCTGCAAAACCGGTCAATAAGCCTGCGGCTGTGTTCTTCAGTTCTCTCAACAGTCTCGCTAAGCGGTTTCTGGCTTTGAATTCTGAAGTTGTGGTCTACCGTTTCAGGCACCATCCCGCCGCCATATTTCATTTGCTGGAGAAAGCGGCTTATCTCTCCGCTTTTAAGACCTTCGGAATCAGAATTATAAATGAATGTCACATTTTCCGCCCTGTGCAACAGTCTGAAAAAATGATAGGCATATATTGATTCCTGATGATTTACTGATGGCAGTCCGAAAGCTTCCCTGAGGCTGAAAGGGATGAATGATGATGAAGCGCTAACAGCAGGAAGCGCACCCTCATTGACTGACAGCATGATGATATTCCTGAAATCGAGGGTTCTCGACTCAAGTATTCCCATTACCTGGATACCCGAGAGAGGTTCTCCGGTAAAAGGCACTGACTGCATGTTAAGAATCCTTTCCAGGATTCTAATCCACGTATTTAAAGCAGGTTTAATACCGGAGTCTTCAGCGGCGGCATCAATACGGTTAAGTGAAAGAAGGGTCCGGTAAATGAATTCATCAGTTATCCGTTGTCCGGCACCTGCACTCTGCTGTTCTTCAGCTTCCACAACTTTTACAGCCTCTCCTCCGGCTGCTAAGGCTGCATCTCCTTCCACTTCCGCATAATTTCCCGAGCCTGCGATAATAAGCAATTCCCGTAGATAATCTGATATTTGCTTTGGTGAGGATGGCCGCCGAAATATCTTTGAAAGGATTTCAGTTCCGGCAAACAGCTCTGAAGGGATCCACAGAAGTTTTTTTCCGTGTATTCCCGTCACAGTATCCTGATCCTTGCCGGTGAGCAAACCTGAAATCAGATTGTCACTTATGATCCTGTTACAGTCGCCCGCGCTGAACAGAACTGTCCCGCTGTCAATCCGTGCCCTGCCCTGCATTTCCAGGATTCGCCGGATAAAGGCATATACCTGAGTGTACCGGAGGGGAAAACCCATGGTAATATTTATATTATCCGGATTTTCGGGCAGACTTGATAAGAAAGGGATCAGAAGGGTCTCATCACCAAGTATCACAGCTGTCTCATGGGCATTTTCAGGAACAAGTCCCGGCAATTTCCCGATCAGATCGGGGATCAGCTTCACCTGAGCCATATCGGACGTAGTGTTTATAATCCGCCTGCTTACCCCGTCAGTCTCGCGGGAAAGAAAAGTATTGTAATTCCAGTCTTCAGGCATGTCATTTCCAAATACTTTGATATTTTCCCTGATGAAATATCCTGCTGAACCGAATCTGCCACCACTTACGTAAGAATCATCATAGTCCCAGTAAAACCTGCCTTTCCCGGCCTTCTTAAGCGCTGTCAGCAAAGTTGTTTCACAGCGGTTCAGCGCATTGAAACCTGCAAAATGGACTGTTTCCCACTCTAAGCCGGATATGATCCCTGCAATACGCTTTTCAGCCACATCTCTGAATATCATTCCCTCGTATGCGATATTTTTCTCTTTGAGGGCTTCCCTGAAATCCTTATACAGATCATACAGTATTGACCAGATATTCAGGAATCCTGTTTTTTCCCTTGTAAGCCTGGCAGGGTCAATATTTGTCCAGAAACGTTTTATTATTTCAATCTGCCCGGGGGTGAGTCCGCCAAATTCCTGATCGATCTGTTTCAGGTCGCTTATATTTCTGAAAACTGTTGAAGCGTCGGCCAGATATTTATCAACATCATCAAAATCATTAAGGAGCATATCACCCCAGAAATAGAAATCGTCAAAGCTCTCAGCCTGGCTGCTTATTTTTTTATATGAATTATAGAGTTCAAAGATCAGTGTTTCGTTTTCTGCCGGCTGTAATTTTGAAAACGACCGGAAAAGGTCATTTACCGTCACAACTGCCGGCGTCCATACAGGTTTATTAATTTCCTCCGCAAGGTATTTTTTAAAAAACAATCCGGCTCTTCTGTTCGGAAAAACAAGACAGTGATTATGCAGGCTGTTTCCATAAAGAGAATAAAGATGTCTGGCTATACGACGTAGAAAATATTCCATCTTTCATTTATTTCATTTACCTGCTTACTTACAATGTTCAGCTTTTGCATTTATACTATTACAAAACGGTCTGTCTTTTCAGGTATTTTCCGCGGGAGCTCCGGAACAGCCGGGGGCCGGATCTCCGTAACAGTCATACTCCGAAACTTCAAAACAACGAAACCCCGGAACAGCCATACTATAGAGCTCCGGATTTCCGGAACTCAAGAATTCCGTTCCAGTCAGAAGACAATGTAATAACTCTTTTTCATTCCTCAAAAGTATGGAAAAAGGATTCTAAGAAGGTATAAAGTACATACATTTGCTATTGCGCATCAGCCGGATAATAAAATAGTCAATTGATTAAGTCATTTGGAAAGATTATGGCAATAGCAACATCCAGAGCAAAAGGAAAGGGAGAAATACAAATCAACGAGGATTTATGCACAGGTTGTGCAGAATGTGTTGAAGTATGCAAGGATTTTAGTCTTACAATCAAGGACAATAAGGCCTCTGTCAATGATAATCCCCTCTTCGGGTGTATTGCCTGCGGTCATTGCATGGTAGTATGTCCGGCAGATGCAATTCATGTCAGCGGAAGGATGATTTCAAGGGATGATTTGTTTGAACTGCCGCAGATGAGGCAGCCAGTTATGAACAATTAACAAACCTGTTTCTGAGACGCAGAAGTATAAGAGAATTCCTTGACAAACCGGTTGAACCCGGGAAAATTGAGAAAATACTTGATGCCGCCATGACATCACCAACGGGCATACCACCTTCTGATGTAAATGTTTTGATATTAGACAGTAAAGAAAAGAACAGATTATTTATCAAAGATTTTTGCAACTACTTGAATAGTATTCGATGGATGGTTTCCGGATGGTTTTTAACTCTGATGCGTCCCGTTTGGGGGAAGACAAATGCCGAATTGTTTCAGAGCTTTGTTAAGCCATTGTTCGAAATTTATATTTCCAGTATGAACAAAGGCATTAATTTGGTTACTTATGACGCCCCGCTTGTGATGTATTTTTACGGTTCCCCCTACTGTGATCCTGCAGACCCTGTTGTTGCTGCCACAACGGCTATGTATGCCGGTCAATCTCTTGGACTGGGAACCTGTATGATCGGAGGAATACATCCTCTAATTCAGTATGGATCCGGGGCAAGGAAATTCAGAGAAAAGTACGGAATTAAATACACAAGCAGAGAAGGTTTATTCGTAATTTTTGGCTATCCGGATGCAGATTATAAAAAGGGAATCAGAAGATCTTTTTCGTCAACCACATTTCTGTAATAAACCCCGATAGAACAAGAAGCAAAATACTTTACATGATTATCAATACAGAAATTATAAGGACTCCAGCTTCTATATTTTTCTGCTTTTGGGTCAACGGAATGCCACCTCCCGATAGCTGGATCGTAGAACCTTGCACCGTAATCATACAACCCTACCCGGGATTTTGACTCTTTCCCTACATTCCAGACAC
>CAZFVQ010000006.1:61636-120088 GCA_964522415.1 uncultured Rikenellaceae bacterium | reverse complement strand
GCACGTACAGTTCTTAATGGGGAAAGCGGCGGCAACGCCGCTGACCTACATAACCAAATATTCAAAGAAGAAAGGATGAAATTTCTGAAACTGCTGAAGGAAAGCATAATTCTAGCACTGGGTTCTGTGATGATCAATAAATTAAGGACATTTCTCACCCTTTCCGGGATCACCATAGGGATTTTTTCCATCATATCCGTGTTTACAGTGCTCGACTGGATGGAAAAATCGATACGTGACAGCATCAATTCCATGGGAAGCAATGTGCTGTATATTCAGAAATATCCCTGGACGGTTGGCACCAGTATCAAATGGTGGGACATCATCCGCTGGCCGGCAGTTTCACTTGAAGATTATCAGGCTATTTCAGGCAGATCCACCAGGACCGAGGCACTTTCCCTGGTTGTTGCCCACTCAGCAAACATGAGCTACAGGAATAATTCCACCGGTGGGGCACCGATCGCAGCCGTAACCGATAATCTTGAAAAGGTAATATCCTTCGATATCGAAAAAGGAAGGTATTTCTCCCCCTATGAATATTCCAGCGGTGCCAACGTAGCCGTGATGGGAGCGGAAACAGCCGAAAGGCTGTTCAGGGAGGAAGATCCTGTCGGGAAGGAAATAAAGCTTCAGGGCCGTAAGGTAAGGATTATCGGGGTTCTGAAAAAGGAAGGGGAAGGCGGCATAAGCCTGAGCAACCTTGACCAGCTCACCATCATTCCCCTGAATTTTGGCAGGAATTTCATCAATCTCAGGAACAGGTTCCTCAGCACCCAGCTGATAGTCAGGGCAAGACCGGGCATTGACATACAAGAACTCTCGGATGAGGCAACCATGATCCTCAGATCGGCAAGACGCCTGAAACCGGTTGAGCCTGAAAATTTTTCGATAAACACTCCGACAATGCTGTCACAGGGATTTGACCCGGTATTTACAGGAATAAATATAGGAGGCTGGCTGATAGGAGGTTTTTCAATTCTTGTGGGAGGTTTCGGTATTGCCAATATAATGTTCGTTTCAGTCAGGGAAAGGACAAACATAATCGGCATACAGAAAGCCCTTGGTGCAAGACGCTCCTTCATCCTTCAGCAGTTTCTTGCCGAATCGGTTCTTCTTTCGGTGATAGGAGGTATCCTGGGTATAATACTGATTTTCATAGGCACCATAGTCATAAACTATTTGTACGAGCTGAACATGTATCTTACATTTTCAAACATAATGCTTGCCATCACCATTTCCGGGGTTATCGGCATTATTGCAGGCTATGCCCCTGCATATTCCGCAGCCCGCATGAATCCGGTTGACGCAATAGGATATTCATTCAGCTGACTGCCGCACTGCCTGTCTCCTTTTCCTGCATATATTCCCGGTTCCCTTCAATCCATTTCGCAAGAACACTGAACATGCTCACGGATAATTGTTCCGGTCTCAGGTCAAAGAACGGGCAATCTTCGTTACGGAGAACAAAAGCCGACCGTATGGAGTTCCTGAGCTTTTTACGCCTCTGGTTGAAAGCGGCTTTTACTACCTGTCTGAAAAGAGTTTCTTCCACTTCCGGCTCTTTCTCATGGCTCCTGGTCAGTCTGACCACTCCGGAATTCACTTTCGGAGGCGGTGAAAATACTTTCCCGGGTACCGTAAAAAGATATTCGGTATTGTAATATGCCTGGAGAAGCACGCTTAGAATGCCATAGACCCGCGACCCGTGCGGTGAACATATCCTTTCGGCCACTTCCTTCTGGAACATTCCGCATACTTCCGTCACCCTGTCCCTGTAATCCAGTACCCTGAAAAGGATCTGGGATGAGATATTGTAGGGAAAATTACCGGCTATGCATATATTTCCGCTGAAATAATCTTCCAGGTCCATCCTGAGGAAATCCCCCCTTATGATGTATTCCATAGAGGGAAATTTCTCCCTGAGATAATGAACCGATTCATTGTCTATCTCTATCACCCTGAAGTCGCGGAAATTCCTTTCCAGAAGGTATTCAGTGAGAATTCCGGTACCCGGACCTATTTCAAGTACGGAATCACATCCCTGCCCCTTAAGCGAGTATGCCACTTTACGGGCAATTTCCCTGTCTTTGAGAAAATGCTGTCCGAGGTTTTTCTTTGGATTGACTCTGGTCATTTATTTCATGTTCAGATCAGCTTCTACATCTGCAGAAGTCCGCGCCCGAATTTTCTCCAGAAAGGCAGTTTGAGCTTCTCAAGCCATACAATGAAGGCCTTAAGGACATTATAGTACAATGCACAGAACAGGAGGGCTGTCATCATCCATATAACCGCCGTATTGAAAACAAGGGTTCCTATCCTGAGTTTCCCGATCTGCTTGAAGGGAGCATAGAAATGAGCTCTTCCGTATTTCGATTCCGGAGGCATAAATACCGGATCGGCCTTCTGGATAAACCTGTCATCCTTCTCAATAATTTTCAGGGTACTCCTCCTGTTCAGAACAAGTTCAGCAAGCCTTTCATTATGGTTTTCCTCAAGAAGCCTTACAAACTGTTTTTCTCCCATTCTGTTTTCAATGCTTCTCTTCAGGGAATCAAGCTGAAGGGAAACCTTCCTTTCCTGCCGCCTGAATGTTGTACTCAGACTGTCAAGATAAAGACGCAGATCATCTCCGGTTATCTCATCAAATTCATCATAATTCACCCTCTCAAACCACTTACCCGGTTTTATGCCGGCTGTTTCCGACATATCCCCGACATGATAATTAATCTTACTGAAATTATTTTCAATATATTCCCTGTATTCCGGATCCCTGCCTGCCCTGATACATTCCTGAACCTTTACCTTCAGTCCGGGTATAAGGAAGGAGGCTTTCCAGCTGTTCTGGCTTGAAGCCATGTCATAGTCAAAGAAATTCCTTTCATACCTGTTGTTCCTGAACTGCTCAACAGTCATTGCCTCATAGGCCCATCTGGTTGCCATCATATCCCCTATCACGGGAACATATTTCTTCCTGCTGAATGTCTTGTGCAGCTCATCAAACTGAATCATTGCCCCCCCGAGAAGCAGCTGGGGAACCAGCAGAAGCGGGATAAGAATGTAAATGCTGATAACCGTTCTCATGCCCGCAGATATGTTCAGACCCAGCAGGTTTCCGAAGCATGCCGTGGAGAACAGGATAAGCCAATGCCTGAACAGCATTCCCTTTATTTCAAGTATTGCATTTGCAACCAGGACAAAAGAAAGAGTCTGGATTGCCGAAAGCACGAACAGGAAATTAATTTTCGAGACCAGATAGCTCAACCTGCTCAGGTTCAGGAATTTTTCCCTTTCCAGAATTTTCCTGTCACGGAATATCTCCTCCGCACTCACCGTAAGCCCCATGAAAATGGCAACGATGACAGACATGAACATGAAGACGGGATAGTTTACATTGGCTGAAAACAAATAATCCTCGTTCTCGCTGTACTTGGAAATATATCCCAGTATAAAGGCAAGCAGGGGGGCTTCAAGAAGGTTTATCGTCATATACTGCCTGTCGGCAAATTTACTGATGATATTCCTTTTAATAAAGGTCCTCACCTGTGCCGACTTGGCCGGCACCCTGAAGCTTCCGGGAGTAAGCGGAATCTTTTCCGGAATTTTCTCCGCCAGGGGCATCATTTTCTTGCGGTATTTTTCGTGCCATGCCAGCGGACTCACCTGCCGGCCTTTCTCAGGTCTGCCGTCTTCATCGATCATTTTGACCTCAACAATCTCGAGTATATTGTCAGTCTCGATATTCCCGCAGCTTGGGCATTCACTTTCAGCAGCATTGGCCTGGGACGTTTCAGTCTTGAAATAAACAATGGCCTCAACAGGATCACCGTCATAGATCATATATCCGCCCTTGTCAAGTATCCAGAGCCTGTCGAGCATTTTGATAATATCTGACGAAGGCTGATGAATAATGGCAAATACCATCTTTCCGTTCAGGGCCTGATTCCTCAGAAGATTCATAACCTTTTCGGAATCAAAGGAAGACAGGCCGGAAGTGGGTTCATCCACAAAAAGGACTACCGGTTCACGCATAAGTTCAAGACCGATGTTAAGTCTTTTACGCTGCCCTCCGCTTACTTTCTTGTTGAGTATGTCTCCTACCTGAAGATCCCTTATTTCATAAAGATCCAGATCCTGAAGCACCTTATTCACCGTTGCATTAAGCTGATCCTCCGAATAATCTCCAAAACAAAGCCTTGCATTGAAATAAAGATTCTGGTAAACCGTCAGTTCCTCAATCAGCATGTCATCCTGCGGAACATATCCTATCAGTCCCTTTATCTCTTCGGAATCGGCATGGATATCATATCCGTTTATCCAGAGATTACCTTCAGTGGGTTTTATTTTTCCGTGAAGAAGGTTAAGCATGGTCGTTTTTCCTACCCCGCTACCTCCCATTATCCCGACAAAATTACCCGACTCAACCCTGAAATTCATTTTCCGGACCCCGTTCTCGGAATTCCTGAACAGATACTGAACATCATGCCCTTCAAAAATCACCTTTTCGGCAGATTCCCTTGAAACAAACTTTTTAAAGATTCTTGAGTAGTAAATGGGTTCAATGCCGAATCCCTTGATATTGACGCCCCTTTCAAGAAGGTAGGGTCTGAAGGAAATGATGTCACGGCCTTTGAAATAAAGAGTTATCGGTCCGTCGTAGGTAAGAAGCAGGGTTTCGGTGCTTTCGATGTAAAGCACTATCATATGTCCCCTGAAACCCTTTATTTTCAGATGCTTCCATTTATCATAGTTCCCGTACAGTTTCGATCCGGAAAGTTCAGGTCTGTCACTTTCAATAATAAGAACGGAATCGGTGGAAATATCATCAAATGCCCTGCCTACAATGAATGCCGATGCATTCTCGTATTCCTTCCGGGGAATATTGAAGGTCCTGACAATTATGTCAACGATAATCTTTTCCTGATCTGAAATTACGCCATCCTCAAATGCAAATTCCATCAGCTGAAGAAAAACAATCATCCTCTCCTCAAGAAACAATCCCTTTTTGATCTGGCGGCAGATATTTGTTATCTGAAAGGAGATAAGTGAGTTTTCATCTGCCAGTTCAGCTTTGTCGAGACCTTTTAATTCGTTTGAATAAAATTCCAGGTTGTTCTCGAACAGGGCATAGTATTCCTCCTCAAGCTCCCTGTTCAGATATCGTCTGAGATAGCTACGCAGTATTTTTTTGCCTCTTGCTGTGATTCCTGACGGATTGACCGTTGATACAATGGCAAAGATATGAATCAGGGCCAACAGTACTGATTCCCTCATAGAAATGCCGGTTCATAAAAAGACCGCAAAGTATCATTCTCTGCGGTCATATGTCTGTAATGAAAATTATTTAATGATTCTGGCCCGTATCTCTTCAACAGCCTTTGTAATATCTATGATATTTTGCTGGGTAAGGCTTGTTCCAAGACCTTCATTCACTTTTTTGATGGGCTCAAGGATTTCCAGGAAGTCCCTTATGTCCGGGTCGTTTGCATAGGGTCTGGTAATTTCCAGGTAAGTGTCAAAGGATTTTTTCTGCTCGAGAAGATTCCTGGATATTCCTGCAATCTGGTATGCTGCTTCGGATACGTGAGTTGTCAGATAAAGGCCCTCCACCCATGCTCCTCCAACCACAAGCAGTGCCAGAGACTCCTGGTTGTTGTCAACCAGATAGGCATAGGTGTTCTGAAATGCATCGGTAAGTATGGTAACAAGCTCATCCCGGTTGTCGTAATTGCGTCTTATCTTTTCATACCACGATTCATCATAGATCTGCGACATGTTCAGCTCATTGGCAAGAGACCGGAGAGCGCTCAGGTAATTTAGTACTTCCTGCTGCATGTTGTACAGGGTGGCATAACTGAGATCAGCTCCGTATCCGCCCAGATTAATGGCACGGTCTGTGCTTTTTATATATTTCTTGGAATTCTCAGCGGGATTTGAAATGCCAAATATATAACCCACCTCCAGATCGGTCAACATTTTTATAACCTCGGCAGATGTGGGAAGCGGATAAACATTCTTTTCTATTTCATCCACCAGGACGCCGCCGGCTTGTTCAAACTCAATTTTCTTATCCTTCTTCCTGCTTTTGCATGAAGTGTTTGAAGTGGTGACAACAATTCCTGCCAGAAACAATGGAAGAATCAATGCTGCAAGTGTATTTTTCATCCCTGATCAATTTATTGTTAACGTAACGTTTAAAATTGCGCATAAAAATAGTAAATTAATTGTTAAATCTGCAGCACTGCATCAGTTATTTATTCATTATAAGCCCTGTCTTATCAACTGTATCTGAAATAATTCAATTAAACCCAAAATGAGCCTGAGCCTAAAAGTCTAAAAATCTTGCATGTCAGAAAGAGCCGGAGGTGACAGACCTTTCATCCTTTTACGGAAAGATCCGGTTTTAGGGGAAATATAATTATACAAATCTGATTATGATATCTATCTTTGAAGCCCTGTAAAATTATTATGTTCTGATGATGTGGAATTTTGATGAAGAGATCAACAGAGAAAACAGTGATTCTGTCAAGTATGATCTGAGAGACGAGAAATTCGGAAAAAAGGATATTATTCCGATGTGGGTTGCTGACATGGATTTCAGGACACCCGGATTCATAACCGACAAGCTGCGGGAGCGTCTTGATCATGAGATATACGGATACTTTTTCCGCTCCCCGCAATATTTCAACTCAATAATATCATGGTTAAAAACCCGTTATGGCTGGTCAGTCGAAAGGGATCATATCTGTTTCTGTCCGGGTACCGTGCCTGCATTAAATCTGTGCACACTCACATTCACACGTCCGGGCGAGTCGATAATTGTCCAGCCGCCGGTCTATTATCCGTTTTTCTCCGCCGTGGAAAGTCACGGAAGACTGCTTATTCATAATCAGCTGAAGGAAAAGGACGGGAAATGGACCATGGATCTTGAATCGCTCAGCTCGGTGATCACCCCCAATACCAAAATGATTATTCTTTGCAATCCCCATAATCCCGTGGGAAGGGCATGGAACCGTGACGAACTCATGGAGCTTGCTTTTATCTGTCTGAAAAACAAGATAATAATCCTTTCCGACGAGATACACTGCGATCTTACCCTGCCGGGATATAATCACACACCGTTTGCAACGCTGTCGGATGAGGTAGCCGATATAACCGTGACATGCATTGCTCCGAGCAAAACATTCAACCTGGCAGGTCTTTCCACTTCCTCAGTGATTATCAGCAATCCGGTAATGAGAAAATATTTCAGGCACAAAATGGACAGCCTGCATATGGGCAACGGGAACATTTTCGGCAGTGTTGCTTCCGGTGCTGCCTACAGCGGGGGCCATGAATGGCTTGATGCACTCACCGGATATATCGAAGGGAATGTAAATTATGTAATTGACTATTGCAGGGAACTAATTCCGGAAATCATTCCGGTAAGGCCCGAGGCTACCTATATGATATGGCTCGACTGCAAAAAGCTGGGAATGACCGGAAAAGAGCTCCGGAAATTTTTTATAAACAAGGCCGGGGTTGGAATGAATGAAGGCTCAGAATTCGGTCCGGGCGGAGAAGGTTTTATGAGAATGAATGTCGCAATGCCCCGCAGCAGGGTGGAAAAAGCCATGCAGCAGATTGAAAAGGCTATTTTGCATATTCCATGAGCTTGCCGGCCATCTCCGTAACAGATTTATTCCTGAAGCATTTCATATTTTCATTGAACCTCGTTGCGATAGCTTCGTTACAAAGATTCCCGGGACTGCCCTCGTGAACATAATCGGACAAAGCTGTCCTGGAGAATGAAGAATTTCTTACCATTCCCGATACCGCCTTGTAGGCATCCCTGAAGGGTATTCCCTGCTTAACCAGCCGGTGCACCTCCTCGGTACTGAATATTGTATTGTATATGGGATTCTCCAGGATATTCTTCCTGATCCTGATATTGTTGAGCATCACAAAAGTGATTTCCATGCATTCCATCAGATCCTCGAAGGCATCGAAGATTAGCTGTTTAAGCAACTGAAGATCACGGTTATATCCTGAAGGAAGATTTGATACCAGCATCGCAACCTGTCCGGGCAGAGTCTGGATAAGATTGGTCCTGCCCCGTATCAGTTCAATAACATCAGGATTACGTTTATGAGGCATTATGCTTGATCCCGTGACGTATTCGTCAGGAAAATCAACGAAGCGGTACTCTGCGGTCATGTAGAGGCATACATCCATTGAAAAGCGGGAAAGGGTCTGGGCCAGTGCAGCCAGGGCAGATGCAACCGCTGCTTCAACCTTGCCCCTGCTCAGGCTGGCATAGGCTGAATTATATACCAGATCATCAAATTCCAGCAGTTCCGATGTAAGCTTTCTGTTCAGCGGCAGGGTTGTTCCGAATCCGGCAGCTGTTCCGAGAGGATTCCTGTTATTGAGGGCACGTGCTGTTGCAAGAAGGACAAGATCATCCGACAGGGATTCGGCATAGGATCCGAACCACAATCCGAAGGATGACAGCATTGCAGGTTGCATATGGGTATAACCCGGCAACAGAACCTCCCTGTACTGTTCACTCAGCGACTGGAATTTCTGAAATAGCCTGCTCACAAGCTGTGCCATGCTGTCAATCTTCTCCCTGGTATACAGCCTTATATCCACAAGCACCTGGTCATTTCTCGACCTGCCGGTGTGAATCTTTCTGCCGGTGGTTCCAAGAATTGAAGCCATCTCCTTTTCAATCTGTGAATGAATGTCCTCAATACCGCTCTCAATGGCCAGACTGCCTTCCTCATCCCATACAAACAGCGAATGAAGAGCCTTAAGTATATTTTTCTTCTCCTCATTGTCAATCAGGCCGACATCATGAAGCATGATCACATGAGCCATCGATCCGACAATATCCCATTTGGTGAGATGAACATCGGTTTTCCTGTCCCGTCCTGCAGTGAATTCTATAATAGCCGGTTCCGGATTGATACCTTTTTCCCAGAGTTTCATTTTTTATAATTTATTTTTCAGGCTCTGCTCAACGATTGCCCTGTGAGCCATGAGTCTTATGGCATTAATCTTAATAAATCCCATGCTGTCGGTCTGGTCAAATCCTCCTTCAATATCCATGCTTGACAGCTTTTCGTCATAAAGAGATGACGGTGATTCCCGTCCTTCAATGAGAACATTGCCCTTATAAAGGCAAAGATGGACACTTCCGTCAATCAGATCCTGGCTTTTTTCTATTGCCGCCATCAGAAAATCCATCTCCGGACTGAACCAGAATCCGTTGTATATCAGTTCTGCAAATTTCGGGGTGAGCATGCTTACCAGGCGCATAACCTCACGGTCCATGGCAATTCCTTCAATATCCCTGTGGGCAATATGAAGCACGGTTGCAGCAGGACTTTCATACACGCCTCTGGATTTGATCCCGACAAACCTGTTTTCCACCATGTCAAGAAGGCCGATACCATTCCTGCCGGCCAGTTCATTCAGGTAAACGAACATGTCATAGGAATCTTCCTTCACGGTACCGTCTTCCTTGTTTACAAGCCTCGCCGGAATGCCGTTCCTGAAATGAATGACAATCCTGGTCTCCTCATCCGGTGCATCCTGGGGCATTACCATCTTCACCAGCATGTCCCGGTGAAGGCTGTACATCGGATCTTCAAGAATACCGGCCCGGTGACTGATATGCATCAGGTTCTCATCCTCACTGTATGGCTTGTCAATACTGGCCTTGACAGGTATCTTCTTTTCGGAAGCATATTTCAAAAGATCGGTTCTCCCCTTGAAGCTTGTGAGAAAATCCTTGTCTTTCCAGGGCGATATAACCCTGATTTCAGGCATGAGGGCATAATAGCAGAGTTCAAATCTCACCTGATCATTCCCTTTCCCCGTTGCACCATGGGACACAGCACCGGCCTGTTCCCGCCTTGCAACCGCTATCTGCTCGCTTGCAATAAGAGGCCTTGAAAGAGCTGTCCCCAGTAAATACCTGTTCTCATAAATGGCATTTGCCATTATTGCCTTCAAAACATAGTTCTCAACAAATTCCCTTTTAAGATCGGAAATAATCACCTTCGAGGCTCCCAGCATCTGTGCTTTCCTGCGGGTTTCCTCAAAATCGTCACCCTGACCGACATCGGCAATAAAGGCAATCACATCATAACCTTTTTCAACCAGCCATTTCAGTATGATTGATGAATCCAGGCCGCCACTGTAAGCCAATACAAGCTTTTCTTTCATCCTGAATATTTTTAATTTTTAACTTTATACCTGATTCAGAAATCGCTACGGGAGATTACAGCCTCCCGGTCCCTCCCCGGCGAAACCATTATTTTAGCTTCAGCCACTCATGCAGACCGGGCAGGAGCATCTCAAGGCAGTCATGAATCTGCTCAGAGGAAACACCGCCCCTTGCAATGACAAGTATGGTGTCGTCACCCGCAATCGTACCCGCTATTTCATGTCTTGCCGAATTATCAATAAAAATGGCCACATTGCTTGCGTTTCCCGGCAAAGTCTTCATCAGAAGCATTCCCCCCGTATCTGTAAGACCGGTAATCACGGGAAGCAGCTGAAGCCGGCCGGGAGCGGCCGGCCGTACAAACCTGTTTTCCGGGAGAACATATCTGTATCCCCCCCGTGGATCAGGCTTTCTTATAGCCCCGAGCTGACGCAGATTCCTCGAAAGAGTTGCCTGTGTACAGATTATTCCCTCAGCCCTGAGCTTTCTGAGCAAATCCCCGTGGGACGATATCTCCTCAGCTGCCAGGATCTTCTCAATGGCAAGCAATCTGTCTGTTTTTTGCATATTTATTCATAAAGACCGCAAATATATTCATATTTTTGCAGAAACAAATGCTCTCCGGAAAATTGTTTTATTTGTATGCCCTATCCCAAAGCCGGAATTAAGGAAAGAACGAAGCCCGGGGAAAGAACGAATTTTCCGGAAAGAGCAGCATACAGCATATTTTTACAAACCGACAGTGAAATAACCGATGTACTGGCTTCTTCTGCTGATAACCATACCATATTTATATATACTTCTCAGGATATACAAAAACCTCAGGGGAATAAAATCCTTCACGCCGGCCGGTACCCCGGAGCAGTTCATTTCGGTCATTGTTGCCTGCAGGAACGAGGAAGCCAGTCTGCCCCTGCTGCTCGGAAACATTGCTTCCCAGGATTATCCTTCCGACCTGTTCGAAGTTATTGTAGCCGATGATCATTCCTCGGATAAAAGCTCTGACATTGTATCAGGATTCTCCGGCATACAAAACCTCAGGGTCTGCAGAAACAGGGGGACCGGGAAGAAAGCAGCCATCAGAACCGCTGTGTCTGAAGCTCACGGAAACCTGATCGTTGCAGTGGATGCTGACTCCCGCATGAATCCGGGATGGCTGAAGGCAATAGCGGCGTTTTATGAAAAGGAAGGATCTGATATGATAATCTGTCCGGTAGTTCTTGAGGCGGAAGGCAGGGGTTTTCTCACGCGCTTTCAGGAACTGGAGTTTCTCGGCCTGCAGGCAATAACGGCAGGGTCGGCGGAAGCGGGTGATCCCCTGATGTGTAACGGGGCAAATCTGTTTTTCACAAAAAAGTCATTTGAAAAGCATGCCTTCAGTCTTCATGACGAATTGGCATCGGGTGATGATATATTCCTTCTTCACCGCATGAAAGCCGACGGATCATCCCGGATATCGTGGCTCGAATCGGATGATGCCAGGGTAAGAACAAATGCCCTTTCTTCAGCTGCAGGCTTCCTGAAACAAAGGACAAGATGGATCTCAAAAGCCGGTTCATACAGCGATTTCCCGACGAAATTCACAGCTCTTGCCACACTGGCTGTGGTTATTCTCCAGGCAGCAACACTCATTGCCGCATTTGCCGGAAGCAGGTTTCTTCTCCTCTACGGAAGCCTGTTCCTGATTAAATCCCTACCCGATTATCTTGTATTGAGGAATACGGCTATCCGCTACGGGCGGAAATCCCTCCTGAAATGGTTCATTCCGTCCCAGATAATATATCCCTTCTATGTGATAACAGTGGCAGGCTGTGCCTTTGCAGGCAGAAAACCGGGTTCAGGCTGAATGATGCTGCATCTGTCAGTTACCCAAATCGGAAAGAAACTTGACCCGCATCAGTCTTATCTCTTCTTCTTCAAAATCATTCCCAAGCTCATTGAAGGCCTCTTCAAGTGAATCTGATTCTGCTTCCTCCCTGAAATAGGAATATATTTCCTCCTGACGGTCATCTTCAATGACTTCATCAATGTAGTAATCGAGATTCAGCCTGGTTCCCGAATTGACAATTGCTTCAATCTCGGAAAGCAATTCGTCCATTTCAAGGTCTTTCGCATCGGCAATATCTTCGAGAGAACGCTTCATGTCAATACTCTGGATAATATAAACCTTTATTCCCGATTTATTCACCACCGACTTGACCACCATGTCCAGAGGCCTGATTATTTCCTTTTCCTCAACATACTTCTTTATCAGATCCACGAATTCCCTGCCGTATCTCTGTGCCTTGCCTGCCCCCACTCCGGAAATGTTCTGGAGTTCATCCAGGTTCACCGGATACTGTATGGCCATGTCCTCCAGTGAAGGATCCTGGAATATCACGAAAGGAGGCACTTCCTTCTTCTTTGATATTTTCCTCCTCAGATCCCTCAAAATACTGAACAGTTCTTCATCAACAGCAGCTGTTTTTGCACCGAATGCATTGTCCTCCTCATCTGAATCAGCATAGTCGTGATCTTCCGCAAGCATGAAGGAAACGGGATTATCGACAAATTCCAGTCCTTCCGCGGTAACTTTCAGAAGTCCATAGTTCTCTATGTCCTTTGTCAGAAATTTCGCTATAAGGGCCTGCCGTATAACCATATTCCAGTACTTCTCATCCTTGTCTTCTCCCATTCCGAAGAATTCCAGCTTATTATGCTTATATGACTTGATAGCCGATGTAACTTTCCCCGACAATATATTTGCAATATGGTCGGCCTTGAACTTTTCCTTAACTGCCAGGATTGTTTCCAGCACATTCACAATTGATTCACTGCCTTCGAACTGGGCCTTGGGGTGAAGACAGTTATCGCATGCCTCGCAATTCTCCTGTGTATATTCCTCGCCGAAATAATGGAGAAGCAGTTTCCTCCGGCAAACCGATGATTCGGCATATGAAACTGTTTCAAGCAGAAGTTGCTTTCCTATTTCCTGTTCGGCTATCGGTTTCCCCTGCATGAATTTTTCCAGCTTCATAATATCGTTATAGCTGTAATAGGCAATACAGTTTCCTTCCCCGCCGTCACGACCCGCCCTGCCGGTCTCCTGATAATAGCCCTCAAGACTTTTGGGAATGTCGTAATGTATCACGAAGCGTACATCCGGCTTGTCAATACCCATTCCGAAAGCAATTGTGGCAACGATCACATCAACCTCCTCCATCAGGAATTTATCCTGATTCTGAGTCCTGGTCGCCGAATCCATGCCGGCATGATAGGCAAGCGCCTTAATGCCGTTCACTTTCAGAACTTCGGCCATTTCCTCCACCTTCTTACGGCTGAGGCAGTAAATTATTCCTGATTTGCCGGGATTGTTCTTGATATACTTAATAATTTCCCTGCTTACATTCTGCTTCGATTTTACCTCATAGTAAAGATTCGGTCTGTTGAATGAAGACTTAAACACATCAGCATCAAGGATGCCGAGGTTTTTCTGGATATCATGCTGAACCTTGGGAGTTGCGGTGGCTGTAAGAGCAATGATGGGAGCCCGTCCGATAGTGTCGATTATCGGTCTGATCCGCCTGTATTCCGGCCGGAAATCATGTCCCCATTCCGAGATACAGTGAGCTTCATCAATGGCATAAAACGATATCTTTATGTTTTTCAGGAATTCAATATTGTCTTCCCGGGTCAGTGATTCCGGAGCAACATACAACAATTTGGTTTCACGCTGAAGTACATCCTGTTTTACTTTGGCAATTTCAGTCTTGGTAAGGGAAGAATTGAGAAAATGTGCAACATCGTCATTTGTGCTGAAATTCCTCATGGCATCCACCTGGTTCTTCATCAGGGCAATAAGGGGAGAAATGACTATTGCGGTTCCCTGCCCCATCACTGCCGGCAGCTGATAGCAAAGTGACTTGCCTCCTCCTGTCGGCATCAGAACAAATGTATCCCTTCCCTCCAGAATATTTTTGATAATCGGCTCCTGGTTCCCCTTAAAGGTGTCGAAACCAAAATACTTCTTCAAATAGTCATGTATGGTACTGTCACTAACCATCATCTCATAATCAGATAAAGCTGTCAAACCTACTCCTTTCTTACCTTTTTCATAAATGTAATAAATTTCCGTCTCATAAATAGATTTTAAAGAATTATTAACATTTGTCATTCCTTATTATTATTTTATAATCATGGCGATATTGTTTTAAACTGGAAGATTTATCATCTTTACACGCTGAATTTTAAAAACGCTCCCAGATGGCATTAAAGCAGAAAACGGGCAAAGGAGGAGAAATGTCATTCCTTGAGCATCTCGAGGAACTGAGATGGCATATTATAAGATCGGTTCTTGCCATTTTCGTGTTTATGATAGTCGCATTCATTCTGAAGAATATAATTTTCGACAAGATCATCCTGGCACCCAAAAGTCCGGAATTTTTTACCAACAGACTACTTTGTCAACTGGGACATGCAAAGATTTTCGGACATCAGCTGAATATTGATGCACTATGTATAAACACCAAACAGCTTGAGCTTATAAACATCAGGATGGCAGGGCAGCTTACCACCCACATACTCGTTGCGCTGGTTTCAGGTCTTATAATGGCTTTCCCGGTCATAATCTATGAATTCTGGATGTTTTTCAAGCCCGCGCTTCACGAAAATGAGGCCAGATACACAAAAGGAGCCGTATTCTCCACCACAATGCTCTTCTTTTCCGGTGTCCTTTTCGGATATTACATCCTGGCTCCCCTTTCAATCCACTTTCTGGGCTCGTACCATGTGAGCTATACTGTAGAGAACCAGATCTATATCAGATCATATATCAGCACCATATCGTCAGTTTGCCTGGCAACAGGAGTGATATTCGAGCTTCCTGTAATTGCCTTTTTCCTTACAAAAATCGGGGTCCTCACACCGGAATTCATGAGAACGTACAGAAAATATTCCATTGTGGTGATCTTCATTCTTGCTGCAATTATAACACCTCCCGATGTGTTTTCCCAGATACTGGTCACCATTCCCCTCCTGATCCTTTATGAAGTAAGTATCGGTATCTCCGCAAGGGTCATCAGGAAAAAGGAGAAGGAACATAAGGCCTTCATGAAGGAGGACGCTATTGAAAAGGTACAAGATGCGGCAACCTGAATCATGACATGAAACTGCATACTGAAAACCTGGTAAAAAAATATCATAACCGCACGGTTGTTGACAATGTCTCCTTTGAAGTTGAACAGGGAGAGATAGTAGGTCTCCTCGGTCCCAACGGAGCCGGAAAGACCACTTCATTCTACATGATAGTAGGCCTCATACGTCCCAGGGAAGGAAAAATATTCCTTGATGATGAAGATATCACTGATCTTCCCGTTTATAAGCGTGCCAGGAAGGGACTGGGCTATCTGGCCCAGGAAGCATCGGTATTCCGGAATCTCTCGGTAGAGGACAATCTCCGGGCCGTACTTGAGATGTCCGCATTTTCACGCCGGGAACAGGGAGAAAGACTTGAATCCCTCCTTAACGAATTCGGTCTTCAGAAAATCAGGAAAAGCAAAGGTATTCAGCTTTCAGGAGGAGAAAGAAGACGTACAGAAATTGCCAGAGCCCTTGCTCTCAAGCCCAAGTTCATCCTTCTTGATGAACCCTTTGCCGGCATAGATCCCATTGCGGTGGAGGATATCCAGAATATTGTTTCCCATCTAAAAAATAAAAATATAGGTATACTTATCACCGACCACAACGTCCATGAAACACTGTCCATAACCGACAGGGCCTACCTGCTTTTCGAGGGAAAGATACTGAAATCGGGCACAGCTTCACAGCTGGCAGAAGATGAGCATGTAAGAAAGGTATATCTCGGAAAGAATTTCGAACTGCGGCGATGAACCGTTCCGTATTGTAATTAAGTTTATTTGTAGTAGTTTTGCGGAGATTTTTTTGCGGATGTGTCGTAATTGGTAGCCGAGCAAGACTTAGGATCTTGTGTCTTAAAGACGTGGGGGTTCGAGTCCCTTCATCCGCACCAGGATTTCAGAGGCGCTTAAAATTCCTTGTGCATCAATAATGCTGCCAATGATTTCTGATTAACACAATATTATTTAGATATGGATATTTCCAGGGAAAACAAAGACGGGCTGAATGCTGTTCTGACTGTGAAGATCAGCAAGGCAGATTATGAGGAAAGAGTTGAGACAGTATTAAAGGATTACCGCAGAAAGGCAAACATCAGGGGATTCAGACCCGGAATGGTTCCTATAGGCCTTATAAGAAGCATGTACGGGAATGCCGTGAAAGTGGATGAAATAAACAAGCTGGTATCGGAAAGTGTTCATAAATATCTTGTTGATGAAAAGATTGATATCCTTGGAGATCCGCTTCCGCTTACTGATGAAAATGAACAAACCGATTTCATACACGATGATGACTTCACTTTCTCTTTCGAACTCGGACTTGCACCGGATTTCGAACTGACTCTCAGTGAAAAGGACAAGGTAACCTTTCACGAAATCATCATTGATGATAAGATGAAGAAGGATTATGCCGACGGCTATGCACGCCGTTTCGGTGAATCAAGGAAGGAAGAAACAAGCGGGGAAAAAGATATTCTGACAGGCAGTATTGAAGCTGTTGATGAAAATGCCGAAATCATCCCTGAAGGCATTTCTGCTGATGAATCAAGCCTGTCAGTTGACATGGTAAGGGATGAGGAAATCAAAAAAGCATTTACCGGGCTTGCGGAAAATGACAGTATTGTTTTCAATATCAGAAAGGCTTTTCCAAACACGGCTGAAATAGCCGGTTTGCTTAAAATGGAAAGCAAGGATGCGGAAAATATTGAAGGTGATTTCCGTTTTACAATTAAGGAGATCTTTAGGTTTTATCCGGCAGAAACAGGTCCGGATCTTTTTAACAGGATCTACGGAGAGGGAGTAGTGTCAGACGAAGAGGAATTCATGCAGAAGATCGAAGAGGAAATATCTGCAAATCTGCTGAGAGAGAGTGAATTCAAACTGATGCAGGATGTCAGGAAACTCACACTCGACAAAACTGAATTCAGCCTGCCCGAAGAATTTCTTAAAAAATGGCTGATGACGGCCGGTGAAAATTCTTCCCCCGGGGAGATTGAAAATGAATTCGGCACATTCCTACAGGATCTTAAATGGCAGCTGATCAAAAATAAAGTGGCAAAAGACAATGAAATACAAATAAGTCCGGAAGAAATGCAGGAAGAAGCCGAAAAGATCACCAGGTTCCAGTTTTCACAATACGGACTTTACTATGCTACTGATGAACAGATATCCGGTTATGCAAAGGAAACCCTGCAAAGAGAGGCGGATGCAAAGAGAATCGCCGATAAAATTCTGGATGATAAAGTACTGAACAGGCTGAAGGAAGTTGTTGGGATTGAAAACAAAAAGGTCAGTGCTGAAGAATTTAACAAACTTTTTGAAAAATAAAGCAGACGGAACATTTCGGATTAATCTTCGTAACTTTGTATTTACGGCAGTAAAAGGCGCGACAATATAAGACCCGGTAGTAAAAGACTCAAAAGAAAAGGACCGGCAATAAAAGATGTGACAGTAAAAACCCGGCAGTAAAAAACGCAACAGTAAAGACACGACAATCTAAGACCCGATAATATAAGATTCAACAATAAAAGACAACAATGAACAACAGCGACGATTTCAAAAAATATGCAAGAAGCAGATACGGACTGAGCAGTCTCACTCTTCACAGATACAACTCGGTTCTGAACAATTATATTTCCCCGACAATCATTGAGGAGAGGCAGCTGAACATAGCATCCATGGATGTTTTTTCCCGTCTGATGATGGACAGGATAATATTCCTGGGACTTCCCATTGATGACTATGTCGCAAATATCATTCAGGCCCAGCTCCTGTATCTTGATTCCTCCGATCCGGGGAAAGACATACAGATATATTTCAACACGCCCGGAGGCAGTGTGCATGCCGGCCTTGGCATATATGACACCATGCAGTACATATCTGCTGATATAGCAACCATCTGCACCGGGATGGCAGCTTCAATGGGAGCTGTTCTCCTTACTTCCGGCACAAAAGGCAAAAGATCGGCTCTCAAACATTCCCGTCTGATGATACATCAGCCTATGGGAGGATTTCAGGGGCAGGCTTCCGATATAGAGATTCAGGCCCGTGAGATAATGAAGATCAAAAAGGAACTTTACGAGATCATTGCACTTCATACAGGCAATGCTCTTGAAAAAGTTGAAAAGGATGCTGACAGGGATCACTGGATGACATCCCTTGAAGCAATGGAATATGGGATGATTGACGAAATTCTTCAGAAAACCGTTCATTAGAAGACATGAGTAAATGTTCATTTTGCGGCAGATCGAAAAAAGAAACCAATATACTTATTGCCGGTCTTGAAGGGCATATCTGCGATCATTGTATCGAGCAGGCCTATGGAATCATGACCGAGGAGCTCGGGGCAAAGACGAGTACCAGGTTCGAGACTATCAATCTGCTCAAGCCGCCTGAAATAAAAAACTTCCTCGACCAGTATGTCATCGGACAGGAAATGGCCAAGAAGGTCATCTCGGTTGCTGTATACAATCATTACAAAAGACTGACACAGAAGCCGGACGGGGATGATGTTGAAATTGAAAAATCCAATATAATCCTTGTCGGGGAAACAGGAACGGGCAAGACCCTTCTGGCAAAGACCATTGCAAAGATGCTGCACGTTCCCTTTGCCATTGTTGATGCAACAGTTCTTACCGAAGCCGGATATGTCGGGGAGGATATAGAAAGCCTTCTCACCCGGCTGCTGCAGAATGCCGACTATGACATCAAGGCAGCTGAAAAGGGAATCATATTCATTGACGAAATAGACAAGATTGCCAGAAAGGAAGGAGACAATCCCTCAATCACAAGGGATGTGTCAGGCGAGGGAGTTCAGCAGGGACTTCTCAAACTGCTTGAAGGTTCGGTTGTAAATGTTCCTCCCCAGGGGGGGAGAAAGCATCCCGAACAAAAAATGATACCCGTTGATACAAAAAACATACTTTTCATCTGCGGAGGAGCATTTGTCGGAATTGAAAAAAAGATAGCATCAAGGCTCAATACCCAGATCGTGGGCTTCGGGGCAACAAAGGTCAGATCAAAAGTAGATCTTGACAATCTTCTGAAGTACCTGGCACCCCAGGATCTGAGGGCTTTCGGACTGATTCCGGAAATAATCGGCCGCCTGCCCGTTATAAGCCATCTCAATCCGCTCGACAGAAAGGCATTGAAAGCAATACTTACAGAACCCAAAAATGCTATTATAAAGCAGTATATCAAGCTTTTCAGGATGGATGACATTGAGCTTACCTTTGCCGAAGATGCCCTGGATTTTATTGTCGACAAGGCAATTGAATACAGACTTGGTGCAAGAGGACTAAGATCGATATGCGAGACAATAATGATTGATGCAATGTATGAGATGCCTTCCCTCGGCAAGGATGACCTTCTGATCACCGTCGATTATGCGGCCCACAAGCTTTCCAAAATCGACATGCAGGTATTGAGAGTTTCCTAAAATCAGATCCTGTCTTTTCTGTCATAAACAACATAGCTGCATGGAATGATTTCCGGCCTGTTGTTCCGGCATTCCTCCCTGTCAACAATCTTCCACCTTCTCATGTCTATTTCCGGGAAAAAGACATCAGCCGGCTTGTTCATGTGAACATGGGTGATATACAGCCTGTCGGCATAAGGCATAAACTGCCGGTATATGCTTGCCCCTCCGATAATGAATATCTCTTCATCCTGTCCGCATTTATCCATGGCATTTTCTATTGAGCAGGCAATTACGGCACCCTCAATCCTGTCGTCAGGGATATCGCTTATTACAATATTTTTTCGTCCCGGAAGAGGCTTAAGGGGCAATGATTCCCAGGTTTTTTTGCCCATTATCACGGTTTTTCCGTATGTGAGCTGTTTGAACCTTTTAAGATCTTCCGGAATATACCAGAGCAGATCATTGTTTCTGCCTATTCCGAGATCTTCAGAAACAGCAGCTATTATTGAAATCATAAATCAATTATTTATACGGAAATCTCTCCCCTGATAACCGGATGTGCAACATAGTTCCTAAGCGTAAAATCCTCATAGCGAAATGAATCTATATCCTTTATACCGGGATTGATCTCCATTTCAGGCAGAGGATAAGGTTCCCGTTCAAGCTGAAGCTTCACCTGTTCAATATGATTCAGGTATATATGGGCATCTCCCAGAGTATGAATAAATTCACCGGGCTTCAGGCCGGTCACCTGTGCTATCATCAGGGTCAGCAGTGAATATGATGCAATATTGAAGGGAACCCCGAGAAAAATGTCGCAACTGCGCTGATACAGCTGACATGACAATTTCCCGTCTGAAACATAGAACTGAAACAGGAGATGACATGGAGGCAGTGCCATTCTGTCGAGTTCCCCGACATTCCATGCACTCACAATAAGGCGCCTGGAATCGGGATTGCTTTTTATGTTTTCTATCACCGCGGCAAGCTGGTCGCTTTTCTTTCCGTCAGCAGAAGGCCATGACCTCCACTGATAACCATATACCGGTCCGAGATTGCCGTCCCTGTCAGCCCATTCATTCCATATCTTCACGCCGTTGTCCTGAAGATACCTGATATTTGTATCGCCTGAAATGAACCACAGAAGTTCATGAATAATCGACCTGAGATGAAGTTTTTTTGTTGTCAGCACAGGAAATCCCTCCTGCAGACTGAACCTCATCTGGTATCCGAAAACACTAAGAGTCCCGGTACCGGTCCTGTCCTGTTTCTCCACTCCGTTCACAAGAACATGATCCAGAAGCTCAAGATATTGTTTCATCTTTATTTGCAGAATTTACTTTATGGGTGAGATTTTTGCAAGCCAGCCGCCACCGGATGCAAGACTTATCTTCAGTTTTTCACCCTGTTTTACGATTGTTGTCAGATGCCTGTAATCCTGTGCATGACGGTCTGCATTGATGCCGTCACAAAATATTTCCATCCTGAACTCACCTTCAGGCAGAAATGACAGATCAAGCTCCATATCCCTTGCTGTCCAGTCAGTAACAGCCCCTACAAACCAGTCATTTCCGGAACGCCTCGTAAGCAGCAGGTATTCCGTAATTTTTGCATCAAGCACAAGCAGGTCATCCCACACCACGGGGATCTTCACTAGAAAATCAGTGCATTCCTGTTCCCTCATATAGTTCGTTGGGGAATCGCAAAGCATCTGCATGGGACTTTCATACAGGACATACAGGGCCATCTGGTGAGCCCTGGTACCCTGACCGGAGGGACGGTTATACACCGGATGGAAATCGGATTGCCCCATATTTATCATTGCTCCCGGCGTAAAATCCATCGGTCCGGCAACCATTCTGATAAATGGAATGGTCAGTTCATGGGCAGGAGTAATATCACTGCTCCATTTATTGTTTTCCAGACCCATAACCCCTTCCCGGGTGAGTGCATTGGGCCAGGTTCTGATCATCCCGTCGGGTTTATACGATCCGTGAAAATTAATCAGCAGATGGTGTTCAGCTGTTTTTCTTGCAGCCTCATGGTAGAAGTTTACAACTTTCTGATCATCCCTTTGCATAAAATCGACCTTTATTCCCTTCACACCCCATTTTTCATAAAGAGCAACAGCCTCATCAATTTCATCCCAAAACAGGTTCCATACAACCCACAGTATCACTCCCACGTTTCTCTCACCGGCATACCTGCACAGTTCAGGAATATCTATCCCGGGCACCGGTTTCAATACTGTCTCGCCCAGGGGATACCATCCGTCATCAATTATTATGTATTCCAGCCCGTTCTCTGCGGCAAAATCTATATAATACTTATAGGTTTCAGTGTTTATCCCGGCCCTGAAATCCACACCGTAAACATTGTTTGCATTCCACCAGTCCCAGGCAACCTTGCCCGGCCTGATCCATTCGGTGTCATTCAGCTTCAGGGGTGCTGCAAGCTTGTATACCAGCTCACTTTCAATGAGCCTGCCATCATTTTCGGCAATAACGAAAGCCCTCCAGGGGAATGTCCTGCTGCCTCCGGTCCGGGCAATATAGTCCCTTGTAGCTGTAACGAAAAGATTACGGTCGCCCCTGAGTTCTTCCGTTTCCGGATACGGTGGCCAGACGCCCCCCAGCCTGCCGGATCCCATCCCTCTGAGCCACATTCCCGGATAATCCTGAATATCGGCTTCAGTCAGCAGAATATTTATCCCCTGTGAGGTAAAAAGTACGGGAAGACTTGCAAGATGTTTATCTGTGAGAGTATCCAGTGAGGAATAAATATATTTCCTCTCATTATGCGACATAAAACTCTCTTCAAGCGGATACCATGAAAAGGATCCGGCAGGAAACTGCAATTCCGAAATTTCATCCTTTATAATTATGTCACCCTTCAATGCCGTTTCAAACCTGTATGCGATTCCGTCATTGTAAACCCTGAAATCAAGTGCACAACCCGAGCGGAAAGATATCTTCAGGGTGTTGCATTTGTCTTCTATCCTTGAATGCCTGTGGGCAACAACCGGTTCAAGAACATCATCGATCCTGCCATACTGCGCCCGGCGGACAGATTCATTCTCACCGAATATTTTACCGTTTCCGTCAACAAGACCGGCTTTCACCGAACTGATAATTTCTTTGCCCTGATATGCTGCAGACCAGCTGATATCTGTGCCTGCATTCAATTCAACAACGATCTTTCCGTCAGGAGAGCTTATTTTGTACGATTTCGGAGCCGAATGAACAACAATGCCGGCCATAACAAACACGATTACAAATAATTGCTTCATACGAAAAAATAATTATTATATTATTGTAAACTAATTGGTTCGTATTACCTGCCCTGGTTTAACGGGAAAACTCCCATGAAACCAGGTCATACCCGTGTGTGAAATCCTTACATGGTCGTTTTCTTCTCTCCTGTCAGCCTTTTCTTCCCTTCCTTCTTTCAATCTCATCCCTTATTGAGGCAGCTTTTTCATAATCTTCCGTTTTTATTGCTTCATCAATCATTTTATAGAGCTCCTCGTCAGTGAATGAGTCGTACTTTGATGATGGATTCCGTTTTGATTCAGATTCTTCGGAAGCAACAGTATCGGTTTCGGAAGGTTCATTTGAAATCTGTGCCTTTTCCAGTATATCCTCGCTTATATATATGGGACAGGCAAATCTCAGGGCTATGGCAACAGCATCTGACGTCCTGCTGTCAATTGAATATTCCTTCTCCCCGTTGTTGCAGAGGAGCTTGGAAAAGAAGACCCCGTCCTCCAGCTTGTAGATCATAACTTCAATTACAGCTATATTGAACCGGTCGGCGAACTTTTTGAACAAATCATGTGTCAATGGTCTGGGAGGCTCAAGGTTCTCAAGTTTAATAACTATGGCCTGTGCTTCAAATCCTCCTATTATTATCGGAATTCTTCTTTCTCCATTTTCTTCAATCAGTAAAAGTGCATATGCGCCCGATTGTGTCTGGCTGTAAGAAATTCCCATAACTTTCAGCTTAACCCTCTTCATCACTGATATCTTTCTCCTTTCTTTTGTTTAGCCTCAGACAAATATAAGGATTATAATTGCATAAATAAAGGTTTCCAGTGGTGGTAAAAATAATACTTTATTATTTGGAAATTGCCTATTTTGTATATCTTTGCAGTCCAAATTCAAATAATCCGGAAAGGCCTGCCAAAGTTATATTCCCTGTCGGATATACGCCTAACGGAGAAACATAATAAGAAGTACAATGTATGCAATAGTAGAAATTGCAGGTCAGCAGTTCAAAGTTGAAGAAGGCCGGAAAATTTATGTCCACCGGCTCGAAGCGGAAGAAGGGAAAAAAGTGGAATTCGACAAAGTCCTTCTGGTTGAGGATGAAGACAAAATATTAATTGGTGAACCCTTTATAAAGGATTTCGTGGTCGAAGGAACTGTTCTGAACGATAAGGTCAGGGGCGACAAGGTGATTGTCTTCAAGAAGAAGAGAAGAAAGGGCTACAGGGTTAAAAACGGTCATCGCCAGGATTTTACCCAGATTGAAATATTGCGTATAGGTGATAAAAAAGCAAGTACTGGGAAAAAAGATGAAGTCACGGCCGCTGAAGCCGGCAGGGAAGTAAAACCTGCGGAAAAGACGGGCAGCACTGAAAAGGAAGGCACTGTGAAAAAGACGGGCAGCGCTGAAAAGGAAGGCACTGTGAAAAAGACGGGCAGCACTGAAAAGGAAGGCACTGTGAAAAAGACGGGCAGCGCTGAAAAGGCGGTCACTGCAAAAAAGAGCAGTACCAAAAAATCCGGGAAGGCAGCTGAAGAAGTCAGGGCTGAAAAGCAGGATTCCCCGGAATCAGAACCAGCTGAGACAAAAGCAGCTGAAGAAGTCAGGGCTGAAAAGCAGGATTCCCCGGAATCAGAACCAGATGAAACAAAAGCTGCTGAAGAAGTCAGGGCTGAAAAACAGGACTCCCCTGAGAAAGATGATTAAGGACAGAAATATTAAAACAATAAAATAAAATGGCACATAAGAAAGGAGCAGGCAGTTCACGAAACGGGCGCGATTCAACAGGCAGACGGCTGGGAGTGAAACTTTTTGGTGGCCAGGAAGTGACTGCGGGCAATATTATTGTTCGTCAGAGAGGAACAAAGCTTAATCCCGGACTGAATGTCGGTCTGGGCAAGGACCATACTCTGTTTGCCCTCACTGGCGGAGTTGTTGAATTCAGGAGAAGAAAAAACAATAAAGTATACGTTTCTGTAAGAACTGAGGAAGAAGCAATTGCGGAAAAAACTGCTGATCAATAGAATACAGAATCAGGGCATACTTATTCATATAAGCACACTTTCTGAAGAATCCTGACTCCCGCTATCTTTCCCGCCACGGAAAAATTATCGGGAGTTTTTATTTTTACAACATCTCATACAAAATGCTTACGATAAATCTTATCCGAGAAAAAAGAGATTTTATTGCCGAACGTCTGAAAATCAAGAATTTCAAATCGGAAGAAATCCTGAATAAAATCCTGGAACTCGATTCCCGGCGGCGTGAAATCCAGTCGAAATCCGATACAATGCAGGCAGAAATGAACAGGATCTCAAAGGAGATAGGTTCACTTATGATGCAGAACAGGAAATCAGAAGCTGATTCAGCAAAGGAAAACACTTACCGGCTGAAAGAAGAAATTAAAAGCCTGGGCGAACAGCTCGGCATTATCGATTCAGAATTAAGGGAGGAAATAATCCGGCTGCCGAATCTTCCTCATGAATCCGTGGTCAGCGGCAACAGTCCTGAAGATAATGTAAAAGTCAGGGAAGGTGGTAAAAAACCCCCTGTTGCCACAGATGCGCTTCCGCACTGGGATCTGATCAAAAAATATGACATCATTGATTTTGATCTGGGAAACAAACTGACGGGTGCAGGTTTTCCTGTATACAAGGGAAAGGGCGCAAAGCTGGAAAGATCTCTTATTTCATTCTTTCTTGACGAAGGCGTCAGGGCCGGATATACCGAAGTAATACCGCCGATAGTGGTGAATGAGGATTCCGGCTTCGGAACGGGTCAGCTGCCTGACATGGAAGGACAGATGTACCATATGACACTTGATAATTTTTATCTCATCCCGACTGCCGAAGTTCCGGTAACGAATATTTACAGGGATGTAATACTGAACGCGGAAGACCTGCCTGCAAAAAATATCGCCTATACACCCTGTTTCAGACGTGAGGCCGGTTCATGGGGATCCCATGTAAGAGGACTGAACAGGCTTCATCAGTTTGACAAGGTTGAGATTGTCCAGATAGCCCATCCCGATCATTCCTACAAAGCGCTTGATGAAATGGTAAGCCATGTTGAAGGCCTGGTAAAAAAACTTGAGCTTCCTTACCGCATCATGAGGCTTTGCGGAAGCGATATGTCATTTACTTCAGCACTCACCTATGATTTCGAAGTCTGGTCCGCTGCCCAGGAAAGATGGCTGGAGGTCAGCTCCGTATCCAATTTTGAATCCTTCCAGGCAAACAGGCTCAAATGCCGCTTCAGGGAAAAAGGCGGGAAACAGACAAGGCTGGCCCATACGCTGAACGGAAGTGCACTTGCCCTGCCAAGAATCGTTGCAGCCATCCTGGAAAACAACCAGACCGGCTCAGGTATCAGAATACCACAGGCCCTGATTCCATATACAGGATTCGAAATGATTGACTGACGCGGAATCACAGGAATAATACCTTTATCCGGAAAATGCAAGGCAGATGGCAGTGAATCAGAAAACCGGAGAAAGAATAATCCTCGGCATTGATCCGGGAACCACAATTACCGGCTACGGAGTGATAAGGGCATGCAATGCCGGACCCGAACTGATAACCATAGGATGTATCGACCTTTCAAAGTTTAAGGATCATTACCTGAAACTGAAACATATCTTTGACCGTACCACAGGAATAATTGATGAATATCATCCTGATGAACTGGCGATTGAAGCTCCCTTCTACGGGAAGAACGTTCAGTCGATGCTTAAACTGGGAAGAGCCCAGGGTGCAGCAATCACTGCAGCATTGTCGCGTTCACTTCCCGTTTTCGAATATGCACCCAGAAAAATTAAATTGTCAATTACCGGTGTCGGATCCGCTTCCAAGGAACAGGTTGCAGCAATGCTGATGAAAATTCTGAATTTCAGCGATGAATCGCTGAAACTTGATGCAACCGACGGCCTGGCTGCAGCCCTTTGTCATTTTTACCAGTCCGGCATACCATCAGCAGCGGGAAACAAAACCACAAGCTGGAAACAGTTTATCAGGGATAATCCTGAAAGAATAAAATAAATAGATATATCCCTGCGGGGCATGTTTCTATAACAGTGCGGCAGCCAGTGCTGCTGCGCTTACCTTCAGCGCTCCCGATCCGATAAGCTCATTCACACATGATTCAATTGTGGATCCTGTCGTTATTACATCATCCACCAGCAGAACATGTTTCCCGCGAAAGGGAAGCGGATCCCTTACCAGGAATGTACCTTCAACATTCTTCCAGCGTTCATATCTCGATTTTTTTGTCTGTGTGGATGAAATGACCACCCTTTGCAGGGAAACAGTATCAAGAGCTATTCCCGATACCTCAGAAATACCGAGGGCAATAAGCGAGCTCTGGTTAAAGCCCCGTGAACGTTCCCTGTGCGGATGAAGCGGAACCGGTACAAGAATATCAATATCCGCAGTAAAGCCCGAGTTAAAAAGTATCAGGCCATAAATACGTCCCAGTTCAATTCCTATTTCCTGTACTCCCTTGTATTTCAGATTATGAATAAGATGCCTCATCCGGCTGTCGCGGTTATATAAGGAGAAGGCAGCAGCCTTTTCCAGTCTGCATCTCCCCCAGAAAAGCCTGGCAAGGGGATTGTCATCTTCAAGATGGAAATTCGTTCTTGGAATAAGAACATGACATTCCGTGCAGATAAGTTTCTCATTCCTCATAAGGTGATTACCGCAGGCCTGACACAGCCTCGGGAAGAGAAGAGAGACCAGGTCGTCCCATAAATCATACAGGTAATTCATGCAGCGAAATGAATTATCCTGTAAAATTATGAATAAATAGCTGTATTAAAAATCTATTCCGCTGCGAATTTTTTCTGCAATCGAATTGAATTCCTCCGGTGAAAATTTCAATCTGGGATTCCTGAAATTCATATCGTCCAGGGAATCAATCGGCACCAGGTGTATGTGGGCATGAGGAATCTCCAGGCCCAGCACCGCCATACCAATCCTGCTGCAGGGGATTGCCTTTTTTATTGCAGCGGCAATCTTTTTTGAAAATATAATCATTCCGGCAAGCGTATCGTCATCAAGATCAAAAATATAATCTGTCTCCTGCTTCGGAACGACAAGCGTGTGACCGGCCTTCAGGGGATTTATGTCAAGAAATGCAAAGTACCTGTCATCCTCCGCAATTTTGTGGCAGGGTATCTCAGCCCTGATGATCCTGGAAAATATAGTTGCCATTCTTCTGATTATTTGATCATAAGGAAATTGAAATAATTTCAAAAACCATTGTTCCGGAAGGAACTTTTATCTCTACGGTTTCACCATTCTTTTTACCGATAAGCCCTTGAGCTATGGGGGAATTCACGGCAATTTTGCCAATCTTCAGGTCAGCCTCGCTTTCAGGAACAATCTGGTATTCCATTTCGGAATTGTTTCTTTTATTCCTGATTTTAACCCTGTGTAAAATCCTTACGGTTGAGTTATCGATTTTTGATTCATCAATTATTCTCGACCGGGCTATGATATCCTCAAGCCTGGAAATCTTCATCTCCAGCATTGCCTGAGCTTCCTGTGCAGCTGCATATTCAGCATTCTCCGCAAGATCACCCTTATCCCTCGCTTCGGACAGCATTCTGGATATCAACGGCCTCTCAACTGCGAGCAGATGGTCAAGCTCTTCTTTCAACTTCTGAAGGCCTCCTTCTGTAACATGCAAAACCTTTGACATTTCCCTTACTGTAAAGAATTAAAAAATAAGAAGAATTCCGGGATTTCCGGAACTCTTCATCTAGACAAATATACAATATTTTTCAAAAAAACAAAAAAAATTACTCTGAAAATTAGAGAATTAGATACTCAGATTTATGGTTTTAGCGGTATTTTCTTCCTGCTTTTTTATTTTTCGATACAACTGCTTTCTTTTTAGCCCTGTACCTTGTTTCGGTATCTTTCTTGTTTTGACGGATACGCTCCCTTACCGCGGGAGACTGTATTTCAAGATGCCTCTTTCTGTCGGCCTTGAGCTGGGCCTGTGATTCCCTTTCTCGTTTCTTTTCCTCGGCTTTCTGCTTTTTTATGGCCCTGGAAGAACTGACCGGCTTTTTGATCTTATTCGGCTTTTTCCTGATCCCGGGAGGTACTGAGGAAATTTCCGCCGGATTGCCGGCAACAGATAATCCCTCCGGGACATGCGAATAAGAAGCGATGCACATGAGGAACATAATTGAATAAGAGACAGCAAATCTTCCTGCCCGGTAAAGGTTCATATCAGTATAATTATAATAAAACAACAAGCATGTTCATTAAAGCGGCACTTTTACTAATTTTGCATGAGTTACATAAACATAATGGCAGACAAGGCAAAATTAGGATTTTTTTTCATTCTTCTTGCAGTTACGGCTGTTTCATGTGAACGTAACAAAAACGATGTCATTCCAGATGTTTATGTGGATTTTACTATGAATCTCAATGACATTGAATTTGTAAACCTCAGTTCAATATTCGGATCTGTTTACGTAAATGCCTCTACAAACAACTGGGGACAAAAATCTGCGGGTTTCAACAATAACGGGATTATAGTATTTGCAGGTCCTGAAGGTGAGTTCTATGCATATGACAGAACCTGTCCCCACGACTATTTTGTAAGTGAACAGAGTGTTAAAATCGGTGTGGCCGACATCATCTTTGCCGAATGCCCGGTATGTAAAACAAGATATGCCCTGACCAGCGGCGGAACTCCCCTGTCAGACGGAACCGGGAAACATCCCCTAAAAAATTACCGGACCAGCATCATGGGCAATTACCTGCATGTATGGAATCACTGACAGGATAAGCTTTGGTCTGAAGCAACTTTCTTCCCGCGACTGTAATGATCCGGTCTGAAGATATTTTTCCTTCTAATACCTGTAATGATCCGGTTTGAACGGACCTTCTTTGGCAACCCCGATATAATCTGCCTGTTCCTCCGTTAATTCTGTCAGCCTGACTCCAAGCTGTCCGAGATGCAGGCGTGCAACTTCTTCGTCAAGATATTTGGGAAGCATATATACTCCGACACTGTAATCATTTTTCCAGAGATCTATCTGGGCAAGTGTCTGGTTACTGAATGAATTGCTCATCACGAACGAGGGGTGTCCCGCTGCACAGCCAAGATTCACCAGTCTTCCCTCGGCAAGCATGAAAATGGCATGACCATCGGGAAAAACATACTTGTCAACCTGCGGTTTTATGTTTATCCTCTTCACGCCTTCCAGTTCATTCAGACCTTCCACCTGTATCTCATGATCAAAATGTCCGATATTGCACACAATAGCCTGATCCTTCATCTTTTTCATGTGCTCAACAGTGATGACATCCTTGTTGCCCGTTGCGGTGACATATATATTGCCCTCTTCAAGGCTGTCCTCCACGGTTTTTACTTCAAATCCCTCCATTGCAGCCTGAAGGGCACAAATCGGATCTATCTCCGTCACTATCACCCTGCCGCCATAGGCCCTCATTGACTGTGCACAACCCTTGCCCACGTCCCCGTATCCGCAAACCACCACAACCTTGCCGGCAATCATCACATTTGTTGCACGCTTGATACCGTCAGCCAGTGATTCGCGGCATCCGTAAAGATTATCAAACTTCGACTTTGTTACGGAATCATTTACATTGATTGCGGGAACCAGCAGTTCATTGCTGTCCATCATCTGATAAAGCCTGTTGACACCGGTTGTAGTCTCTTCAGAAATACCTTTCAGATCACTGACTGCCCCGTGCCATTTGCCGGAATCTTCAGCCTGAAGCTTCCTGAGAGTGTCAAATACAATACCTTCCTCCCTGGAGGATGGTTTTTTATTCAGTACCGAAGGATCTTTCTCAGCCTTGTGGCCAAGATGAATCATAAGGGTAGCATCGCCGCCGTCATCAACAATGAGGTTGGGACCTTTTCCTCCCGGGAATGAAAGAGCCTGTGCAGTACACCACCAGTATTCCTCAAGTGTTTCACCCTTCCATGCAAAGACAGGGATTCCACGTGCAGCGATAGCAGCAGCTGCATGATCCTGGGTGGAAAATATATTACAGCTTGCCCATCTTACGTCTGCCCCAAGCTCAGCAAGGGTTTCAATCAGAACAGCTGTCTGAATGGTCATATGAAGTGATCCGGTAATGCGGGCACCCTTCAGTGGCTTCTCTGCTGAATATTTTTTCCTTATGGCAAGCAGTCCCGGCATTTCCTTTTCAGCTATCTCAATCTCCTTCCTTCCGAATTCAGCAAGGGATATATCCCTGATTTTATAATCCTTCTTTTCTTTAACCAATGTCATCTGTGATTTTTTAAGAATGCAAAGTTAATAAAATATAGTCATTTAATCCTCCCCGGGAAGCGTCAGTGTATCAGCCAAATCACTCCCCGGGAAGCGTCAGTGCATCAGCCAAATCACTCCCCGGGAAGCGTCAGTGTATCAGCCATGTCCTTCCCCAAGAAGCTTCAGTGCATTATCCATATCCTTCGCCATCTGGCGGACAAGCTCAACCCTGCCTGAAAATTTCACCTCATCACGCATGCGGTATCTGAAAACAATTTCAAGTTCCCTTCCGTAAATATCCTTTTCAAAATCAAAGATATTCACTTCAACCGATCTCTTGTCCTGATTCCGGCTGACTGTCGGATTCGTTCCTATGCTCAGCATTCCCATCCGCTTCATTCCCCCGATCCGGACCTCCACTGCATAGACTCCGTTTGCAGGGATCAGCTTGTATTTGTCTGACGGTTTTATGTTCGCGGTAGGGAAACCCAGTTCCCTGCCTATCTTCCTGCCTTTGATCACCGTCCCGCTGAGCGTATACGAATAACCCAGCCATCTGTTGGCATCATTGAGCCTGCCGCTGATAAGTGCGGTACGGATCCTTGAGGAACTGACCACGGAACCGTCACTGACTATTCCTTCGATCTGCTCCACTCCTATTCCGGCCATAGCGGCATATTCACGCATGGTACCGTAATTGCCGGCACCGCGATGTCCGAAATGATGATCATATCCGATGATCAGATGCCGTGTACCTATTTTCGCCGCAAGAATATCATTCACAAATTCCTGTGCAGTGAGCCTGCTGAACTGCCTTGTAAATTCAATAATTATAAGATGACCGGTTCCTGCAGCTTCAAGCAGTGCCACTTTTTCATCCATGGTGGAAAGATATGTGATTCCCTCCCGGACAGTATCCAGTACCAGCTTCGGATGCGGATGGAAAGTTATCACAACAGATTCCCCGCCGGTCTCCCGTGAATATGAAACCAGCCTGTTTATGATTGCCATATGTCCGGTATGAACGCCGTCAAAAATACCGGTTGTAACAAGCGGATCCGCAATCTGAAGATCTTCATAGGAATGGTGAATTTCCATATCTGTTATTAATTCTTACAAAAATAAGAAAGCCGCATAATAAGAAATATATTTATGATTTCTTTTGTATTTTTATATTAGGATAACAAGCCAGCGACAAAATGATTACTCCAAAATATTATTCACAGGATGAATGGTTGAAACCGTTCAGGTCAGTTATTGATGAACGCTGCGAAAAATGCCGGCAGAAGGAAAAGAGTCTTGCCGGAGACGGATCACTGGGCGACTTTGCTCTTGGTCACCTGTACTATGGCCTTCACCGTATCAGCGACGACAACTGGATTTTCAGGGAATGGGCCCCGAATGCGACGGCAATATATCTTACCGGCACATTCAGCAACTGGCAGGAGAAGCCGGAATATGAGATGAAAAGAATCAACAGGCAGGGCGACTGGGAAATAATTCTTCCTCCAGATCTGCTCAGGCACGGTGATCTCTACAAACTTTCCGTACACTGGAAAGAGGGCCGGGGTGAAAGGATTCCCTCCTATGCAACCAGACTCTTTCAGGATGAAGTGACAAAGATTTTTTCAGCACAGGTCTGGGCTCCTGATAAACCTTATTCCTGGAAAATACCGGATTTCATTCCGGAACAGGCCGCCCCGGTGATCTATGAGGCACATATCGGAATGGCCACTGAAGAATACCGTACCGGAACCTACCGGGAATTCACAAGGGATATGCTGCCCTACATAGCCGGAGCGGGTTACAACACCATTCAGCTGATGGCTGTCCAGGAACATCCCTTTTACGGATCCTTTGGCTATCATGTATCCAGCTTCTTTGCCGTCTCCTCGCGCTTCGGGTCACCCGATGATCTCAGGGAACTGATAGACACGGCCCATGAATTCGGAATCAGGGTGATCATGGACCTGGTCCATTCCCATTCCGTAAAGAACATCAATGAGGGACTGGGCCTTTTTGACGGATCACCCGGCCAGTATTTCCATACCAATGAGAGGAGAATACATGTTGCCTGGGACTCATTATGCTTCGACTACGGAAAGGACAATGTAATTCATTTTCTGCTCTCCAACTGCCGCTACTGGATTGATGAATTCAGGTTTGACGGTTTCAGGTTTGACGGCGTAACGAGCATGATCTACTATGATCACGGACTGGGAAAAAATTTCACCGAATATTCTGAATATTTTGACGGGGGCCAGGATATTGATGCACTGATTTATCTGCACCTGGCAAACAAGATGATCCACGAAATAAAGCCCCATGCCCTGACGATTGCCGAGGAGATGAGCGGAATGCCCGGGCTGGCTGCCCGCACATCAGCCGGGGGTTATGGATTCGACTACAGACTTTCAATGGGAGTTCCCGATTTCTGGATCAGACTGGTCAAGGATATTCCCGATGAGCAATGGGATATGGGCGGGATTATGCATGAACTCACCCAGCATCGCCCGGAAGAGAAGGTGATATCATACTGTGAATCTCACGATCAGGCCCTGGTTGGCGACAAAACACTTATCTTCAGAATGATCGATGCAGAAATGTATACAGGCATGAACAAGTCCCACCAGAGCCTGATCGTCGACCGTGGCATAGCCCTCCACAAGATGATAAGACTGATTACCCTGGCCACTGCCGGAGGCGGTTACCTGACTTTCATGGGAAATGAGTTCGGGCATCCTGAATGGATAGATTTTCCAAGGGAAGGAAACAACTGGAGCTATAAATATGCGCGCAGGCAATGGAGTCTCCTGAAAGATGAATCACTCAAATATGCTTACCTGGCTGCCTTTGACAAAGAAATGCTCAGTCTTCAGAACCGTTATGACATCCTTGACCATCCCGTCGGAAGAATGTATGAGAATTCATCCGATAAGATTGCCGCCTTTTCAAGGGGAGATCTCCTGTTCGTATTCAATTTCCATCCTGAGAAATCATTCACCGGCTACGGGATACCGGTACAGGGTAAATTCAGAATTATCCTGGACTCTGATGATGCTGAATTCGGGGGCTTCAGCCGGATAGACAGGAGCAGCCTCTATCTGTCAATAAGAAAGGCAGCAAGGCAGACACTGAGTACACCTTACTACCTTTATCTCTATTTACCGTCAAGAACGGCTATTGTCCTTAAAAGGGAGCCGGTCAGGAAAGTTAGTGATATTTAATCAATCCACCTCAGCAGATAGAAATCCTGTTTGTGGGGCAAATATTCATGTCTGGGATAAATCCTTATTCCATAGGAAAATGTACCTGCTTTTTCAGGAATAAGCTTTACCCTGTAAAGACATTTCCCGCCCTTGCAACTTACAAGGGAGAATTCCTGACTGCTCACGAATTCATGCCTTCCTATTTTGCTCATGTGTGTTACAATGAACTCTACTCCCACGTATTCTTTTGGTATATCTTTGATATTCAGCGCTATTTCAGCCTTGTAATCATGTCCCGAATGGTAAATATTTCCATCGGGCTTTTCAAAACTATAGTTCAGAACCTCAATATTATCCCATTCCTCCATTATTCTCTTTTTCCAGGCAGAAAGTTCTTTTGCCTTTTCGAAATTATCTGCAACCAGATATTTATTCCGTTCATAAAGCCTGGAATAATATTTATCATAATAATCATCCAGCTGACGTTTCATTGTGAATTCCGGTGCCACTTTCACCATTGTGTTCTTGATATGGCTTATCCACTCGACAGGCACGCCGTTATCATCAAAGGAATAATAGGCAGGCACTATTTCGTATTCGAGCATATTGTAGATAGTTTCGGCATCAACATCATCCTGCAGGTTCTGATTGGCAAATGTTTTTTTCTTTGGCAGCGCCCAGCCGGCATATGCCCTGTAGCCCTCAACCCACCAGCCGTCAAGCACGCTGAAATGAAGCGTGCCGTTCATAACGGCCTTCTCGCCGCTGGTACCTGAGGCTTCAAGCTGTCTGGTAGGAGTATTGAGCCAGATATCCACTCCCTGAACCATGTATTTTGCCAGCTCGATATCATAATTTTCAAGGAATACCACCTTGCCGGCAAACTGAGGCATTTGTGAAATTTCAAATACCTTTTTGATCAGATCCTGGCCCCCACCGTCATGCGGATGTGCCTTTCCAGCGTAAATAAACTGAACCGGCCTGTCGGGGTTATTTACAATCCTGGCCAGCCTGTCAAGATCCCTGAAAAGAAGAGAAGCTCTCTTGTAAGTGGCAAAGCGCCTGGCAAAGCCGATGGTCAGTGCGTTTTCATCAAGATGAGTGCTTATGTTAATCAATGTCCTCGGACTGACGTGCTTGTCAATCATGTCAGTCTGAAGGCGCTTCCTGATATTGGTGAACAGGGTTTGTTTCAGCTGCTTTCTTATCTCATAAATCTTCTTGTCATCAACCTTGTAAAGCTTTTCCCACTGACTCCTGTCAGTCTGATCAAAGGATGAGGATCCGGTTATTTCTTCCCATATTTCCTTCCATGGATTGGCAGTCCAGGTAGGATGATGAACACCATTTGTAACATATCCGATAAACAGCTCTTCCTGAAGGTATCCCGGCCACAGCTTGTTGAACATACCCTGGCTCACCTCACCGTGAAGCTTGCTTACTCCGTTCACTTCCTGCGACATACGTGTTGCAAGAAAACTCATATTGAATTTCCTGTCGGGATCTCCTTCACACCTTCCGAGCGCCATCAGTTCCTCCCAGCTTATGTTTAGCCGTGTATGGTAATGTGATATGTATTTCCGGAGCATGTCCTCATCAAAGGCATCATGCCCTGCCGGAACGGGAGTATGTGTGGTAAACAGTGTGGATGATCTCACTGCCTCAAGTGCCTCATGGAAGGTAAGATGCTTGATTTCTATCATCGTCCTCAGACGTTCAAGGCTTATAAATGCGGAATGGCCTTCGTTGCTGTGATAGAGATCCGGTCGGATACCCATGGCATCAAGAGCCCTGATACCTCCGATACCCAGGACAAGCTCCTGTTTCAGCCTGTTCTCATGGTCACCCCCGTAAAGATAATGTGTTATTGACCTGTCGGCAGCTGAATTATCTTCAAAATCAGTGTCGAGCAGGAAAAGGCTTATCTTGCCGATCCTGGCTTCCCACACCCTTATCATGACAGTTCTGCCCGGCCATACAACGCCCACAATAAGGTGATTGTCATCCTTGTCCTTGACCGGTCTGATGGGAAGGCTTGAGAAATCTTCCGCTTCATAAATAGTAAGCTGCTCACCTTTCGGTCCCAGCTTCTGTCTGAAATAGCCATAGCGGTAAAGGAATCCCACTCCGATTATTTTCATATTGGAATCGCTTGCCTCTTTAAGATAATCCCCGGCAAGTATGCCAAGCCCGCCTGAATATATCTTCAGGGAGGGATGTATTCCGAATTCCATGCTGAAATAGGCTACTGAAGGCTTTTGACTGTCATCGGGCCGGTTAATATAATCCTTGAAGGTCTTGTCCACTTTCCTGAGATCCGCTATAAAGTCATCATCGTCCTCCAGTACCAGAAGTCGCTTGTAATCGATTTTTTCAAGAAGGATTTTTGGATTATGCCTTGTCTCTTCCCAGAGGGAGGGATCCATTCTCCTGAATATTGATTCCGCATCACTGTTCCATGACCACCAGAGATTATTAGCAAGGTCTTTCAATGTCGAAAGCTTCTGCGGAACATCGCTTTGTACGTAAATATCCTTCCATACGGGAAGCTGGTGGGGCTTTCTCACAACAAGACCGGATTCCTCGACAAATCGTGCAAACTCCCTCGGCTCCTCCCTTCTTTCACTGCTTTTCAAAAGAGCTTTTTCATAGGCACTGAAATAGTATTTTACAAGCGTATCCCACATTGCAATACGTGAAATTTCATGCGCCTTGAGCCTGGCTTTTTTCATCTCATCATCACTGAGATTAATGAACATCCGCATGAATTCCATGATATCGGCGACAACCTGATCTTCATTGTTGTCTGTCCTTTCAATCACTGCAATGCCGTTTCCGGGATTCTTGAAATACTCCCTGACCCACAGTCCGAAACCTGACAGGGATGTTGTAATTGTAGGTATGGAAAACATCAGGCTTTCAAGGGGTGTATATCCCCATGGTTCATAATATGACGGGAATGCCGAAAGATCGAATCCTATCAGCAGGTCATAGTATGACAGGTTGAATATCCCGTCATTTCCATTCAGATAGGAAGGTGCAAATATGATTTTTACCTGTGATTCCTCACTGTTGTCCAGCTGGTTTGCACTTATTCTCTGGATAACCGGATCCGAGGACGGATAATGCAGATAGTGTGTAAGGTACCTGTCATCTTCGTGCCCTTCAGAATCATTGTACAATATTTCCATGAGATCCTGCCTCGGTCCCTTGTGATAGGCAGGCATCATTATGAAGGCAACACATTCTTTTTTCAGCTTTTCATTTTTGCTGAGCCTGCCAAGTGCATCAATAAAAATATCCAGACCCTTGTTGCGGAACTCGTAACGTCCGCTGTTGGCAATAAAAATTGTATCATCAGAAAGTTTGTAACCCAGCACTGCCTCTGCAACAGCCTTGAGCTTCTCTCTTGCAGTATTTCTTTTTTCAGCAAAACTGCTTTCATCCGGCACAAATGAATCCTCAAAGCCGTTGGGAGTCACAATATCCACATCCTTGCCCAGGAAATGACTGCACTCTTTTGAAGTGATCCCGCTGACCGTGGTAAACACATCTGCTTCAGCAGCGGTTAATTTTTCAAGGGACTGCTTTGCGGTGACATTGAATTCACGTGCAATCTGTACCGGGTTATATTCCTTCATATTGCCGTAAAGCGGCCGGTTGTTACCTGCTATGCTCCGTCCAAGCACAGTTGCATGTGTGGTGAAGGCAGTGGCAATCCAGGGAACATTATGTTCAAGGTAAAGCACACCCGTTCCGGTCATCCACTCATGGAACTGGGCTATTATATTGTGATGCTCCTGATAAAATGAAGTAAAGCTTTCAATGGTCTTTGCCGCAGCATAGCCGAACAGGGCCGGTTCAATATAATCCCACTGGCCGGTAATACTGTCAAGCCTGTATGTCTCCCAGAACCTGGCAAATATTTCGTTCTGCTGTCCGAAATAGGGAGTGAAGTCTATAAGGAACACTATGGGTTTACCGGCAATATTCCATCTTCCGGTCTTGATTTTCAGGTCTTCAGATAACGCTTTCCCCTTCCATTCTACAAAAAGGGAGTCATCCGGTATGAATTCAGGGTTTTCAACTTCTTCTCTCCAGACGTCAGGGCCTATCAGTATGTAATTATCTCCCAGCTCTTCCAGGATGTTAAGGGCTTTCGTGGAAATTACCGTATGTATTCCCCCGACTTTATTACATACTTCCCAGCTTGTTTCAAATAAAAAGTTAATTTTCATGCTATTGGCAATTATTTATATTGTGTTAATCTGTTTTTTTACGTGTCCGCCCGGTGGCTTTAACGGTTTTTTCCCCTGCAGGTTTCCTTTTGGCAACTTTTGCCGTGTCTTTAAGGTCTCCGGCTTTTGCCGGGCTTTTCCGGGCTCCGGTTTTTGCCGGGCTTTTCCGGGCTCCGGTTTTTGCCGGGCTTTCCCGTTCTCCGGCTTTTGCCCTGCTCCCGGTCTTTGGCGCTGAATTGGTTCTGAGCATCTGAACCAGATCTTCTGCAGATTTCCTGGATGCACTGTCAGGAAGATCCGATTCGATTTCCGCACTAATTTTCTTTCTTGAAAGAGTATTGATTTCTTCAGTCTGCTTTTCAATTATCCTGTCTTTTTCATGAAGCAGATTATCCAGCCTCGATATCTCAATCTGCTCATAAGTATCCGGCAGGCACCTGTTGACTCTTATTTCAAAATCACCCAATACATTCATGTAATTCATGAAAGCATCATACGGCGTTTCATAGGGATTAAAATATGCATGCACTGCACCATCTGAGAAAAATTTTGTCGCCATATAGTAGAAATGGTCACTTGCCTGGAGATATTCCCAATCCCGGTTCATGTCAGGATCATTACACCTTTTAACCTTGTCTGATAACTGGTAAAGCTTGTCGAGGGCTGCCACCTGCAGTTCATTCCCTACCCAGGCAGTGACGTCGCGTTCCTCATCGGCCCAGGAAATCGGGGAAGGCACGCTTATGCCCGCAACAGGCTGAAGTTCGTCCGCAATTTCCGAAGGAGTCATGAATTTAAACGGTGTCTTCTTCAGTATCATTCCCGGAAGGTTTTCAAGGAAGCTGAAAATACCCGTCTCTTTCCAGTTATGTTCACCGAAGGTTTCATAATCAAGGAATATGTTGAGCAGTTCACTTTTGGGTGCAAGCTTGTTTATCCAGGATGCATATTTGTCTGCCGTCAGCGGCCAGGCACTCCATGATCTGTTGGAAAATCTGAAAGCAATGTCGTCACTCATCACAAAATTCCTCAGCAAAACCTTTAGTCTCGGATTGAGGGTATTGCAGTAAAGGAAATTGGGGCTCTTCCATCCCAGGATGTGTTTTGCACCCTCGGTGAGCATTGCCTTGAATCCCATATCTGCCACCCATGAACCGATCTGATCGGAATAGATCAGTTCTGTATTCCTGAAGGATTGTGTTTCAACACCAAGATAGGTTTTCATCATTTCCCTGTGCAGTTCAACCTGCTGTTCAAACTGGATTTTGCTTTTCAGGGATGAGAGGGAATGGGAATCGGTTTCCGACAGAAATTCCACCATACCTGTTTCGGCAAGTTCCCTGAATGATTCGAGAACTTCCGGCGCATACAGTCTGAACTGGTTTATTACCATACCGGTAAGTGAAAAGGTGACTTTAAATTTCCCCTTGTATTTACGGATAAGGTCAAGAATTATCCTGTTTGCAGGAAGATAACACTTGTCTGCAACCTTTCTCATTATTGATTCATTGGTAAAATCATCATAATAATAATGATCATGCCCCAGATCGAAAAACCTGTAACGCTTCAGCCTGAATGGCTGATGTACCTGAAAATAAAAGCATATAGCCTTTGGTCCTGCTGTACTCATATCCTGATATTATTTTTTCCAAATGACTCTTTCATAAATATCTTTTACATGACGGGCTGAATTATCCCATTTCATTCTGATGACTTCTTCCTTTCCGTTCTTGATAAATTCGCTGGCCAGGGCCGGATAGTTCAGTATTCCGTATATTGCATCAGCCATTGCATCAATATCCCAGAAATCGGTTTTTACTGCATGGGTGAGAATCTCAGCAACACCTGACTGCTTGCTGATTATTACCGGCACATTTGACTGCATGGCTTCAAGAGGTGAAATGCCAAAGGGTTCCGATACCGATGGCATTATATAAACATCGCTCATAGCCAGCATGGTAAACACATCCCTTCCCTTCAGGAATCCGGTAAAATGAAAGCGGTCAGTAATTTTCAGCTTGGCAGCCCTTCGTATCATTCTCTCCATCATATCGCCTGAACCGGCCATTACAAACCTCACATTGTGCATTACCTTAAGGACCTTATATGCTGCTTCAATAAAATATTCAGGTCCTTTCTGAAGAGTGATCCTTCCGAGAAATGTAACCACTTTCTCATCAAAACCCTTGTTTATGAATATATCGTGACCCATCCTGAGGGGTTCAACTGCATTATATACAGTTTCCACCTTGTCGGGATGAATATTGTATTTGTTTATTACTATATCCCTTGTGAGATTACTTACGGTAATGATCTTGTCTGCCGCATCCATTCCGCTTTTCTCAATCCTGTAGACATCGGGATTGACACTGCCGCCGCTTCTGTCGAAATCAGTGGCATGAACATGAATGACCAGAGGTTTTCCCGATACCTGCCTGGCTGCAATCCCCGCAGGATACGTCAGCCAGTCGTGTGCATGTATTATGTCAAATTCATTTTCCTCGGCAATGATTGAAGCAACAACGGAATATTTATATATCTCTTCAAGGAGATCCGGACCGTATTTGCCACTGAAATCCACTGTCCCTTCATTGTTTGTCCGGATAAGCACTTTCTCTCCGGTTTCTTCCGAGCTGACTATCTTCCAGAACTCATCCGGATCAGTATAGGGTACAACCTTTGATGATATCTCAATCTGATCAATCGCTTTTCTCGTACCCTGATAGTAAATCTTTTTAAAGGCCACGGGTACCTTGTTGGCTCCGATAAGGCGGATCATCGACTGATCTTCATCCCCCCATGCCCGTGGTATTACAAAAATGACCTCCAGGTCGTCCAGTGCGGCCATTCCCTTTGTAAGACCATAGCTTGCGGTACCCAGACCGCCGGATATATGCGGCGGAAACTCCCACCCGAACATTAACACACGCATAGCCCTGATTAATTATTTTTTGAATATTCCTCAATAAGGTCAATGACTCTCAGAACTTCACCCACACTCCAGGCCTGGGATACAGTTCCCCGCGGTGCATGAGGCGGATCACCGTCATGTATCTCGGAAAGGGTTGTGATTCCGGCCTCATCCATTACCTCTTCAAGTCCGTAAATAAGTTTCCTGACCTTGTTTACTCCCTGTTTTCCATATACTTTCAGCCAGCCCTCGCAAAAGGGACCGAAAAGCCACGGCCATACGGTTCCCTGGTGATAGGCTCTGTCTCTTTCCTCCTGGGTACCTGAATAGATACCCTGATAGTACCTGTTCGCCGGAGAAAGTGTTCTGAGGCCCCTGGGTGTTACCAGCTCCCTGTCGGCAACATCCAGTATTTTTTTCATCTGTTCCTTGGTAAGCATGCTGTATGGAAGAGAAACTGCGATGAGCATATTCGGTCTTACAAACATGTTTTTGCCTTCCTCATCATTTACATAATCAGCAAGATAACCGGCCTTTTCATCCCAGAATAATTCAAGGAACGATTTCCTGATCAGTTCCGGAAGATGTTCCCATTCTGAAATAAATTTTTTGTCATTTTCTACTTTTGCCATTTCAAGGACAAAGCACACGCCATTATACCAGAGTGCATTTATTTCCACGGCATAACCGCTTCTGGGCGTAACCGGTCCGTCATGTACAACAGCGTCCATCCATGTGAGGGCCTTCCCGGGAGCATCGGAATATATCAGCCCGTCTTCCCTCATATGGATATTGAATACTGTTCCTTTTCTGAAGGCATTCAGTACTGATTTGACAGCATTGCTGTATTTGTTGCAGCAATCCTTTCCCCCGCTCAGTACATACTGCTGAAGCGCCCAGAAAAACCACAGGGGCGCATCAATGGAATTAAAGGCATAATGGCCTCCTGTTCCCATGTTCGGGAACAATCCTTCCTTCATTCGTCTGACCTGGGTGTCCAGAACCAGTTCGTACAGTTTCAGCTTATGCCGTGCCAGTGCCAGTCCGGGAAGAGATATGAAGGTATCCCGTCCCCAGGAGCCAAACCAGGGATAACCGGCAATGATAAGCACATCATCCCCTCTTTTCTCAACAAACTGGTGGGCTGCATTCCTCAGACAGTTCAGGAAACTGTTGCGTGGAATCTTTCCTGCAACCGTTTCAGAGAACTTCCCGGAGAATCCTGCCGGATCCTCCTCTTTGGTAGAAGCCGAAAAGATAATGGAGTCACCCTTGCTGGCCTGAATTTCAAAAAATCCGGGTGTAAAGAGATCTTCCGTATAATCATAACCACGCTTCTGCTCCTCAGGATATTCAATTCCCAGATACCAGTCGGGTATATGAATAAAATCCGCTTTCTTCGAAAATTGCATGTTCAGATACGGGAAACCCTCATACATCCTTGACCTGATGCCGTTCTGTATTTTATCAATCTTGGTGTTGGCTGCAAGATTTGCATGAGTGAGTTCATGTATGCTTCTGAATGCCAGGAATGGCCTTACCTGAAGTTTCATGGGTTCGGTAGCCTCCAGAACGGTATATCTTACAAGCAGTTGTTCCTCGTAGTGAACAAAAAGCCTTTCCATTTTGAGAAGAACATTCCCTACACGATATACTCTCACGGGGATAATCTCTGTTTCAAATTCCTCCAGATATTTATGACCCCTGGGATTAAAATAGTCACCCTTGTATTTTCTCAACCCGATATTAAAGCTCTTATCCTGACAGACTACAGTTACATCCAGTGAAGACAGCAAAAGGTACCTCCCGCCTCCGAGCTCATCAACGGGACAAACCAGGAGACCATGGTATTTACGGGTGTTGCACTCAACAATTGTAGTCGAGACATATGAGCCCGCCCTGTTGGACCTTATAATTTCCCTCGAAAGAGAGTATTCCAGATTCACTATCCGGCTCTTTTCAAACTTGATATAAGTCATATGATTTTCGTTTTGTCGGGTATAAAAATTTCTTTAATTTATAAATATTTTGTTAATAATTCAATACTGAAAATGAGGGAGTAATCAATTATATCTTTTATTGTCAGGTTTACGGAAGAAAAAAAGAATAACTTTGCATCTCAAAATTGTTAAATGATTATCAATTAATGTTTTGTTCAATGATCAGGAATTCCTTGATTTTTCTTGTCATTTTGCTGCCTCTTTCAGCTTGCAAAAATAATAATATTGAAATAATTGGCAAACTCGCAAATTCAATTAAGGATGAATATATTTATCTCGATGAACTCGGTGCTTCCGGCCTCGTAACCATCGATTCCGCCCTGATCACGGAAGACGGGGCTTTCTCTTTCAGTATCAGAGGTAAAGCACCGGCATTCTATCTTCTGAAAACGGATGAGACCAACTTCCTGACCATGCTGCTTGAACCCGGTCAGGTTGCAGAGGTTTATGCCTGCCGCGACTCGCTGAATTTCCCGGAATCAATAAGGGGATCAGGGGGCACTGAACTCATGGCCGCATACAACAGAAAACTCAGTGAAACCGTAAACAGTCTGTCCGGACTCAGGGATATTTACCTGGCAAGCGTCGGAACGCCGGAACTGCCGGTTGTCATGGAGCAACTGGACAGTACTGCCCGGGCATATCTGAATGATATCAATTCATACACAAAAAAATACATCGATGAAAATATTTCCTCGCTGGTTGCACTGACTGCCCTGTATCAGCAGGTTGCTCCCGGCGAATATGTCCTTAACCCTCAAAATGACCTGGAATATTTTATAAGGGTTGATTCCTCACTGTACTCCCTGTATCCCGATTATGAACCCGTAAAGACATTACATGAACAGGTAATGAACCTTGTATCGGATATGACCACACAGAATATCCTCGACTCCCGCTTCAGGACCGGGACCGTGGCTCCTGAAATAAGTCTTCCCGATACTGACGGAAATCCGGTAAAGCTCTCATCTCTCAGGGGAAATGTTGTACTGCTGGATTTCTGGGCTGCCTGGTGCCCGCCCTGCAGAATGGAAAATCCAAACCTGGTGAAGGCTTATGATCTTTATCATGACAGGGGATTTACTATTTTCCAGGTTTCGCTTGACCGCACAAAAGAGGCATGGACAAAAGGTATCAGGGAAGATAATCTTGGGAGATGGATCCATGTAAGTGATCTGAAATACTGGAACTCGGAAGTGATACCCACCTATAATCTTGAACAGATCCCCACAAATTACCTGCTCGACAGGGAAGGCAGGATTATTGCATCAAACCTGAGGGGAAATGAACTTCTGGACAGGCTTGAGCAAATATTCAACTAAATTATTACACCATAAAAGTAATTGCTGAATCATGAAGAAATATCTTTTCCTGATCATTCCGTTTCTGGTTCTTGCATCCTGCAGCAAACCCAATCATTTTACCCTGAAGGGATCAATCGGGCCTTCAGAGCAGAAAACAATATATATCAGCCGGGTGAAGGTAGATGAAGTTGTAGTGGCCGATTCGGCAAAGATTGACAGAAGGGGCCTGTTCAGATTCAGGATAAAGGCCATGGAAACTGATTTTTACCAGGTAGGAACATCTCCGGATAATTTCATAACCCTTCTTGCCGGCCCTGGAGAAAAAATATACCTCCGCTCCCCGGATGAAAATCTTGCAGAGAATTACACAGTGGAGGGATCTGAAGGCTCCGAACAGATAAGACTGCTGGATATCAGACTGCTGAAGACAAAAAAGAGTCTGGATTCAATCACTGACCTTTACAGGAAGGCAGAGACAGAGACTGATTTTGAAACAAAGGGAAAATCTCTTGAAGATGAATATGTAAAACTGCTGAAAGATCAGAGAAAATTCAACATTGAATTTATTCTCAGGCATATGAAATCTCTGTCATCCATCAAAGCCCTGTATCAGAAAGTTGACGACGACACATACGTCCTTTATGAGAGCCGCGATCTGCAGTATCTCAAAATAGTGGCAGATTCCCTGCAGAAATATTATCCCCGTTCAAACCATACAAAGGCACTCGTAGCCGATCTGTCACGTGAAATGAACCAGTTCTATGCCCGCCAGCTTGAACAGCTATCGTCCTCCCTGCCAGAAACAAAACTTGACCCCGATCTGATGGACCTTACAGGGAAAAGGATCAGTCTGTCCTCCCTGAGGGGGAAATACGTACTGCTTACATTCTGGTCGGTTGAATCGCGGGAATGCATTGCTGAAAACCTTCAGTTCAAGGAATTTTACAAAACCTATAACAGGAAGGGATTTGAAATATATCAGGTGAACCTGGATCAGGATGAGGACGCCTGGAGGAATGCTGTCAGGTTTGACGAACTGCCATGGATAAGCACCAGGGAAGATGATCCTTCAAATCCGCAGCTTGCAAGACTTTATAATGTCCGGTCACTGCCAGCCAATTATCTTTACGACCCGGAGGGAACAATAGTGGCAAGGGATATTCATGGCAGGACACTGCAACTGAAACTCAGTCAACTATTCAACACCAGGTGAACGAATTGAAGAATCCGGGTAAAATATATTTCGCATCCGATTTTCATCTTGGTCTTAAAACCGGCACTCCTCCCCTTGAGCGTGAAAAAAAGGTTGTCAGATGGCTTAATGACATTTCTTCTGACGCCTCGGAAATCTATCTGGCAGGTGATGTTTTTGATTTCTGGTGGGAATACAGGCTTGTTGTACCCAGGGGATTTACCAGATTCCTTGGAACCATATCATCACTGACCGACAAGGGAATAGTGATTCATTTCCTTACAGGCAATCACGATATGTGGGTCAGGGATTATCTTTCTGCCGAATGCGGGGTAATCATCCACACTTCTCCCCTGACCACCGAATTCAATGGCAGGCGTTTTCATATTGCCCATGGTGAAGGACTCGGATCAGACAGCCTTGCTTACAGAATCCTCCTGAACTTATTCCGCAACAAGTTGCTCAGGGCTCTCTATTCATCACTTCACCCTTCAATAGGTGTGGGTATCGGACACTGGTGGTCACTCAATTCCAGACTCGGAAAAGGAATGAGACTGGAATTCATGGGCGAAGAAAATGAAGATCTCATAAAATATGCCGAATCCCTTGCCGGGAAGGAAAAAATAGATTATTTCATTTTCGGGCACCGCCATCTGGAAATGACTTTCAGGCTGAAAAACGGTTCAGAAATCTGTTTCCTCGGAGACTGGATTGACCAGGGCAGTTTTGCTGAATGGGACGGAAGCAGTCTGAGTCTGAAAACACCGGAATATTAAATCCGGATGCTGTGCTCAGGCTGAAAAACGGTTCAGAAATCCGTCTCCCGGAAGGCCATATTAACCAGGCTATTAAACCTGACTGTCGATCCTGGCGGTTATTGTGAAGTAGGAATAAATATCATTAAGCGCTGTCAGCCGGTAATGTAATTTATTCCCGGATTTCCATGCTATCTCAATCAGTCCCATATTACCGGTGCTCTCAGTCTCCGGAGTCTGTTCCGATAATGATTGTTTAAAATGCTTCCTTAGTTCTGCATTATCCAGTCCGGAAATTATATCCATCTTTTCCCTGAGTATTCCCGTTTTGCTGTTCCTGATAAGATTACCTGTTGAGATATGATATCGTCCCTGCCTGAACCTCAGCATGGCGATAGGCATTCCGTATTTTTCCTCATCTTCCCGGCCCGGACTGTATTTTGCAACATTCTCTATCATTTCAACAAGAATACTGAATACCCTCTTTCTCAATGTCTGTTCAATATTTTCTTCACTGAGCTTCTTTTCGGTGAATGAGATAACTTCCCTTCCTACTGCCTGATTCAAATGCCCCGACCAGATAAGGTAAATATTGTTACGGGCCATCATCCTTCCCAGCTTCAGTGCCTTATCTCCCCTGAACGGTTTTTCGGTACTTTCCGTATTGAAGCCCATCCCTTCCGAATCGACTGTCTTACTGAGCATGAAATAATGTTGCTGCTCATTCAGCCTGCGGAAGTCATAGTCGAGCCTGTTGCCGGTCTTCTTTGCCATTTCAATCAGGCCCAGCCCTGCCCCCCCCTTGCTGCTCAATGATGAATCAGTCAGCATCCGGCGGTAAACGGATCTTATTTCATCAGGATTCAGCCTGTTTATCTCATCAAGCCGTTTTCTGAGCCCCTCAACATTGTCCGATGAAATGACATTGCCGGTTGTAACGGTGTATCCTCCCTTTATCTTTGAATACAGAATCAGCGACATACCTGAGGTTTCGGCCTGGTCAACGTGCTTCGCAACATTCTGAAGACTCTCAACAACGAACATGAATAATCTTTTCCTGGCGACCGGTCCATATTCGGCTGTCTCCATCTCTCTCTCAATAAGCATTATAAGGGGAACTGAATTTTCGAGTGTAACCAAGCCTCTGTATGCAAACATGAGATCCTCCTTTTGCATTTCATTGCGCAACCGGTTAATGAGTTCCATAAAATGACCTTGTGAATAATTTCAGGATAAATTTAGTAAAAACCTGCGTTCAGGAACATGGATAAAGAGAAAATAATCAGGACTTATCAACAATGAGGACTGTCTCCGGTCAACCCCCACGATCCAGGCTGCGGTAATTGATTGCCTCTGCAATATGTTCGGTGCCTATACCGTCTGAGCCCGCCAGATCGGCAATTGTTCTTGCCAGTTTCAGAATACGGTCATGAGCTCTTGCCGACAATCCCCTCATTTCCATGGCTGCCCTGAGAAGCCTCCCTCCCGCTTCATCAGGATGACAATATCTTCTTTGCATGGACGCTGTCATCTGTGCATTGGAATATATTCCCTCCACTTCGGCAAATCTCTCTGCCTGAATTTCCCTTGCCCTTACAACCCTTTCCCTGATTGTTCCGGATCTTTCAGTGCCGGAGCTGCCTGTAAGCCTGTCATATCTCACCGGCGTCACTTCAATATGAATATCTATCCTGTCCAGGAGAGGTCCCGATATCCTGTTAAGATATTTCTGAACCATTCCGGGGGAGCATACACATTCCCTGGAAGGATGATTATGAAATCCGCAGGGACATGGATTCATTGAAGCCACCAGCATAAAACTCGCCGGGTAATCACAGCTCGATCTGGCCCTTGATATTGTAATTATCCTGTCTTCGAGCGGCTGCCTCATCACTTCAAGTGCACTGCGCCGGAATTCCGGAAGCTCATCCAGGAACAAAACACCGTTATGTCCCAGGGATATCTCCCCCGGCTGCGGAAATGTACCGCCGCCGACCAGAGCTGCATCCGAAATTGAATGATGGGGACTTCTGAAAGGCCTCGTGGTAATCAGGCCTGCATGGATATCAATTTTGCCGGCAACCGAATGAATTTTTGTCGTTTCAAGCGCTTCTTCCAGAGTCAGCGGCGGCATGATGGTCGGCAGCCTTCTGGCGAGCATGGTCTTGCCCGAACCCGGCGGTCCTGTCATGATAACATTATGATGGCCGGCCGCAGCTACCTCCAGTGCTCTTTTGACATTTTCCTGGCCCCTGACATCGGCAAAATCGACATCATATCCGTTTGATCCGCCGGCAAATATTTCACTCATGTCAAGTTTCAGCGGCCTGTATTCCCCTCTTCCGGCTAGGAAATTCACCACATCTCCCAGACATGCCATTCCGTATACATCCAGGCCATCCACCACGGCCGCTTCCCTGGCATTCTTCTCCGGAACAATCATTCCCCTGAATCCTTCCTCCCGGGCCCGGAGTGCCATAGGAAGCACACCTCTTACAGCCTGAACCGAACCATCCAGCGACAGTTCCCCGGTCAGCATGAATGATTCAAGTCCTTTCCCCGGGATTTTTCCGTCAGCCGCCAGCACCCCGACAGCCAGGGGAAGGTCGTAGGATGATCCCTCCTTGCGTATGTCAGCCGGAGCCATGTTTATGACAACCTGTTTCCCGGGCCAGTGATAGCCGATGGAACGGATTGCCGATTCAATCCTCTGCTGACTCTCCTTTACCGCAACATCGGGAAGGCCGACAAGGAAAAACCTGATACCGCGCGACACATCCACTTCAATAGTAACCTTAACGGCATCAATGCCCGTTACCGAAGCGGCAAATGTCCTTACCAGCATAATTTTATGTTTATTAGCACATCCGGAAATACAGTATCAAATATAAAAAATGCAGGGGAAATAACAAAATCATGTTTCAGGAAAAAGCCCGGGACAGGCTGTTCCTGCAGTAAGATAATATCCGGTCTGTTTTTCCCGCAGACTGACTAATCCATATAAGGATACCTGAAACAGGCCGGGGGAAAGAATGTTTCCTTTATTGCCCTTGGGCTCACCCAGCGAAGCAGGTTGATCAGGCTCCCCGCCTTGTCGTTTGTCCCTGATGCCCGTGAGCCGCCGAATGGCTGCTGACCGACCAGTGCACCCGTAGGTTTGTCGTTGATATAAAAATTTCCGGCTGAATAGCGCAGAGCCCTGCAGGCTTTTGCTATAGCATACCTGTCCCTGCTGATGATGGAACCGGTAAGGCCGTAGGGAGAGGTTTCGTCACACAGTTTCAGCGTCTCATCATATTTTTCATCCTCATAGAGGAAAACCGTCACCACCGGCCCGAATATTTCCTCTTCCATAGTAATGAAATGAGGATTTTCAGTAAGAATAATGGTTGGTTCAATGAAGTAACCCTTCGATTTGTCTCCGCTACCTCCGGTCAGTATTTTCACCTCATCAGAAATCCTGGCCTTATCAATATAGGACATTATCTTGTCAAATGCCTCTTCATCAATCACTGCATTAACAAAATTGTTCAGATCCGTCACATCACCAATCCTGATATCGGATATCATTTTAAATATGTGTTCCGATGTTTCCTCCCACAGCGACCGGGGAATATAGGCTCTGGAAGCAGCGGAACATTTCTGTCCCTGGTATTCGAAAGCACCTCTTACAACAGCCGTTGCCAGGGCAAGGGGATCCGCGGAGCCGTGAGCAACAATAAAATTTTTGCCGCCTGTCTCACCAACAATTCTCGGGAAGGAGCGATACACGGAGAGATTGTCCGAAATCTGCTTCCACAGCCTGATAAAGGTATTGCCTGATCCGGTGAAATGAATTCCTGCCAGATCCCTGTGTCCGAAAACCACATTGCTTATCAGTGAACCCGGACCCGGAACGAAATTTATAACTCCGTCCGGCAGTCCTGCTTCCTTCATTACTTCCATCAGGTAATAATTTGACAATACCGAAGTTGATGCCGGTTTCCATACAGTGGTATTTCCCATCAGCGCGACACTGTTGTTCAGGTTGGATGCTATTGCCGTGAAATTGAAGGGAGTGATCGTATAGACAAAACCTTCCAGAGGACGATATTCAATCCGGTTCATGGAATGATCTTCCGACAGAGGCTGTCCGTGAAATATCAGAGTGGCAAAATAATTATTGAAGCGCAGAAAATCAATCATTTCACATGCTGAATCAATTTCAGCCTGATAGGCATTTTTCCCCTGTCCAAGCATTGTGGCGGCATTGAGCCTGTATCTGTATTTTTTTGAAATCAGCTCCGCAGCCTTTGACATTATTGCAGCCCTGTCAATCCAAGGCAGTTCCAGCCATTCCTCTCTTGCTTCAAGTGCGGCATTTATGGCCAGCCTGACTTCATTTTCAGTTGCCATATGATAATTTGCAAGAAGATTCCCGTGATCACAGGGATTGACAATCCTGCCCATTTTCCCCGTACGTATCTCTTTCCCGCCGATTATCAGGGGAATATCGATTACATTATTGCTTTGAAGATTCAGTTCCTCTTCAAGAAGTTTCCTTTCATCACTGCCCGGCAGATAAGATAATACCGGCTCATTTTGCGGTTGCCCGAAACTAAAAACAGCATTATTCATATCAGTCAATTTTGTAACAATACTATAATAAAATACTTATATAAACCATGTTAAATATCAGGTAATGCTTCCCCACAGCGGAAAGCAGATGACAAAACCGCAAGGGGAAACTGATGACAAAAGCGCAACGGAAATCAGATGTCAGAAGCGCAGCCGAAGAAGCCATCAGTCCCGGCGATACTGGTCAGGTATAAATTTACATAAAACTCTTTGGATTTTAAGGCGTATCACTAAATTTACTAAATTTGCATAATTTTTGAAGCCTTTTGAGCTTTTGCAATGCAATGGGAATATGGTCATTCTGTCAGTCTGCCGTAAGATCATGAAGAGGGGAAGAAGAGGGGAAATTCTGCTGCCGGTTTTCTGATGGCTGCCATTGACTCAAGGGAACTGGCAACTATAAATAACAAACTAAATTACAGATAGTTAATTAAATATCAAAATCACAATTATGAAAAAACTAAGAAACGGTTTAATGGTACTTGCAGGGGCATCCCTGATCATTTCAGGTTGTGCTTCAATGAATAAAGCTCAGAAGGGAGCTGCTATCGGAACCGCTGCCGGCGGCACAATAGGTGCTGTGATAGGTAAGATATCCGGGAATACAGCACTGGGGACTGTTGTCGGTGCTGCCGTTGGAGGAACTACCGGTGCAATTATCGGAAACAAGATGGACAAACAGGCTGAGGAGATACGGAATCAGGTTCCTGATGCAAAGGTGGAAAGGGTTGGAGAAGGCATTGTTGTTGAATTCAGCAGCAATATCCTGTTTGCATTTGACAAGTCGGAGCTTTCCTCTGAAGCAAAAAGCAATCTCGACAAGCTTGTTACGGTCCTTGAAACCTATCCAGATACAGATATTGAACTTCAGGGACATACTGACAACAAGGGAAGCAAGGCATACAATCAGACACTTTCTGAAAATCGTGCTTCGACAGTATCCGGCTATCTTGCACAACAGGGAATCAGTAATGAACGTATGACAATAAAGGGTTTCGGACTGACCATGCCGAAATATGATAATGACACCGAAGATGGCCGCGCACAGAACCGGCGGGTGGAATTTCTGATCACTGCAAATGAAAAGATGATAGCCGATGCCGACAGGGAAGCCGGCAACAGGTAATCTGCGGTAAGGAAACCGCAGCTGACAGATCACGGAAGTTCAGGCAATATTATTTACACATATCATGCTGTATCCGGTCAGAGATCCGCAGTGAAGGTATCTCCCTGTCCAGGGTCTCCCGACTGGAATCCTTTTCTGAACCATTCCTTTCGCTGTGCAGCTGTTCCGTGTGTAAATGAATCGGGATAAACACGTCCCTGGTATTTTTTCTGCAGAACATCATCCCCTGCGGATGCAGCAGCATTCATTGCCTCCCCGGCATCTCCTGTCTCCAGCGTATTGAGCATTCTGTCGGCATGATGCGCCCACACACCGGAAAGAAAATCTGCCTGCAGCTCAAGCCTTACCAGAAGCTTATTGGCCTGAACCTGGCTCAGTCTGGCTCTCTGTGAGTTTACCTGATCAAGAATACCCAGCAGATTCTGAACATGATGCCCTATTTCGTGAGCAATCACATAGGCAATGGCGAAATCTCCGTGGGCACCAAGCCTGTTCTGAAGTTCCGAAAAGAAATTCAGGTCGATATATACTTTTTCATCACCCGGGCAATAGAAGGGACCGCTGGATGCACTTGCATAGCCACAGGCGGATTCCACCTGGCCGCTGAAGAGTACAAGCCCGGGCTGCCTGTATGTGCGTCCTGACTTCCGGAATATCTCATCCCATACCGTTTCAGTATCTTTCAGAACAACACTCACAAAGTAAGCCAGATCCTCCTCTTCTGCAGAAGGTGCATACTGCTCCGTCCGGGTCATCATTCCCGGATCATCAAGAAGTGCCGAGGGATCTCCTCCCATTAACAATACAATAAGAACAATAAGAACCGTCCCAATACCCCCGCCTACAGCCATCCGGCCACCTGTGCCCATTCCCCTGCGGTCTTCAACATTTTCACTGCGCTCTCTGCCCTGCCATTTCATTTTTTCCGATTTTTATTCCGGCTATCCGTAAAAACAGATATCCTCAATGTTAATTGTATTATCTTTATCTGCTGACTGAAGAATTACAGTTTTTTAAATTGAAATTCTTCTGCATGAACGATCATTTATTGCAAATGTATCTGGTTTTTTTTCAATTTTTCAACAAATAAGCCGCTCAAATGTTTATTGTATGTAAAAAATAAGCCTGGCTGTTCCGGCAGGCTGATTCAACGGAAGGAGCGGAAACGATAACATAAAATGGCAGCAAGTAAATATATATCAAAAACATATCCGGTAACAGGATTATCCTGCGCATCATGCGCAGCAAGAACGGAATCATTTGTAAAGAATCTTCCGGGAATAATCAATGCATCTGTCAATTTTGCCGATGCCTCTCTCAGGGTGGAATTCAATCCGGAAGACATCACGGCACAGGATATCCGCAAGGGAGTGAGATCCATCGGCTATGACATAATGACAGAAGAAACAGACAGTCAGAACCTTAGAGAACAGGCACATCATGACTTCCTGATAAAAACCCGCAGGAACTTCACCGGTGCCGCCCTGCTGAGTGCTCCTCTTTTTGTCATTGCCATGTTCTTCATGAACATCCCGTATGCAAATTACATTATGATGGCACTTGCCACTCCGGTGGTCTTCTGGTTCGGAAGACAGTTTTTCTCCGGAGCAGTAAAACAGCTGAAGCACCGCTCTGCCAATATGGATACCCTTGTTGCCCTGAGTACCGGGATTGCATACCTGTACAGCTCGGTTATCACAATTTTGCCGGACCTGGTCAGGCAGAAGGGGATATCGGACCATGTTTATTTTGAGGCATCAGCAGTAATCATATCCTTTATCCTTCTCGGAAGATTTCTTGAAGAAAAAGCCAAGGCCAATACTTCATCGGCACTGAAAAAGCTTCTCGGCCTGCAGACAAAAACAGTGACTATCATCAGGTCCGATGGCAGTCAGGACAGTATTCCCGTGACCGAAGTCAACAGGGGTGACATTCTGCTTGTGAAACCGGGAAACAGTGTTCCCGTTGACGGCACACTCGTGTCAGGAAGATCATTCGTGGATGAAAGCATGCTTACGGGAGAACCTCTGGCAGTTGAAAAAACAGTACAGGACAAGGTCTTTGCCGGAACGATAAACCAGAAAGGCACATTTCATTTCAGGGCAGATAAGGTGGGGGATGAAACACTTCTTTCCCAGATCATAAAAATGGTCAGGGAGGCACAGGGAAGCAAGGCTCCCGTACAGAAACTTGTTGACAGGGTTGCGGCTGTCTTTGTACCGGTTGTCATCACCGTTGCACTCCTGAGCGGAATTGTATGGCTGCTGGCCGGAGGTGAAGATGCTCTCACCCACAGTCTCCTGGCAGTTGTTACTGTCCTCATCATTGCCTGTCCATGCGCACTCGGACTTGCAACCCCTACAGCAATCATGACAGGTATCGGCAAAGGTGCCGATCACGGAATCCTGATCAGGGATGCAGAGAGTCTGGAAACAGCACACAGGATCAAAGCACTGGTGCTTGACAAAACCGGCACGATAACACTCGGCGAACCGGCAGTAAAGAATCTGCTGTGGAGAAATAATACATCTGAAGATGTATATGGAAAAATCCTGTATTCCATCCAGAAAAACAATGATCATCCTCTTGCGGAACCACTGGTTGAATTCCTTGAAAATAACGGAATAAAGGGCAATACCGTTCCGCTCAGTCTTGATGCCATCACCGGCAGAGGCGTCAGGGCGATTATTGAAGACAATACTTTTTATGTGGGGAACAGATCCCTGATGACTGAAAAAAATATTTCAATTGATGAAGAGATACTTGAAGCATCCACACAGTGGGAAAATGAGGCAAAGACAGTATCCTACTTCTCTGATTCGGAACAGGTTTTTTGTGCATTTGCCGTATCCGACAGAATCAGGGAATCTTCTGCTGAAGCAATAAGGCAGCTGCATCAGATGGGTGTCGAGGTTCATATGGTAACGGGAGACAACCGGCATGCTGCTGCTGTAATGGCCGCAGAAGCAGGAATTGACAGTTTCATGGCTGAGGCTCTTCCCCAGGACAAGGATGATTTCATCACTCAGCTTCAGAAACAGGGTAAGGTAACAGCCATGGCAGGTGACGGAATCAACGATTCACAGGCTCTGGCCAGATCCGACGTAGGCATAGCGATGGGAAAAGGTTCAGACATTGCAATGGATGTTGCCAAAATGACTATCGTTTCATCGGATCTGACCCGCATCCCTCAGGCAATCAGATTATCGAGACAGACTGTCAGAACGATAAAACAGAATCTTTTCTGGGCATTTATTTATAATATAATCGGAATACCGATAGCTGCAGGAATACTATATCCTTTCACCGGATTCCTCCTGAACCCGATGATAGCCGGAGCCGCAATGGCTCTCAGCTCAGTGAGTGTTGTCACCAACAGTCTGAGGATAAGACACAGGCCCTTGTGATCACAGACACTGCCTTCTCAGGGATTATTGATTTATTTTATGTCCTGATTTATTTCACCTCCCGGTAAAATCAGATTTGATTTCAGCTTCATCTGCTCAGGCACTAATTCCGGATATTTTATGATTTCTCTTTTTCTCATGCTCTTGGGTGTATACTCCTTTCCTGTGGCCAGATCAATGGCTTTGGCAAGCATGGGATCGGTGGTGTCACCGAACGGAACTGCATCAAACAGATCGTCTTTAACTTCATAATCCGGCTGCAGTCCGTTCACAAAATCGGTAAAGCCGTCATTATTTGAATATTTGGATACAATAGGTGTAATTGCCCATTTTTCATTGTCGTCCGGTATCACCCAGGCACCCGTATATTTGCCATGTGTAGATTCACCAATCTTAATTACATCCATATAGGGATCCAGTCCGGTTATCACCAGTTCACTTGCCGAAGCAGAGCCTGAAGTGGTCAGGAAATAAACACGGGCAAGATCCAGATTGGCAGATGTTGTTTTGAATTTGTAGTCAAGATAGCTGCCATACTGACGGATGTCACTTCTCAGGAATGCATCCAGATCCTTGTTGTATTTCAATGTTATAAGTATGTTCCCGCCACTTGTCACCATCCAGGGTGCTATTTCGGAAGCCAGATGAACGGCTGCACTGATTTCCCCGCCGGGATTGTAACGCAGATCAACAACCAGGTCTGTAACACCTGCAGTTTTGAAGTCATTCAGGATATTATCCATTTCCAGCAGGAATTCACTGCTTTCGCCGGCAATAAATTCCACATAGACAAGATAGCCTATCTTGTGCCCGTCCACATCGATGACAGAATGATAAATGAGCGGATCCGTAATGGTGACTCTTGCCTGCAGGGACTTTGACTCTCCCGTCGGAATAAGGGATTGCCCCTCCAGGCGGCCCAGCTGTACCGTGTAATTATCACCCGAATACAGGTCATAGTAATTTGACCTGTCCATCCGGGTGTCGTCGATCGACAGGATAATGTCTCCCCTTTTCAGTCCCTCGTCAGCTGCTGCCGAACCCGGATAAACATATTTTACAACAATTACGACCTTATCCTCAGCTATAAGGTAAAAAGCAGGCTGGTATCCCATCGTGAGCGGCTTGCCTTCAAGATCCGCCTTAAGAGAAGAATAATCATTGGTAATACCCGACCATTTATCTTCATCCTTGTAAAGCAGCTTATTAAAATAAATTTCGGGATCAGGCTCCACGGTATAATCAATCCCCTTGGGAATCTTATCGTTCCAGTAATACAGCTCGGTCATGTTGTCCTTTATCCACTTGTTGGTTAACAGCGTTTCCCGGGGTATGACCGGATCATCATTCCCTCCCCAGGGCTTTTCCCTGCAGCCCTGCAGAAGGATCATCATCAGGGTCAGTGCAAGTGAAGAATAAAGTATCTTTTTCATAATATATATCGGCTTATATGCTGCAAAAGTAATTATTATTGTATTCTGAAAACGGCTGAGGACACAAATTATTTCGTTCTGATTTACTGCAAAATCTTAGCTGTTTTTCCCCCTTCCCGGTTCAGGGTCAGATCATCTTCTCCGGACAGAATCAAAGAAAATTTTTTCAGGGGAATAGTAATACATCCAATTATTTGTTTTATCTTTGACCATCTGATTAAACTTTTTATTTTATCTTTATGGTTAGTCTAATTGGTTAAACCCTATGCTTAAAATTAATGACTGAAAAGGACAAGTTAACAGAAGAGAAAATTTTCGATTCAGCCACAGAGATTTTCATTAAAAAAGGCTTTGAGGGAGCCCGCATGCAGGATATTGCCGATCATGCCGGAATAAACAAGTCCCTTCTGCATTATTATTACCGGACCAAGGAAAGGCTTTTCAATGCTGTCTTTGAAAATATTGCTGACAGGATTTTAAAGAAACTCATACCTGTATTTGATGAAAACCTCTCCCTGGAGGAGAAGATCAGATTGTTTTTCAGGGAGCACATTGATTTTCTGTATAATAATCAGCAGCTGCCTGTTTTTATCTTTAATGAAATAAATCGCAAGCCTGCAAAGATCAAAAAGCTCCTGAAGAGTACAAATGTCATGAAAATATGGACAGTTCTGGAAACACAGCACAGTGAGGAACTTGAAAGATACAACATCACTTCGGAATCACTTCCGCAGCTGATGACTTCCATTGCGGCACTGAGCATATTTCCTTTTGTCGCAAAAAACATAATCACGACTTTATTCGAAAAACAGAAATACGATTTTGACGACTTTATCGAAAAAAGGAAAGAATATGCGGCAGAGTTTGTTATAAGAGCCATTAAAAACTGAGAAGAGGTTTCCCTGAACCGTAAGCCCGGAGTTGTTATCCTGAACCGTAAGCCCGGAGTTGTTATCCTGAACCGTAAGCCCGGAGTTGTTATC
>CAZFVQ010000006.1:0-61536 GCA_964522415.1 uncultured Rikenellaceae bacterium | reverse complement strand
CTGAACCCGAAGGAGCAGCTATCAGGGAACCGGGAGCAGCCGCCAGAAAACCTGAAGGGAAACCGTCAGGGAACCCGAAGGAGCAGCTATCCGGAAGCCGGGAGCAGCCGTCAGGGAACCGGGAAGTGAATGACGGACCGCTTAAGGAACGAGAGCTGCATGCAGGAAACAAGAGATGAAATAACATAAGACATGAAAAGGATATACATTTTACTGTGTATTGCCCTGACAGGGAGTACGGCTGTTGAGGCCCAGAAGATCATGACACTCAAGGAGTGCTATGAAAAGGCATATGATTCAGCACCCTTGTCTGCCGAAAAAGCGGTTTACGACAATATCCGCGATAAAAAGGATAAAAACCTTGCAAAAGGCTGGCTGCCGGTGCTGGATGCAAACGGCAGTTTTATATACAACTCATCGGTGGTTAACATGGCTGATGTAATTGCCTCACTTCCCTTTCCGGGGATTGAAGATCTTATAAAACCCATGCCCCATGAACAATACAGGATCACACTCGATATCAACCAGATGATATATGACGGGGGGACTATTAAAAGTGCCAGGGCCCTCGAAAAAGCCGCTTTTCACATCAATGAAAAACAGAACGAGACTGATCTCTATCAGATTCGTGCACAGATAAACAGTCATTATTTCAATTTGCTGCTTCTCGACAGGCAGAAAGAGTTACTTCAAAACTATCTGGAAATAATAAACAGAAAAATTGCCTCACTGAATTCGGCAGCAGAAAGCGGAATGATCCTGAAATCGGATATAGATGTTCTTACATCGGAAAAACTCAAAATTGAACAGGAGCTTACCGGGAACGGTATCAGGAAAATGTCCCTTCTGAAAATCCTTTCTGATCTGACGGGAAGTGAAATAGATTCATCGGTTCAGTTTGTACTGCCTCATACGGGTGAAGAAATGACTGATGAACTTGCACGTCCCGAATTGCTGATATTTGATCTCCGGAAGGATCAGCTTGACATATCCATGCAACTCATTCAAAGCAACCGCATGCCAAAAGCATTCAGTTTTGCCACTTTCGGATACGGAAATCCGCCCGGCAGCAATTTTTTCAGGAATGAATTTGCCCCGTATTATATTCTGGGGGCAGGAATAAAATGGAACATACTGGACTGGAACAAGTCAAAAAATGAGAAACAGATCGTTTTGCTACAGCAAAATCTGACAGATATCAGAAAACATGATCTGACAGACAAGCTGAAAAGACTTCTTGATGCAAAACAGTCTGAGATTTCAAGCCTGGAGTCATTGCTTCAGACCGATTCGGAACTCATTGAAATAAGAAAACGTATCACAGCTGCTGCAGGATCACAGTATGATAACGGGACAATAACTGCCACGGAATACATGAATGAGCTCAATTCTGAAAAACAGGCTGTAATCAATTATGAAATCCACAGAATAAGTCTTGCCGCAGCCAGAGTTGAATATTTCAATATTTGCGGAAAGGAGATCGAATGATAATAAACAATTAAAACCTATTCATTATGAGGACTATGTTATTTGTAGTCATTACAACTTTAATGCTTGCAGCCTGCAGGGATGACTCCGGTAAAGCCGACGCCTATGGCAATTTTGAGGCAACTGAAGTGATTGTATCGGCGGAAACCAACGGGCGCATCCTCCGGTTCGGGCTTACAGAGGGTTCCGATATTGAAAAAGATGAAGAGATAGCTCTTGTTGACACCATGCTTTTCCATCTTCAGAAAGCAGAAATAGATGCCGGGATGAGAAGTGTCAGTACCCGTATGGCTTCCATTAATGCCCAGAACGATATAATCAGTCAGCAGATAGCCAATCTGAACGTGAATATTTCCCGTATCGCGAATATGCTGAAGAATGATGCGGCAACACAGAAGCAGTATGATGATCTCACAGGCCAGGTTGCCGTACTGCAGAAACAGGCCGCCTCGAATAATACACAGAAAGTATCAGTAGCAGCCGAACTGTCGGTTTTTGAAACTAAGAAGGCAACACTCGGAGAACAGCTTTCCCGCAGCCGTGTCAAAAGTCCGCTTAAGGGAACCATTATCGAAAAATATTCCCAGGAAGGGGAAATAACAACGGCAGGCAGACCATTGGTTAAAATAGCCGACCTGTCATTATTAAAACTGAAGGTATATGTCAGCGGAGGCCAGCTGGGCTCCCTCAGAACCGGTGCTGATTGCACCGTCAGGGTCGATGATGGCAATAAAGGATATAAATCTTTTCCGGGAAGAATAAGTTATATCTCGGAAAAGGCAGAATTCACTCCCAGAATAATCCAGACAAAGGAAGAGAGAGTCACACTGGTGTATGCTGTAATCATTGAAGTAAGGAATGATGGTACAATGAAAGCCGGAATGCCGGGTGAAGCAATTTTCTGAAAAAGCATGGAAAAGATTATTGAAGCACGGAATATAGTAAGGAGATACGGGGAAACGAAAGCTCTGGATGATGTCTCTTTTGAAGTTGCCCGGGGAGAGATATTCGGCTTCATCGGTCCTGACGGAGCCGGCAAGACCACTCTTTTCAGGATAATAACTACCCTTCTGCTTCCCGATGAAGGCAAAATGACTGTAATGGGACTTGACACCATAAGCTCTTTCAGGGAAATACGAAAAAATATCGGCTATATGCCGGGCCGTTTCAGTCTGTACCAGGATCTTACAGTTGAGGAGAACCTGAACTTCTATGCAACTGTTTACGGAACAACAGTAAGTAAAAACTATGATTTCATACGGGATATCTATTCACACATCGAACCTTTCAGAAAAAGACTCGCAGGGAAACTCTCCGGAGGAATGAAGCAAAAACTGGCTTTATCCTGCGCCCTTATACACAAACCACGGCTTCTGGTACTGGATGAACCGACTACGGGTGTTGACGCCGTTTCACGCTTTGAATTCTGGGAAATGCTGGCCCGACTCAGAAGAGAGAATATTACAATCATTGTTTCCACTCCCTACATGGATGAGGCAATGAAATGCAACAGGGTGGCTCTTATCCAGAAAGGACAGCTTATGTCGGCAGACAGCCCTGATAAGATACGGGAAAAATTCAGCAGAAAGCTTTTCAGTGTGAAATCTTCTGAAAAGTATAAACTGCTGATCGCCCTGAGAAATTTTCCGGGAACACATACAGTCTACCCTTTCGGCGATTCAGTCCACCTGACTTTCAGGGAAAATAATTTTGACCCTTCCCTGGAAGGATACCTGAGCAGTATGGAATTAGGCGATGTAAGCATAACTGAAACAAAGGCAGGAATTGAGGACAGCTTCCTCGAATTAATGGAAAAGCAATAGAAATCTTCATAGAAGCATGAAAAACACTCCGGTAATATCTGTCAGGGATCTGGTGAAAAGGTTCGGAAACTTCACTGCCAACCACAATCTTAGTTTCGAAGTGTACACGGGTGAGATCTTCGGCTTCCTGGGTGCAAACGGAGCCGGCAAGACAACCACTCTCCGGATATTGTCCGGTTTGTCACAACCAACATCCGGAAGCGTAAAAGTTGCAGGCTTTGATGCAAAAAATGAAGCAGAGCAGATAAAGAGGAACATAGGCTATATGTGTCAGAAATTTTCGTTGTATGAAGACCTTACCGTCAGGGAGAACATCATGCTTTTCGGAGGTATTTACGGTCTGCGGAAAAAGATTATCCTGGAGAAAACCGGAAATCTTCTCAAAAGACTCAGCTTTGAGGAATATGGTGACAAACTTATTACATCCCTTCCGTTGGGATTAAAACAGAAGCTGGCTTTTTCAGTGGCTGTCCTGCACGATCCCAAAATTGTATTTCTGGATGAGCCCACCGGAGGAGTCGATCCGCTAACCAGACGGCAGTTCTGGGAACTGATCTATGAATCAGCCGGGAAAGGAATTACAGTTTTTGTTACCACTCACTACATGGATGAAGCCGAATACTGCGACCGTATTTCAATAATGAATGAAGGCAGGATTGTTGCCCTGGACACACCGGAAAACCTTAAGAAACAATATAATGCTTCTTCTATTGACGAAGTGTTTGTAAGAATTGCACGATCTTCCGCTGAGATAATCCGGGATAACTGATCTGCATGACTACGCATGTCCTGCAGTCACTTGAAAGAAAGGCAGGAATGGAGAACATGAGAGGAAGGCATGAAAGAAAGGCATGGGAGGAAGACAGAAATGGAAGGAGGAAAAAAAACCTGAACGGAAGACAGGAATGGAAGACAGGAAAAAGAAAAGACATTTTGAAAATGATACTGAACACAACAATAAATGAAGAGATTTTTTGGATTTGTCCATAAGGAATTCCTGCATATTTTCAGGGATTTCCGTACACTGGTGATTCTTTTTGGAATACCTGTCGCACAGATCCTGATATTCGGATTTGTTGTAAGCACTGACATAAAAAACGCCGGAATAGCTTTTCTCGATTTCTCAAAGGATGAAATCACTGCCGGAATAACTGACAGGATATGTTCCTCGGGGTTCTTCCGGAAAACTGCTGATCTCTCTTCCTATGAGGAAACAGATGAAATCATGAAAAGCGGCAGAGCAAAAGCAGTCATTATCTTTCCTGCAAATTTCGGACGCAGCCTTGTAAGTGAGGGAAGGGCTGCAATCAGCATAATTGCTGATGGCACTGAACCAAATACGGCTACCCTCATCACCGGTTATGCAAGTGCAATCATTTCGGATTTCAGCCGGGAACATACTGATTCAGGCAAGCCGGGCACCATGCTGGTAAGTCCCGAAGTCAGAATGTTCTACAATCCCGGACTGAAAAGTCATTTCATGTTCGTCCCGGGTGTGGTAACCCTGATTCTTATTCTCATCTGCGCCCTGATGACCTCAATCACCATAGCCCGCGAAAAAGAATTCGGAACAATGGAAGTGCTTCTTGTATCGCCCCTGAAACCGTCACAGATAATCATCGGAAAGGTAATGCCCTATTTCCTTCTTTCATTCATCAATGTTATCGTGATATTACTGCTTTCATGGCTGGTATTCGACCTGTCAGTCAAAGGCAGTCTGATACTCCTTCTCGCCGAAAGCATGCTGTACATACTTATGAGCCTTTCCCTGGGGATACTCATCTCCACGGTAGCCGCAAACATGCAGCAGGCAATCTTCATTTCACTGATCGGTCTAATGCTCCCTGCAATCCTGTTGTCGGGATTTATCTTCCCTATTGAAAACATGCCAAAAATCTATGATGTGGTAGCATCGGTACTGCCTCCGCGATATTTTATTGTAATAATAAAGAACATAATGATTAAAGGTACGGGATTTCTCTATGTATGGAAAGAGACACTGATACTTACACTGATGACCGTATTTTTTCTGGGTCTGAGTATAAGAAATTTTAAAGTCAGACTGGAATAACGGAAACCAGACCGGCAGACAGAAAGCAGCCCCGGCGTACGGGAAACAGTACACTATGACTGATTATATTAAAGATGAGAACTATATTATATCTTATAAGAAAAGAATTCCTGCAGATTTTCCGTGACAGATTCATCGGCAAGGCGATTTTTGCGGTTCCCCTGGTGCAGATGCTCATACTCGTTCCGGCTGTGACATTTGAGATCAAGGAAATTAAGCTCTGTGTCATTGACATGGACATGAGCTCAGATTCCAGGAGACTGATAAATCAGCTTGGAGGTTCTTCATTTTTCAGGATCAGCCATTCAACATTTTCTGAAGAGGAAGCCCGAAGTCTGCTTCACAAAAACAGATACGATGTGATTTTACACATACCCGGGGGCTTCGGCAGAGATATCGGAAACGAAAGACCGGCTGCCGTACTTGCATCAGTCAATGCCATCAATGCAACAACGGCACAGCTCTCCTGGGCTTATCTCAACAGTATCATACGCGATTACAACGTGAACATCCTTGTGGAAAATCCGGGAAGCATGGCTGCTGCAGGAATTATTCCCCGTATTGACATTACAAACAGGTACTGGTATAATGAAAAGCTGGTCTACAGTTATTACATGCTCCCGGGCATACTCGCGATACTTGTGACCGCCATCGGATTTCTTCTTGCCGGACTTAATCTTGTAAAGGAGAAAGAGGCAGGCACCATTGAACAGATAAATGTAACGCCGATAAGGAAATATCAGTTCATTACGGCAAAAATGGTACCCTTCATCATTATCGGTCTTGTCGACCTGGCTCTCGGTCTGGCTCTTGGAAGACTCATCTTCGGCATACCATTCGAGGGAAGCATAGTATTGTTCTTTCTCTGTGCGGCAATCTTTATGGTAGCTGTTCTCGGAATCGCACTGTTTATTTCAACTTTCTCATCAAGCCAGCAACAGTTCATGTTTGTTGCCTTCTTCTTTATGATGATTTTTATACTCATGAGCGGAATATTCACTCCCTTTGAAAGTATGCCGGAGTGGGCAATAAAATTCAACCTGGTCAATCCCATGGCTTACCTGATACGGATAAACCGTATGATCATGCTCAAGGGCTCAGGCTTTAGTGATATAAGCAGGGAAATAGTATCTATGACAGTCCTGGCGATCCTGTTTACAGGCTTTGCTGTAAGGAGATACAGGAAAACCGCATAACGATCATCAATGCAGCAAAATCCCGGTACTTCCGTTTAAAAGAGCATAATAAAAGGATGCTGCTGAAAGAACAGTGACGGTTTTGCCGGGAACAGCAGCAGGGCAGATTGAAATAACTGCGGCCGTCTTTACCCGAAACAGCAGCAGAGCAGGTTATCCGGGTATATTGTCAGAATGACACCGTTGCAATAACGGGCCAGTGATCTGATATGAAAACACCATTGGCCTTTTTGATCACTGTTCTGTGTTCAAGAGCCTTCATGCCATCCCTGATCAAAACAAAATCAATTCTTCCCGATCCGGGCCTGTCACGGAAACCATTGAAGGTGTATACCGGTCCTTCCGGAGTCTTTTTCGATATCTCGTATGAATCCCTCAGCAGGGGAACACTTTCAAATGGTCCGGTCAGCACCGAATATCCTTCACTTTCGGGAAGCATGTTCAGATCTCCCGTTATGATGAAAGGGAAGTCCCCGGCAATGCTGTCAGCTTTTTCAAGAAGAAGATGTGCACTCCTTGTTCTTGCAGAATCCGAATCATGTGCAAAATGGGTGTTAAAGAAATAAAAATGACGGTCATTTTCCTTATCTGCCAGCTCAACCCAGGTCACTATCCGCGGCAATCCTGCTCCCCAGGCCATTGATCCGGCAACTTCGGGAGTTTCGGAAAGCCAGAAGGTTTTTGTTCTGATAAGTTCAAACCTTTCCTTCCTGTAAAAGACAGGATTCATTTCTCCTGCTTTTAAGCCATCGGTCCTGCCGACTCCTACTGAACCGTAATCGCTCAATGCCGAATCAAGCACATTGAATTGCTGGTAAAGGACTTCCTGCATACCTATCAGGTCCGGCTTTTCAGCATCCAGGAAATCGCATACAACCGGTATTCTGTTCGTCCAGGCATTGGCACTGTCGCGCGGATTGTCATACCTGATATTGAACGTCATTACATTCAGTGTCCCCTTTTCTGACCTGCAGGAACAAAGCGAAAACACTAGCGGAAACAACAGAACTGATCCAAACAGTACTTTTTTCATTTCTCCTGTATTTTTTTCCAAAGATAAGTATCCTTAAACAATTCCGGTAATCTTCTTCTGTTTATGAATAAAAAGCTATCCGGCAATTATTGATATATTTGCTGATATCATGGAAAGTTATGACCCTTCCTGTCTTATTGTATCAATTTAAGTACTGATGCCGGATATAATAAAATTACTGCCCGACTCTGTTGCCAATCAGATTGCTGCCGGAGAAGTTATTCAGAGACCTGCCTCAGTGGTCAAGGAACTCATGGAGAATGCCGTTGATGCCGGAGCCTCTGCCATAAACGTGATTATTAGGGATGCCGGGAAAACTCTTATCAGGGTAACGGATGATGGAAGCGGTATGTCGGAAACTGATGCCAGACTCTCATTTGAAAGGCATGCCACTTCAAAAATATTATCAGCAAATGATCTGTTCAGTATCAGGACAAAAGGGTTCCGCGGAGAAGCTCTTGCATCAATAGCTGCCGTGGCTATGGTGGAACTGAAGACCCGCAGGGAGGATGAGGAGCTTGGGACACTGATCGCAATAAACGGATCGAAGGTTGAAACCCAGGAACCCTGCAGCTGTCCGAAGGGCTCAAACTTCTCCGTGAAAAATCTTTTCTATAATATCCCGGCAAGGAGAAAATTCCTGAAATCGGATAATACTGAAATGAGAAATATTATTATTGAATTTCAGAAAGTTGCACTTACTCATCCCGGTATAAGATTCACGCTCCTGCACAACGATTCGGAAGTATATAACCTTCCACCGGCGAATCACCGTCAGAGGATAATAGGCATACTTGGCAGGCAGATCAACCGGGAACTTATTCCCCTGGAAACCGACACCACCATTGTGACCATAAAAGGTTTTATAACCAAGCCGGAATTTGCACGCCGCTCCTGCAGGGATCAGTTCTTTTTTGTAAACAATCGCTTCATGAAGCATCCCTATTTCCACAAAGCCGTCATGGAAGCATATCAGAAAATCGTTCCCTCAGAAACAATCCCATCCTATTTTATCTTCATGGATACCGATCCGGAAACAATTGATGTCAATATCCATCCTACAAAAACCGAAATAAAGTTCGAGAATGAACGTGCTGTCTGGCAAATTCTCATGGCATCCGTCAGGGAGGCTCTCGGCAGGTTCAACATCGCTCCGTCAATAGATTTCGACAATGAGGTGCTGGTAGACATACCTGTAAGAACTTCTTCATCACCTGTTCCGGAAAAACCTCTTATCCCCATAAATCCCCTTTTTAATCCCTTTGAAAATGAGGACCATCTCCAACGGAAACCTGATTTTATCACAAGATTCGACAGGGAGAATGTCACAAACTGGGAAAAGCTTTACCAGGCAGACGGCCAGACCGGCGGAAATTCCGTAATACCCGGAAGTACCGGAGACAGCGGGAGGAAATTTTTCCAGCTGAAAGGCAAATACATTGTTTGTCCTGTAAAGTCCGGACTAATGCTGATTGACCAGAAAAGAGCACATGAACGGGTACTGTATGACCGTTACATGGAGAGCCTGAAGAATCATTCCCCGGTAAGCCAGACTGAGCTGTTCCCGATGCCAATTGACATTGATCCCGTGGATTACAGCCTGCTCAGGGAAATCGAGACAGATCTGAAATATCTTGGTTTTGTTATTCAGTTCAGGGAAAAAAACAGGATAATAATTAAGGGACGACCTTCAGCTGCAGTTAACACTGACCCGAAGGAAATGCTTGATATACTGATAGCGGAATACAAAAATGCTCCTTCCACCCCGGTTTCCGGGGCAGGTGAGAAACTGGCTTCGGCAATGGCTTCAGCTTCAGCCATTCCCTATGGAAAGATATTGGTTCAAAACGAGATGGAAGATCTTTTTGACAACCTTTTCGCTTGTCCTTCACACAACTATTCACCCGGGGGGAAAGCTGTGATAAACATTATTCCGATTGAAGAACTCGACAGAAAATTCAGATAGTATGTCCGGCAATTTGTCTGATTAATTCAGAAATATTAGCTTTGAAGCTCTTTCTGGTTCTTAAGCCAGATTTACTAAAAAAGGATTGATGAACAGATTCGGCAGAGGATTTTTAGCGTTGCCCACAGTGGTCAGGAACCTGATAATGATTAATGCAATAATGCTTTTGGCTGTCTGGGTCATTGGCAGTACACTGAATTTTAATCTTAACGGCCTGCTTGGCCTCTATTTTCCGAAATCAGAAAGTTTCAAGCCTCTGCAAATCCTTACACACATGTTCATGCATGCAGGCTTCTGGCATCTCTTCTTCAATATGTATGCACTGTTCCTGTTCGGACAGATCCTTGAGAATGTCTGGGGACCGAAACGGTTTCTGATCTATTACCTGGTTTGCGGCCTGGGGGCAGCACTTGTGCATGAAACGGTAATTGCCGTGGAATACAACAGCCTGATCAAGAACCTGAGTCCGGAACAGATACATACCGTTATCAATGAAGGTGCCTCATTGATATCAAGAAACAGGGTATTTTCCGATCCCGGCATGCAGAAACTGCAGGTATTGCTTAATACCCCGACCGTAGGGGCTTCCGGAGCAGTCTTCGGGATATTGCTTGCATTCGGTGTTCTCTTTCCAAACACACAACTGATGCTTCTCTTCCCGCCAATACCCATCAGGGCCAAATACTTCGTACTGGCTTACGGGGGGATAGAGCTCTACCTGGCATTCTCCCAGCCCGGAAGCAATATCGCCCATGCAGCTCATCTGGGCGGAATGCTCTTCGGATACATCCTTATCAGATACTGGAGAAGAACAACCAAGACATTATACTGATGGGAATACTTAATAAACTCAGGCACACCTACCGGAAAGGCAGCAACCTCAACAAGCTGATCTATATAAATGTAGCAGTGTTTATCATTGTTACTGCCATTTCAATACTGTCCTTCCTTCTCAGTAATCCGTCAATCACATCAAAAACCATTGATCTGATCTCCGTTCCCTCATCATTTGACCGGCTTATTCTGAGACCATGGTCGGTAATAACATATATGTTCACACACAAGGACATATGGCATATCTTATTCAATATGCTCTGGCTCTACTGGTTCGGAAGGATATTCCTTGAATTCCTCGACCAGAGAAAGCTTGTGGCGGTTTATCTGCTTGGCGGATTAAGCGGGGCCCTTGTATATATCTTATCATTTAATGTCTTCCCCGCATTCCGGGAAATTGTGCATGAATCGGTCGCAATAGGTGCATCTGCCTCGGTAATGGCAATTGTGATTGCAGTAGCAGCTTATGTGCCCAATTATTCAATCCGCCTTCTTCTGATCGGAAGGGTAAAAATAATCTATGTTGCCCTTGTGATTTTTATTCTGACTTCATTTGTGGATTTCTCGGTAAATTCCGGAGGCAAGCTTGCCCATATCGGAGGAGCCCTGTTCGGGTATTTTTATTCGGTTAATCTCAGGAAAGGAAGGGATGCCGGCAGGGGAATCAACAAAATAATTGATTTTCTCAGCACAGTTTTCAAAACACCAAAGAAAAAGAAAGCGCCAAAGAGAATGAAAGTCATCCATAAAAAACCGAAAACCGATTATGAATACAACAGGATTAAAACCGAAAAGCAGGAAATAATCAATATGATTCTTGACAAGATTTCCAAAGGCGGTTACGACAGTCTGACGAAAGAAGAAAAAGACACACTGTTCAGTGAAAGCCAGAAGAAAAACTGATAAACATATCAGGCTTAAATTTGAGAAAAGTAATCTATAAGACCCTCCTCAGTGTGAATCTGATTTTTGCATTCACACTTCTTCTTTCCTACCTGGCAGTTCATATCAGTCCTGCCAGATTTGCACTGCCGGCCCTCTTTGGCCTTGCATATCCCTACCTGCTCCTTGCAAATATCCTGATGGCATTAACCTGGGCAGTACTTCTGAAATATGAAGCCCTTATATCTGTGATTATCATTGCGGTCGGCTATGTTCATCTGACAAACTACCTGAGGCTTTCAAAACCGGACAGCGATACGACGGGGACCTTCAAGGTGCTGAGTTACAATATCAGACTCTTTAATGCCTTTGAGAAAAAAAATAAGGAGTCGGAAAAAGAAGTACTTGAATTCCTGAAAAAGGAGGAACCGGATATTATATGCCTGCAGGAATTCTACGGCCGGGGAAACCCTGCTCAGAAGGTGAAGGAGATAAGGAATTACCTGGGCAACAGGTATCAGTCTCATCTGAAAGTTATCGGAAGTGGCCGAAACAGGTTTTACGGAGTTGTCACATTCAGCAGGTTTCCCGTGGCAGGAAGGGGTGAGATCATTCATCCGCACTCACCGGCCCTGACCATTTTTACTGACGTGATCATCAGCAATGACACATTCAGGATCTTCAACAACCACCTTCATTCATTCGGCCTGAAAAGCATGGAGAAATCCTTCATCGAGGAAATAATTCAGCAGGAAGAAGGAAAGACTCTCGGTGACATGAAAAATTTGTCTCTCAGTCTTAAAAACGGCTTTGTCAGGAGAGCACAGCAGGCTGAGCTGCTGAAAGGACAAATCAACCTGTCGGCATACCCGGTTATTGTCGCGGGAGATTTCAATGACACCCCCGTCTCATATACCTATACAAAGATCCGGAAAGGGCTTGGTGATGCATTTGTCAGTTCGGGATACGGTGCAGGTTTTACCTACAGGGGAAATTACCCGGCCAACAGGATAGATTATATCTTCTATGACAATGCTTTTAAATGTAAACATTTCGATATCATAAAGATAAGATATTCTGACCACTATCCTGTTATCGGATATTTCACACTTTCCCGATAAGAGACCGGAAATCAACATTCCCTCCGCTGATTATAAGACCTGTTCTTTTCCCTTTGAAGAATCCCGGGTTTTCTTTTACGGCTGCAAGCACTGTTGCGGCTGAGGGTTCAGCGATTATCTTCATCCTCTCCCATATCAGCATCATACATTCCATTATGGCTTCCTCGCTTACGGTAAGGATCTGATCAACATTATTCCGGATTATTGAAAAAGTGAGTTCACTCAGCGAAGTAAGCAGGCCGTCAGCTATGGTTTGCGGATCGACTGAAGGACAGAGAACACCGGTGGTGAATGATTTCCATGCATCATTAGCATTCAGGGGTTCCGCAGCTGCTATTTTAATATTTTTCCCAAGAGCCCTGGCAGCCGTGGATGTACCACTCATCAGTCCGCCTCCCCCTACCGGTGCAACAATAATATCAAGGTCACTGATTTCATTCATCAGTTCGAGAGCAGCAGTACCCTGTCCGCATATAACATTAAAATTATCATAGGGATGAATCATTGCTGCCCCGGTTTTTTCTACTATGATCCGCGCAGTATTTTCACGCGCTTCAAGCGTGGGCTCACAGAAGGTGATCTCCGCCCCGTATCCTGCAACTGCGTTTTTTTTCACTTCCGGCGCTGTTTCAGGCATTACTATATATGCCTTTACACCGTTCATGGCTGCCGCCAGGGCAAGAGCTGCGGCATGATTACCCGATGAATGGGTTACAACACCTTTCCTTTTTTCCTCATCAGACAGAAGCCTTACCGCATTCATTGCTCCCCTGAATTTAAAAGCTCCCACCTTCTGGAAATTCTCACACTTGAAAAAGAGATCACAGTCAAACATCCTGTTTAACTGAAGCGATGTCATAACGGGAGTCCGGTGGATAAATGGCTTTATCCGCTCATGAGCACTCCTGATATCTGTAATGGACGGCAGGATCATACCAAATCGTTTTTTCAAAAGTATGAATTAATGTTCAATCTGAACTCATGCCGGTTCCGGGGAAATATCTGCCCATACAGGTGAAATACCAACGGGTATCCGTGAAATAACAACGGGTATCCGTGAAATAACAACGGGTATCCGTGAAATAACAACGGGCATCCGTGACATAAAAAAGCTGTCCCGGAACGGAACAGCCTTTTTATATATTATAAACTCAACAGATCAGCCAATTAAGCTCCATGCAACTGTAAGGCCGGCAAGAACAACAGAAACCATTGACATCAGCTTGATGAGAATATTAAGGGCAGGTCCCGATGTGTCCTTGAAGGGATCACCAACGGTATCACCCACAACCGATGCTTTATGAGCTTCGCTGTTTTTTCCTCCGTGGTTGCCTCTTTCGATGAATTTCTTGGCATTATCCCATGCACCACCTGCATTGTTAAGCATGATTGCCAGAACAAATCCTGCACTCAGACCGCCTCCAAGAAGACCAACAACACCTGCCACCCCGAAAAGAACTCCGATAATCAGCGGAACGGCTATTGCCATCAATGAGGGTAAAATCATTTCCCTCTGTGCCCCTGCAGTTGATATTGCAACACAGCGTGCATAGTCGGGCTTTCCTGTTCCATCCAGAATGCCCGGTATTTCGCGGAACTGACGCCTGACTTCCTCAACCATGTTACCGGCGGCACGACCCACAGCCTTCATGCTCATTGAACTGAACAGGAATGCCATCATTGCACCGATAAAAATACCGCCCAAAACAATAGGATTAAGCAGGGTGATATCATATGCACTTGTAAAATCCCTTATGGAAGCAGTTCCTATGTGGACTGCCACCTGGCCGTCCTGTACCTGTGGAACAATGGATTTGTAAAAGAGAGTATCGCCTATCTGCTTGAATCCCTCAGGAGCTTTGTCAATAAGTCTGCCGAGCCACAGTCTCACCTCTTCCATATAAGCTGCAATCAGCGCAAGGGCTGTAAGAGCAGCAGATCCGATAGCAAATCCTTTTCCGGTTGCTGCAGTAGTATTACCCAGTCCGTCAAGAGCATCTGTCCTTTCCCTGACTTCCTTGGGAAGTTCCGACATTTCCGCATTACCGCCCGCATTGTCGGCTATAGGTCCGAATGCATCGGTTGCGAGAGTTATTCCAAGTGTTGAAAGCATTCCGACAGCAGCAAAACCAATACCATAAACACCCATTGCAAAATTGTGGAAACCGCCGGAAAATCCATAGGCAGCAATAATGCCAACCACAATGGTCACGACAGGAATCCAGGTTGAAGCCATACCAACAGCCATTCCTTCAATAATTAATGTGGCAGGACCCTGATTTGCCTGTTTTGCAATTCCCTGTGTCGGCTTGTTGCCGTCCGAAGTGTAGTATTCCGTTGACTGGCCTATGATGACTCCTGCCAGCAGTCCCGAAACAGCGGCGCCAAAAACACCCCATGTAATCCAGCCGGCAGCTGCCATAATGGCAAGAACAACCAGGATCAGCAGGGAGCTTCCTCCGGTACCAAGAAGGAGGGCATGGAGAAGTGCTTTCGGAGTAGCTGATTCCTTGGTTCTGACAAGATAAATTCCGGCAATTGACAGGAATATTCCTATTGCAGAAACAAGCATGGGAGCAATGACATATTTCATCTGCAGATCGCCGGTTACTCCGGGAAGGGCAGCACCCAGTGCAGCTGTTGCAAGGATTGAACCGGCATACGATTCATACAGGTCTGCGCCCATTCCTGCAACATCACCAACATTATCACCGACATTGTCTGCAATGGTGGCCGGATTACGCGGATCATCCTCCGGAATCCCGGCTTCAACCTTACCAACCAGGTCAGCACCCACGTCTGCGGCTTTGGTAAAGATACCACCGCCCACACGTGCAAACAGTGCCTGGGTTGATGCACCCATGCCGAATGTAAGCATCACTGCTGTTATTTCTATAAGCTTTTCATGTTCAGTAGTTCCAGGATGAACAAATGTCAGTCCTGCAAATTTCCAGCCGGCTGCCATGTGTTCCGGAGTAAATACCCATCCGTTGAGTATAAGGAACCACAGTGCAATGTCAAGCAGACCGAATCCAACCACAACAAGTCCCATTACAGCACCGCTCCTGAGAGCTACCTTCAGTCCCTGGTTAAGCGATTTTGAAGCTGCCCAGGCAGTTCTGTTGGATGCATAGGTTGCAGTCCGCATACCAAGATAACCACATAAACCGGAAAAGAAGCCTCCCGTGAGAAAGGCAACAGGAACGAAAGGATTCTGAATTCCAAAATATGCAAGTATGAATAACAGTACAACAAGGATCAGGAATACCTTTGTAACAACACCGTACTGGCGTTTAAGATATGCCATTGCACCTTCCCTGACATAGGTCGCGATCTCGATCATCCTGTCAGTACCCTCTTCCTGTTTTTTCATGCCCCGGTAAAAGATCCATGCAAACAGCAGGGCCGTAAGTGCAGCTACAGGCACAATCCAAAAAAGACTACTAATCATGATATCAGTTTTTAATTAGAATTTGGTGTATTTGATAAGTAAAAAATTTCGGTACAAAACTAAATTAGTTTTTCATTAATCCAAAGTAAAAACCCTATCTATTTGAATGCCCAGTGAAAATATTCCCAAGGCCCTGAAGGGTGAATCAGACAGATCATATATCCCGGGGAAATTCAAAATCTGATGTCTTCAAATTCCTTCATATTTTTTTTCATGCTTCCATTTATTACTTTTACGCAGTTTTTTAAGGCTGTACAAAACTGCAATCAAAGGATGCCGGAATGATCTGATTATTCCTGCAGAAATAAAAAACTCTGTTTAATGTTAATCACTAAATGAATTTCATGGAAGACTTTTTTGAAGACAAGATATCCAACAGGCTGGGCGGAAAAAGTTTCGGTAAATCAACGGCTGTTTATAAGTTTGAACTTATCAAGAGGGCCAAGGCAGCAGCAAAGCTCGCCCACCCTGATGTTCAGCTCATAGACATGGGTGTGGGTGAGCCTGACTGGCCTGCCGATGAGCTGGTGGTCAAAGTGTTGTCAGAAGAAGCCGGGAAGCCCGGAAACCGGTGGTATGCCGACAATGGCATACCTGAATTCCAGGAAGCAGCGGCACGCTATCTTGAGAAAGTATACGGACTCTCCGGAATTAATCCTCTGGAGAATATCGTTCACGGAATAGGTTCAAAGCCTGTTCTTGCGATGCTTCCCCTGTGCTTTATCAATCCCGGAGACGTTCTGCTTACCACTGTTCCGGGATATCCTGTCACAGCGACATACACAAGATACCTTGGCGGAGAGGTCTTTAACCTTCCTCTCTATGAATCAAATTCCTTCCTTCCCGATCTTGATTCAATACCCGCAGCTGTTCTGAAAAGGGCCAGGCTCCTGTATATCAATTATCCCAACAACCCCACCGGTGCTGTTGCCGGCAGGGAATTCTTTGAAAAGGTGGTGGCCTTTGCCAGGAAACATGGCATAGTTGTGGCTCATGATATTGCATACGGCGCACTCACCTACGGCGATTACAAACCTTTAAGCTTTCTGTCGGTTGACGGCGCAATGGATGTGGGAATTGAAGTTCATTCATTGTCGAAGGCATTCAACATGACAGGCTGGAGAATGGGTTTTGTGTGCGGAAACAGGAAAGCCGTCAGCGCATACGCGAGTGTAAAGGACAACACTGATTCCGGCCAGTTCAGAGCCATTCAGAAAGCCGGCATCGCAGCGCTTAACAATATTGAAATCACTGAAAGGACTGTTGAAAAGTACTCACGCAGATTCGATCTTCTTGTGAATGCACTCAACGAAGCCGGATTCAGTGCCTCAAAACCGAAAGGCTCATTTTACTGTTATGTCAGGGCTCCCGTGGGAACCCGGGACGGAAAAACATTCAGTTCCGCTGCTGAAGTATCCGAATTTCTTATCAGGGAAGCACAGATATCTACGGTTCCGTGGGATGATGCCGGATCTTACCTAAGGTTTTCCGTGACTTTTGAAGCCGGATCGGCGGAAGAAGAAAAAGAGGTTGCCGCTGAACTGGTCAGAAGGCTGAAAGTACTGAATCTCAAGTTTTAATCCAAAAATCCGGAAACAGCATTCCTGCCCGTTCTAAAACATTGTTAAACAAGATGACTAAAATATCCGGTGTTATAATATCCTACAACGAGGAACAGCATATAGGAAAATGCCTGGCCTCTTTACAGGGAATTGCTGATGAGATTATTGTGGTTGACTCCCATTCGGATGATTCAACCAGGGATATCTGCAGCAAATTCAATGTCAGGTTTATTGAACATCCCTTTCAAGGCTATGTTGAACAGAAAAATTTTGCATTAAGCTTTGCACGTAACAAATATGTGCTGTCGCTTGATGCAGATGAGGAACTTAGTGAAGAATTACGGAAATCCATACTTGAAATAAAGGACAATCCCGATTCTGACGCGTATAAATTTAACCGGCTCACCAATTACTGTGGCAGATGGATGAAATATTCCGGATGGTATCCCGACAGGCACATAAGATTGTTTGATGCCGGGAAAGGCAGATGGGCAGGTACTAATCCGCATGACAAGCTGAAGATGAATCCCGGTTCCGGGATAAAAAGGCTGAAGGGCGATATTCTTCACTGGTACTGCGAAACCTTTGAAGAGCACATGGATAAGGCAAACCACTTTTCCTCCATCATGGCAGAGGAATATTTCAGACAGGGGAAAAACAGCGGGATCCTTTCTGCCGCCTTTCATAAACACTGGCGTTTTTTCAGGACATATTTTATCGGTGCAGGCTTTCTTGATGGTGTCAGGGGCCATGCAGCCTGTTCCATTTCAGCACAGGCAAGCTATCTGAAATATATCAAACTGCTGCAAATGAAAAGAGATGCAAAAGAAACAAACGGCAGGCATTTTTGAGGAAGATATAAAACAATCGCTGACCGTTCTGGGGAATGGCGGTGTTATTGTTTATCCCACCGATACGGTCTGGGGCATAGGCTGTGATGCAACCCGTGATGATGCAGTGGAAAAGGTACAAAGGATAAAGTCGAGACGCGAGAGAAAAAGTCTGATTGTTCTTGCCAGCGGCCTTCCCATGCTTGAGCGCTATGTAAGGGAGATCCCGCAGGTAGTGTATGAACTCCTGGAAGTATCGGACAGCCCTCTTACAATAATTTATCCCGAAGGAAGGAATCTTTCCGGGGGAGTATGTGCCGAAGATAATTCCGTTGCCATAAGGATATGCAATGAACCATTTGTAAGCGAACTTATTGACAGATTCCGTAAACCGCTGGTATCCACTTCGGCAAACATCAGCGGCAAAGCATATCCTTCAGATTTTTACGGAATCGATCCGGAACTGCTGAAAAAAGCCGACTATGTTGTAAGATACCGCCGGGATGACAGGAAGCAATATAAGCCTTCAGCCGTGATAAGGGTGGAACTCAATGGTACAATCAGGATTATCAGGAAATAAGTCAGCCGGCTGATCGTACGTTCACGGAAGCTGGTATCCCCGTATCGCACGTTCACGGAAGCTGACGTTCCCGAAGGCTGACATCACCGAAAGCTGTTATCTTTGTATCTATTTCAGAATGAGCGCTGCATGTTTCAGGACGGATCATTGAGTTCCCTCAGACCGTCGGGCAGATCCATAGTGATGATTTTCTTCCTGTTATCGATATTTACAATCAGATCTTCATGAAAGGGAACAAAAAAGTAATTGTCCCCGGCAGACTGAACACCAAGAAGTATATGTCCCGGATTTTCAATTATCTCCTGAATGCTGCCAAGAAGATCATTATCCGTGTCCGTGATTTTATAGCCGATAAGCCCTGCAAGGTCGTTTCCCTCTTTTTTCCCGGAGCCGGCAGAAAGCAGGAAAACCCTGCAACCTGTAAATTCCCTGATTTTTTCAAGGGAGTCATAACCTTCAAAAACGAGTCGAAGCTGGGTATTGTCAGGCTTTTCAGATGAAGAAACAATAAAGGGTACAGCCTTCCCTTCAATTTCAAGGAAAACTGCTGTAAATTCCGGTAGTCTGTCCTGAAAGGGTTTTTCAAGCTTTACAGTGACAGCACCATCAAAGCCGAAGGACCTGATGATTTTCCCCAGCAATATTTTGTCACTAAAGGCCATCGGACCAGTGATCCGGAATACTTATCCTTCCGCAGGTTTTTCGCCGGAGGTAGTTTCCGGAGTTGTCTCATTGGTGGAAGCTTCAGGGGCTGCTTCAGCAGGGGAAGCCTCGGGTGCTGCTTCAATGGAAGCCTCCGGTGCTGCTTCAATGGAAGCCTCCGGTGCTGCTTCAGCGGAAGCTTCAGGGGCTGCTTCAGCGGAAGCTTCAGGGGCTGCTTCAGCAGGGGAAGCCTCGGGAGCTGCTGTCCCGGGTGCTGCTTCAGAAGCTGCTTCAACGGAAGCCTCAGGAGCTGCTTCAGCGGAAACTGTTTCAACTACTGCTTCTTCAACGCTGACTTCTTCTGTTTCCGTTTCGGGCTGACTTTCCGCAAGGATTTTTGCTGCCAGCTCGGCCTGTTTCTTTGCCAGTTTAGCAGCTCTTGCCTCATTAATCCGTTTTTCAGCTACCAGCTTCTTCGCTATTTCATCTTCTTTGGTTTTCTCAAGACCGGATTTTTTTGCATCGATCTTTGCTTCATTCTGCTTCATCCACTCTTCAAAACGCCTGTCAGCTTCAGCCTCGTCAAATGCACCCTTTTTAACACCTTCGAGAAGATGCTTTCTGACAAGAACTCCTTTATAAGAGAGGATAGCCCTGCATGTATCAGTAGGTAATGCGCCTTTTTGCAGCCAACCAAGCGCCTTATCGAAATCAAGTTCGATTGTGGCGGGGTTAGTGATCGGATTATAACTTCCGATCTTTTCAATATATCTGCCATCCCGTGGCGACCTGCTGTCTGCTACCACGATGTGGTAGTGAGCCAGTTTCTTACGTCCTTTCCTGGCTAATCTGATTTTAACTGCCATTTATTCCAAACGCTTTTTTTACCTGTTTAAAAAATTGTGGGTGCAAATATAAATTTTTTTATTAACAATCATGTTTATTTACCTGCCTTTATTCATTTTTAAATATTTTTGTATGTCAGCCAATCATCCCAAACTTCCACTATTATGGCAATTTTCTCTCATTTACACGTACATACTCAATATTCCATTCTTGACGGAGCTTCAAGCATCCCCCTGCTTGTCGACAAAGTGAAATCCCTCGGCATGGAGGCAGTGGCAATAACAGATCATGGAAATATGTTCGGGGTGAAGGAGTTTCACCATGCAGCAACCAGGAAAGGAATTAAACCCATAATCGGATGCGAGGTCTACGTAGCCAGACGATCCATATCGGAAACACCCGGAAAGGAAGATCGTTCGGGGGATCATCTCATCCTGCTGGCCAAAAACCTCAAAGGATATAAAAATCTGATCAAACTCATCTCCCTTTCCTGGATAAAGGGTTTTTATTACACTCCCCGGATCGACAAGGAATTGCTCGCGGAATACAGTGAAGGACTGATAGCATCTTCTGCCTGTATTGCCGGTGAGATCCCCGATAAAATACTTAACGGTACCTCTGAAGCTGTGGAAGAGGCACTGAAAAGCTACATCAGCATATTCGGAGAGGATTTTTATCTGGAAGTCCAGAGGCATGAAACCTATGAGCCTGATACCGACACAAAAGTATTTCCCCTGCAGCAGAAAGTGATAGTGGCGCTCAGAAAACTTGCGGCCAGGCATGATGTAAAAATAATAGCAACAAATGATGTCCATTTCATAAATGCGGAGGATGCCGAAGCCCATGACCGGCTTATCTGCATCAATACGGCCAAGGATTTTGATGATCCGGGCAGACTGAGATATACAAAACAGGAATATCTCAAGAGCGAGGAAGAAATGAGGAAGATCTTTGCTGACATGCCTGAAGCCATTGACAATGTGGCGGAAGTTGTTGCGAAAATAGAAAAATACAAGCTTGACCACGATCCCATCATGCCCGATTTTGATCTGCCTGCCGGTTATGAGGGGAAGGATGAATACCTGAGGCATCTTACCTATGAGGGCGCCGGGGAACGATGGGGTACACTGAACAGGGAACAGACCGAAAGGATAGATTTCGAATTGCAGACCATAGCCAAAATGGGATTCCCGGGGTATTTCCTGATAGTGTGGGATTTCCTCAAGGCAGCGCGGGAAATGGGTGTATCTGTAGGTCCGGGAAGAGGATCCGCCGCAGGATCAGCCGTGGCCTACTGTCTGAAAATAACGGATATTGATCCCATAAAATACGGACTGCTTTTTGAGCGCTTCCTGAACCTCGACCGCACTTCCATGCCTGATATAGATATTGATTTTGACGAAGACGGAAGAGAGTCTGTCCTGAATTATGTTGTCGACAAATACGGACATAACAGAGTGGCCCATATCATTACATTCGGATCCATGGCTGCAAAAATGGCGATCAGGGATGTGGCACGGGTCCAGAAGCTGCCTCTGCCTGATGCTGACCGCCTTGCAAAACTTGTGCCTGACAAGCCCGGGACCACTCTTCTACAGGCCTACCAGGAAGTTCCTGAGCTTGCAAAAGAAAGAGAATCATCAAACAAGCTCATTTCACAGACGCTCAAATATGCCGAAGTCCTCGAAGGTTCAGTAAGGCAGACAGGTGTTCATGCCTGTGGTGTGATAATAGGCAGGGAAGCCCTTGACAATTACATTCCCCTCTGCACTGCGAAGGATACCAGGCTCTATGTGACCCAGTACGACGGGAACCATGTCCAGGCAGTGGGACTTCTCAAAATGGATTTCCTTGGATTGAAAACCCTTTCAATAATAAAGGATGCCCTCCGGAACATAAAGAGTTCCAGGGGTATTACCCTGGATATCGATTCCATTCCCCTGGACGACAGGGAAACCTATGAACTGTTCAGCAATGGTGAAACGACTGCAGTTTTTCAGTTCGAATCCGCCGGAATGAAAAAATACCTGAAGGAACTCCTGCCAAACAGGTTTGAGGACCTGATAGCCATGAATGCACTTTACAGACCGGGACCCATGGATTATATCCGTGAATACATCAGCAGGAAGAATGCGGGAGGCCAGGTTGTTTACAAACTTCCCGTAATGGAAAAATACCTGAGCGATACATACGGTATCACCGTTTACCAGGAACAGGTTATGCTTCTTTCACAGGAACTGGCGGGATTCACCAAGGGTGAAGCCGACAACCTGCGGAAAGCAATGGGAAAGAAGAAACGGTCCATCATGGATGAGATGAAAGTCAAGTTTTTTGAAGGAAGTCTGAAAAAGGGATATGATGAACAAACTGTTAATGAGATCTGGACCGACTGGGTTTCCTTTGCCGAATATGCATTCAACAAGTCCCATTCAACCTGCTATGCCTATGTGGCATATCAGACAGGATACCTGAAAGCACATTTTCCCGCGGAATTCATGGCTGCAGTTCTCAGCCGCAATATCAGTGATATTAAAAAGATCACCACCCTCATGGACGAAACCAGGCGCATGGGAATGGAAGTACTTGGACCCGACGTGAACGAAAGCTCTGTCAATTTCACGGTAAACAAGGACGGAAACATAAGATTCGGACTGGGAGCAATAAAGGGAGTTGGTGAAAATGCCGTGATTCAGCTTATTGAAGAAAGGGAAAAGAATGGATTATACCGGGATATTTATGAGCTGGTGGAACGCGTGAATCTCAATTCTCTTAACAAGAAAAACCTTGAAGCAATGGCTGTTGCAGGTGCCTTTGACTGTTTTGAAGATATCTCCAGGGCTCAGTATTTTGCACTGGATACCAGGGGTTCCAGCTTCATAGAAAGCCTGATCCGTTACGGCCAGAGTGCCAAAACTATAAAGCAGAACAGCACCCAGACTCTGTTCGGGGAATCGGGCGGCTTTGACCTTGTAAGGCCGGTACCGGCTGCCTGTAACGACTGGCCCAAGCTGGAAAAGCTCAACAGGGAAAAGGAAGTAATCGGAATATACCTCTCCTCCCATCCCCTTGATGACTTCAGACTGGAAATAAATACCTTCACAACGGCTACACTTGCAGACCTGCAAAATCTCCGGAATCATCTCGACCGGGAGGTAACCGTTGCAGGAATGGTAACCGATACCAGGAACGGCATCGGGAAAAATAATAAGCCCTATGGTTCCCTTACCCTGCAGGATTATACCGATTCGTTCAGGTTCATGATGTTCGACAAGGATTATATCGATAACAGCAAATACTTTACAATAGGATACTACCTGCTTGTCAGGGGAAAGGTCCGGAAAAGAAGATTCCGGGATGATGAACTCGAATTCAGCATAAGTGAAATAAGTCTTCTTTCAAGCGTGAAGGATGAACTGATAAAAAGCATAACCCTGAAAATTGATCCGGGGAACATCGACAGGGAGATGATCAGTGAACTCGGGCAGCTTGTAAATGAAAACAAGGGTGAAACGGAACTGCGTTTCATGTTTCTCGACACTGAAGACAGGATATCCCTTCCTATGTTCTCAAGAACACTGAGAGTAAGGCTGAACAATGAATTTATTTCATATCTCGAAGATCATCCCTCGGTTGAATTTAAAGTTAATTAACTATCTTTGGCCTCTGTTTTTTTAAATCCTTGAACTATGGCAATTGATGTAAACGATGGAAATTTTGAAGAAGTGGTCATTAAATCCGAAGTACCGGTTATTGTTGATTTCTGGGCTGAGTGGTGCGGACCCTGCAGAATGATCTCTCCCATCCTGGAAGAAATCTCAAAAGAGTACACGGGAAAAGCTTTGGTTACAAAATGCGATGTTGACAACAGTCCCCGGACAACCGCAAAATACGGCATCAGAAATATTCCCACAGTATTGTTTTTCAAAAATGGTGAAGTTGCCGACAAGCAGGTGGGTGCCGTTCCCAAAAGCAATTTCGTCAATAAACTGAACGCCATTCTCTGATTATTTTTTATACCATCATACCGCAGAACCATCCGTGAATAATGACAGTATGCGTCTTTGCAGCTTCAAGCAGCAAATTTGAAAATGAATACGGCCGGGATGCCTCCGTTCTGGGAGCACTTCTGGCCGGGGCAGGTATCAGTGTTGTTTACGGGGGAGGAGGAATAGGGCTGATGAATGCCCTTGCCAATGCGGTCATCAGCAACCAGGGGGATATTACCGGTGTTATCCCTGCCTTCATGCAGGAAGAAGGCTGGGGGCATAAAGGTGTGAACCGGACAATCGTGACTGCCGACATGAATGACCGGAAAAGAAAAATGTTCGGTCTTTCCGATGCTGTTATTGCATTGCCGGGAGGAATGGGAACACTGGAAGAACTGACCGAAGCAATTACCCTTAAACAGCTGGGACTGTTCAACGGACCGGTAATAATCCTGAATACCAACGGTTTCTATGATTCATTTCTGGAATTCATCGATAACATGGTGGAAAGCAATTTCCTGAGAAAGGAACACAAGGAAATGTGGGAAGTAGTGGAAAGTCCCGAAAAAGTCCTTGAAGCCCTGAACCGGAAAAGTAAAAGAAATGAGACATGGCGAAATATCGCCAGGATCTGATATACCTGGTCGGGGCAGCAGAATCCTGCTGCCTTAATTTACGATTCGTTCAGAACAATTTCCAGTCTGCTTGCACTAAATTCAGTTTCGGAAAAAACCCTCCCCTTTATTACCGGGGAAGGTATCCCTCTCCCGAACAGGGATTTGCCGTAAAAAATCCTTGCTTCATCCCAGAGACCTTCGGAAATGAACAGCTTCAGGACTCCGGCTCCCCCCTCAATGAACAGAGACTGAATTCCCGCATCATAGAGATGTTTCAATATCTGGGCCGCGGATGAAAGATCCGGATCAAGCCGGACTGTTACGGCGGGATAATTCCGCGCAGCTCCTGTGTCATGAGTAAACACCGTCACCCTGCCGCCCGTGTCAAAAATCCCCGAATCTTTATCCAGACGGCCCGAGCTGCTGAGGATAAGTCTAATGGGGTCATTGCCTGCCCATTCCCTCACGTTGAGAAGGGAATCATCAGCTCTCAGGGTTCCGGCGCCGACAAGAACCGACTGTTCTGCGGCACGCCATCTGTGTACCAGAACCCTTTCGGGCTTTCCCGTGATCCATGTAGGCCGTCTGCCACTGAATGCATCCCTTTCAACATCCAGGAAAGAGTCAGCACTCTGGGCCCACTTTAAAATCACATAAGGCCGTTTTTTCTCGTGATAGCTGAAAAATCTCCTGTTCACCCGGCGGGATTTTTCCTCAAGGACTCCGGTAAGCACCTCACAGCCTGCATTTCTGAGAGCTGTAATACCCCGGCCTCCAACCCTGTCGCTGGTATCAGTAGTTCCGACAACAATTCTTTTTATTCCTGATTCAATTATCATGTCGGAGCACGGAGGCGTCCTCCCGTGATGCACACAAGGCTCAAGGTTTGTGTAAAGTACTGAAGACCCCAGCAATTCACGGTTTACCACGGAATTAAGAGCTACTCTCTCTGCATGGGGTTCTCCCGCCTTAACATGAAATCCTTCTCCTGTTATCATGCCCTGATGAACAATGACGGAACCGACCAGGGGATTGGGATAGGTATTGCCCTCAGCTCCGGCAGCCAGATCAATACATCTCTGCATGAATTTTATATCTTCAGATGCCGGCATTTCCCTTCAAAAAGCTATTTTTGATTTATGGCCGTCAATATACAAACAATAAAAGATATAAAACTCTGTCTGAAGGATGAACTTAATGATCTATATCCTGTTTATGAGATCAATGCAATGTCAGCCATCATCCTCAGGGATATTCTGAAAACACCCGGGATTCATCATCTTGCACTTCCTGAAACCAGGCTTAACCATGAGCAGGCCCGGAAGATCATGTCAGTCTGCCGCGAGCTTAAAAAGGGAAAGCCGCTTCAGTACATCCTGGGGAAAACAGAATTTTACAACTGTACCATATACCTTAATGAGCATACTCTTATTCCGCGCCCCGAAACGGAAGAACTGACCGATCTGGTAATAAGGGAGAACAGGGAAAATACACTTCCCGTACTGGATGTGGGAACCGGATCGGGCTGCATTGCCATTGCCCTCGCAATAAATCTTCCCCTCAGTCAAGTAAGCGGATTTGATATTTCCGCGGAAGCCATTAAAAAAGCAAGGGAAAATGCCGTTCTGAATAATGCCCGGGTTTCATTCAAGGTTGGCAACCTTTTCAGAATCGGCCGGAAACAGTTTCAGGGAACCGGCATTGTGGTAAGCAATCCGCCCTATATACGTGAATCGGAAAAGAGGTTCATTAGGAAAAATGTACTAGACTATGAACCGCATACAGCACTTTTTGTGCCGGATTCCGATCCACTGGTCTATTACAGGGCCATTGCAGGACTGGCATCAGAAATCCTTGTCCCGGGCGGGAAAATATACCTGGAAATAAACGAAGCCATGGGTGCGAAATTATCGGATCTGCTGAAACTGTTGGGGTTTCCCTCTCCGGAAATAATCAGGGACATCAACAACAGGGAAAGAATAATAAAAGCTGCCAGGCATGACTGAGGACAATCTTTATAAAACACTGCTTTCCGGATCGATGGCTCTCTGTTCAAAAAGAGAGTATTGTATTGAGGATATCAGATCCAGGCTGCATGCCCGGGGTCTGGGAGAAAAGGACAGTGACAGGATAATCAGCATCCTGACAAAAGAGAATTTTATCAATGAAGAACGCTACGCCCGGGCATTTGTGAATGATAAATTCATTTACAACAAATGGGGAAAGGTTAAGATCTCTGCCCACCTGAAGGCAAAACGCATACCTTCCGCCATTATTTCCGATGCCCTGAATTCCATTGATGATGAAACTTACAGAAAAACCGTAAGGGATATTATCGCTGTCCGCCGCAGTCAGATCAGGGCAAAAAATCAGTATGACCTGAAAGGCAGACTGCTGAGATACGGACTTTCAAAAGGATATGAAAGCAGCCTTCTGTACGATATACTGAATGATCCGGATGACCCTGAATGATCCGGCAGTTTCCTGCTCCTTCCTCCTGGTTCAAGCCTCGGGTCCCCACCAGAGGGCTGGATTGTCACGGCCCTGTTCAGGCCCGGTATCCCGATTCCTCCCTCATGAGGGCAGAGAATCTGTTAATTACGGATTGTCACGGCAGCCGGAACAGGAAAAGGATAAAGGGCATGAATGCAATCAGAAACATCAGACTGCTTCCTGTTATATCTGTTATGATCAATTGTCTGCGTGAATCCGGATTTTTCATATAAGACCGGGAAAAGGATATTCTCAGAAGCAGCTGTGCCACGAAAAAAAGAAACACACTCATTCCCCTGCTGTTCCAGGTATAAGCCTCGGCTATCCTGCCTCTGACAATGAGCGAAAAGCTGTGAGAGATACCGCACGATGGACATTTCTCCCCGCTTATCCTTTCATGAATACAGGGTATGGGATAATTATCCCTCAGGGGGGAAAAAACCAGGGAATACAGCAATATAAGTGCAATGATCAGGGCAAAAGCCATATTTATCACCAGGTAAGGCTCATTCCGAACTGTATTTTCCCTGACTCCAACTTTCACTGTCTGTAATATAATAATAACGGTCAGATTACCTGTCCCGGTTTGCCGGGAATCTGCTCCGGATTATCTGAGACCTGTCCCGGTTTGCCGGGAATCTGCTCCGGTTTAGCGGGAACCTGCCCCCATTCTTTATTTATTCATTTCATTTTCCGGAATGGACAGAGTGTCGCCGGCAGAAGATTTCCCCGTTTCAAGTTCCTCAAGAATTTTTTGCCTGCCTTTCTTATCAGTATCTATTCTGATTTCCACTTTGTCGTCTCCGTTTTCAATCCTGATGTTCACGCTGGCATCCTCAATAATTTTGTCAATATCCTTCTGAACCCCGTCAACAATTTTTTCGATTTTATGCGGCCATTTATCTGCTTTCCGGACAAGCTCAGCTGCGAAAAAAATCTGGGAAAATGAAATCAGCGTGGCCACAATCCCTAAGATAAGGCCTGCAACAAGAAGGCCGCGGTGGGAATCATTCCTTCCTGACCGTGAAAGGCCCACCGAGGCAAGTACAAGGGTAATTATCCCCGGAATAATTGCCATCAGTCCCACACAGGGTATGACAGCAAGAACAAATGTTATTATGGCAGTAATCAGGGAGGCTACTCCAAGATTATGGTCCGACGACCTTCTTTCCGGAGACTCCGGAACTTCCGGAATGTATTGACCCGGATTCTGACTTTGATCTTCCATATTCAAGAAAATATTTCTGTTTTCATTCCTTTGTCGTGATATCTTCCGTATTCTGCAGTAAAGACGTAAAAAGAACCGCAGTGATGCTTCAGGTACCTGACTTTTTTATTCAAATGAAGCTATCAACACTTCAAGTATTTGTTTTGCCGCCTTTGCCACTGATGTTCCCGGACCAAAAATGGCTGCAACGCCCGCATCATACAGGAACTGATAGTCCTGTGGAGGAATAACGCCACCGGCAACGACAAGGATATCTTCCCTTCCAAGCTCCCTGAGCTCAGCTATAACCCCGGGGATATGTGCCTTGTGTCCTGCCGTAAGGGTGGAAACACCCAGAACATGAACATCATTCTCCACTGCCTGCCTTGCCGCTTCCTCCGGAGTCTGGAACAAGGGCCCGATATCCACATCGAATCCTATATCAGCATAGCCGGTGGCAACCACTCTGGCACCGCGGTCATGGCCGTCCTGACCTATTTTTGCAATCATGATCCGGGGCTGACGCCCCTCCTTTTCAGCAAAGCCGGCAGCCAGGGCTTTTGCTTCAAAAATATCCTGATCAGGCCTGTAGCCTGATGAATACACACCTGATATTGAACGTATCACTGCTTTATATCTTCCTGTAATTATTTCACAAGCATAGGATATTTCTCCGAGAGTTGCTCTTGCGGATGCTGCTCTTACGGCCAGTTCCAAAAGATTTCCACCGCCTGTCCTGACACATTCCGTGATTGCATCAAGAGCTGAGCGGCATTCTGCTTCATTCCGCGATGCCTTAAGTTCCGTAAGCCTTTTTATCTGGGAATTCCTGACGGCTGTATTGTCCACTTCAAGGATCTCAAGTGTTTTCTCTCCTTCAGGGCGATACCTGTTGTTACCAACTATCACTTTCAGACCCGAATCAATTTCTGCCTGGGTTCTTGCAGCTGCCTCCTCTATCCTCATGCGGGGAATTCCCGATTCAATGGCTTTTGCCATTCCTCCCAGCTTCTCTATCTCACTGATATGTTCCCAGGCCCTGCGGGCAATCCGGTCCGTAAGTGATTCAACATAATATGAACCCGCCCATGGATCAACAGCTCTGTAAATTTCCGTTTCTTCCCGTATGTATTTCTGGGTATCCCTTGCAATGGCGGCGGAGAAATCAGTGGGCAGCGCCAGTGCTTCATCAAGGGCGTTTGTATGAAGACTCTGGGTATGTCCGGCTGTTGCAGCCATCGCTTCAATACATGTCCTGCCGACATTATTGTAGGGATCCTGCTCTGTCAGGCTCCACCCCGAAGTCTGACAATGAGCCCTCAGGGCCATCGATTTTGGATTTTTGGGATTGAAGCCCTTAACGATTTTCGCCCACAGCATCCTGGCGGCACGCATCTTGGCTATTTCCATGAAATAATCCATGCCGGTAGCCCAGAAAAATGATATCCTCGGTGCAAAAGTGTCAATATCCAGTCCGGCCCTGATGCCTGTACGCAGGTATTCCAGGCCGTCCGCGAGGGTATATGCAAGTTCAATGTCGCATGTGGCACCGGCCTCCTGCATATGATAACCCGAAACACTTATTGAATTGAATTTCGGCATTTTTTCACTCACATATCTGAAAATATCAGATATTATCCTCATGGAAAAATCAGGCGGATATATATAGGTATTCCTGACCATGAATTCCTTGAGTATATCATTCTGGATAGTACCTGTGAGATCCTCAGGCCTGACTCCCTGTTCAAGTGCGGTAACGATATAGAATGCCATTACCGGAAGTACTGCCCCGTTCATGGTCATTGACACCGATATACGGTCCAGGGGTATGTGGTCAAAAAGAATTTTCATGTCAGATACGGAATCAATCGCCACTCCTGCCATGCCAACATCTCCTGCAACCCTTTCATGATCCGAATCATAACCGCGGTGGGTCGGCAGATCGAATGCCACTGACAGACCGGTCTGTCCGGCTTCAAGATTCCTGCGATAAAAGGCATTTGAATCCTCAGCAGTTGAATATCCTGAATATTGCCGTATGGTCCAGGGTTTCAACACATACATTGTTGAATACGGCCCCCTGAGGAATGGAGGGATTCCCGCAGCATAGCCGAGATGTTCCATTCCCCGGAGATCGCCGGCCGTATAACAGTTTTTAACAGAAAGATTCGCTTTGTCTGCCGGCAGCTCCTGCCCGCAGCCGGACTCACGGTCATCCCGGTTGTCAGGCATCCGGCTATCCCAGGTATCAGGCATCCGGCTATCCCAGGTATCAGGCATCCGTCTGTCCCGGTTATCAGTTATCCTGCCGGTCCCTGGAACGGAAACAGTTTCCTGCTCCTGTCCCGGTTCAGGCAGCGGCTCAGGAAATACTATCATTTTATCGCTTCCCTTTCCTATAAAGGAAGCTGCCCGTTCCGCTATCCTTTTCCCTATAAATCCACTTCTGAGGGCTTTGACGAAACCGCCTCTTTTTTCTGTTTCACGGAAGAGCTTCCAGGCATTGTCTGCTATCAGGGAAGTAAGCTTTTCAATATAATATGATCCTCCTCCCGGATCCGGCACCTTTGCGAACCGGGCTTCTTCCCTGAGGATCAGCTGCTGATTCCGGGCAATCCTTTCGGAAAACTCATCCGGATTCCCGGAAACAATATCGCAGGCTTCAACGGTAAGCGAGTCTGCGCCCCCCAGGATGGCCGACATTGCTTCAGTCTGGGTTCTCAGCATATTGCCGTAGGGATCATTCATGCTTTTATTTATCCGCATTGTGCTGCAGTGGATCTCCATTGGCTCCATACTGCGGGCTTCGATTCCGAATTTACTCAGAATAACCGGCCACAGCAGTCGTGCTGCCCTCAGTCCGGCAATCCCGGGATAATACTCCGATCCGGCGCCGAAGGAGAAACGGATTTTTTGTGCCGACATTCCGGGATCAATTCCCCTTTCAGCCAGTCCATACAGGTATTCAGCAGCCATTGACAATGCAAAGGCAAGTTCCGTCACAATATCTGCTCCGGCATTCCTCATATTAGCTGCATTCAGGTGTATGGCACGGAACAGGGGAAGTCCCGCAGTCAGTCCTGCTACTTCAGCAAGGTAATCGAAACCCTTTCCTACAGGAATACAGAGCGTTCCGTTAAGCATCAGGCGGCCAAGCGGATCTGTCTCAACTGCTCCCTTAATTCTTTCCGGTAAAAAATTTCCTGTACTTTCCATGAATGCCGTAACCAGCTCTTTTGCCCTGCCGTCGCTGAGAAAATTCAGCTCCGTCGTTTCGGGATCAATACCTGAAAGTAGGATATTCAGGTTTTCCCGGTTTATGGATTCCGGATCAACCAGGTAAAAGCCGAGTGAATCAATTCCGTCCCTGACAAGCCTGAGGGCTTTCGCATTGGCAACAGCATAATCAGTCACCTTCAGATCCTGGCGTATTCTCCAGCTGTTGTCACATCTTTTCCCGCGTATATACGGGAATCCTCCGGTCCCGGCATATATATATTTAAGATTTTCAATGTCCTCCTTCCTGTAAAAAGGCATCACATCAAATCCCATGGAAGACTTCCACACAAGTCTGCTGTTGAAATCTGATCCCTTCAGATCGGATTTTATCCTGTCCATCCATTCTTCAGTACTGACCGGAGGAAATTCCTCAAAAAGTTTTTCTCTTTCAGACATCTGTATTTGCTTATTCCTGGTCCGGAGAGCTTACCTGCCCCCGAATTCCAACAGATATGACCTGATGAAACCATTCAGATCACCGTCGAGTACAGCCTGAACATTTCCGGTTTCATATCCCGTACGGAGGTCTTTTACCATTTTATACGGATGCATTACATATGAACGGATCTGTGAACCCCATTCAATTTTTTTCTTTTCCCCTTCAATCTTTGACTGTTCCTCCATTCTTTTCCTGAGCTCCATCTCGTAAAGATGTGATCTGAGGATGCGCATGGCATTCTCCTTGTTGTTCAGCTGGGATCTTGTTTCCTGATTCTCTATCACTAATCCCGTGGGATGATGCCTCAGCCTGACCGCGGTTTCGACCTTGTTGACGTTTTGTCCTCCCGCACCGCTGGAACGATATGTCTCCCAGCTTATATCCGAGGGATTTATTTCTATTTTAATATTCTCATCCACCAGGGGAGTGATAAATACTGATGCAAATGTTGTCTGCCGCTTACCCTGGGCATTGAAAGGTGAAATCCTGACCAGACGGTGAACACCGTTTTCGCTTTTCAGGTATCCGTATGCCTGATCCCCCTCTACTTCGAGGGTAACGGACTTAATTCCGGCCTCATCACCGGGAAGGAAGTCAAGCTGACGTATTTTGTAATCATTCCTCTCGGCCCAGCGAAGATACATACGCAGCAGCATGGCTGCCCAGTCATTGCTTTCCGTACCACCTGCGCCGGAATTTATTTTCAGTATCGCTCCAAGCTGATCTTCCTTTTTCCCGAGCATATTTCTCACTTCAAGATTCTCAATCTGCTCAATGCAGTTGTCATACTGCTCATCCAGATCCGTCTCGGTGGCTTCCCCTTCCTGAAAAAAATCATTTATCACTGCCAGGTCATCAAGGGCAGTCTTCAGCCTGTCAAATTCCTCTGTCCAGCTTTTCAGCTGCGATATGCTCTTTCCGATTTCCCCTGCCTGCTTCGGATCATCCCAGAATCCCGGACTGCGGGATATATTTTCCTTTTCCTCAATCTGTTTCAGCTTTCCGTCGATGTCAAAGATACCTCCTCAACGCATCAAGGCGTCCAAAAAGAGTTTTTATTTGTTCACTGCTAACCATAAAGTATAAATTTTCACAAAGGTACTTAAAAAAAAAATCCCGCTCCACCGCTTAGGCCAGGTACAGGATTTTTTAGTTTCTAAATCTTTTGATTATTGACTTTCGGGTTCAAATATAATTTAATTTTTGACAAACAAGCAAATTTATTTGATGAAAATGCATTTTTATTACATTAATATTTTTGTTTATTCTTTTTTATTACATTCTCTTTAAATAATTTTTTTGCAGATATGCCGAAGATTAAATATTATTGCTTGATTATCAGTTATTTATGTTAAAATCATATATGTACCGGAATTTGGTTGAAGCCGGATGCGATGAAGCCGGAAGGGGATGTCTTGCAGGACCGGTATCTGCAGCAGCAGTAATATTGCCCCGGAATTATAAGAATCCGGTTCTGAATGATTCAAAAAAACTGACTTCAAAGCAAAGATATTTCCTGAGGGACGAGATAATGGATTCAGCACTTGCCTGGCATGTGGCTTTCATAGATAACAGGGAAATTGATTCCCTGAATATTTTAAGAGCCACCTTTAAGGCAATGCATCTTGCCATAGAGGGATTACAGAAGGTTCCCCAGCACCTGCTCATTGACGGCAACAGCTTTCATTCCTTCGGGAACATCAGACATACAACCATTGTCGGGGGAGATTCCCTTTTTCTACCAATAGCGGCAGCTTCGGTACTGGCCAAGACATTCCGGGATGAATTCATGGAAAAGATACATAAGGAATACCCCTGTTACGGCTGGAACACAAACAAGGGCTACGGTACCCTCTTTCACAGAAAAGCAATTATGAAACATGGAATAAGTCCCTACCACAGAAAAACCTTTTCCCTTTTCAACACCCAGCTGTCATTCGGCTTTAAAGATCTGCCCGATCATCCGAAGCGGCTCTGAAGAATTGCCCCTGACTGTCCGGACCGGCTCCGGAAATCTGCCTGACTGTCCGGACCGGTTCCGTAAACCTTCCCGATTTCCCGGATCAGTTCCAGGGTTTTCCTGATAGAGATAAAGAATTATATTTGTATCCTGATTAAAATTAAGCTATTCCATTCTTTATGAAAAAATCAATACAGCTGTTTTTTATTTTTCTCTTCTGCTCCTCATCAGTCTCAAGGGCAGATGAAGGCATGTGGCTTTTGCCCCTTATTGAGAAACTGAATATTGGTACAATGACCACACTCGGACTGAAACTTTCCGCAAATGATATATACAGTATTAACAATGCAAGTCTTAAAGATGCAATTATAAGCTTCATGGACGGAGGCTGCACCGGTGAACTGGTTTCACCGGAAGGACTCATGCTCACCAACCATCACTGCGGCTACAGTGCCATTCAGTCTCACAGCACCCTGGAACACAATTATCTCAGGGATGGCTTCTGGGCAATGACCAGGGAAGAGGAACTTCCGAATCCCGGACTGTCGGTATCATTCCTTGTAAGTATAGAGGATGTCAGTGACCAGGTACTGTCGGAACTGCAGCCCGGCATGAGTGAATCCCGGAGAACGGAAACCATCAGTGCCGTCAGTCATTCAATAGAAAGAGCAGCCTCTCACGGAAATGGTTACAGGGCATCTGTTGTTTCATTCTATGGAGGTAATTATTTCTATCTTCTTGTTTATGAAAGATATACCGATGTAAGGCTTGTCGGAGCACCTCCCTCATCCATAGGCAGTTTCGGAGATGACTCCGATAACTGGGAATGGCCGCGGCATACCGGCGATTTCAGTATGTTCCGGATCTATACCGGACCAGACGGAAATCCGGCACCCTATTCAAAGGACAATATTCCGCTCAGTTCCAGGAACTGGCTCAGTGTCTCCATAAAAGACCTGAACGAAGATGATTTCACCATGGTGATGGGCTATCCCGGCCGCACGCAGAGATACTACACTTCCTGGGAGGTTGATGAAATATTAAAAATAACCAATCCCAACCGGATAAAAATAAGGGGAATAAAACAGGAATCATGGATGGAAGACATGCTTGCCGATCCGAAAGTCAACATACAATACGCCTCGAAATATTCGGTTTCCTCAAATTACTGGAAATATTCCATCGGACAAAATGCACAACTGGTCTCCCTGGGCGTCATTGACAAAAAGAAGGATATTGAAAGCAGTTTCGATACATGGGTGAATGAGGATGCCGGAAGGAAATCGGAATACGGGGAGGCGCTGAATCTGATCAGGTCATCCATCGAAGGACGTGCCGAATACCAGAATGCATACCAGTATCTGAATGAATGCATGAGGGGCTGTGAAATATTTGATTTTATGATGTACACTGCTGCACTGTCCGAAGCCCTCAGGTCGGGTGATCCGGAAAGAATATCCAGGGCGGCGGAACGGATACAAAATATTGCTCCTGACCTCTACAAGGATTATAATCCGTCCACTGATCAGAAGACAACAAAAGAAATGCTCCGGCTCTACAGAAATGATATTCCCGCGAAATTCCAGCCCTCCTTTTACAGGGAAATCATCGACAGGAAATTCAGGGGAAACACAGATAAATATGTTGATGACATGTTTAAACGCTCTGTTTTTGCAAGCGAAGCAAAACTGACATCATTCCTCTCATCACCGAAATTAAAAACTCTTGAAAATGATCCTGTGGCACTGGCTGTTAATTCCATTTTCGAAGTCCGCAACACACTTACCGAAGAGCTTGGCAGATTCGAAAATAATCTGGCGGAAGGCCGGAGGATCTGGATAGCAGCACTGAAGGAAATGATTCCCGGAAAGACCCGGTATCCCGATGCCAATTCCACGATGCGGCTTACCTATGGTAGCATCCGCAGTTATGAGCCGAGGGATGCGGTTTGTTATAAATACTATACGACTCTGGATGGTGTGATTGACAAGTACAGGCCCGGCGACTATGAATTCGACCTGCCCCGCAGACTGCTTGACCTTCATGAAAGGAGGGAATACGGAAGATATGCTTCATCTGAAGGATATATGCCGGTTAATTTCCTTACAACCAATGATATTACAGGAGGTAACTCCGGAAGTCCCGTAATGAATTCAAACGGGGAACTGATAGGTCTGGCCTTCGACGGCAACTGGGAAGCAATGAGCGGCGATGTTTTTTTCGAACCCGAAGTTCAGAGGACTATCGCCGTGGATATAAGATATGTTCTCTGGATAACTGATATATATGCCGGTGCCGGACATCTGGTGGACGAAATGACAATAGTTGAATAAAAGGAAACCTATATAAAATGCAATTGAGTTTTATAGAGATACTTGGAGCATTCATGGTTCTGTTTGCCATAATTGATATCACCGGTTCCATACCGGTGATAATAGATATCAAGTCAAAGGGAATAGAAGTCCATTCCCTTAAAGTGACTCTGGTATCGGGTATTATATTACTGCTCTTTCTTCTTGTGGGCACACCCCTTCTGGGCATTTTCGGAATAGACGTATCAGCCTTTGCCATAGCCGGTGCATTCATCATATTTCTCATCGGAATGGAAATGATACTTGGAGTTGAGATCTTCCAGCAGAATTCACACGGCACAGGTGCAATCTTCCCCATTGCATTTCCCCTGGTTGCCGGGGCCGGATCCATAACCACCATTCTCTCCCTGAAAGCTGAATATCATACAATAAATATTCTGATTGCACTTGTACTCAATTTGATAATAGTCTATCTGGTCCTCCGACTGACAAGCTTTTTCGAAAAACTTCTCGGTCCGGGCGGCCTGCAGATACTGAAGAAAGTATTCGGAGTCATCCTTCTTTCAATAGCCATAAAATTATTCCTTACAAACACCGGTATAGTTTTGCCCCACCATGACTTGTGAGGTTACAATTTACACTGACGGCGCAGCAAGGGGAAATCCCGGTCCCGGAGGATATGGAGTAGTACTTATTTCCGGCAGGCACAGACTGGAAAAAACGGAAGGATTCAGGCTCACAACCAACAACCGTATGGAACTGCTTGCGGTGATAACCGGACTTGAAGCCCTTAAGCAGCCGGGAAGCAATGTCACCGTCTATACTGATTCAAAATACGTGGCCGATGCTGTCGAAAAGGGATGGCTGTTCCGCTGGGAGTCAAAATCATTCAGAAAAATCAAAAATCCCGACCTCTGGAAAAGGTTTTTGAATATCTACCGTAAGCATAATGTGAAATTCATCTGGATAAAAGGTCATGCCGGTCATCTGGAAAATGAACTGTGCGACAGACTGGCGGTGGAATCATCGCTGGGAAATAACCTGAGTGAGGACAGCGGATACAGACCGGACGGGGATGATGTTACTATCTTCAGCGGACATGTTGAATAATAATCTTTGCATATAAGAAATAATAATGCAAATTTGCGCAAACAGCCGGTAATGGAAAAGCTCGTCATACAACCAACACACAACACTCCGGGTATAATACTGTCACCCGAAGAAAGGATTTTTTCAATAGAGGGAATGTCAGCGCCTGAAGATGTGCGCACTATCTATTACCCCGTTATTGAATGGATGAAGGAATTCAACCGGGAAGTGATGGAAGGCAGCCATAAGGCATTCACCGAGGCTGATCCCCTTATTCTCAAAATTGACCTGAACTATTTCAATTCAGCATCAGCCAAGTTCCTTTTCGATATTTTACTTGATTTCAAAAAACTATCTGAAGCCGGGGTCAGTGTTGTTACCGAATGGCATTACGAGGAAGACGACACCGACATGATGGAAGCCGGTGAGGATATTTCCGAAATGATTGAAATGAAGCTGAAATTCATCCCTAAACCCGCGGATTCCTGATGAGGGGTCAGAAAGAACTTTATGATATCCTTGCCAGACTTGATATCGGTTTTGAATATCATGAACATCCCCCGCTGGCAACCATCGAAGATGCAATCATTCACTGGAAAGACTTCAAATCCGGAAGATGCAAGAATATTTTTTTCAGGAATCACAAGGGCAACAGACATTACCTGGTAATCCTTGAGCATCTCAGACAGCTTGACATCCGGGATCTTGAAAAAAGACTCCGCCAGGGAAAGCTGACATTTGCCTCCGACAAGCGGCTCAGGAAGTATCTCGGGGTTGAACCCGGCTCGGTATCACCCTTCGGACTTATCAATGACCACGAAAATCATGTCCACCTCTTCATCGACGAACGTCTGAATGAACATGAAAGACTGGCATTCCATCCCAATCTGAATACGGCTTCTCTGGTGATATCCAAAAAGGACTTTCTCAGGTTCCTTGATTATACCGGAAACAGCTATGAGTTCATAAAATTATACGACTGACAGCGAAGTGTAGCAGTCCGCGAGATATTCTCTACGGAACATAAAGGTACGGACATACAGGTACTGTTATTCCCGGTCGCTAAACTTGAAGTACGGACATACGGACTGTTTTTCTCAGTACATTGAATCAAGGGCCTGCATACCACGACTTTACCTGTAAACAGGCTGCTTCCATTTTTCCATTGGCTCGTATTTACTCATGGAAGCCCATATTATTCCTCTTTTCTGTATTTCCAGAGCTTCGGGAACCTTAAAATCGGCTGCAACATGTCCGAGGGATGAATAGAAAACCCTGCCCCTGCCGTAGACCTTCTTCCAGACTACCGGAACCACCGTCCCTCCTATCCAGGGTGAATGTTCATCACTGAATGTTGTTGTTGCCAGAACTTTTACATTTGGATCAACATGAACATAATACTGCTCGGAATGCATGTTAAAATCAGACAATCCCTTTGTCACGGGATCATTCCGGTCCGTGATATTCACCCTGTAATCTATCACGCCGCCGGGATGGGCAACCCACTGGCCCCCCACCATGAACTGGTATTCGGTATTGTTCCGGAATGAATCTCCGAGTCCGCCATGCCAGCCGGCTATACCGACTCCTCCCTGAATGGCATCCAGAAGGGCCTTTTCCTGATTGCTTTCTATAGTACCCATTGTCCATGTCTGAATTATCAGATCATAATCCTTCAGTCCGGGATCCAGGTATGAGTCCAGTGTATCCGACACTGTCAGCCTGACTCCCTCCGATTCCATCCAGGGAACAAAAATATCGCGGCACTTGTCGGGTTCATGTCCCATCCAGCCTCCCCAGACAAAGAGTACTTTTTTACCTGCAAGCAATGATCCTTCTGCGGATCTTTTACTGCCTGCCGCTATTGAAGGTGCAATGATGGCAGCTGATGCAGCCACTGCACTTTTTGAAATGAATGATCTGCGGGTTAACATCTTTGATTCGATTTATGGCTAAGATAAGGAATTTGCATAACTGATCCCCCGGAAAAGATCCGGAATTTCAGAAATAATTTTTACTTCCTGCATCAAATCATGGATTAATCCGTCATTCTTCCAGTACCAACCAAAATATTTTATACCGCATGAAAAAAATTATTCTTCCCATTCTTCTTATTATAATAATAACCAATATATTAACCGGACAGGAACAGTCTCCTGAAAAAAAACGATATAAGGCAGCAAGGATAAATGAGGCTCCCGTGATAAACGGAATCCTTGATGAGGAGATATGGGAAAAGGGTGAATGGATTGATGATTTTACACAATATGAACCATATAATGGCAAAGCTGCTTCCCAGAGAACAGAATTCAAAATACTCTTTGACAATGACAATCTTTATGCCGGTATCAGGGCCTATGATACCAGCCCCGACAGTATTGTAAGACGGCTTACACGAAAGGATCAGACAGACGGAGATATCATGGAAATCATCTTTGACAGTTTTCACGATCTCCGCACCGGTTTCAGCTTTGGAATCACCGCTGCCGGCGTGAAATATGATCAGATATACATCAATGACGGAGAGAGTCGTGATAATTCATGGAATCCCAACTGGTGGGCAAAAACCTCTCATAACGATGAAGGATGGACAGCCGAGATGAAAATCCCTTTCAGTCAGCTGCGCTTTGATAAAAATACCGGTGATGTGTGGGGACTTCAGGTTGTAAGAACGCTATACAGGAAAAATGAAACATCTCTGTGGCAGCATATCCCCAAAGACTCTCCCGGACTCATACATATGTTTGGAGAATTATCAGGTCTGGATGAAATAAAACCCCGAAAAATATTCGATATAACTCCGTACGGAGTGGCGAAAGCTGAAAAGTTCAAAGCCGAACCAGGAAATCCCTTTCTGGAAAAAGGGAACAGATATGGTTTGAGCGGAGGGATTGATGCCAAAATAGGAATCACCAGCAATATGACAATGGATCTGACTATCAATCCTGATTTCGGACAGGTTGAAGCTGATCCTTCAGTGGTTAATCTTACTGCCTTTGAAACATTCTACAAGGAAAGAAGACCTTTCTTTGTTGAAGGCAACAATATAACAAGCTACAACATCGGGCTTGGCGACGGCGACATAGGAAATGACAATCTGTTTTATTCCAGGCGTATCGGCCGTCAGCCCCAGGGAAGTCCGGACATGAAGGAAGGGTGGCATGCCGACATTCCCATAAACACAAAAATCCTTGCTGCGGCAAAACTGACGGGGAAAACCGGCAAAGGCCTTTCACTGGGCTTTATTGAAGCAGTAACAGCCGGTGAAAAAGCCGTAATTGACACCGCAGGCGGCAGGATAAACCAGACAGTCGAGCCCCTGACCAATTATTTCATAGGGAGGGTACAGAAGGATTTTCACGAGGGGAAAACCATTCTCGGAGGAATATTTACCGGTACCAACCGGGATATGGATCCCCGAATGGCAGCTCTAATGCATAAATCAGCATATTCCGGCGGAATTGACTTCACTCAGTATACAAAAAGCAAGAACTGGATGCTCAACATCAATACTGCATTCAGTCATGTTATAGGAACAGAGGAAGCCATTCAGCTTACACAGAAATCATCAGTCCGGTATTTCCAGCGCCCCGGCAATGATCATAGCAGATATGATCCTGAACGGACTTCACTTACCGGGACAGGCGGAAAGATACAGATCCAGAAGCTTAACGGGCATCTTTTCCTGCTGGGCAGTACCATATGGAAAAGTCCGGGCTTTGAAATAAATGACCTGGGTTATGTTCAGGCAGCAGACCAGATTTTGTCGGTACTGGTAGCCGGATATTCAGAATGGGAACCCCGGGGAATATACAGGAATTACAATTTCAATGCCGACATCTGGACTATTCACAGTTTTGCGGGACAACACCTGGGAACCGGAATTGAATGGAACGGATCCATGGGTTTCAAAAATTACTGGAGCGCCTGGACCGGAGGAAATCTGAGTTTTTCCCAACTGGATCCCTCTGTACTCAGGGGCGGACCGATGATGAAAATGCCGGGAACAATAAATCTAAGAGGCGGATTGTCAAGTGACCACAGGAAAAAACTGAATTTATCTTTTTATGGCAACTTCAGCAGAGGTCTTGAAAAAGATTCCCGTAACCTCTATTCCGAACTGGGTATAACTTACAAACCTGCCAACTACATCACCCTCACCTTCAGTCCGGGTTTAAATTCTTCATCTACTGAGTTGCAATATGTTACAAAACTGACAAAGGAAGGCGGCGACAGCTATGTCTTTGCCTCTATCGACAGAAAAACCATCAGTGCATCTTTCAGGGTCAATCTCAATCTCAGTCCCGACCTCACTCTCCAGTACTGGGGTCAGCCCTTTGTTGCAAGCGGGAAATATTATGATCACAAGGTGATTACGGGTCCCGAAGCCGGAAATTTCCGCGACAGGTTCCTGACATTCACCGGCGAACAGACACGCTTCGACTCTGAAAACAATAAATACAGTATTGATCTTGATCTGAATGGTGAACCCGATTTTGAATTCGATAACAGCGATTTTAATTTCAGGGAATTTCTTTCAAACCTCGTGCTCAGATGGGAATACAATCCCGGTTCAACACTTTACCTGGTATGGAGCCAGACCAGGAGCTATTCAGACAATAGCGGCAACATGCGTTATTTCAATGATCTCGGCGGTCTTTTCAACAGGGACAATGATATACCTCACAATATATTTCTCATCAAATTCAGTTACCGGTTCGGCTTAAAATAGGTTCCGCTTTTTATACGGACCCTGCAGGCTGTCCGGGGACGTCTGCAGGGTCACAGGACCAAATGATATACAGCCGGAAATCAGATAAATAAAATTAAAGTCTGTTGTTAATATTTTATTACCTTACACTGGATAATACCGGAATTGTTTTTGCATGCCGGGTCCCGGTTTGCGGAACCTGAATCCGGAAAAATAAACCAGATATCCAAACTGATTAATATATGGCTTCACGAAAAATCCTTATAAGCTGCTTCATGTTTCTTGCCGTTTTAGCATCATGCAATCGCGGACAGTATCATAAACTCCTGGAGGCAGAAAACTTTGAAGATACAGGCGGCTGGGTGGTCGATCCGCAGTTTGTTGAACAGATGGGATCGCCATACCTGCTGGCACATGGTCTGGGAGTCCCCGTTGGAAATGCAAGGGAAACAATCGACCTCCCTTCGGGAGGAAAGTATCATGTATGGGCAAGAACAAAAAACTGGGTCCCGGGAAACCGGGAAGCTCCCGGCAGATTTCAGATCATCATCAACGGGAAGAAACTGAAAACAATACCGGGAAGCGAAGAAGGCTGGAGATGGCAGTATGCCGGAAGTGTAAGGGTAAAAGACCTTCATTGTTCCGTTGAGCTGCAGGATCTCACCGGTTTCGGTGCCAGATGCGATGCCGTTTATATCAATTCCGAAAAAATCTCCCCGCCCTCAGATCCTGATGAGCTCTCCCTCTGGAGAAGAAAAATGCTCAATGAAAGCGAAACACCTCCGGAAACGCAATCCTTTGACCTTGTGATAACCGGCGGAGGCATAGCCGGATGTGCGGCATCTGTTGCTGCTGCCGAACAGGGTCTGAAAGTGGCTCTGATTCATGACCGTCCGGTGCTCGGCGGGAATGCCAGCAGCGAGATACGGGTTCACACGGAAGGGATTACCTGGAAAGCCGGCAGGATAGTTGATATGCTCAATACGGTATGGTGGCCGAATGGTTCTCCCGATGCTGTTTTTGACGATAAGAAACGCCACGACAACATGGCAAAATACCCTGATATCTCCATCTTTCTGAACTGGAGAGCCTACACCACGAATGTGACAGCTGATTCAATAAGCTCTGTTGATGCAAAACATACATCCACAGGAGAGACAATGAGGTTTACGGCACCCCTTTTCGTCGATTGTACCGGCGACGGATGGATTGGATACTGGTCGGGAGCGGAATACATGTACGGAAGGGAGGATTCTTCAAAATACAATGAGAACTGGGAACTGCACGGGGAGCTTTGGAGTCCGGCACAGGCTGACGGGAGGGTAATGGGTTCCTCGGTTCTCTGGAGGAGCGTTGACACTGGCAATCCGGTTCCTTTTCCTGATGTGCCATGGGCAACGGCTGTTGCAGGTGATTATTCCGCCACCTCGGGTACCTGGAAATGGGAATTTTCGCGGAATGATCTTCACCAGGTGGATGATGCCGAAGAGATCCGCGATCATATGCACAGGGCTGTTTACGGATCATTCTCCAATGCAAAAAAAGACCCGGCAAATGCAAATCTTGCACTTGAATGGGTATCGTGGCTTGTGGGCAAAAGGGAATCCAGAAGGCTTATGGGGGATTATATCTATACTTTTGATGATGAGAGGACCATGAGGGAATTTCCCGATGTCGTTGCAATGGAAAAAAGAGATATTGATGTTCATTACCAGCAAAACCTGAAAGATCCGTCGCAGCCTGATTTCCTTTCCGAGGCACTGTTCTACAAGGTAGATCATTATTACATACCCTACCGCACACTGTATTCAAGGAATATAAAGAACCTTTTCATGGCCGGAAGATGTTTCAGCTGCTCCCATGCAGGTCTGGGAGGTCCCAGGGTGATGCATACCACCGGTCAGATGGGAGTTGCCGTCGGATATGCGGCATCCCTGTGTAAAAAATACAATACCGGTCCGCGGGGAGTGTATCAGAATCACATCAATGAATTGAAAAAGCTTATTGATGACTGCAGCAGATGATCCCCTGCCGGAATATTGTAAACGATAAATAACAATGGTTCTTCGTCATTTTTGGAGATACCCGTTTTATTGTGCAACAGATCATGGCAACTTGCAATTATGAATATAATTATTAAATTTATTATCTTTGCCTCCTGAAAAATGATCCCGTCCGGAAAAGCGTTCCGGCAGCCACCGGAAACCGGAACGCTGCAGGGAAACAGTGATAATAAAATAATGATTGGTCGGTTTACCGAGTGGCTAGGTGGTGGTCTGCAAAACCATTTACGGCGGTTCGAATCCGCCACCGACCTCAACCCCACTAAAACCCCTTGATTATCAGAGGGGTTTTTTGTTTTAGTCCGAAAGTAGCTTACCTGACTCTGCATGCTTCTGCCGGAACAGTAATACGCTTCAGATTCTGTTTTTTTTGGTTCTAAATTTGCTGTTCATTAAATAACAAACCAAACATTTTCAGTCATGAAAAAGCTACTTATCCCAATACTGTTTCTTGCACTGATTCCCATGCAAGGTTGTACGATACTGATATTGAACAAATACACCAATATCAGAAGCTATTCTGATGACCTGAACAATGAGCAGCGCCATCTTCTTACCCGTATTGTCATGCCCAGGGAATGGCTCAGCAACATCGGCTCTGCGACAATGCTGTTCGAAAAACGGGGTAACCCGTACAATTCAGGCTGCAGCGTATATATTTCTATTGGGCGCGGCAGCAACAGTTTCCGTTCCGAGGAAAGCGGCTATCTGAAGGTTGACGGGGAAGTGTTTCCCCTGCTCCTCCGGGAGCTTAGCGTTGAAAGGGATTATGATCTGTCGGTTGATGATGACGACGGAGGGGATTTTACGATAGACAGAAAGATAACGGAGAAATTCCGTATAGAGCTGACCCCTGCCATGATTGCAGGAATTGCTGACTGCCGAAGGGCTGAGTTCAGGTTTTATTTCGGCCCAGAGCCAGCTACCTACAGGCTGAAAGGATCCGGCCTGCGAAAGGTAAAACGTCTGCTGAGAAAATAGCAGCCGTTACGGCAGGAAGACAGCCTGTCGTACCATGTTTCAAAAGCCCTGATGATGAACTTTAAAACTTCAGATCTCCTGATCCCTTTTCAGGATAATCTTAAGATTTTCAACTATCAGGTTGGATTCAAACAGATGGATGATTTTGTTCATTATTTTGTAAACAGTACGCTAAGTTGCAAGTCTATCCTCTGAGCAATTAAATGAGTGTTTTTAAACAGTGTTAAGGCTATTTCGTATCCTTCTTTAATAAATTCTTTCGTTGCCCTGAGTGGTGCGGTCTTGTGATATTTTGTATGGTGCTTTAATTCTTGTAAAAGTATATATTTGAATCTTTTCCCTTGTGCCTTGTAATATAGGTTTATGTACATTTCAACCCCAAATCTGATATCTCTTATATCATTTAGAATAGGGACTATATCTTTTTTCAATAAAGCCCTTTGTCCGGACAATGACTTAAATGGATTTATTTGATTCTTAATTAAAGTGTCAGTTGGTTGACCTAATACAATATCGGCTTCATTCTTTCTGAGAGGAGTCAACAAGACATCAAAGTGTTCTTTTTTAATATTTGACAGATCCGCGTCAAAAAAAAGAATAATATCACCTGTCGAAACCTCAACACCATGTACCATTGCCCAACTTTTACCATGATTTTGTTTTAATTTCTCATACCTGAAGTTATAATTCTTTGACAATTCCGTTAATTTCTTCTCAGTATTATCCACAGAACCATCATCCACTACTATTATTTCAGAATCAGGATTATGCATGCAACATGAAGTTATAACATCGGAAATTGTTTTTTCTTCATTATAGGTACTGATTATAATGCTGGTTTTCATATTCTTTTATTTAAGCTCTCATTTTTATAAAATATACTACAGTGGATTGGATGTATGTTTTTGTTGCCGATTTCGAAGTAACATCCTTTGCAAACTCTTTGACGAAGATTTACTTAACGCGGTGACTTGTGGGACTATGGCTATAATATTATTTTGACAGCTATTCATGTAAGAACTTTAAGAACTACTGGTGCTGCAAAAACAACCTGTCTGTTCTTCTGAACAGATATTTATTCAATACAAAATATTCTTGTTCTGCAAAATACTCATCTACTATTTGATCAATAGTCTCTTTGACGGTGATTATTTTATCTGCTAAATATGCGCTTTCTCCTGCAAAAGAGAAACCATGATCGAAGTCCCCTTTAGCAGCATTTATCAATGCATCTGCTATACAAAACTGAGCTTTTCTGTAGTCACATGTTTTCAGACATTTCCAACGGCATTTTATAGGTTTATATTCTCCCTGTTGAATGCCTCTTACAAAATCATTTGTGATAACCCGGCCTGGAAGCCCAAGCGGACTATCAATAATTGTTATATCATTCTTGGAACAGGATAAATAGTTTTGTTTAAATTTCCAGGAAACATCACATTCTTTCGTTGTCACAAACCGTGTTCCCATTTTTACTCCTTTAGCTCCAATATTCATTATGTCAAACATATCCTTTCCGGAATAAATTCCTCCTGCAGCTATTACAGGTATCTCTATCCCTGTTTTCTGTTCATAGGTATCTATTACATTGATCGTTTCTTTGACAAGTGAGCTAAGAGTTATTTCCGTATTAGTCAAGTCGCTTTTCTTGAATCCCAGATGTCCTCCCGCCAGATGGCCTTCTACAACAACAGCATCCGGCACTCTGTTATATTTTTCCATCCAATGCTGAAAAATGATTCTTGCAGCTCTTGCTGATGACACTTTTGGAACAAATTTGGTTTTTGTTTCCTTCAACAATGCAGCATCGATTTTTAAAGGTAAGCCCGCACCTATAAAAACGATATCTATGCCTTCTTCAAGGGAGGTCCTTAACAAATCTTCAAAATCTGTAGCGGCCACCATAATATTGACGCCTATTATCCCTTTTGATTTTTGTCGGGCTTTTTGGATTTCTTCTTTTAAGGCTCTTTTGTTTGCTTCACTCAATTTTTTGTACTTGTGGCAATAAGGTTCAATCATACCTATTCCAATAGCAGAAATAACACCAACCCCACCTTGGTTTGCTACTGCTGAAGCTAAGCCTGATAATGACACTCCCACACCCATCCCTCCTTGAATAATTGGTAAGGGTATTCTTAAATCTCCAATTTTTAATGCTTCCATATTTCATTTTTTTGAATTATGAAAGCAAAATTATTAAGACCAGAATCTCAGGGAAAAAACAGGTATAGATCCCTATATAACAGGGACAATTATAATTTTTAGGGGCGAAATGTATATTTTAGGGACGAACTGATTGAATTCTTTTTTTAAATTCCTTGACAAAACTTTGAGATACATATGCAGGGATATCAATGTTTGTAAAATTCAAAGTGTATCCCTGGGAGTTCCCTTGTACTTCCGCGATATAATTAATGTTTACAATAAATGAGCGATGACACCTAAAGATATAGTAGTATTCCGAAATTGTTTTTTCAGCTTTGGCCAATGAACTTCTGATCATTTGATTTTTTATTTTTCCGTCAATTTCATAATAAACCTCAATATAATTATCGGCTGCCATAATCATTATCAGTGAACTGGGTTTAATAATAAGCTCGTCATTTTTATACTCTGATTCAAAATGGATTATCTTTTCTTGTTGGTTTTCGATGAATTTTTCATTTAATAACTGTGCTGATTTTAAATTCAACCGTAATAATCGTTTCTGATTAATAGAAATGATTATACTAATAGGAATTGATCCGAGGAGTACTATTCTGCCAATATCTAACAGGGTAATGTTGATAATACCAAAAAACATGGAGTAGAATAAGAAATAACTCCCGGATATGTTGGACAATATCCAGATATTCCATATTATTTCTCTTCCTATGTTCCATTTTAAATTGAGAAATAGTTTTGGAAATAAACTGGGAAAAACAATAAGATTTAAAGAAAGAACCAGGAAAGTGGAGACAGCTAAACTCGCTCCCAGAAGAATAATTTTTTTTACAGAAATATCCTGAATTGCAATAGGTTGAAATACTATTAAAAATACAAGCAGGCCCAAACTTATAAAAAAAATAGTTCTGGCGTTTTGATTCAAATTATCATTAAATGGATATGGTTTGTTTAAAAACTTAAGCATATTTGATTTTTTCAGGTATCTTATTTACATATAGCTCTTTAATACATTATCTCTGTTCTTATTGCTTAAAAAGAGTACCTTTTATCGTCGGTTTTCGGGTGCTAAGCATTGCCCCTTTTACTTCTGACCAATATCATTATATTGTATTCATAACCTATTATATATGTTTTAAAAAATGAAATTACCCTTAGAGAGTTCAAATTTATCAATTTGTTTTTGTCCTTGCCAGTTCTCTGCCTTCTTTGGGTACTGATATTTTATATTTTGAAATATAAACGCCTCCTTTCACGATAACCCTGTCACCGGAGTCAGTGTTTTTGTTTTTTTGATTTCTCAATGAACTGGTTTAATTTTATCAAAAAAAACTCAAGCTGTGATAATGTAATTCAGGGGAGTATTATATTGTAAGGAATTCTATAACGAGCCCTTATTGTAGCTCTAAAACCTGATCGCCAACGCCAACAACAATTTAAGCTTTGTTTTATGCGTAAATTTATAAGTAAGTTCGAAGATCGGTTTGCAATAATTGCCACACTGATTATTTCCATAATAACGCTTTCATTTGGCACCAGGGAGTCTCCTTTCGATTATACATTTAGTATGATTGGGAACAGATTTGAGGCCAGACTGGAATTTATTATCTGGGGAATTATAACCGCGCTTCTTCTGACATTATATGTGTTGCACCTTTTCAGACTTGGTGCCTTTAAAGACAAAAAGGCCAGGAATTACCTGATAAGATCAAGCGTTTTCCTGATTCTGACCGTACTGACTCCGGCAATTAAAGAGGTATGGCCAATACTTCATACATTACATTCACTTTATGCGGCCCTTTTCGGCCTGTCATTAGTCATATCAATATATTATTTCATTAAATACATCAAAATTTTTAACAAGAAGCTTTTTTCTGTTTCATTTTTCTTGTTAATGCTTTCTGCCGGGGGATCAATATTGCTATATTTCCTGCTTGGCAATAATGGTCTGTTTGAGATCTTCTTTTTTATTTCAATCTGCCTGGTCCTGTTATTCCTGAAAATAAGGATTAAAAAAAATCCGGTAACGGTTCCGTAAAATTTGCCAAGTAAATATCAGTGTATTTAATTAACAACCCGATCAGTGATAAAGCAGATCTCCCCGTACTTACAAATGTTTTTTGAATTCTATTAACACAATATATGAGCGAAGATCAAAAACGACAACTCAATCAGCAACTGTGGAACATAGCCAACACCCTTCGTGGGAAAATGGACGCCGATGAATTCCGTGATTACATCCTGGGATTCATTTTTTACAAATACCTGTCGGAAAAGATGGAATTGTATGCCGACAACATTCTGCAGGAAGACAAGATAAAATATCTTGACATATCGGAAGATACGGCCAAAGGATTGGAATATCTGGAAGCTGTAAAGGAAGAGTCATTGGAAAAACTGGGTTACTTCCTGAAACCATCCGAACTGTTCAGGCAGGTTGCCAAACGTGGAAACGGTGATGGAAATCATGGAAGTAATTTCATCATTGAAGACATTCAGAAAATCCTTGTCAACATACAGAACAGCACGATGGGCACTGAAAGCGAAGAGGAATTCGATCATCTCTTCGAGGATATGGATTTGAACAGTACGAAACTGGGCAGAACGGCCGAACAACGGAATGAGGTGATTGCAAAAGTACTGGCTCATCTGGATAAGATTGATTTTCAGCTGGAGGATTCCAAAATTGATATTTTGGGTGATGCTTATGAATACCTGATTGGTCAGTTTGCCAGTGGTGCTGGTAAAAAGGCGGGTGAGTTCTACACCCCTCAGCAGGCATCGAAAATCCTCGCACGGATAGTTACACTGGGTAAAACAAGAATAAAATCAGCTTATGACCCAACCTGTGGGTCAGGGTCTCTGATTCTCAGGCTGGGCGGGACTTGTGATGTGATGAAATTTTACGGACAGGAACGAAACCGCACAACATACAACCTATGCCGGATGAATATGATTCTGCATGATATTCATTATACAAGATTCGATATTAAACTTGAAGATACACTGGAACATCCCCAGCATCATAAACTTGATGCAGAGGCAGTAGTCGCGAATCCCCCATTTTCGGCAAAATGGAGTGCCAGTCCCTTGTTTATGACCGATGACAGGTTCAGCGAGTACGGCAGACTTGCACCAGCATCCAAGGCAGACTTTGCATTTATTCAGCACATGATATATCACCTGGCCGAGAATGGAGTTATGGCTGTTGTAATGCCGCATGGGGTGCTGTTCAGGGGTGCAGCCGAGGGTCATATCCGGAAATACCTGATTGAAGAGAAAAACTATCTGGATGCGGTAATCGGACTGCCAGCCAATATCTTTTACGGCACCTCCATCCCAACCTGTATTCTGGTATTTAAAAAGTGCAAGGAACACCCGGACGACATCCTGTTTATTGATGCCAGTCAGCATTTTGAAAAGGTAAAAACACAGAATTACCTCCGCGATGAGGATGTCGGCCGAATTGTTGACACATACGCAAAGCGAATCACCATCGACAAATACAGCTATGTAGCCAGTCTGGATGAAGTCAGGGAAAATGATTACAACCTGAACATTCCAAGATATGTTGACACCTTTGAAGAAGAAGAACCCGTGGATATCGCCGCTGTTGCCATTGAACTGAAAGCACTGGAAACAGAGATGAAAACCACCGATGAAACCATTGCCGGGTATTGCCGCGAATTAAACATCCCAACACCCTTCTAATTATGGGAAAGCACAAGAACATACCGCAATTACGCTTCCCTGAGTTTCATGAGGGGTGGGTAAAAAGGAAATTGGGAGAAATTGGTGAGATTGTTACTGGTTCAACACCCCCAACAGCAAATCATTCATATTATGATGGTAATTTCCTGTTTGTAACTCCTGCAGATATTCAGGGAAATAGATATGTAACAAACACTTTAACTACACTAACGCAAGAAGGATTTTTGAAGGGTAGAAAAATTCCAATAGGTGCATCAATGTTTGTATGTATTGGGTCAACAATTGGTAAAGTTGCGCAAACCAAACAAGAGTGCACTACCAATCAGCAAATTAATTCAGTTTTACCAATCAAAAATAATAATGATTTCGTTTTCTCATTACTGGAGTTTCATTCCGATAAAATAAAATTGTTATCTGCTGTACAAGCAGTACCAATTATCAACAAAACAACATTTTCGAATTATTATTTGAATACCCCATCTCTCCCCGAACAACAAAAAATCGCATCCTTTTTCACTTCCATTGACCAGAAAATATCCCAGCTCAAGCGAAAGCTTACCCTGCTGGAACAATACAAAAAGGGGGTGATGCAGAAGATATTCTCGCAAGAACTCAGGTTCAAAGACGATAACGGACAGGAGTTCCCGAAGTGGGAAAAGAAAAAACTGGGGGATATATCCAAAAGGATGACTACCAAGAATATCGAAGGGAATGAAAATGTATTAACTATTTCGGCACAACATGGGCTGATAAGTCAATTAGATTTCTTTAATAAATCAGTTGCAGCCATAAATCTATCGGGTTATTATCTACTTAAAAAAGACGACTTTGCATATAATAAAAGCTATTCTGCTGGCTATCCCATGGGTGCTATTAAAAGGTTAAAACTATATGATGAAGGCGTTGTCTCAACACTTTACATCTGCTTTACTTTTAAAGCAGATATATCTCTTTCATATATTGAGCACTACTTTGAATCTGGTATGCATAATAGGGAGATAGAAAAAGTTGCTCAAGAAGGTGCAAGAAATCATGGACTTTTAAATATTGGTGTAGGCGACTTCTTTAACACAGAGATATTATTACCAACCCGTCTTGAACAAACCAGAATCGCCAATTTTCTGTCAGCTATCGATGATAAAATAAACCATACCCGGAAACAGATTGAAAAAGCAGAGGTCTGGAAGAAGGGATTGATGCAACAAATGTTTTGTTAATAACCAGGATATGAACTTTGAAGTATACTGTGATGAAAGTGGGTTGGAAGCCCTGACCCGAAAGGAAGCACACAAATATACGGCTATAGGTAGTATATGGATGCCAGCCGAATTCCGTGATACTTTCAAAACGGAAGTAAATGCCATTAAAGAAAATCATAATGTTAAAGGCGAATTAAAATGGCAAAAGGAATCACCTGTATACATCAACTTATATGCAGACATCATAAATTATTATTTCGACAAATCTGAACAATGCCCCTGATTTTGAAAGAAATGAAAAATATTTTGGCACAGACAAGGCATAAAAAAAACGCTGATTAGCTGGTTCAGCGTTTGAGACCTTTGTTGGTTCCAGACCAATGGTAAAGAACAATACAAAAATATCATTTTCCCATGAAAAATGCAAAAAACGCAGAGCTTCCAGGCTTGCGTTTTTCGATTTCCTTCCTCCAAATGGCAGGATGAACTCAACGCAAATCTATAAATTTGTCAAACATAGTACAAATTATATACGGTAATTTTAGCATAATCAGGATAATATGTCAAGGCAACCCGAACAAATACTAGAGGAACAACTGATTGCAAAGCTTCAGGAACTGGGTTATGATCTGGTACATATCCGGAATGAATCCGGGTTAATAGCCAATCTGAAAATACAGCTGGAAAAGCATAATCATATCTCCTTTTCTGACAGGGAATTTGAAAAGGTATTGAATATTCTCGGCAAGGGTTCAGTATTTGAAAAAGCAAAAACACTTCGTGAAAAACAGCATATCATCAGAGACAATGGCGAAAACCTGTACTTTGAATTCATCAACACCGAGCACTGGTGTCAGAATGAGTATCAGGTTACCCATCAGGTCACGATGGAAGGAAAGTATAAAAACCGTTATGATGTTACACTGCTTATCAATGGTCTGCCATTGGTTCAGATTGAGTTAAAACGCAGGGGACTGGAACTGAAAGAAGCTTTCCATCAGGTTAACAGGTATCAGCGACACTCTTTCAGCAGCAATTACGGATTGTTCCAGTACATCCAGATATTCGTAATCAGCAATGGTGTAAACACAAAATATTATGCTAACAACCGCTTCCAGCCATTTAAACAGACATTTTTCTGGACAGATAAAGAAAACAAACGTCTCAGCAATCTTCTAAATGGCTTTGCAACTGATTTTTTGGAGAAGTGCCACATTTCAAAGATGATTTGCAAATACATAGTGCTGAATGAAACCTCAAAAATATTGATGGTCCTTCGCCCCTACCAGTATTATGCTGTTGAGGCGCTTGTTGACAAGGTGATGCACAGCCGGAAAAACGGATATATCTGGCATACCACCGGGTCGGGTAAAACACTGACATCATTCAAGGCAAGCCAGATACTGACACGGCTGCCAAAGATTAAAAAGGTTGTGTTTGTGGTTGACAGAAAGGACCTGGACTACCAGACCACAAAAGAATTTAACTCATTCAGCAAAGGCAGTGTTGACGGCACGGATAATACAAGGCAGCTGGTCAGACAGTTCACTGATGATACTTTACTGATTGTAACCACCATTCAGAAACTTAATGCAGCCATCAGTAAAAAACGCTTTCTGGAACGGATGAAACCGCTTCAGGATGAACGTATCGTTTTCATCTTCGATGAGTGTCACCGCAGCCAGTTCGGTGAAACTCATCAGCGTATCATTTCATTCTTTAAAAACATCCAGATGTTCGGCTTCACCGGAACGCCAATATTTGCAGAAAATGCCGTAAAAAATGAGCTGGGTAAAAAAACAACAAAGGAGTTGTTTGGGGAATGTCTGCATAAATATGTGATAACCGATGCAATCAGGGATGAGAACGTGCTGAAATTTTCCGTAGAATATGTCGGCAGATACAGAAACAGGGAAAGTGCCACCGAGATTGATATTGAAGTTGAGGATATCGATATTGAAGAACTGATGGAGTCGCAGCAGCGGCTGAATAAAATCGTTGACTACATCATTGCACACCACAGCCGTAAAACACATAACAGGGAATTTACGGCAATGTTCTGCGTCAGTAGTATTCCGGCACTTATTCGTTACTATGAATTGCTGTACCGCAAAAAAATACTCGGAGAACACGATTTAAAGATTGCCACTATATTCAGTTATGTTGCCAACGAGGCTGATGTTGATGCCAATGGATTTATTCCTGAAGAAATTGCTGTGGCAGCCGAACCGGAGATTGCCTATGCAACGAATCCGCATACCCGTGAAAAGCTGGATGAATTTATCGGGCATTATAACCAGATATTCGGATCAGCATTTTCAACAAGGGACAGTCAGAGTTTCTACAACTATTACAACGATATCAGCAAGAAGGTAAAAGAGCGTAAGATTGACATACTTCTGGTTGTAAACATGTACCTGACAGGATTTGACAGTCCGTCACTCAACACTCTGTACGTAGATAAAAATTTGAGATACCATGGCCTGATACAGGCATATTCCCGAACAAACCGTATCCTGAATGAGCTGAAATCACAGGGCAACATTGTGGTTTTCCGCAACCTGAAAAGTGCCACCGATGAAGCCATCACCCTGTTCAGCAACAAGGATGCCATTGAAGAAATCATCATGAAGCCGTATGATGAGTATGTCAAGACATTTAATGACGGCTTTATCAAGCTGCTTCAGATAACACCAACTGTTGATAGCGTAAACAATCTGGTCACTGAAGATGATGAACTGAAATTTATTATCGCTTTCAGGAATTTGATGCGCATTAAAAACGTACTGACATCCTTCTCCGACTTTAAGTGGAGCGATTTATCCATGACAGAACAGCAGTTCGAAGATTATAAAAGCAAATACCTCGACCTGCATGATAAAGTAAAAAGCGAACATGCAAAGGAAAAGGTAAGCATTCTCGAGGATGTTGATTTTGAACTTGAACTTATTCACCGGGATGAAATTAATGTGGCATATATTATCAGGCTGCTTATCAAACTCAAAGCCAACCAGAAGAAAGATGCCGAGCAGATTGAAAAGGAAATATTCAACCTCCTGAATACCGAAATTCAACTGCGAAGCAAGAAGGAGCTGATTGAAAAATTCATCAGGGAGAATCTTCCGGTGATTCCGGATACGGACGATATACCACAGGAGTTTGAGAAATTCTGGACGGTAGAACAGGAAAAGGCCTTCCTGAGGCTTGTTGAAGAAGAAAAACTGTCGAAAGAAAAAACCCAGGCTTTGATTGAAAATTACCTGTATTCCGAACAGGAGCCGATGAGGGATGAAATACTGGAACTGTTGACCGGTGATAAACCGACACTTCTTCAGCGTAAATCAATGGGGGAAAAGATACTCAGAAGAATTATGGATTTTGTTGAAACCTTTATTAACGGAATAGCAGGCTAAAACTAACTTGTAATAGTCAGGACCTGATCTTACAGCTGGCTTTTTCCAGTAACCATTTACCTCCCTTAACATATCTTCAGGGGAAACAGGTATTACAGGGTATTATCTGAAAGAATGATTTTTGAATAGGCAACCAGTGAGGCAAAATCACTTGTCACGGCAATCCAGTCGAGGCCCCTTTTTTTCCATGGCTCAAAAAAACCTGTTGCGGTCCCCAGCAATATCCCTGCCGCCCTGACTTTCTCACAAATCATGTCTATCGTACTGTTTAACCCCGGATCATCAATCTGTCCCAGTTTTCCCATAAACCCCGATAAATCCAGAGGACCGATACAGATACTTCCGATTCCCGGCACTTTCAATATTTCATCAAGGTTTCTGACTGCTTCCATTGTCTCAATCTGGATAATAACCATGGGGTCCGATTCCGAAGCTTTCAGATATTCACTAAAAGGCGTCCGGCCAAATCTGTCTGCCCTTCTGACAAAGCATCCCCGGATGCCCTCAGGCGGATAACGGCAGGCGCGTACGGCTGAACTAGCCTCTTCCGCGGTATTGACCATGGGGATAATGATTCCTGCCGGTGCGAGATCCAGCACGGGCTTGATAACCTCCGCCCTGTTCCAGTTCACTCTGATCAGGGGTGCACAATCAGTTCCCTTAAGCGCAATTACATGATGCAATGCCGATTCCATGGTTAAGGGAGCATGTTCCATGTCAATCCATGTGAAATCATATCCCGATTCGGCTGCCAGCTCAGAGACAGTCAGGTCATTCAAAGTGACAACAAGACCCTTGCAAAGCTTTCGGGCTCTGATCTTGTCCATGAATTTATCAAGGTTGCTTATACTTCTCATACGGAATCTTGTGTTTACTCATCAGATGCCGGGTATGCCTGATCCGGACGTAAAACAGGCTTTCGCCAACCTTATGCCGAAGGCAGGAATATCCTTCCGGTATTTATTATTCCGCCACAACGAATCTTGCCAGCGGTGCCATCCTGGCTTTGTTCAGTGAAAGGTATTTCCCGTCAGTTGAAAGATTGTCCGCCTCCGAAAGAACCTGCAGAAATTCCTGTTCAAGGTCATCGGGACAAGCCATCAGGGTTGACATACCATGTCCGAACCTTATCCGGTATTCAAACTGTATTTTATAGGGGATCCTTAATAGATTGCAATTCATTTTTGCAGAAACAAATCCTTCTTCGGAAGAAAAAATCATGTAATGGGTTTCCGGGGTGCCCTCCACCGGCCTGCCGTAAATCTCCACTATCTGCCATCTCTTGTCTTCCACACTGATGTTGCCATTCTTTATTAAAACATAAAAATTCTCCAGCTCCCCCTTTATTTCATTTCCTTTCATATCCAGATGCCTTACCTGGCCTTCCTCCACTTTAAACCATGGAGATCTTGCATTCTTCGGAATTCCCTCAAGCCTGATGTTATTGCCTTTCCAGGTGAAATTGCCGCTTAAAGTGTCCGTAAGTTCATTATCACCCTTTACGGAACTGCTTATCAGAACATAAGTAAGATCTTCTTTTAGGGTCAGTTCCGTTTCAATTCTGTCACAATCGGCACAGGGAAGGTTTCCCGAATATGTTCCATGCCAGTCAAGTGATATTTGTGCACTGTGTCCGTCGGATATCTTGCCGGTTCCGCTGTTATTGCAGCTCCAGGAACAGAATGTAAGCATGGCGATTGTCATGACAATGGTTGTTTTCAAATTTATTTTCTTCATAATGCAAAATAGTTTGTTCAGGCCACAAAATTAATGATTCCGGATGGTTTATTCAATCGGCTTCATAAGCCTTCTCCTGAAAAATAAGCCAGCTCCGGAAAGACAAACCTGTTCCGGAAAGGTAATCCGGATCCGGAATGGCTGTCAGTACTGTTTCTGCTATTCAAAAATTGAGTGAATCACCCTGCCGGTCCAGCTTTCAGGGGGTGTACACCTGAACAGATGAGAAACCACAAAAGCAGAGTTGACAGTATTATTTGGTCCGGTGATCTTATGTCCCTTTTTCACACCCGGTCCCGTCAGGCTCCAGGGAACGATCATCTCGGTCGGGGTGACTCCTCCATGACCCTTGTTCACGCCACCGTGATCAGAAGCAACTATGATGTGAGTGTCATCAAGTATCCCTTCATTTTCCATTTTATCCAGAAGGACGCCTATTTGAAAATCAGCATCCTCAATTGCCTCAATGTATTCGGGAGACATCCAGCCATAAGTATGACCGGCATGGTCGGTGGAAACAGTGTAAAGAAATACAAATACCGGGTTTCCCTGATTTTCTCTGATGAATTCAAAGGCCCGTTCATAATTTTCAATATAACCATCATTTTCCTGGAATATAACTTCATCCAGGTAATCACGGTTATACGGGTAAATCAGATTTGCCCAGTTATAGTAAAAAGCCGTTTTGACTCCCGGAACCTGGTCTTTCAGTATCTTAAAGACTGAGGGATAGTATCCCCTGGAATCCGTTTCAACAGCCGGCAATACATGATCATCAATGAGCCATTTATTATCAGTCACGCCATGCTGTTCGGGTCCGCTTCCGGTCATATGGCTTGTCCAGTTCGGAAGGGTTACAGAAGGCATGACAACTCTTGTGCTGAGTGAAGATGAACCTTTCTGCATTAATTTGTCAATATTGGGTGTGTTTGCCGTCTGGTAGCCTTCTATGCTGATGCCGTCCAGTGCGATAAAGAGTACATGCACCGGTTTCTCTGATGTGCATGAAACTGCATAAAATGTAAAAGATATCAGAATAAAATAAGCCAGGAATTTGTTAACGTTTGTCTTTCTTGTTTTCATTATTATTGGTTTAGAGTTATTTTGCCGGATTAAACAGCCATACTTCATCATGCATGGTGTAGAGCCTGTATTTCTCCCCGTCATGAACCATTATGGGACTGGAATGATCACCCTCCACTATCGGATTCCCGGGATATTTGATCCAGTTAACAAGGTCAACAGACATTGCCACACTGGAAGTCCAGATTGATCCTGCACCGGGCAGCGCCCATCCGGCATCCGTTGTTCCATGATAATACATATAATATTTCCCTCTGAATTTTATTATCTGATTCGCTGCAACCGCACCGGAATCATATTCTCCGGGACCCTTCTTCAGAACAGGCTCATCACTCACGTTGGTCCAGGTTATATAATCATCCGATACTGCAAGCCATATGCCTTCATCCATTCTTTCATAAAAAAGATGCCATCTGTCGTCTTCAATAAGAACTGAAGGGGTTCCATAGGGACCGGGAAGAGTGTCTCCCAGGGTAGTCAGAATTACGAGATCACCCTGTTCATCCCAGTTAATGCCATCCTCAGAAATCAGCAAATGGGCAACATCATCAGTCCCTTCGGCATACATGTAATATTTATTATCATGCCGGAAAACAAACATATCTTCAGTCCATTTCCGGTCAAAAACCGGATTCCCTTCATACCTTGTCCACTGAATGCCATCCGGGGATGTGGCATAACCCAGGAATTTGACTGAATTTTCGCCTCTGTCATATCCCGTGTACCACATTTTATACAATCCGTTTTCAAAAAGTATGAATCCCCTTTCCCTTATGTACCTGTCCCAAGTGTCTTCCTTTGTTCCGGTGAAGACAGGATTATGCTCATAAGGAGTGAATTTCACCATTTCTGCAGGGAAATCTTCATTTTCACCATTCTTCCCGCCAGATTTTTGTTTATACCTGCAGGATGTCAGCATCGAAAACATCAGCGGTATAATGATCAGGGCTCTAAAAATGATTCTCATCGGGATAATTTTCCGGTTTAACTACCAAAGTTATGTTTATTCCGGAAATTATATCCTGACTTCCGTCTGAATTTTATTACTGAAGCCTGGTCTTTGCGGACTTTGTATCCGGAACAGCTAAATTCCTGAAGCAATAATCCGGTATTCATCGATTCCGATCCTATTGAAGAACGCATCAATGAAAATACAAGGGCAATAATCCCTGTCCATATCGACGGAGCTGCAGCAGACACGCCTCTTATGCTTTACTGCACCTTAAGAATTTCAATTCCAGCATGGTACGATTAAGAGAAAGTGTATTTAATACAGTAAGTGGATTATTTTCGTTTCAATTCCAGCATGGTACGATTAAGAGAAAATATACGATTACCTCCGTTTCCGGCGAGGTAAAGTTTCAATTCCAGCATGGTACGATTAAGAGCGAGAAAGAGTAACGGCCCGCTTCCGTAAATTTTCCGTTTCAATTCCAGCATGGTACGATTAAGAGCGGATATATCCGGGAGGTCAACGGGAAAACTATAACTGTTTCAATTCCAGCATGGTACGACTAAGAGTATATTTCCAAACAAATCTCCTATAACATCATATCGTTTCAATTCCAGCATGGTACGATTAAGAGTATATTTCCAAACAAATCTCCTATAACATCATATCGTTTCAATTCCAGCATGGTACGATTAAGAGAACCAGCGCCTGCGTGTTAAGGTCTGCTGACTGTTCGTTTCAATTCCAGCATGGTACGATTAAGAGACAAGCACGGTAGGCTGATATTTACAAATAAACTGTTTCAATTCCAGCATGGTACGATTAAGAGTAAATGTTGCGTCACCGTTTAGTATATCATGTTCATCGTTTCAATTCCAGCATGGTACGATTAAGAGAAAGTTTACCCAGTGATGGGGCACTGATTGGACTGAGTTTCAATTCCAGCATGGTACGATTAAGAGTCAGTAAACATCTTTGCAATTCTGAATTTAATGAGGTTTCAATTCCAGCATGGTACGATTAAGAGCTTTCCGGCGTAAAAAGACTAAAAAAGCGAAAGAAGTTTCAATTCCAGCATGGTACGATTAAGAGTTTCCTTAAGGGTTACGAACCGGGAGTCGTTTATCGTTTCAATTCCAGCATGGTACGATTAAGAGTCAAAAACTTATAGGGAGACTTCCTGACTGGTTATGTTTCAATTCCAGCATGGTACGATTAAGAGATTGATACATTTCCTTACCACAACGGCGACCTTGAAGTTTCAATTCCAGCATGGTACGATTAAGAGATTGATACATTTCCTTACCACAACGGCGACCTTGAAGTTTCAATTCCAGCATGGTACGATTAAGAGATAGTAGGCTATGCGCTTGCTATTGTAATTATTGCTCGTTTCAATTCCAGCATGGTACGATTAAGAGCCCAAATGCCTATTGTTCCCACTAATATCGTATAGTTTCAATTCCAGCATGGTACGATTAAGAGAAGGAGGCTACAGGGAGGCCGGAGGATCGAAGAACGTTTCAATTCCAGCATGGTACGATTAAGAGCGGAATTAACCGGAACCTTATAAAGGCTACGAATAGTTTCAATTCCAGCATGGTACGATTAAGAGGATGTCATAATGACACTGGTAACAACTCCTAATGTGGTTTCAATTCCAGCATGGTACGATTAAGAGGATAATTACCTGATAGACTTCGAGAGTCAGCAAACTATGTTTCAATTCCAGCATGGTACGATTAAGAGGTCTGTCAGTGCCAGCTCGAAAGCATTATTTGACAGGTTTCAATTCCAGCATGGTACGATTAAG
>CAZFVQ010000005.1:4516-125486 GCA_964522415.1 uncultured Rikenellaceae bacterium | reverse complement strand
AGGTTCAGACGTCATGCTGAACAATTACTTGTGCGACTTCTTGTCGCACTTACACCATAAAGGTATAACACTAAAAAAGTAGTAGGGTGAAAACACTGTTTAATAAAATCGCAGTTATAACCGGAGGTACCAGTGCTACAACAGGTCAGGCAACAGCTTCGGTATATTCGGCAAGCAAGGCTTCATTGAATGGACTGATGCGGGTTGCATCAACTGAATTAGCCATACGAAAAATTAGAGTAAACTCAATTAGTCACGGTCCTGATTTCCGTTCAGCATTCTGAAATGCATATCAAATATGATTTTTAACCACTGAGTCACTTTTTTTAATAACCCTTACCGGTTCAGCCCTAATTTTATGTCACGAATTGGTTTAAAAATTATGTGACATGAAAAAAGTTTTGTTGTATCTGCTGACCGGATCCTTGTGTGTTTTTTTCTGCTTCAGCTCAAAACATATCAGAAGGGGTATTCAGATTGTCTTTGGAGGAGTGCATTGAACTGGTGTTTAAAAACAATTATAACCGTCAATCGGTAGTACTGAACGAATTGTCTTCACAGGAAGCTTACAATCAGTTGAAACTGGAATGGCTGCCAAGTCTTGCCGCATCTTTTGGAGAGACATTCTCTGATTCAAAAAGTACCAATGGTGTCTGGAGTGGCAATTATTCGTTAAACACTGGTGTGGCATTATATCAGGGTGGTTATATCAGAAATACTGTTGAAAACGCAAATCTGTCCCTGGAACAGTCGAAATATCGTACTGCACAATACGACAACGATTTGACAATACAGGTTTTGCAATCGTTTCTTACCGCTCTTGGGAATGAAGAACTGTTGCGTTATCAGAATGCCGTTTTAAAAGCCAGTGACGAACAGCTTAAGCAGGGGAGAGTCCGGTTTGAGGCAGGTGATATACTCAAAAGCGATTTTCTTTTGCTTGAAGCACAATATGCCAATGATTTGAGCAATGTGTTTGAAACAAAGATCGGCAGGGACAATAGCTTAAATAATTTAAAGAATCTTATGTCCTTCGATTTGTCGAAAGAAATTGAAATCGTTTACCCCGATGAATCCGTATTAAATGCTTTAGGCATTTTGCCATCAGAAGATGAGTTTATTGCACGTTCGGTTGAAACATTGCCCGAATTGAAGATAAGCGATTACAATGTTGAGATTGCCAAAAATGGAGTTCAAATCTCACGTTCTTCCTATTTCCCTGCACTAAGTCTGAGTGCCGGCATTGGAACAGGGCATGCATCCAATTTCCAAAGATATGGCAGCCAGCTTAATGACAGGTTAAATGAGAATGCAGGCATAACACTGAGTATTCCCATTTTAAACAATGGCAGAACAAAGGAGAAAGTAACGCAAAGTAAGATTAGTCTGCAACAGACTGAGCTGGAACGCAGGCAGACTGAACTGGATATAAGGCAAACCCTTAATCAGGAATATAAAAACGTTGTGTTGGCTGAGAGCAAATACAGGTCATCACAGATTCAACAAAATGCCTATCTGGCATCCTTTGAAACATATCAGTTAAAGTTTGAGCAGGGTTCCATCACTGCTGTCGAGTTACTGCAGCAGCAAAACAACTATATAAATGTGTTAAACGATTACATCCAAAGTAAATATGGCTTTTTGCTAAAACGAAAAGTCCTGGATGTATATATGGGATATTCGGTTCAATTGTAAAACTTAAATAATGAAATACGATGAAATCAGGAAAAATAAAACTGTTGACAGCTGTAATGCTATTGGTGATTATTGCAATATTCATACTGGTTTTTGCAGGAGGAGAGAAAAACATAACTTTCAATACAGCAACTATCGGGGAGGGAAGGGTTGAAACTACGGTAATGGCAACAGGCTATGTTCAGCCAATAGAAGTTGTGGAGGTAGGGACCCAGGTTTCCGGAGTGATTGAAAAAATATTTGTTGACTACAACTCGCAAATAAAAAAGGGGCAATTGTTGGCCCGGCTTGAAACAAATACGCTGCTGGAAAAGGTAAATCAGGCCAAAGCTTCTGAAAGTGCAGCAAAGAGCGAGCTTAATTATGCAACGCAAAAATATGAGAGAACAAAAGTCTTATTTGAAGGAAATGCGGCAACTCAGGCTTCGTATGAAGATGCTGTAAACACACTCAACCAGGCTAAGACTACATTCGAAAATGCCCGGGCAAACCTGAAGCAGGCAGATGTAAACCTGTCCTATGCCTTTATATACTCCCCTATTGATGGAGTTGTGCTTGACAAAGCGGTAAATACGGGGCAAACGGTTGCAGCCTCTTTTTCCACTCCCACTCTTTTTAAAATTGCAGAAGACCTTACCAAAATGCAGGTTGAGGCTGATGTTGATGAAGCTGATATCGGAATGGTAAGTGTGGGGCAACAAGTCCGGTTTACAGTAGATGCCTATCCTGATGAAACATTTACAGGTACGGTAAGCCAGCTACGCCTGCAACCCACAGTTACTTCAAATGTTGTAACCTACACGGTTATCATTAATGCGCCCAATCCATCCATCAAGCTATTACCCGGCATGACAGCCAGTATTACCATTATTGCTGCATCGGAAGATGGTGTGCTTGTTCCGGCAGAGGCAATCAGTTTCCGGATGGATAAAACGGTGGCTGCCAGCCTGGGTATTGAAGGGGACAGTTTTGATGAAAACAAGGGTGTCTGGGTAAGAGCAGGCGGCAAAACTACAAGAAATACTGTAAGCACAGGACTGGGAGACGGGATTTTCTTCATTGCCCAATCAGGATTATCAGTTGGACAGGAGGTAATTCTTTCTGCTTCAGTTACCAAAAATCAATCTGACAAAAAAAGCAGAAGCATAATGCCAGGTCCGCCTAAGGGAGGGCCTGATGGCGGACCGAATGGAGCAAGCGGTGGCAGGTAGTATGTTAAAATTTTAAGTTTATGGAAACAATAATAAAGATTGACAAGCTGCACCGGGAATTTATAATGGGCAGTGAAACAGTCCATGCCCTGAGAGGTATCTCATTCGTGATTGACGAAGGAGAATTTGTCAGCATCATGGGAGCAAGCGGCAGCGGAAAATCCACATTGCTGAATATTCTCGGCTGCCTTGACAAACCCAGTTCGGGACAATATTACCTGGACAGTATTTCGGTGAGTGAGCTCTCAAAAAATGAACTGTCAACAATCAGAAATCGAAAAATCGGATTTGTGTTTCAGTCGTACAACCTTTTGCCACGAACTTCAGCACTCGAAAATGTTGAACTTCCATTGCTGTATAATCACACGATATCAGGAAAGGAAAGAAGGGAGATGGCAATGCACGCTTTGGAACAGGTGGGTCTGACAGACCGTATGGGGCATACTCCCAGCCAGCTGTCAGGCGGGCAGCAGCAACGTGTTGCAATAGCCAGGGCTCTTGTAAATGACCCTGTAATGCTTCTTGCCGATGAGGCCACCGGGAACCTTGACACAAAGACTTCTTATGAGATCATGAATCTTTTTCAGGAGCTTAATAATTCTACTTTGACAGATTCGATTTTTTCTTGTAATGGCGGTTAATGTCCTCTTGTCTGATGGCATGCCGCCGGTTAATTCTATCCATCATCTGATACTGTGTCATTTGTTGATACAACTCACGAACTACCATTTCTTTAACATCTCTTGCTGATAGTAAGGGCATTTCCTCAAATAACAAAAGCTTCTCCTTCAGGATGAATGATGACACTAAGAAATTCAAAGCAATCTGATGCTGCCAGGCCAGCCATTTTCTTGTCTGGTACTGATCCAGTCCAAGGATCTGTTTTGATTCTTTTATGCTATGTTCTATAAAATACCTCTCAGCCTGCATGTAAGCCAACCCTTCCGGTTCATACTGCTCCAGATTTGCATTTGTAAATGAATACTTTATGTCAACAGTTTCTTTGCCTGATGTCGTTTTGCGGATCACCAGCAGCCGCTGTTCTGTCTGATCTGTGCTTTTATCCCAAATATAGACTTTAGCAAAATGATATTCACCACGAAGAACACCTTTAGTTGTGTTGCGAACATTCAATGTTTGCCAGTCTTCATCTTTTAATGTGGCAAGATATGCATTAACCTTAATGGCAGGCAATGATGCCTTGAGCCTTTTGGGTTTTGGCCCTTTCAATCCTTTCTTTTTCGGAAGAACTAACTCCGGTCTAACCAAGTATACTTTAGTATCAGAATGAATATCCAGCATATACACAGAACCCAAGTTCTCTATTAATCTTGCAAAAGATGCATCGTTACCATAATAACCATCCGCAGTTATAAAATCGAATACGATACCCTGTTCTTTTTGATGACTAACGATCTCAGCCGCCAATTCAAGTTTGCTTCTAAATGCCATTTCTTCCTTAGGGATGCCGGCCTTCTGACAGCGCTCAGCATCATTGCACCAATCCTTTGGTAAGTACAATCTCGCATCAATCATCGAGGCAAAATCACCATTGCTCAGGCAGGCAAAAACTGCAACCTGGCTATTAGATATTTTTCCCACATTGCCACAGTATTGATGACCTACTCCAACACTCTTGTCTCCTTTCTTTACCCAACCGCTTTCGTCTATTATAAGTCCGGTCATCTTTCTTTTCGGCAGAATAGAACTGACACTTCCCGCTACCTTGTCAATCAGTTCACGTGCATTCCAGTTCGATTCCGTAATAAAATGCTGCATCTGATAATAATCAACGCCAGTATCTTCGCTTATCCTTTCGATATTACGCATCTCACTCCTTAGTATCCCTTCTGTGTATTTGTTCGCCTTATCAAAAAATCGCTTTGTCCTGTTACGAAAAACACTCTCATAATCAGCAATATGACATCTCATCCTTTTTAAAGAAGAGCCCAGTGTTTTTCCATAATCTTTACTATTTTTAACTTGTATTAAACATTTTTGGTGACGATAGGCTTGTTTTTCGATGTCTTGAATATAGTGAAACTATTTGAATTTCACGTAACTTACAAGCTGTTTTTTTTAATCTGTCAAAGTAGAAATAACAGGGGGAAAACGATTGTATTTGTTACCCATGAACAGGATATCGCTGTTTTTACAAACCGGACCATCAAACTTCGCGACGGACTTATTATAAAAGATGAAGAAGTAAAAACTATTTCGGCATTAACTGCCCTTGAAAATTTGCCTGTAAGTGAAGATTATGAAATTACGGGTAGTACACTGAATTAAACTCTGAATGAGATGAAAGTATTAAATCTTATAAAAATTTCATGGAAAGCCTTGCTTCGGAATAAAACAAGGGCACTCTTAACAATGCTTGGGATAATTATTGGTATAGGCTCTGTTATTGCAATGGTCAGCCTGGGACAAAGCTCAACAAAAGGCATAACTGCTGAAATTTCCTCAATGGGCACGAATGTTATAATGGTTATGCGGGCAAGTCAGACACAGGGAGGAATAAATATTGGGTCGGGCAATGTGCAATCCTTGAAACAAAGCGACATAGAGGCAATACTTGCCGGTTCACCGTACATCAGCAAAGCATCACCAGTGGTAAATGCCTCGCAACAGGCAGTTTATGGGGCAAATAACTGGCCGGGTTCAATTCGTGGAGTTAATGAAGATTATTTAAGTATTAACAAATATGAAATGGCATCGGGTACAAATTTTACGGCAGATGATATTAAAACACCGGCAAAAATCTGTATAATAGGACAAACAGTGGCTGATAATCTTTTTCTTAATGGTGAAAATCCACTCGGCAAAGTAATAAGACTTGGTAAAATTCCGGTAAAAATAATTGGCGTACTGAAGAGTAAAGGACAAAACCAGATGGGGATGGACCAGGATGATATTATTATCATGCCCTACATAACCGTTCAAAAACGGATGCTTGCCATAAATTATATTCACATGATTACCGCATCTGCCGTTTCTGAAGAAGCTTCCGCTTTTGCCGTTGCCGATATTGAGTCAGTACTAAGGAAGTCACACAAAATAAAAGAGGGGTCCGAAGATGATTTTGAAGTGCGCACCCAACAGCAGATCCTTGACATGTTAAGTACGGTAACCGGTATGCTTACGCTGCTCTTGGCAGCAATAGCTGCCATTTCATTGCTTGTGGGCGGTATTGGTATTATGAATATTATGTATGTTACAGTAACCGAACGTACCCGTGAAATAGGTCTGCGTATGGCGGTAGGAGCTAAAAACAGCGATATATTAAAGCAATTCCTGTTTGAAAGTTCTATAATGAGCCTTACAGGAGGAATTGTGGGGATGGTTTTTGGCGTAGCTCTTTCTTATGTTGTATCGGCCATGCTGGGATGGCCCTTTGTACTAAATTTATCAGCCATGGGTATTTCATTTGTTGTTTGTGCTGCTATTGGAATGTTTTTCGGTTGGTATCCGGCACGGAAGGCATCAAATCTTGATCCGATCAATGCTTTACGCTATGAGTAAGCTATTGTATATCAATAATTCATTACATTTACAAAATTATACCTTTAAGGATGAAAAAAATGAGGTTGACATACAAGGATGCTGCAATATATTCCACAATCTTTTTTTGTGTAGTATCCCTGCTGTTTGGTATAGTCCTGTATTTTGGGCGTTCTGCTTTTGTTCCGTCAGGAGAAAGGCCACCCGTTGAAAGAGATTTCAACCTATGGATACCCCTTGTTTTTTTTCTAGGATCATATATATATTATTTCATCCTCTTTGCTTTAAATTTTAAAATTCTCGAGAGTAAAATAAAAGAACAAATAAAGTTTATTGCGGTAATCATTTGCTCGCTTTTTATTGCACTTATTTTTAATTCAATTACTTCATATTTAATGCAAATCGTTACAAATGTAAAGGATGTTCCTGCCGGTGGTCGTATTGGCTCATTAATTAAAGATATTGTTTTGGCAACCGGCGTCCTTTTTTTATCTGTTATTATTTATTTGTCATCTCAAAAGCAGAGGCTTGCAATAGAATTTGAGGCATTGAAAGCCGAAAATGAACGCTCAAGATTTGAAGTACTTAAAAATCAGCTTGACCCACATTTTTTGTTTAACACTTTTAATTCCCTCGATTCACTGATTGAGGAGAATACCGTTATGGCGCGTAATTATTTACAGCAACTCTCAGCGGTATTCCGTTATGTTTTGTCAAATAAAGATTCAACAAGCCTTGGGAATGAACTTGATTTCACCCATAGTTATATTGACCTTATGCAGCTGAGGTATGAAAACAGCCTGATATTTGAATTCTCAATAGATGAGCATTATCTGAACTATGAAATAGTTCCGTTAAGCATTCAGCTTTTGATAGAAAATGCAATTAAACATAATGTAATTACAATAGAAACTCCTTTAATTATTTCCGTTTCTGTAGGTCCCGAACCATTTGTAACCGTATCGAACAAGATAAAACTTAAAAAAACGGTTCAGAGCGGAAGTGGTGTCGGATTATCAAACCTTGCCGAACGTTTCAGGTTGAAATATCAAAAACCCATTGAAATTTCAAACAATTTTGGAAAGTTCAGTGTCACCTTACCATTGCATTACCCTGTCCATAAGTCATAAATATCTCATCAGAATGAGGGCAATTATAATAGAAGATGAAAACAGAGCGGCAAAACACCTAAAAAATTTGATTGGTGATATTGCTGCCGACATCGGGATTATAGCCGTCTTACAAACCATAGAACAAAGTATTAAATGGTTTCGCGAGAACTCTATGCCGGATTTGGTTTTTCTTGATATTCATCTGGCTGACGGGTCGTCGTTCGAGATATTCAGGGAGGTTACAATTGAAGCTCCTATTATATTCACTACGGCTTATGATGAATATGCACTTAAAGCTTTCGGAGTAAACAGCATTGATTATCTTTTAAAGCCAATTAACAAAGAGGACCTTAACCGTGCCCTTACAAAAATGAGAAAGCTGTTACAGGCAAAAGGTCCGGAAGGGTATAATACAAAAGTTTTACAAAACCTGATAGAAACAATAGGCCGGCAATCATCTTATAAAAAGTCACTCCTGGTATCACATAAGGACAAATTAATCCCTGTTGCAACAAATGATATTGCCTATTTCTATACTGAATATAAAATAGTTAAAGCTGTCACGTTCAAAAAGGCAAGCTATGTCATTGATGATACTTTGGAAAGTTTATCACAGCAACTGTCTCCAAATGATTTTTTCAGGATTAACCGCCAATATATTATTTCGCGTAAAGCCGTTAAAGATATGGCCATCTGGTTTTCCGGCCGGTTATTGTTAAATCTTCACATACCTGTTGAAGAACAAATATTTGTAAGCCGGTCCAATGCCAATGAATTTAAGCAATGGTTATCAGGTTAAGGCTGCATTATTATCAGGAACCCGAATCATACATCAATAATTTCCCGGAATGTTGCAGACGGCAAATAACAAAAGCGCTCCGGACCACAGAACCGTTATAGCCGGAATACGGGAAGGGCTGTGTGTGAATGGGAGGTATCAGGAAAATCTTACATGGCGGCAAACAGTTCCCTTAAAAAGTTTGACGCCCGTTTGTCGGTCCGGTCCTTGTCTTTCGGGATTCCGTTCTCATCAAAAACATCCATTGCCCGCGGAACCGGAAACATGGCAGTCACGACCCTGACTCTCATTTTCCATAGTGAGAACAGAAGGGAGGTAATCACCTGCGAGCCCCCGAAATGACCGTCAGAAACAGTGGCTATGGCAAGGGGTTTGCCGTGCCATTCCTCGTACAGCAGGTCAACCACATTCTTAAGGCTTGCAGGATAACCCCCGTTGTACTCGGGCGTGACTATCAGGATTCCGTCGGCATCCCTGATCCTTTCAGCAAATTCAATTACTTCCCGGGAAGGATCTTTCTGAAATTTAAGCCTTTCGTCAAAGAGAGGGAAGTTATATTCCTTCAGGTCAAGAATCCTTACAGAAGCCAGCCTGTTTTCTTCAATGTAGTTCCTGAAATATAATGCCACCCTGTGGCTTAACCTACCGCTTCTCACGCTTGATGATATAATTGCAAGATTTTTCATCTGTCTGTAATTTAATAAGAATGTTCAGATAACTTGTCCCGATTTATCGGGAACCTGTTCCGTTTTACCGGGAGCCTGTCCCGGCTTATCGGGAGAAACTTTATGGCTGACCTCACCGGGCTCATCCTGCAAGGCGGGTCAGCAAAGCTCCTGGAACGCCTTTCTGAAAGCAAGGGGTTTAGCTATATCATGAAATGATTCCCGGGTGCCGCCCGATCCGATTATTGTTATGGATCCATAGTTAAAAATACGTCCGGCTATTGACTGATCCACGTTCACACTTTCAATCTTCGACAGATTCATCTCAAAGCTTGTTCTGCTGATTATACCCGTTTTGATTATTATTCTGCGGTTTGTTATAACAAACTCTGAAAACCCCCTGGCGAACCATGCCGACAGTGTGAGCGTGATCAATGATTTGAATGTCAGGAAAGTAATCCAGTGAAGACGGGTTTCGAAAACAACTTCCTCATCCCTTATCAGGTGATTATTTACATAACGGCCCATCAGTGATAATGTTAAATGGAACTGATGCAAATATACAAACAAAGCCCTGAATCCGGAGAAAGTTTTGTTCATCGCATAAACAGGTCAGCGAAAAGTCTTAGGTATACAAACATAATTCATATTTTTACGGGCTGACATTTACTGAAGTGGCATACAGAACGAACAAGAGGAAAATTATCAATGATCCGGTTTACGGTTTTATCAGTATTCCCGGGGATTTTATATTTGATCTTATTGAACATCCCTGGTTTCAGAGACTTCGTAATATCAGGCAGCTCGGTCTTACAAGTCTTGTTTACCCGGGTGCGAATCACAGCCGCTTTCAGCATTGTCTGGGTGCCCTGCATCTGATGGATATGGCTATCCGGACCCTCAGAAGCAAGGGAACATTAATATCGGCCGAGGAGGAAGAGGCGGCACTGTCAGCTATTCTGATGCATGACAGCGGACACGGACCTTTTTCACATTCCCTGGAAAATTCGATAATCAGCGGTATATCCCATGAAGATATTTCACTTCTGCTGATGAGGAAACTGAATGAAGAATACAGCGGGAGGTTAAATCTTGCAATAGACATGTTCAGGGGCAGCTATTCCCGGAAGTTTTTTCATGAACTCATCAGCGGCCAGATTGATATGGACAGGCTTGATTATCTTCGCAGGGACAGTTTCTTCACGGGAGTGATTGAGGGCTCCGTCGGATCAGACCGTATCATCCGGATGCTGAATGTTGTAAATGATTCCCTTGTGATTGATGAAAAAGGTATTTATTCCCTGGAAAAATTCCTGATAGCAAGACGGCTTATGTACTGGCAGGTTTATATGCATAAAACGGTGATAGCTTCGGAAAATCTTCTTATAAATCTTCTCAGGCGGGCAAAGGAACTTGCAATGCAGGGGACAGACCTTTATGCAACACCGGCCCTGAAATTTTTCCTTTACAACAGGATCGGTCCCGGTGATCTTTACAGGGACAATGAATTCACCCCGGGCCTTATTGCTGCAAACTTCACAAGACTTGACGATTCCGATATATTTGTTTCGGCGAAATACTGGAAGGACAGTTCCGACAGGATATTGTCAGACCTTGCATCACGGCTTGTAGGGAGAGGACTTTATGCGGTGGAAATGCAGAATGAACCCTTTTTGGCACAGAAAGTGAACAGGCTGATTGAAAAGCTGGCGGATGTGATGAAGATTGATCCTGCCCTGGCAGGGTATTATGTATTTTCCGACAGTATTTCCAACCTGGCCTATTCTCCCGGCTTCCCCGAAGTAAAAATATTGTTGAAATCGGGAGAGACAGCAGGAATACCGGAAGTGTCGGACATGTTTGATCATCGTTTTATTTCAGAGAGGATAACAAAGTATTTTTTATGCTATCCAAAGGAATTAAGATAATTAACACATACAAACAGAATGGAATTTACAGCTCAGGCAATAGCCGATTTTTTAAAAGGTGAAATAGCAGGTGACCCTGCTGTGACAGTCAATACAGTAGCCAGGATTGAAGAAGGGAAAAAGGGAGCTCTTTCTTTTCTGGCAAATCCGAAATACGAACCATATATATATCAAACCGATTCATCGGTGGTTCTTGTAAACCGCGATTTTACGGCTGCAGAGCCTGTGAAGGCAACGCTTATCAAAGTGGATAACTCCTATGAAGCATTTGCTTCCCTTCTTACGCTTGTGGAACAGTCACGGCCAAAAAAGAAGGGAGTCCATCCCACGGCAGTTGTTGATGAGGGCACAAGCATCGGCAGGGATGCATACATAGGTGCTTATGTATACATTGGTGAAAACTGCAAAATCGGAAATAACTGCCGGATATATCCGCAGTCCTATATAGGTGACGGTACAATAATAGGTGATGACTGCCTTATTTATCCGGGTGTAAAAATTTATCACGACTGCATTCTGGGAGATAAATGCACTATTCATGCCGGATCGGTGATCGGCAGTGACGGTTTTGGCTTTGCCCCGCAGTCGGAAAGTGAGTTTATGAAGATTCCCCAGATTGGAAATGTTATCCTTGAGGACCATGTTGAGATAGGTGCAAATGTGACTATTGACAGGGCTACAATGGGGTCCACAATAATTCGCCGGGGAGTTAAGCTTGACAACCTGATCCAGGTGGGTCACAATGTTGAGATTGGTGAAAATACCGTTATGGCTGCACAGACAGGGATTGCCGGGTCAACCAGGGTAGGAAGGAACTGTATGTTTGGAGGCCAGGTTGGTATTGCCGGTCATCTGAGGGTTGCCGACAATACCAGACTGGGAGCCCAGGCAGGTGTTGCAGGGAGTATAAAGGAGGAGAACAATATTTTAACAGGAACCCCGGCTGTTGATCACAGAATTTTTCTCAGATCTTCTGTGATTATCAGAAAACTGCCTGAGCTCAAAAAACAAATTGATGCTCTTGAGAAGGAAATTAAAGAAATCAGAAAGGGCACGACATGATGGCTTTATAACTGCTTTGTCCCGGACATTTTCCTGAACAGGCATGCATAACATTGAATTTCGCTGATTGTTCAGGATTTTTTACTTCTTTTGTAGCCGGTATAAATATAATTTTGTTGTGATGAGTGAGAAACAGCGAACTCTTGCAAAAACCATCAGTCTCAGCGGAAAAGGATTGCATACCGGAGTGAAGGTGAAGATTACTTTTAATCCTGCACCGGCAAATCACGGTTACAAGTTCTGCAGAACTGACCTGCCCGGAAAACCCGTTATTGATGCACTGGCCGAACATGTGTCTGATACATCAAGAGGTACTACCCTGCAACAGAATAATGTATCGGTCGGCACCGTGGAACATGTTCTGGCTTCATTTTACGGACTCGGGGTTGACAATGCCTTTATTGAGCTGGATGGTCCGGAAGCCCCCATTATGGGCGGTTCGGCACAGAAGTTTGTGGAGGCAATAAAAGAAGCCGGAATAGTTGAACAGAATGAGGAACGCAACTATTTTGTCATTAAGGAAAAAGCTGCCTATTCAGACGAGGAACGCGGAGTGGATCTTATTGTATATCCCGATGACCATCTGAGTATCAATGTTCTCATCGACTATAATTCCCGGATACTGGGCAACCAGTATGCTATTCTTGACAATATAGATGAATTTGATAAAAATATTTACAACAGCAGGACATTTGTGTTTTTTCATGAGCTTGAATTCCTGTATAAAAATGGTCTGATCAAAGGAGGTGATCTGGACAATGCAGTGGTGATACTTGAAAAGGAGGTGGAACAGGAGGAGATTGAACGTATCGCCAGGTTATTCAACCGTCCAGGCATCAGCAAGCATACCGCGGGAGTGCTTAACAATACCCAGCTGAGGTATCCCAATGAGCCTGCACGTCATAAACTGCTTGATCTCCTGGGAGATCTGGCGCTTGTGGGATTTCCCTTCAAGGGCAAGGTAGTTGCCACCAGGCCGGGCCACTATGCCAATACCCGCCTTGCAAGGATTATAAGGCAGGAAATGAAAAAATCACTTTCAAAACACAGGATTCCTTTTTATGATCCCAACATTTCACCGGTTTATTCACTTGAGGACATAAAGAGGAAACTGCCTCACCGGGCTCCGTTTCTGCTGGTTGATAAAATTATTTCCCTCGATGAAACAACTGTTGTGGGTATTAAAAATGTGACCTTCAATGAGCCGTTTTTCCAGGGTCATTTTCCGGATGAGCCCGTGATGCCCGGAGTTCTCCTGGTGGAGGCACTTGCACAATCGGGAGGTCTGCTGGTTCTCAGCGGCCTGGATGAACCTGAAAGATATTCAACATATTTTCTAAAAATTGACAAACTGAAATTCAAGCAGAAAGTTGTGCCCGGGGATACCATCATTCTTAAAATGGAGCTGACGGAACCTATCAGGAGAGGAATTGTAACGATGTACGGACAGGCATTCGTCGGCAATAATCTTGTTGTTGAGGGTGAAATGACTGCGCAGGTAATAAAAAACAAATGAAGCAATGATATCAAAGTCAGCTTATATCACTCCGGGTGCCGTTGTCGGAAAGGATGTTACAATTGAACCTTTTGCCTTTATCGCCGGCGATGTGATAATAGGTGACGGAACCCGGGTGGGGCCTGGTGCCGTGATTCTTGACGGTGCAAGGATTGGCAGGAACTGCAGGATATTTCCTTCATCAGTCGTTTCGGGTATTCCCCAGGATGTGAAATTCAGGGGAGAGGTCACTACTGCAGAGATAGGGGATAATACAATTATCAGGGAAGGAGTGACCGTGAACAGGGGAACCGTTACCACCGGCAAAACCGTGGTGGGCAACAATTGCCTGATTATGGCATATGCCCATGTGGGACACGACTGCGTTATAGGAGACAATTGTATAATTGGCAATGCATGCGGCCTTGCCGGTGAGGTCAGAATAGATGACTGGGCCATTCTGAGCGGAGCAGTACTGGTTCATCAGTTTTCAAAAATCGGAGGTCATGTGATAATCGGAGGCGGGTCGAAAGTCAGAACAGACGTCCCCCCGTTTATCAAGGCCGACAGGGATCCCCTCTGTTATATGGGACTGAATACTGTTGGCCTTAACCGGCGCGGTTTCAGCAAGGAAAGGATAGATGAGATTCACAATATATACAGGATAATATACCAGAGCAGGAGAAATACGACTCAGGCCCTTGATTATCTTGAAAAGGAATTCATACCCTCGCCCGACAGGGATTATATTCTGAACTTTATCCGGGATTCCGGGAGAGGTATTATCAGGGGTCCCCGCTGAATATTATCTGCCAAAGGGGATCACTGTCCCGGTTCATATCCATTGTATCATTCAGTGGTTGTTGCACTATTCCAGAATAATGGTTTTATCCCGGGGATACCTGACAGAATAGCTTAAAATTGTTTGCCGGGTTTCCTGCGGTCCGAGTTCATAATCCCAGCTGACCTTCCCCGTTGACGTATCATGTCTGCCGCCCGATAATTCAAGGGCTTCAACCGTTATGCCGCTGTTCGTGGAAACGGGTATCTGATCCAGAAGACTGATCCTTACCGGGCTTGTCTTGTTGTTTCGTATGCTTATAAGAAATGAATATGTTTCAGTCTTGTTGGCACCGAAAACTCTTCTGCTGGTATAATCCTTTCTTTTTTCCCTTTTTACGAGTATGCTGTTGTCTGTGCCAAGCGACAAGGTAAGGGTATCAGAAAGCTGGTTCACGTTGATTGCCGATTTGCCTACAAAGGTATTTTCGAAATAGAGCGTTGCCTCACCGCTTTGAAGGCTCAAAGCAGCCCGGTTGCCTATGTTGCCAGTAAGGTAGGCATGGGGTGACATTTTCGGAACCGCCATGTATTTGTATTCTGCCGGAACCGCTGTCCTTTGTATTTCAATTGTCCGGATCTTACCGTCCGATGATATTGTGTAGGGGATCGCAACATCGAATGACACGGCTGTTTCACCAACTTTCCTTTCGACGGGTACGGGTATTGCTTCCGAAATTTCCAAATCCTCTTCCTGCCTTATCCCGTCAGACATCAGTTCATCGGATATTAAGGCTTTGTCCAGCTTCCGGGGGGCATAGGAAGCAACTCCCCTGGCAATGACTATCTGCTCAGGAGCCTTGTAATAATCTATGAACCAGGGATTAAGTTCAGGAACATCTCCGGCAATCCATGGATTGGCATTTGAAAAACTCAGTTTTACGTTTTTCCACTCCACTCCGCTGTTCTGGAAAAGATTTGCCTTGTAGGATAAATCCACGGGGTTTGATATATCGTCAACTCTTATATCATACGACGGAAACCAGCCTGCATTTGATACCACATAGGTAAAATCCATTTTGGCCGAAAGTGGTTTTTCCGTACTGACCGAAACGGATATCTCTCCGGAAGGCAGCTGATATTTTCCCGTTCTTTCGGATATCTGTTTCTGCAACGCGGCTATCTGTTTCTCATAATCCTTTATAAGGCGGTTTTTTTTCAGGACTGATGTGCTGACCTGATCCATATTATCGGTATAAAGCTGCATGAAATTCTTAAGCTGTTCAGTGGAAAATGCGGTTTCCTTCACGGGGATTGCCCTGTTGGCTATCAGGAAAGCTTCTTTTTCCTTCAGAACGCTTATTGCAGCCTTTTCATCCTCAATTTTTAACTGAAGGGCTTCGATCTGCTTCTTTATGTTCGTGACCTCAGGAGAGTCCTCAAGGTTCAGAAGATAATTGTTCTGATGATTGACCGAAAGGATGGTGAAATTACCCCTTCCCCTTACCTGAATGCTTCTTGCATCTATGTAGGGTGACAATCCTGATAGTTTCAGCAATGTTATTCCCGGGGATATATCAACAACTGCCTCATGGGACAGCTGTGCCCTGTCGGGATATACAGTAACATGAATAATATCTGCTTTAATGTTTATTTCCTTTTCTGCCTGAAGTCCGGTCAGGAAAATCAGCAGGATCATGCCGGTAACAATTAATTTTTTCATATCCTTTTGTGTGTTTGTATCATGAAGGTTTCATACGAAAATAATAAAATTAAACTATTAAAAATTAAGTAATTCGTATACTCTGTCCCGGTTTATCGGGAACCTGTCCCGATCTATCGGGAACCTGTCCCGATCTATCGGGAACCTGCCCCGGTTTACCGGGAACCTGTCCCGGTTTATCGGGAACCTGTCCCGATCCTATCGGGAACCTGTCCCGATCCTATCGGGAAACTCCCATGAATCAAAAATTATGTTCAGGGAATTACAGAACCGGAAACTTCATATCAAAAAGCGTGCAATATCATCTGAGCCATAAAATAGGAGCAGGTAACAGGATATCATTTTGCTATTAGGGAAAAATATTGCAAATTTGCAGCCTTTGAAAAGATTAGTTGCAAATCCATGATATTTTTTCAGGTGCAGGATCTGATTTAAGATACATAATTTTTTTAATATTATGTCTTTAACCAGAAATACTGTTTTGATCAAACAAAAATATCAGGCCCAAAACAAAGAATAAACATGCAGGATAAACTTCAGGAAATAACAGAAAAAATTTACCGTGAAGGTGTTTCCAGAGGCAATGAGGAAGCAGAAAAAATCATTGCAGAAGCACGGAACGAATCGGTAAGAATGACAGAGAAGGCTGAGGAAGAAGCCCGGCAGATTATTGCCGCCGCAGAAAAAAAAGCCGGCGAGATAATCAAAAATGCTGAATCGGAGATAAAACTGTCTTTTCGTTTGTCTCTGAATTCTTTTAAACAGGAGATAGAAAATAAAATTGCCTTTAAAATTATTGATGAGCCTGTTTCAGAAGCTTTTGCGGATAAGGGGTTTTTGGCGGGCCTGATCGGGACAATCACTGAAAAATGGGCTCAGCAAGGAGATGATGCAGGCTTTGCAATACATATGCCTGAAGAACTGATGCCGGATATTGAAAAATATCTCAGGGAGAAGATTCAGAAAACAATGTCGGACAAGATTATGTTATACCCGGACAAACAGACTGGAAAAGGTTTTGAAATTCATCCTTCCGGCCGGGAATACAAGATCAGTGTCAGTGACAGTAATATGGCAGATTTTCTCAGAGAATTTATCAGACCCAGACTGGCAGAACTTCTTTTTGGCAAGGAATAATAATGTTTAAAAGAGAATATCACTATCTGGTAGCCGGACTTGACGATCTTGTTTTTGACAGCGGCAAGGGCGTTGCTGCCATTGCTGAATTCCGCAAGGAACTTGAACTTTCCCTTCATCCTTCAGATTATTCGGTGGTGTCCATTCTCTTTCTTCCGCACGACAACAGGAATCTTATGACATATCTTGAGGGCAGCGGAAAGGAGTGGGATACCATGGGTATATATTCACTGCAGGATATGGAGGAACAAAGGAGAATATCGGAATCAATACTCAGGGAAGACGATATCCTGCCGCCTTATATGGTTGAGGCAATCCGGAACTGGTTTGATTCCGGCAGTACAAATGACAGATTTGAAACTGAGAGATTCCTGGCGGAGGGTTATGTTAATACCGCACTTGCTTCAGGGAACCGTTTTTTGATAAATTATGTCAGGTTTGACAGGGACATGAAGAATGTCAATGCATTAATAAACTCAAAAGCCCTAGGCCTGGATGCCGGTAATTTTATTTCCGGTGATTATCCCCTTGCCCGGCGGCTGAGAGAGATATTTAAAAGCAGCAGGGACTTCCAGATACCGCCCGAACCGGATTATGTTCCGAACATCTTCAGGATTATGATGGAAGAAGAATTCCTTGAAAGAGAAAGGAAAATCGATTTAGCCAGATGGGATTTTATTAATTCGGATACCTTTTTTGAATATTTCTCTGTTGACTGGATTATGGGATACCTGATAAAGCTTTCAATTGTAACAAGATGGAAGCAGCTGGATCCGGAAACCGGAAAAATCATGCTGAGGAATCTGGTGGAAGAAATGAAGCCCTCTGCAGACGGGGTTCAGACAGTCCGGGAACAGGAGAATCAGGATAATGATAAAACTCACATACAAACTATGTAATTAAGATAAATGGCGACAAAAGGAAAGGTATACGGAATAATATCTAATCTGGTCATTGTTAACGTTGACGGACCGGTTGCCCAGAATGAGATATGTATGATCACTCATGATGCGACAAGACTTATGGCTGAAGTCATCAAGGTGCAGGGCGATCAGGCCTATGTACAGGTTTTTGAAAGTACAAGGGGACTTAAAATAGGTTCTGAAGTTGAATTTACCGGCAGCATGCTTGAGGTGACACTGGGCCCCGGCATTCTGTCCCGCAAATATGACGGATTACAGAATGATCTTGAAAAGCTTCAGGGTATTTTCCTGGAAAAGGGTGAATATAATTTCCCTCTTGACCAGGATGCGAAGTGGGAGTTTACCCCTCTGGCTGAAGCAGGAAGTGTTGTGGAGGCAGGTTCATGGCTTGGTGAGGTTATGGAAAACTGGATACCTCATAAAATAATGGTTCCTTTTAAAATGGAAGGCACTTACAGGATAAAATCAACCAGCCCGAAAGGATTTTATAAAGTAAATGATACCATTGCAGTAATAACTGACAAGGACGGGACTGAACACAATATTACCATGGTGCAGAAATGGCCGGTTAAGATTCCCGTCAGGGTTTACCGCAACAAAACCAGGCCGTTCAGGATCATGGAAACAGGCGTAAGGGTAATTGACACTCTTAATCCGATAGCAGAGGGAGGAACCGGCTTTATTCCGGGACCTTTTGGCTGTGGCAAGACAGTTCTTCAGCATGCACTCTCCAAACAGGCTGATGCTGACATGGTTATTTTTGCCGCATGTGGTGAAAGGGCGAATGAAGTTGTTGAAATATTCAAGGAATTTCCTGAACTGACCGACACCAGGACAGGCAGAAAGCTGATTGAGAGAACGACTATTGTCGCAAACACTTCAAACATGCCTGTTGCTGCGAGGGAAGCCTCCGTTTATACAGCAATGACACTTGCAGAATACTACCGTTCAATGGGACTGAAAGTTCTTTTGCTTGCCGATTCCACTTCCAGGTGGGCCCAGGCTCTCAGGGAAATGTCGAACCGTATGGAAGAATTGCCCGGACCGGATGCTTTCCCGATGGACCTTCCGGCAATCATTTCCAATTATTATTCAAGAGCCGGATATGTGGAGCTGGTTAACGGCAGCAGCGGTTCAATAACCTTCATCGGAACGGTCTCACCTGCAGGGGGAAATCTGAAAGAGCCCGTTACCGAGTCAACGAAGAAAGCGGCAAGATGCTTTTATGCACTTTCCCAGCAAAGGTCCGATTCAAAAAGGTATCCCGCAGTCGATCCTATAGAAAGCTATTCAAAATACCTTGAATATGATGAAGTTAAAGATTATCTGTCGGAAAAAATATCTCCCGCCTGGCATGATCAGGTAACCAGGGCAAAAAATATACTGAGGAGAGGGCGCGAGGCCCATGAGCAGATTAACATCCTTGGAGATGACGGTGTTCCGCTTGATTATCATGTCCGCTTCTGGAAGTCAGAAGTCATTGATTTTATTATTCTGCAGCAGGATGCTTTTGATGAGATTGATCAGAGCACTTCCCTGGAACGTCAGGAATATATGCTCAACAAGGTACTTGAGGTTAATGACAGGGAGTTAAGGTTCAATACCTTTGAAGAGGTGTCCGCTTTCTTCAAGATAATAATCAATCTTTTCAGGCAGATGAATTATTCGGAATTTGAGTCGGATGCATTTAATAAATATCAGGAAGAACTTGATATGCAGATTAACGATATCGCAGTATTATGAGAGAGAGAGCAGCATTTCAGAAGATATATACGAAGCTGACACGTATTACGAAGGCGACTTGTTCCGTAAAAGCGACTGGTGCCGGCAATGATGAACTGGCACTGGTTGACGGCCGTCTGGCACAGGTTGTCAAAATGATCGGTGATGAGGTCACGCTTCAGATTTTCTCAGGAACAGAAGGGATACCCACCAATGCGGAACTGATATTTCTTGGCAGGCCTCCTGCCCTTAAAGTGAATGAAGATCTGGCGGGACGGTTTCTGAATGCCTATGGTGAACCCATTGATGACGGCCCTGCCCTTGAGGGAATTAACCGGGAGATCGGTGGACCTTCGGTAAACCCGGTAAGGAGGATGCAGCCTTCAGAGCTGATAGCAACAGGAATTGCAGGGATTGACCTTAACAATACACTTGTTTCGGGACAGAAAATACCGTTTTTTGCGGATCCGGATCAGCCTTTTAACCAGGTAATGGCAACAGTTGCCCTGAGGGCCCAGGCTGACAAGATCGTCCTCGGAGGCATGGGTCTGACAAATGATGATTATCTTTTCTACAGGAATATTTTTGAGAATGCAGGAGCCCTTGAAAGAATTATCGCATTCATAAATACCACTGAAAATCCGCCGGTTGAAAGACTCCTGGTACCCGATATGGCATTGACTGCCGCGGAATATTTTGCAGTTGAAAAAAATGAAAAGGTGCTTGTCCTCCTGACCGATATGACACTCTATGCCGATGCACTGGCCATAGTGTCAAACAGGATGGATCAGATACCTTCAAAAGACAATATGCCCGGTTCACTCTACAGTGACCTGGCGAAGATTTATGAAAAAGCCGTTCAGTTTCCTGACGGAGGCTCAATAACCATTATTGCCGTAACAACACTTTCAGAAGGAGACATCACTCATGCAATTCCTGACAATACCGGCTATATTACCGAAGGCCAGCTTTTCCTCAGGAGTGATACGGAAATAGGAAAGGTTATTGTTGATCCCTTCCGGTCGCTGTCAAGGCTGAAACAGCTTGTCATCGCCAGGCAGACAAGAAAAGATCATACCCAGGTGATGAACAGTGCTATCAGGCTTTATGCCGATGCCGCAAATGCAAGAACAAAACAGGAAAACGGATTCGAACTGTCAAACTATGACGAAAGGACTCTGGGTTTTGCAAAGGAATATTCGGAAAAACTGCTGGCAATAGATATCAATATTGACATTACAACAATGCTTGATACCTGCTGGACTCTTTTCAGCAAGTATTTTACAAGGGAAGAAGTTGCAATCAGGGAGGAATTTGTAAAGGAATACTGGCCCGCGGAATCAGTAAATTAGGAATTTCTGTTTATGGCTGTCAAATTTCAATATAATAAAATATCACTTCAGAATATTAACAAGCAGCTTAATATCAGAACCAAGGCCCTTCCTATACTCAAAAACAAGGAAGCTGCCTTAAGGACAGAAGTTAAGCGTGCCAGGGATGAGGCGGATAAATTTGAAAAGGAACTGGCATCCATTGTTAACCGTTACGGGGACGGAGTCCGCCTGTGGTCAGAATTTGATTCAAGCTTGTTGAGGGTGAAGGAAATAAAAACTGAATTCATTAAAATAGCCGGAATCACCATTCCTGAATTCAGGGGCATTACATTCACCCTGACTCCTTTTAATCTTTATGAGAGTCCGGCCTGGTTTGCCGAAGGGATTAAAATACTGAAAGAGATGGCCAACGCCCTTGCCAAAAGGGATCTGATGAGGGAAAAGATGGGATTGCTGGATCATGCCAGGAAAAAAACCACTCAAAAGGTGAACCTGTATGAAAAGGTACAGATACCGGGTTATGAAGATGCCATCAGGAGAATCAGGCGCTTCCTGGAGGATGAGGAAAACCTTTCCAAGTCGGCACAAAAAATTATAAAAGCCCGTCAGGAGGAACAAACAGGAAAAAACGGAACCACATGATTGCAGGGATAAAAAAATATGCTTTTCTGGTTCACCACAGGGATTATTCCGACTTGCTGGATTCTTTGCGGAAAGCAGGTGTTGTTCATATAACTGAAAAACACAAACTGGATGAAAGCACTGAACTGCAGAGTGATCTCGCACATTTGAACAGGTACCGGTCTGCAATCAGGCAGCTTAAAATTATGGTACCCGGTTTAAGTGCTCAGGAACAAGGGGAAGATCCTGAAAAGGCACTCACGGAATTTGAATCCCTGACGAAGGAGCTTGAGGACCGGAAGCATTATATTGAAAGACTCAGGGCAGAGGCTGAAAGGGCAATGCCATGGGGCAGGTTTGATTCATCGGTTTTCAGGAAACTGGACGATTCAGACTGGACTGTCTCCCTGTTCAGCTGTTCAAAAAAACATTTCAGGGAGGAATGGGAAAAGGAACATGCAACAGAGATCATAAGCGAGAGAAGAGGCCGGATCTATTTTGCCGTAATCCACAGGAAAAATGAGTTTCCTGAAATAGATGCCGAAGAGGAAACAATTCCTGAAAGATCTGTTGCAGCTGTTCTGGATGAAATAAATGCGAATGAAGATCTGGCAGCCAAAGCTGATGCACACATAAATCTGAAGGCTCCGCTATGGAATAAATCTTTCCTTGAGGGCAGTAACAACATAATCAACAGGATAGACTATTTTACTGTTGAACAGCAGGCTGAGAAATATGCGGAGGACAATCTTTATGTTCTTGAGGGCTGGGTCCCTGATGATGAAGAGGACAGACTGAAGGAAATGCTTGAAGATTCAGACTGTTATTTATTTCCAACAGAACCGTCTGAAGATGAAAAGGTTCCGGTAATTCTTAAGAACAATAAGTTTGCCAGTCTTTTTGAACCGATTACAAAACTGTATTCCCTGCCCGATTACAGGGAACTCGATCTTACTCCTTTCTTTGCTCCCTTTTTCATGCTTTTCTTTGGTTTCTGCCTGGGTGATGCGGGATATGGCCTGGTTTTTATTATTGCGGGATTTATCATAAAAAGGAAAGTCAGCCAGAAACTCCGCCCCTTTGTTTCGCTGGCACAATACCTGGGAGCTGCTGCCATGCTGTTCGGAATGATTACAGGCACCTTCTTCGGAATTAACCTTATTGACTCCGGTTATACCATTACCGACCAGTCAGTTATCCGTATGGAGAAATATAGTGTTCCGGAGAAAACCATCAATGATCTGAAACAATTAAAGGGGATATCATTTGGTACCAGACAGGATTTTACCGCTGAACTGACAAGGATAACAGGTGCGGACATTCCATCCGCGGAAAAGAATGCCATCCTGAAAAGTGCAGAGGGGAATTTTTCAATAATAAGATCTTTCAGGCATCTCATGCAGGATTCATTAAGCATGTTCTACCTGGCAATAATCCTTGGAGCCATACAGATCCTGTTCGGCATGGTTCTGAAGGTCATTAATATCTCAAGGCAAAGAGGATTTAAATACAGTCTTTCCGTTATAGGATGGATTGTACTCCTGCTGACACTGATAGTGTTCAAGGGAGGAGGAGCACTGAAGCTGCTGGATGAAACACGTGTCAGCTTACTGTTTAACATCTTATTCATATTTTCCCTTGTCCTGATATTCATTTTCAATACCCCGGGGATCAATGTCTTCCTGAGAATAGGAAACGGAATCTGGGATTCCTACAATGTGATAACAGGTATTTTCGGTGACCTTCTTTCCTATATAAGGCTTTTTGCACTGGGAATCTCTTCATCCATCCTGGGATTTGTATTCAATGATATTTCTTCGCAGATGCTTTCAGTACCGTATGTAGGCTGGTTATTCTTTATTGTTTTGCTGTTAATCGGCCATTCCCTGAATATTTTTATGGCAACACTGGGAGGATTTGTTCATCCGCTGAGGCTTACATTTGTGGAATTTTACAAGAACGCCGGATTCAATGGCGGGGGTCTTGATTATAAACCATTTAAAATAAAATAATAAACGATAACCAAATATTTAATATGGAAACAACGAGTCTTATTTCAGTTACGGGGAGTCTGCCGGTAATATTATCATATCTTGGATTGGCTTTAATGCTTGCACTGTGTGGCATTGGCAGTTCGATAGGAGTGACAATGGGCGGAAATGCCACCCTGGGAGCAATGAAAAAAAATCCTGATGCTTTCGGCAATTACATGCTTTTGAGTGCTCTTCCCGGAACACAGGGCCTTTATGGTTTCGGAGGCTTCTTCGTTATAAACAGCAGCGGTGTTATCAATCCGGAAATGACAATGCTTCAGGGTATTGCAATATTGACTGCAGGACTGACACTGGGCTTTGTGGGATTATATTCTGCACTGAAACAGGGGAGTGTCTGTGCAAACGGCATTGCTTCAATAGGATCAGGTCACGATGTCTTTGGTAATACAATGATCCTGGCAGTATTTCCCGAACTCTATGCTATTATTGCCTTTGCTGCCACATTCATCATTAGTGCTTCCATAGCCTGACAATTCAAATTATACAGTGAGGTTCATGGTCCCGGACGGGGCCATGCTTTACTGAGCCGGCAGTTTTACGACATGCCGGAAACGCCGGCAGTTGCTCGCAGAATCTGTTTCTGCCGGCAGTGCCGGCATTAGTTTTCCAAAATGATATTCGGGTGAATTACTTTTTTTAATACTTTTACCAGGCTTTATTCAGATTAAATACAATTAACATTTAACCTTAAGCTTTGTTAACAGGATAGGAAGGGGTCAGAATTAATGAATCCGTGGGAAAGAATGAGAGGATTGCCGGGAGACGGCAGGGATGGGTTGGAATGAGAGGATTGCCGGGGAACGGCAGGGAGAGGTTGAGGATGAGGGGTTTGACAGAGAACGGCAGGAATGGGTTGGAATGAGAGGGTTGACAAGGAATTACAGGGACAGGTAAGAATGAGGGGATTGGAAAAAAACAGGGAGATGGAAAAGAATCAGGATCAGATATTAAATGATGTTACTTCCGGGGAGTACAAGTATGGATTTTATTCCGATATTGAAATTGAAAAAATTCCGAAAGGGCTGAATGAAAATACAGTCCGTATTATTTCGGAAAAAAAGGGGGAACCCGGATGGCTCCTGGAGTTTCGCCTGAAGGCATTCAGGCACTGGCAGACCATGAAAATGCCGGAATGGGCCAATCTGACAATACCGGAGATCAACTACCAGGATATAGTGTACTATGCCGCTCCGAAACAGAATAAACCGGCGGGAAGCAATGATGAGATTGATCCGGAACTCAAACGGACATTTGACAGGCTTGGCATCCCTCTTGAGGAACAGAAGCATCTTGCCGGCATTGCTGTAGATGCCGTAATGGACAGTGTTTCGGTAAAAACCACATTCAGGGAAACCCTTGCCGAAGCCGGAATAATTTTCTGTTCATTCAGTGATGCGGTGAAGGATTACCCGGATCTTGTCAGAAAGCATATGGGAACGGTGGTTCCCTATACGGATAATTTTTTTGCAGCACTGAATTCCGCGGTGTTCAGTGACGGCTCCTTCTGTTACATACCGAAAGGGGTAAGATGTCCCATGGAGCTTTCGACATACTTCAGGATCAATGCTGCCAATACGGGCCAGTTTGAGCGAACTCTGATCATTGCCGACGAAGAGAGCTATGTAAGCTATCTTGAGGGATGTACCGCCCCGATGCGGGATGAGAATCAGCTCCATGCCGCCATAGTTGAAATAATCACCGAAAAAAACGCAGAAGTAAAATATTCCACTGTTCAGAACTGGTATCCGGGCGACAGGGATGGACGGGGGGGAATTTTCAATTTTGTTACAAAAAGAGGTTTGTGCAGGGGGGAAAACTCAAAAATTTCCTGGACACAGGTTGAAACCGGATCAGCAATAACATGGAAGTACCCATCCTGTATTCTCCGGGGAGACAATTCCACGGGGGAATTCTATTCAGTGGCCGTGACAAACAATCACCAGCAGGCTGATACCGGCACAAAGATGATACATATCGGGAAAAATACCAGAAGCATCATAGTATCAAAGGGTATTTCGGCGGGCTTCAGCCAGAACAGTTACAGGGGACTCGTGAAAGTCCACAGGAAAGCTTCAGGGGCAAGGAATTTTTCCCAGTGCGATTCACTTCTGCTGGGTGACAAATGCGGGGCCCATACTTTCCCCTATCTGGAAGTTGACAACCTTTCAGCAATAGTGGAACATGAAGCGACCACCTCGAAAATAGGAGAGGATCAGATTTTTTACTGCAATCAGAGAGGCATATCAACCGAGGATGCCATTGGCCTGATTGTAAACGGATATGCAAAAGAGATAATAAACAAGCTGCCGATGGAATTTGCCGTTGAGGCTCAGAAACTTTTACAGATAAGCCTGGAAGGAAGCGTCGGCTGAGATCATTAAATATAAAATTATATTATGCTAAGCATCAATAATCTAAAAGCAGCAATAAACGGAAAAACCATACTGAAGGGAATCACCCTCGGATTGAAGGCGGGTGAGGTGCATGCGCTGATGGGGCCGAACGGATCGGGTAAAAGCACTCTTGCTGCAATCCTTGCCGGGAGGGATTTTGCCGAAGTACTGGGGGGTACCGTCAGCTATATGGGGAAGGACCTTCTGGAAATGTCTCCGGAAGAACGTTCAAGGGAAGGCATATTCCTGGGATTCCAGTATCCGACAGAAATACCGGGAGTGAGTATGGTCAATTTTATGAAAACAGCTGTCAATGAACATCGCAAGCACAGGGGACTTGAACCTTTGTCTGCATCCGACTTTCTCAGGCTTATGCGCGAAAAGAAGGAACTTGTTGAAATTGACTCAAAACTTGCCAACAGATCAGTCAATGAAGGATATTCAGGTGGTGAAAAAAAGAAAAACGAGATTTTCCAGATGGCAATGCTTGAACCCAGACTGGCTATTCTTGATGAAACCGATTCAGGACTGGATATTGATGCCCTCCGGATAGTTGCCAACGGGATCAACAAGCTCAGGCAGCCCGACAGGTCAGTGATTGTTATCACACACTACCAGCGGCTGCTGGATTATATTATTCCCGATGTTGTTCATGTACTCTATGACGGAAGGATAGTTAAAACGGGAGACAGGGATCTTGCCCTCGAACTTGAGGAAAAGGGATATGACTGGATAAAAAAGGAAGCAGATAAAAGTATTGTATATGAATAACCATTCCGTTAAAAATGAAAAATATCTGGCTCTGTACAAGGGGAATATTGACAGGATTTCTCATGCTTCTTCCCAATATATAAACTCATTCCGTGAATCCGCGATCAGGGAATTTGTAAAACTGGGTATTCCCACAAGAAAGAACGAATCGTACAGATACACCAACCTGGATCCGTTTTTCAGTCATGATTACAGTAATTATTTCATACCCGGGGAACAGGATTTCCTCAGGGCAGAGGAATTCAGATGCGATGTGACCGGCCTGGATGTGCATGCCATTGTTCTTCTCAACGGTTTTTATCCCACCATAACGGATAAAATCCGGGAGTTGCCGGGGGGTGTTCTGATAGGAAGCCTCAATGAAGCCTCGAAACTGTTCGGGGATCAGATTGAAAGACATTACGGAAAATATGTGAACGGCAGCCCTGACGGCCTGGTTCATCTCAATACTGCCCTTTCCTCCGATGGAGTCTTTATTTATGTTCCGGAAGGGGTTGAACCGGATAAGCCCATTCAGATTATCAATCTCGTTGAATCGGATGAGGATATTTTCAATCAGCACAGGAATCTCGTGATCGTGGAAAAAAATGCTGCGGTAACACTGATAATCTGTGATCATACATTGTCTCCACGGAAATTCCTTACAAATGCGGTAACTGAAGTGTATGTCGGCGAAAATTCACATTTTGATATAATCCGTGTTCAGAATGAGCATAATAATGCTGCAAAAATTACCCATACCTTCATTCATCAGGAACGGAACAGCCATGCTTCATCAAACAATATAACCCTTCACGGCGGACTTGTCAGAAACAGTACCCATCATTTCCTGGGAGGAGAGAGAGCAGAATGCAATTCCTACGGATTGTTTCTTGCGGATAAATTCCAGCATGTGGATAATTTTGTGAATGTGATTCACGCATACCCGGATTGTACCAGCAATCAGCTCTTCAAGGGAATACTCGACGATGTGGCAACAGGTGCATTTAATGGCAGAATATATGTCCATAAAAATGCACGGGGAACACTGGCATATCAGAAAAATAACAATATTCTTCTGAATGATGCTGCAAAAATGGACACAAAGCCACAGCTGGAGATCTATACGGATGATGTGAAATGCAGTCATGGCGCAACAGTAGGCCAGCCGGACAATGATGCCCTCTTCTATCTTCAGTCAAGAGGAATCGGCAGGCATGAAGCCAGACTGATGCTGATGTTCGGTTTTGCACATGAGGTCATTGAAAATATCAGGGTGGAAGCCCTCCGCGAGAGGATGGACAATCTGGTGATGGAACGCCTGAGGGGAGAACTTTCCAGATGTGCAAACTGTATGATCAATTGCGGATAAAACAGAAGAAGGTGAAGGATATTTCCTCAATAAGAGCTGATTTCCCTATTCTGGGCAGGACTGTTTACGACAGGGCCCTGGTATATTTTGACAACGGGGCAACCACCCAGAAGCCAAAATGTGTCATTGATGCGGCAACTGAAATATTTACACTGTATAACAGTAATATTCACAGAGGTGTACACTTTTTAAGCGACAGGGCATCGGAAGAATATGAAAATGCAAGGGAAAGGGTAAGATCATTCATCAATGCCGGAAGCAGGGAGGAAGTAATTTTTACATCCGGAGCCACGGGTTCGATAAATGCAGTGGCATTTTCATTCGGGGAGAGATATGTCGGCAGGGGAGATGAGATACTGATAAGCCATCTTGAACATCATGCAAACATTGTTCCCTGGCAGATGTTGTGCAACCGGAAAGAGGCAGTCCTGAAAGTTATACCTGTGAATGACAACGGGGAGATAATATTTGAAGAGTACCTGAAACTGCTTGGCAAAAAGACCAGACTGGTTGCAGTTACCCAGGTTTCAAATGCCCTGGGGGTGATCCTCCCGGTTGACAGGATAATCCGTGCTGCCCATTCAATGAACATACCAGTACTTATAGACGGAGCCCAGGGTGTCCAGCACGGAGTAAGCGATGTCAGGAAAATGGATTGTGATTTTTATGTTTTTTCGGGACATAAAATTTACGGACCTGCCGGTATTGGCGTGCTGTACGGCAAGGAAGAACTGCTTTCCGAACTTCCTCCCTATCAGGGAGGAGGTGATATGGTAAAAAATGTGACTTTTGAAAAAACCAGCTATAACGATCTGCCGTTCAGATTTGAGGCGGGAACAGTGAATTTCCCCGGTGCAATAGGACTGGCAAGGGCAATGGAATATCTTCTCTCCCTGGGAATGGATAATATTATCCGGAGGGAAAGAGATCTTCTTGAATATGCTTCAGAACAAATGCTTTCGCTAAAAGGCCTGAAGATATACGGAAACAGTCCTGAAAAAATTTCCATTGTTTCATTTCTTCTGAAGGATATTCATATGTACGATACCGGAATGGTTCTTGATAAGCTTGGAATTGCAGTAAGAACGGGAACACATTGTGCGCAGCCGGTGATGGACAGGTTTGGAATTGAGGGAACTGTAAGGGCTTCGATGTGCTTTTACAATACTCATGAAGAGATAGACCAACTTTGTGCCGGCATTGAAAAGGTTATATCGATGTTTTCATAAACGGATGACAATCAACGAAGTTCAGGATACAATAATAGATGACTTTTCAGTCTTTGACGACTGGATGGATAAGTATAATCTGTTGATAGAAATGGGCCGGGACCTTCCGCAGATTGATCCCGGATGCAAAACGGAGAAATACCTGATTGAAGGATGTCAGTCAAAAGTATGGCTGTGTCCGTCCTTTGAAAACGGGAAGATATTTTTCACTGCCGACAGTGATGCCATAATCACCAGGGGAATTATTGCACTGCTGATCCGGGTTCTCTCAGGAAGAACACCCGGTGAAATAATTTCAGCAGATCTGTATTTTATTGATAAAACAGGACTTCATCAGAATCTTTCGCCAACCCGTTCCAACGGACTTCTGTCAATGGTGAAGCAGATCAGACTGTATGCAATAGCATTTAATTCAAAACAGCCTCCCCGCCGCCAAAATGGCTGAGGAATGAAGATGAAGTGAAAGATAATTAAATAATATTGGTTTATGGTTTCTTCTCAGCAACGCGAAGCGGAATCACGGATCATTGAAACTCTCAGAACCGTTTTTGATCCGGAGATTCCCGCAAGCATTTACGATCTCGGACTGATTTATGAAATCAGGGTGGATGACCTGAAAGTGGCTCATATACTTATGACACTCACCAATCCCAATTGTCCCGTTGCAGACCAGCTTCTGGAAGATGTCAGGGAAAAGGTTGCAGAGGTGGAGGGTATTGACAAGGTGGATCTGAAACTCACCTTTGTGCCGCCCTGGGATCCGGACCTGCTCAGCGACGAGATAAAGCTTGAACTGGGATTGTTGTAGCGGAATCGATGGGACCGGATGAAAGACAGCAATTGTCGGCTGCCATAAAGGCCAGGGCTGATGAACTGGGTTTTGATCTCTGCGGTATCGCCAGGTCCGGAATACTGACTGAAGACGGCAGGATCCTGGAACAGTGGTGTGAAGCCGGCATGAATGCAGGGATGTCATTCCTTCAGCGGGATATTTCTGTAAGGATAAATCCGGAATTCCTGCTCGAAGGCGCAAGGACCCTGGTTGTAACCGGCTTGTGTTATCATTCGGAAACAGAGCAGAAGGATCCGGATGCTCCCGTTCTGTCAAGGCATGCATACGGATTAAACTACCATGATGTTGTTCGTGCAAAACTCGGCTTGCTGCTCGAATTTATCCGGATACGGATTCCCGGTATCAGAGGCCGGATCTTTTGTGATTCCGGACCAATTCTGGAGAAAGCCTGGGCAAGAAGGGCCGGACTGGGATGGCCTGGTCGACATTCTGTTCTGATAAACAAAGATATAGGCTCATATTTCTTTCTGGGAATATTAATCCTTGATGCAGAGGCTGAATATGACAGACCCTTTGAGGGAAACTTCTGCGGAAGCTGCAGGGCATGTATTGAGGCCTGTCCCACAGGAGCCATAAATGATGATTATACCATTGATGCCCGGAAATGCATAGCCTATCATACAATAGAAAACAAGGGTCCGATACCTGAAGAAATTATTTGCCGGCTGGAAGGAAGGGTATACGGATGTGATGCCTGCCAGGAAGCCTGTCCCTGGAACAGGCAGACTGACTGCAGATCCCATCCGGAATTCGGGCTGAATGAGGAAATTGCTGCAATGACCAGGGAGGAATGGCTTTCACTGGACAGGGAAGATTATCAGAAACTGTTCCGGAGTACTGCGGCCGGAAGGGTAAAATTCAGCAATCTAGTGCGAAATATCAGGGCTGCCGTAAACAAGAAAAAAGGCTGAAATCATTCAGCCTTTTATCCTGACTTAACCTAATCAACCTGATCAAAAATCTGACCAATCTTCGAACCTTACAAATCTTTAAATGATATTCATCCGTTGTAGTCCTTGAGCATCAGCATCAGCTTCTGCCTGGTAAAGAATATTCTGCTTTTTACCGTACCTATCTTTAATCCGAGTTCATCGGCAATCTCCTTGTATTTAAAGCCGCTTATGTGCATTCTGAAGGGAATCCTGAATTCATCCTCAAGTGAATCGATCGCTTTCTCTATCTCCGCTTCGGAATAATTGGACTCGGGTGAGATAAATCCCCTGTCGTTTGGCTGATTTAAATAGAAGAGATCCTTTGTTCCGTCAATTATTGTATTCTCCTTAACACTGCGCCTGTAATTGTTGATGAAGGTATTTTTCATTATGGTAAAAACCCAGGCTTTGAGGTTTGAATAATCAACAAACTTATCCTTGTTCGTAATAGCTTTGAGATATGTGTCCTGTACCAGATCCAGTGCAGTTTCGCGGTCATATGTGAGGCTCATGGCAAACCTTTGAAGATTTGACTTCATTTCTATTAAATTATTGTTGAATTCGTGAGTTGTCATAGCTTCAGTATTTATTATTGCAACAAAAATAAACAATAAATAAAGATATACAAATCTTAATATCCTAAATTCTGTTAAATCTTCCTTTATTCTAAATTGTGATCCTGAATAAATGACAGATAATTAATAAGAAAGTGAACCCGATAATTACTTTTTATAAATTACAAAAAATTGATTTTTTTTATTCTGTACAGTTCTGTTTATTCCCCGCATAACTGTTTTATTCCGGCCGCAGGGAATAATTTCTTTTTGCGGGGTGGAATTGACTTCACTTTATTATTTTTATAAATAATTTGTTTCATGCGGCAGGGAATGGCAGCAGAAAGTATAAAATAGATTTCACGGGTGTACATTTCCCGGAAATATCTATTGCCGTGTTCAGGTTAAGCATGCTTTCCGGGCCCGGTAACTATAGTAAGGCAGACATGAAGTACAGTTTAAAACTAAGAAACGGGCAGATCCTGCGGGGATTTATCATCAGTCCCGGTGAAAACACAAGAGCAAATATTGTTTTTGTTCACGGCCTGGGGGAGCATATTGACAGATATATATCATGGGCGGAATTATTCAGGAATACCGGAATCGGATTTACGGGTGTTGATCTGCCGGGGCATGGTTCCTCGGACGGAAGGAGAGGCCATATCAGAAGTTACAGTCTCATCGATGAAATGACGGATCTGCTCATCAGTCATACGGGTTCGGCTTTTGCAGGAGTTCCTGTTTTTCTGTACGGACACAGTCTGGGAGGCAATATTGTTCTGGATTATTTACTGAGAAAATCCCCTCCGGTAGCCGGGGCGGTTGTTACATCGCCGTGGCTGGTACTCGGTGTTCAGCCGGATAAATTTAAACTGTCAGTGGCATCAGCCGTGAAGTATATTCTGCCCGGGCTGACACAGCCCTCCGGTCTGAATCCTGAACATTTATCCCGCGACAGGGATGTTGTTGACAGCTATGTTTCCGACAGTCTTGTTCATGACAGGATTTCCGTATCACTGTTTCATAATGCGGCCAGGGCTGCAGACAATTCCCTTTCCGGTTCATCTTCGCTGAAGGTTCCGTTGCTGCTTATGCATGGCAGTGATGATCAGATTACTTCTCCTGAAGGCAGCAGGAAATTTGCCTCGGGCAATGATCTTACGGAAATAAAAATATGGGACGGCGGATATCATGAACTTCATAATGAACCTTTCAGGGAAGAGGTGTTTTCATATATCACAGGCTGGATAAACAGGCTGAATGCATGACTTGTCCGGCCCTACAGCCGGGTTTTTGATCATAAAGCGGGTTTTTGAGCATAAAGGGAATTAAATGGAACTCAGGACAATCTTTAACATAGAAGAGTCAGCCGAAAAGATTACTTATAATGATCCCGTCATGTTTATAGGATCCTGTTTTGCCGGCGGGATGGGAAAGCAGATGGAAGCCGGGAAGATGCCGGTGATGATCAATCCTTCGGGAACAGTATATAATCCGGTATCCGTGGCAAACACTCTGGACACAATAACTCAAAGGCGTAAATATACCATTGATGATCTGTATAATCATAACGGCATCTGGCTGAGTTTTAACCATTACACTGATTTTTCCTCGGACAATCCGGATATTGTTACCGACAGAATCAACAAGGCAGCTGATAAAGCCTTCAGATTTCTTTCATCTGCCTCTTTTCTTTTTATCACCTTTGGAACGGCGCGGGTTTACCGCTGGAAACAATCCGGCCGGATTGTTTCCAACTGTCATAAAATACCTGCATTCCACTTTAGCAATGAACTGCTTCCGGTGTCTGACATTGTTTCCCTGTGGACAGGGATGCTTGACAGACTGAAAGCTCTTTTCCCCCGGCTCAGGGTGATATTTACCGTCAGTCCGGTCCGTCACTGGAAGGACGGTGCCCATGGAAATCAGCTAAGCAAATCAGTACTCTTTCTTGCCATTGAGGAATTATCCGGCCATTCGGTTGCGCCGGGTTATTTCCCTGCCTATGAACTGTTAATGGATGATCTGAGGGATTACAGGTTTTATGATGATGATATGCTTCACCCGTCATCATCTGCAACCAGGTATATATGGCAGAGATTTTCGGATTGCTACCTGGATGCAGTGACGGCAGGGCTCAGAAATGAAGCTCTGAAAATAACCAGGGCATACGGTCACAGGCCGGGTGGCACCTCCCCGGACAGGAAGAAAGAATTTGCAAGGGGAATGCTTGAAAGGATACAGCTGATGGAAAACAAAATTCCGGGCATAGACATGCAGGAGGAAAAAATTTATTTTCAGAAACTTGCAGAAGACTGACAATATTCAGACATGAACCCCTGCCTGAATCCGGGTCCTATTCGGAAGGCTCGATCATTATCTTTTTTACAATCCTGGAGCCGTCGCTGAAAAGTATTGCAACAAGATACATTCCGCGTCGCGGATTGTCCAGGTATATTGTTGAAAGCATCTGGGGACTGTTATACTGAACCTTGTATATGACCTGACCTATGATATTGGTTATCTTGATTGAAGAAATATCCTGATCGGTTTTTATGTTGAAATAACTCTCCCTTACCGGGACCGGGTAAATGCTTACGGTGGCAGTGGCGGTCCTTGCCGGGAGATCCTGTTTAAGGCGGGCGGATGCAATACCGGTAGTATCCTTTTGGGCAAAAAGGCCTGAGCAGAAAAATACAAACATTACAAAGAGTATAGTTTTCTTCATATGGTTGTTTTGGTGTATTGCATTAAAATTCGTGTTAAAGATAATAAAAAATTAAATAAAACGTTCATACATGCTTATTGCCTTATCCAGATCTTCAGGAGTATCTATGCCGAAACTTTCCCAGAGGGTCTCGGCACACCTTATTTTATAACCGTTTTCTATCCATCTGTTTTGTTCAAGAGATTCTGCTTTTTCCAGCGGACTTTGCGGGAGAGAGGTGATTTTTTCAAGAATATCACTTTTGTAGGCATATAATCCGATATGCATATAGTAGATATGCTGGCTGGTCCACTGCGAAGACTGATGATCCCTGATAAAGGGAATTGCAGCCCTGCTGAAATATATGGCATTGCTGTTCACATCCAGGATGACTTTTGGCCGGCCGGGATTAAAAACATCTTCCCCAACAGCTGTTTTACGTATCAGAGTGGCTAAAGTGACATCTTTGTCAGAAAAACATGATTTCAGCAGATCTATCTGTTCGGGTTTTATAAAGGGTTCATCACCCTGTACATTGATGACAACATCAATCTTTTCCCCGGATTCAGACATAATTTTTTTTGCTGCTTCAGCACAACGGTCAGTCCCGCTAGTGTGGGCAGGAGAGGTAAATACCGCATTCCCGCCAAAGCCGGCTGCTGCATCATATATTCTCTGATCGTCAGTTGCTATGTATACCGTTTCCACTGATTTGCATGCCTGTTCATAGACTCTCTGAATCATGTATTTGTCGGCTATCATTGCAAGAGCCTTGCCCGGGAAGCGCGTTGATGCATAACGCGCGGGGATAATGACTGCAAAATTAAGTCCTGATTTGTTTTTCATGTTGCCAAGTTACGAAAAATGGATTTTCCAATGTTTTAAAAATATCTTAAATTCGCATCTGTTTCAGGCAATTTAATGAGAGACCTACAACATATAAAGCAGCGCTTCGGGATAATAGGCAATTATGAAGGACTTAACCGGGCTCTGGACATTGCGGTTCAGGTTGCCCCTACTGATCTTTCGGTTCTTGTCAGCGGTGAAAGCGGAACCGGGAAGGAAGTATTTCCGCAGGTGATTCACAGTTACAGCGCCAGGAAGCATGGTCCCTATATTGCAGTTAATTGCGGAGCCATACCTGAAGGAACCATTGATTCCGAACTGTTCGGCCATGAGAAGGGTGCTTTTACAGGTGCAACGGACAGCCGGAAAGGCTATTTTGAATTTGCTGATGGCGGAACTATTTTCCTGGATGAAGTTGCCGAACTTCCCCTTTCAACACAGGTAAGACTTCTGAGAGTACTTGAAACGGGTGAATTTATCAGAGTCGGATCCTCAAAAGTTCAGAAAACAAATGTCAGGGTTATTGCAGCCAGCAATGTTGATGTGACAAGGGAAATTGACCAGGGAAGATTCAGGGAAGATCTTTTCTACAGGCTTAATACAGTCCCGATCAGGGTGCCGGCACTCCGCGAACGTAATGAAGACATAGTTCTGCTTTTCAGGAAGTTTGCTGTTGATTTTGCCGAGAAATACAGGATGCCTGCCATAAAGGCTGATGCAGAAGCACGTATTGTCCTTCTTAATTATTCCTGGCCCGGCAATGTAAGGCAGCTGAAAAATATAACCGAACAAATATCCATCATTGAAAAGGGAAGGGATATTTCTGCTTCAATCCTTAAAGCCTATCTTCCGGATTATGACGGAATAAAACTTCCGGCAATAATCAAAAGGGAAGAGGATAAAACATTTGCTTCGGAAAGAGAGATCCTTTACAAGATCCTCTTTGATATGAAGAGTGATATGAATGATCTTAAAAAGCTGGTATATGATCTGATTCAGCATGGAGATACTTCAATTACCCTGGGCCAGCCGCATACAGCCGTTATAGAGAATCTTTTCAGGGATGAGATGCCGGGCCGGACTGGTTCAGCTGATCCGGAGGCTTCCCGTGTCGAATTCCCGCAACATCAGGTGAGGGATGATATTCAGGATACCGAGGAGATTGTGGAAGAGTCACTTTCTCTGGCGGATAAGGAAGTTGAAATGATCAGGAAAGCTCTGGAAAAATTTAACGGAAAGAGGAAACTGGCAGCCCGGGAACTTGGAATATCGGAACGCACCCTTTACAGGAAAATCAAGGAACATGGAATTGAATTGTAAGACAAGGGCAATCCTCTCCCGCAGAATAAGTCCATACCTTCTGGCTGCCGGATTTATACTGCTGTTTTACGGATGCAGGATATCATATTCATTTACGGGTGCGAGCATATCTCCTGAGGTGAAAACGATCAGCATCCAGTATTTTCAGAACAGGGCCAGCCTTGTTCAGCCCGGTCTGAGCCAGACCCTTACGGATGCACTTATTGACAAGTGCAGGGCACAGACGAATCTCAGCTTCATAAACGGAATAGGCGATGTCAATTTTGAAGGGGAAATATCTGATTATAATACAAGGCCGCTTACCGTTTCTGCCGACGCACAGGCTGCCACCAACAGATTTACCATTACGGTCAGGGTGAAATTCACCAATGCTGTTGATCCGGAGCTGAGTTATGAACAAAGTTTTTCGCGCTATGAGGATTATGACAACGCTTTTTCCCTGGCCGATGTTGAGGATTCTCTCTCCAGGGAAATTGTGGAACTGCTGGTTGAAGATATTTTCAACAGAGCTTTTGTGAACTGGTAGGATCAATGAATAAAAATGATTTCATACGGCTTATAGAGGGTCCGGGACCTGATAACCGGGAGCTTCTGGGTGAGCTGAGTTCGCTTATAAATGTTTTTCCCTATTTCCACAGTGCCTATATGCTTCTTCTGAAGGGACTGCAGAATACCTCTGACGTAAAGTTTGAAAATCAGCTCAGAAATTCCGCCTTGCACATCGCAAACCGGGAAGTACTCTATTATTATCTGACAAGGGAGGATGCCCTGAAAGGGGATGATTCTCCGGGAAAAGAGGATTTCCCGCCTTCTGCTGCCACAGATATTTCCTCTTCCGGAATAAACGGAAATAATGACATGACGGACAGGCAGCAGGTGGTCATAGAACTGGCAAGAAACAGTGAGGATTTTATCAGTGAACTGGAAAAGGAGGACCTTAGCCATGGTGGCGGCAGCAGTGGAAAAGGCTATTCCATAATTATTACCGGTGAATCGGGCGACAAGGAAAGTGATGCTTCACTCATTGTGGTTAATGAAGAATCGGGAGAAATTGAGGAAAGGATTGTTTATATGGACCCCGGTTTTCCGCTTCCGGAAAAAGACGATTTACTGGAACTTGATAACGGATATGACAAAATTGCTGAATCAGCCGAACAGGATGTCCTGATCATTGAGAAAGAGACTGAAGGTCCTCTTACCTTACAGCAGCAGCAATCGGCTCTTATCGACCGGTTTATTATTGCAAACCCGAGAATAGAGCCTGTAAGGGAGCAGGGCAATATTGTTCCGCCGGATATCAGCAAGCTTCCTGCTGAGGAAACGGAAGGCCTGGTGAGTGAGACCCTGGCAGGGATATATGTAAAACAGGGATATTATTCCAGGGCAATAGATATATATGAAAAATTAAGTTTGAAATATCCGGGAAAAAGCACTTACTTTGCATCTCTGATACTGGAGGTACAGGAGCTTATAAAAAAATAATAGAATGGGAATTTATATTTTTGTTACGATTCTGGTAATTATTGCATGTGTCCTGCAGGTGCTTGTCGTACTGGTGCAGAATTCAAAAGGTGGCGGACTGGCAGCAAATTTTACTTCTGGCGGCCAGACTATGGGAGTAAGAAAGACTGCTGATTTTCTTGAAAAAGCAACATGGACTCTTGCTGCTTCCATATTGCTGCTGAGTGTTTTGGCTACGGCGGCAATACCACGGGGAGGCGAGGCAGAACAGTCAAGAATCAGCACCCAGATTAATCAGGCCATTGACCCGAATGCCATTCCGACTCTTCCGACTGCCGTTCCGCCGGCTTCTTCAGCCGGAACCACAACGACGGGTGAAGACCGGCCGGCGAATTGATTATTTGGAATACACGAAATTAATTTATAAGGTGTCAGTTTGTCATAAACTGACACCTTTTTTTTCAAAATGGCAGATTTCCCTCTTTGGCATAAAATATGCTAACAGGAGACAGTAAAATCATATATTCAACTTTAAAACTAGATAACATGGCACAATTAAAAGGTAAAATTCTGGCAGGTAAGGTTCTGGTAAAACCTAATGAGGCTGAGGCCAAGACTGCCAGCGGGATTATAATTCCGGATTCAGCAAAGGAAAAACCGCGTCAGGGTAAGGTAATTTTGGCAGGAGCATCGAAAAAAGATGAGGAGATGGAAGTGAAAAAGGGCGATGAGGTCCTTTATGGAAAATATTCCGGACAGGAATTGACAATTGACGGGGAAGAATATCTCCTTATTTCTCAGTCAGACATACTTTTTATAATGTGAATAGGAAACAAATAAATCAGAAATACAATGGGAAAAGAGATTAAGTACAATATTGATGCACGTGCACTTCTCAAGGAAGGTGTTGATCAGCTTACCGATGCGGTAAAAGTTACATTGGGCCCGAAAGGCAGGCATGTTGTCCTGGAAAAAAAGTTTGGCGCTCCGCAGATTACAAAGGACGGCGTGACCGTTGCAAAAGAGATAGAATTATCTGACCCTTATAAGAATATGGGTGCACAGATGGTTAAGGAAGTTGCATCCAAGACAGGTGATATTGCAGGTGACGGAACGACAACTGCAACTGTTCTGGCCCAGGCTATTATTGGTGTTGGCCTGAAAAATATAACTGCGGGTGCCAATCCGATGGATGTAAAGAGAGGGATTGACAGGGCAGTGTTAAAAGTTGTTGAAAGTATTCAGGCACAATCTCAGGTTGTTGGTGATGATCTGAAAAAAATCGAACAGGTTGCAAGGGTTTCTGCAAATGATGATGAGGAAATAGGTCAGCTTATTGCCGAAGCAATGAGCAAGGTTCAGAAGGAAGGTGTTATAACCGTTGAAGAATCAAAGGGAACTTCAACTTCCGTGGAAGTTGTGGAAGGGATGCAGTTTGACCGTGGCTATATCTCGGCATATTTTGTTACCAACACAGAAAAAATGGAAGCTGAACTGGAAAATCCGTATATCCTCATTTATGACAAGAAAATATCATCCATGAAGGATTTGCTTCCGATACTTGAAGCATCTGCCCAGACCGGCAAACCTCTTCTGGTTGTTGCTGAAGACATAGAGGGTGAAGCTCTGGCTACCCTGGTGGTTAACCGTCTGCGTGGTTCTCTCAGGGTATGTGCGGTAAAGGCTCCCGGATTTGGCGACAGAAGGAAAGAAATGCTTGAAGACATAGCCATCCTTACCGGTGGAACGGTTATATCCGAAGAAAAGGGACTTAAACTTGAGCATTCAACTCTTGACATGCTGGGAACAGCTGAGAAGGTAATCGTTGACAAGGAAAATACAACGATTGTAAACGGATATGGTGACAAGGACATGATTCAGGCCCGCGTCGGTCAGATCAAGCAGCAGATGAGCACCACAACATCCGACTATGACAGGGAAAAACTGCAGGAACGCCTGGCCAAGCTTGCCGGAGGTGTCGCAGTACTTTATATCGGAGCTGCCTCGGAAGTTGAAATGAAGGAGAAGAAGGACAGGGTCAATGACTCATTGCATGCAACCCGTGCCGCAATTGAGGAAGGTATTGTCCCGGGAGGAGGAGTTGCCTACATAAGGGCTATCAAGGCTCTGGACGGATTAAAAGGTGACAATGACGATCAGACAACAGGTATTGACATTGTGAGGCGTGCAATAGAAGAGCCCCTGCGTCAGATAGCAGTCAATGCAGGAATGGAGGGTGCAGTGGTTGCACAGGCTGTAAAGACCGGCAAGGGTGATTACGGATACAATGCCCAGACAAACAAGTTCGAGAAACTGATGGCTGTCGGGGTTATTGATCCTGCCAAAGTTACCCGTGTAGCTCTTGAAAATGCGGCATCAATTGCCGGAATGTTCCTTACAACCGAAGCCGTTATTGTTGAGGAAAAGGAAGATACCCCGCCGATGCCCCCGCAGGGAATGGGTGGTGGAATGCCGGGAATGATGTAAAACAGAATACATAATTGTTCATGGCGGAAGGCTGTCTCAAAGCGTGGGGACAGCCTTTCTTTTTTATTTATTGTGTTATATTTGCAGCAATTTTATAAGAGTCTGCCCTGATGGACAATATTCGTAATTTCTGTATTATAGCACATATAGACCACGGCAAGAGCACACTGGCTGACCGTCTTCTTGAAAGGACCAATACGATTGCCGAAAGGGATTTTCATGATCAGGTTCTTGACAGCATGGACCTGGAGCGGGAGAGGGGAATAACCATCAAGAGCCATGCCATCCAGATGGAATATGAATCGGAAGGCAGGAAATATTTTCTTAATCTGATTGATACACCGGGACATGTGGATTTTTCATATGAGGTTTCACGTTCAATAGCTGCCTGCGAAGGTGCGCTTCTTGTAATTGATGCAACACAGGGAATTCAGGCTCAGACAATTTCAAATCTCTACATGGCCATTGACAATGATCTTGAAATCATACCGGTACTCAACAAAATGGATATGGCCAGTGCAATGCCTGAAGAGGTGAAGGATCAGATTGTCGATCTGACCGGATGCAGGAGGGAATCCATTATTGAAGCAAGCGGAAAGACCGGAATGGGTGTTGACCGGATACTCCGGGAAATAGTTAACACTATTCCTCCTCCAAAGGGTGATCCCGAAGCACCCCTGCAGGCTCTTATCTTTGATTCGATCTTTAATTCCTTCAGGGGGATAATTGTGTATTTCAAGATAGTAAACGGAACACTGCGAAAGGGTGACAGGGTTAAGTTTGTCAGTACCGGTCACGAGTACAATGCCGAGGAAACAGGCGTCCTGAGAAACAGACAGGAAGCAAGGGAGGTGATGAACACCGGCGATGTAGGCTATCTCATTTCCGGTATCAAGATCTCCTCTGAAGTCAGGGTCGGGGATACAATCACCCATGTGAAGAATCCCTGCAAGGAGTCAATAGCAGGTTTCGAGGAAGTGAAGCCAATGGTTTTTGCCGGGATATATCCCGTTGATGCTGATGATTATGAGGATTTAAGAAATTCGATGGAGAAACTTCAGCTCAATGATGCTTCACTGACATTTGTACCGGAATCTTCCGCTGCCCTGGGATTTGGATTCAGATGTGGCTTCCTCGGATTGCTTCATATGGAAATAATTCAGGAGAGGCTTGATCGTGAATTTGATATGGATGTTATCACAACTGTTCCAAACGTATCCTACAAGGTTATTACGACCAGGGGTGAAGAGATTGATGTTCACAATCCCTCGGGCCTTCCCCCCGTGACAGGCATTGACCGGATTGAGGAACCGTATATTGTGGCACAGGTTATAACCCGCTCGGATTATACCGGTTCAATAATGAATCTGTGTATTGACAAGCGGGGCACGCTGAAAAACCAGGTGTATCTCACCAGTGACCGGGTTGAGCTGACATTTGAAATGCCCCTGTCGGAGATTGTCTTCGATTTTTATGACAAGCTGAAAAGCATATCAAAAGGATATGCTTCATTTGATTACTATTATTCAGAATATCAGAAAGCCGACCTTGTGAGACTCGACATACTCCTCAACGGTGAAATGGTGGACGCACTTTCTACCCTTATTTACCGCGGGCATGCATATGATTTCGGAAGGAAAATGTGTGTGAAGCTGAAGGAACTCATTCCGCGTCAGCAGTTTGAGATTGCGATTCAGGCAGCGATAGGAGCGAAGATAATAGCCAGGGAAACGGTAAAAGCCATAAGAAAGGATGTTACTGCAAAATGTTACGGAGGTGACATAACCAGAAAAAGAAAACTCCTTGAAAAACAGAAGAAGGGAAAGAAACGAATGAGGCAGATAGGCAATGTGGAAGTTCCGCAGCAGGCATTTCTTGCTGTTCTTAAACTCGACTGAGCCCGGGCGGAAGGTTTAATTTAATTATTATTGGCTTTTTTTCAGGGAATCTTTACCAAATATAAAAAAAATGTTAATTTAGCCACCTGATGAGAATTGGATAGAAGAAATATATAATCCGATTATCTAACCTGAACCGACTACCCTGATCATAACTGGTCAGGGTAATTTTTTTAGCAGATAAGTTTATAGCCTTTCCCGTGAACATTGAGAATCCTTACCTCGGGATCCTTCTTCAGATATTTTCTGAGTCTGGTAATATAGACATCCATACTTCTGGCATTAAAGTAGTTATCGTCTATCCAGATTGAACGTAATGCAAAATTGCGTTCCAGTATATCCTTGCCGTACCTGCACAGAAGTTCGAGGAGTTCGGATTCCTTTGTGGTAAGGTTTATCACCTCGTCTTCAAAGACAAGAAGTTGTTTTAGTGTGTCGAAGGTATATCTGCCAATGTTGTAGGATTCCTGTTTTCTTGAATTACTGAGAGAAGCTGTTCTTTTCAGAATAGCCTGGATCCTGTAAAGGAGTTCTTCCATTGAAAATGGTTTTGTAATATAATCGTCAGCTCCCGTTTTGAAACCTTCAATTACATCCTCTTTCTGACTTTTTGCCGTAAGGAAAATAATCGGTGCCTCCGGCCTGGTTTTCCTTATCTCACGTGCCAGGGTTAATCCGTCCATTTCAGGCATCATTATATCAAGGATGAAAATATCGTAATGCTCTTTCATGAAGGCTTTGAGCGCTTCAATTCCATTTACAAAAAGTTCCGTTTCATAATTCTTGACAGTCAGATAGTTCTTTAACAAATTTCCCAGATTGCTGTCATCTTCCGCAAGAAGAATTCTTGTATTTTTCATATCCTTTTGTGTGTTTGTATCATGTGGCTTTCACCCGTCTGTAATTTAATTTTTATGGCCGGATAACTTGTCCCGGTTTACCGGGAACTTGTCCCGGTTTACCGGGAACTTGTCCCGGTTTACCGGGAACTTGTCCCGTTTCATTTTCTGTTGTTCTGAGGAATTAAAATTGAGAATTTTGTTCCTTTGTTGAGATGACTTTCTGCTTTAATGATTCCATTGTGTGCTTCAATCACCTTTTTTACATAGCTCAGGCCAAGTCCGAATCCTTTCACGTTGTGTACATTCCCGGAAGGGACACGGTAAAACTTGTCAAAAATTCTTTTAAGTCCTTCCTTGGATATTCCTATTCCATTATCCTCCAATACAATAACAATGCCTTTCCTGGTATTGCGTGTTGAAACGGAGATAAAGGGGACTTCCCTTGAATATTTAATCGCATTGTCTATCAGGTTTGATATTGCGTTCATGAGATGAATCTCATCTATCATGGCTTCAGGATGTGTTGCATTCAGATTATCAATGAGCTCTCCGTTTCTGCTTTCAATCTGAAGGGTGAAATTATCAATCGCATTTCTGACTACTTTGTTTATATTCCCCGGAATCAGATTGAATTTCATTCTTGCCTTTTCAAAGATAGCCATCTGAAGCACCCTTTCAACCTGGAATTTGAGTTTCATGCTCTCGTCGGAAATCACATCCGCCAGGGAATTAATATTCTTTTTTACATCGGGAATGGTTTTGTCTGCCATCAGCTGGGACGCCAGGGATATGGTTGAAATGGGAGTCTTGAGTTCATGTGTCATATTGCTTATGAAATCATCCCTTATCTCCGACAGTTTTTTCTGCCGGAATATCATTATAAAGGTGCCTGTTGAAAGTACCAGCAGAATCAGGGTGAAGAGAATTGACATGATTCCAAGAAGTCCTATCCTCTTGAATTTATACTGTTGTTCCTGAAGGCAATATAAAACCAGCTGGTTCTGCCCCGGGACGGGATCGTTGGGGAAAAGCTGAATAATAAATTTGTTTGTTCCGGGTTTGGAATTAAAACCGGGGGTTTCCCACAGGTCCCCATACAGTCCCGAGCGGATCAGATATTCAAAATCCAGATTTATTCCCACGTTTGACAGGGCATTCCGGAGAAGGGGTTTTAAATCCTCCGGGTTTATCCTTTCCCTGATATCAGGCGTGCTGTAAAGGATTTTATCCATTATGGTTTCGAGGATCACAATTTTATTTGACACACGTCCGGTAAATTCGGCATTGAACATCAGGGATGAAGTTTCAATCAGTTCATCCGGGGGATATTCCGAAATGTTTTCATCGGAAATGAATATTTTCTGACCGGCTCCGGTTATTGCCACAGGCTCGTCAGGATCAGCAAGTCCGTACATTTCCAGCAATTTCAGATTGGGCTGGTATCCTCTCAGCTTTCTGGCAAGAGGGGAATTTGCAGGTACGATGGCAGTTACCGAATCGGATGATGCAGGATCAATCTCTTCCGCTATCCTCCTGATAAGCTCGTTTTCCTCCAGGGTCAGGATTACGGATTCCAGAGCCTTGTTGGCAAGCATCCTGAATTCCTGATCCGTTATTGCAATTGCATTACTGATCCAGTAGAGCTGAATCAGTATGAGACCTGATAATGTCAGGAAGAAAAAGGCTGCTGATAATGCAATCGTACTTCTTTTCATACAGTTACAAAAATACTACTATATCCAGATTACACCCTAAGAATTTAACTTTCTTTAACACAGGATGAAAGAATGCGCATATTATACCTAATCAGGCTTTTCGGCTGAAATGGAAGATAAGGGATTTTTATATTTTATTAAATTTTTGTTAAACTTTCAGCCAGAGCCGGCAAACATTTGTAAAATTAAAATTCATGCCGTATCTTTGTAGATACAATTTGGCACGAAATTTGATTTAAATTATACAGAGGTTTTTTTCATAGGTTAGGTTAGTTTTAGGGTTATCAAAAAGTGAGCCGCTTCCGCCCGGAAGCGGCTCATCTTCATTTATTCAGATCTGCTGTATAATATTTTCAAGATCTTTCCCCTTCAGGGTTCCGGCTTCTATTTTAATTACTGCAGTAATACAATCCGTTTCCCGGAGATGTTTCAGAAGGACGGCACTTTCTTTTTCTTTAAGGCTGTCATGTATAATCAGAAAATAATCAATATTTTTCATTTTTCTGACAAGGCAGGATTTTACCGTGCGGTTGGAAACAAGATCACAGCTCATCTCCGCCGGACCGGAAGAGCTTGAAAACTTGCTGAAACTCATTTCAACACCGTTGTTATCGTGAATTATCAGAGGACTGCAGCTTTTGAGTGAGATATCCAGTTTCTTATTAAGGGCAAGAGACAGTTTGTAATCAGGTTCGGACGAAACGATTCCGAACAGGGTCCATTGGGAAATATCGCTGTTTTTAAGTCTGACGCGCCTGATGTTTGTTTTTTCTTTCATTGTGTTCCTCAATGAGCTATGCTTTTATGTTCTGAAATTGCAGTAATCCTTTTCCAGGCAATGCGGGAAGCTTCCTGTTCCGCCTCCTTTTTTGTCGGTCCCTGTCCCTGTCCGTATTCTTCATCATCTATCAGAAGGGTTGATGAGAAGACTGATTTTTTCTGTTCGGAGTCGTAGTCTTCATTATATGTAAACAGGAGTCTGGCCCTGTTTTTCTGCACCCATTCAAAGACAAGGCTTTTATAATCAGTATCGGTACTGATTATATTAATCAGTCCGGGATTTTTTTTAAGAATCCTGCGGATGAACATCTTCCTTGTTTTATTATATCCCTTATCCAGAAAAACAGATCCGATCAAAGCTTCAAAAGCATCGCCGCAGAGGTTTTTTGAATTCCGTACTGAATTCACGTTGCTTATGAGAAGTTTGTCTATTCCTATTGAAAGGGCAATCTGGCCGAGAACTTCCCGGTTGACAATGCGTGAACGGGTTTTGGTCAGAAATCCCTCGCTGGCCTCGGGAAACATCCTGAACAGATAATCCGATAATATGGTATCAAGGACAGCATCTCCCAGGTATTCAAGTCTTTCATTGTTTATTTTCCTTCCGTCGGACAGGGAATATGATGAGGAACGATGAACAAATGCCGCTTCGTATATTCCAATATTTCCGGGTCTGAATCCAAGAATTTTTTTAAGAAGGGATCTGAATTCTTTCTTGTCATGCCGACAGTTGCCGTTTGAATTCCCCGGATACACGGATTTTAAATATCTGCTTTTTTTATTACAATTGAGGCATTATGCCCTCCGAATCCGAAGGTATTGCTGATTGCGATGTTTATTTTTCTTGCCTGGGCCTTGTTGGGAGTGATATTTAATTTCTGGTCGATCTGGGGGTCCGGAACCTTGAAATTAATTGTAGGAGGCACGGTATCATTCAGCATGGCCATTATCGTCGCAATGGCTTCAACCGCTCCGGCTGCCCCGAGCAGATGGCCCGTCATCGATTTGGTGGCACTGATGTTCATTTTATATGCATGTTCACTAAATACTGTCATAATGGCCCTGGCCTCGGAAATATCCCCCAGCGGGGTTGCTGTGCCGTGAGCATTTATGTAATCAATGTCATCCGGCTTCAGTCCGGCATCCTCGATTGCCAGCGCCATCACATTTATGGCACCTGTACCCTCGGGATGGGGAGCTGTTATGTGAAATGCATCCGCCGTCATGCCCGTACCGGCAATTTCGGCATAAATCCTGGCTCCCCGTGCCTTTGCATGTTCCAGGTCTTCAACAATCAGGGCTCCTCCGCCTTCGCCTATCACAAAGCCGTCGCGCGTAAGGTCAAAGGGCCGGGAGGCAGTCATGTATTCGGCATTGTTTGTTGACATGGCCATCATGGAGTTGAAGCCTCCCACTCCGGGTTCAATAATTGCAGCCTCTGATCCACCGGTTATTATTATGTCAGCCTTTCCCAGCCTGATATAATTGAAGGCATCAATGAGTGCATGAGTAGAAGACGCACAGGCAGAAACAGTTGCAAAATTAGGTCCGGTAAAACCGTATTTGATCGAAATGGAACCGGATGCAATATTCCCGATCATTTTCGGAATAAAGAAGGGACTGAACCTTGGTGTGCCGTCTCCCAGGGCGTAATTTCTGATCTGTTCATAAAAAGTCTGAATACCTCCGATACCGGATGACCAGATCACACCGACGCGCTCCTTGTTGATTGCAGCCAGATCAAGTCCTGAATCTGAAATCGCCTCGTCACTGGAAATATGGGCAAATTGTGTATAGAGGTCCATTTTATTGGCCTCTTTTCTGTCAAAATAATTCGAAGAATCATATCCTTTGACTTCACAGGCAAACCTGGTCTTGAACTTTTCAGAATCGAAGCGGGTAATCATGCCCGCTCCGCTAACTCCCTGCCTTAATCCTTCCCAATATTCATGCAGATTTGCCCCAAGCGGAGTTATTGCTCCAAGCCCGGTAATTACAACTCTTCTCATAAAAGGAAAATTTTCAATGCAAAATCATTTTGCATTTTCCTCGATATACTTTATTGCATCTCCCACGGTGCTGATAGTTTCTGCCTGATCGTCAGGAATCCCTATATTGAATTCCTTTTCAAATTCCATGATCAGTTCAACAGTATCAAGAGAATCTGCTCCCAGATCATTTGTGAAACTTGCTTCGGGAGTTACTTCTGATTCATCAACTCCGAGTTTGTCAACAATAATCTCTTTTACTCTTGTGGCAATGTCAGACATAATCTTAAATTTTAGTTAGTATTAAGTTATAAACCCTGCAAAGAAATATATTTGTAGGTTAAATTTCAAATGATTTTGATGTTTTTATTTAAGTGCAAGCTTAAAAGGCTGATATTTAATATTATAAACTTAATATTACAGATTCCGTGATTTTTCTTGTAATTTAGGATAAATATCTTATAATGAAAAATATAGCAATATTTGCATCAGGCAGCGGCACAAATGCTGAAAACATAATCAGATATTTTTCGAACAGGGATTGTGCGAAGGTTGTACTTGTTTTGTCAAACAGCAGTGATGCATTTGTACTTAAAAGGGCTGAAGCCCTTGCTGTGAAAACTGTTTTTTTCGAACGCAGTGATTTTTACGACTCAGACCGCGTGTCCGGAATTCTTCAGGATGACAATATTGATTTTATTGTACTGGCAGGCTTTTTATGGCTTGTTCCCGGGGAAATCATTGAAAAATATGAGGGCCGTATTATTAATATTCATCCTGCATTACTGCCAATGCACGGGGGCAGGGGAATGTATGGGGAAAGAGTGCACAGGGCCGTGATTCAGGGTCGTGAAAAGGAAACGGGCATAAGCATTCATTATGTGAACAACAGGTATGATGAGGGTGATATCATTTTTCAGGCAAAGTGTGCTGTTGAGCCGGCTGACACTGCTGAAACGCTTGCGCGGAAGGTTCATGAACTGGAGTACAGGTATTTTCCCGGGGTTATTGAGGATCTGATTCAAAAACTGCCCTGAATATCAGAAGGTCCCGAAGAGGCTTTCCGTTACCATTCTGGCTTTTTCGAATCTCTCCATGTTTTCGCTGAGCACGGGTTCGGTTGGTGGTGCTTCAACCTTGAGCGGATCAATCGGGGAGCCGTTTTTATAGAATCTGAAATCCAGATGGGGACCGGTTGACAGTCCGGTGCTTCCGACATATCCAATCACATCTCCCTGTCTTACATAAACACCTGATGCTATTCCCGGTCCGAATCTGCTGAGATGCAGGTATGCTGTTGAATAGACACTGTTGTGGACTATCCTTACCATTTTCCCCGAAGCGCCTTCTGTTGTGGCTGAAGCAACTCTTCCGTCACCTACTGCATGGACGGGTGTTCCTGCCGGTGCTGCGTAATCCACTCCGTAATGCGGCCTGCGTATCCGGAGAATGGGATGGAGCCGTGAGGGTGAAAAGCGTGAACTTATCCTGGTGAACCGTAGAGGGGCTTTCAGGAATGCTTTCCTCAGACTGTTGCCTTCGCTGTCGTAATAGCTTTCAACACCATTCTGAACAAAGGGTATTGCATTGGTTGTTTTTCCGGCCCATGTAAACTGGGCTCCGTATATTCTTCCAATACCCTGTGACTCATCATCAATATAGAGTTCTTCATAAATCACCTTGAAATGGTCCCCTTTCTGAAGTCCGAAAAAATCCACCGTCCATGCAAAAATTTCGGAAAGTGAGATTGCCAGAAGCGGATTAAGATCCTTACCGACCATGGCTTCCCACAGGGAAGTTTCCACAGTGCCTGAGGAATATTTTATTTTTTTTGTGATTTCTTTCCGGAAAGGAGTGATATTCAGGGAATCATTGAAACTGAATATATAGCTCAGGGCAGGGTCATGTTCGTATATCAGGTATTTTGCCCTTCCTGCCGAATCGTTATCACATAAAATGAAATAATTGTTACCGGCCCTGATTTTTCTTACATCAAAAACATCTGATGAATTTCTTACGAGTTCTTCAATTTCCCTGACAGCTATACCGTATTCAGGGAGAATCTGCGACAGGAATCCGTTTCGCCGGATCTTTCCCGTGATCACATTGAATGAATCGGCCGGTATTCCGAACAGCAGTAGGGGGGCCCGGCTGACAGCCGTATCTGCCGGAGCAAAGGATATTTCCATTTCTTTTCCGGAAGAAGGACCCTTATCCATTCCTGACTCTGTGCACGAAATGACTGCAAGAGCCAGAGAAGTGATGATTATTGTCCTGAAAACACCTGACATCCTGCAGCTCTTTAATTTTTGACAACTACATTTATTATGCGGTTCGGTACCACTATCACGTTTGCCAGAGTACCTGTTTCAAGCCATTTTTTTGCCCTTTCGTCTGAAACCACTTTTTCAATTATCTCTTCCCTGTCCATACTGAGGGGAAGTTCTATCCTGAAGCGGAGCTTGCCGTTGAACGATACCGGGTATTCAAATACTTCCTCTTTAAGGTATTCCTCATTCACTTCCGGCCATGGCTGATAGGCAATTGAACCGGTATTTCCCAATATGCTCCACAGTTCCTCACCCAGGTGGGGTGCAAAGGGAGATAGTATTCTGGTGAATATTCCGGCCGTTCCGGAGCTCACCTTTCCTTTTTTTGTGGCCAGGTTCAGAAAGATCATCATGGCAGAAATGGCTGTGTTAAAACGCAGGTTTTCTATATCCGTTTCAACTTTCCTGATTGTCTGATGCAGTTTTTTCAGGATTTCAGGATCTTCACCGCCGCCAGTACTGATATTTGCACTTTCTGTTAAAAAGCGGAATACCCGCGTCAGGAAATTAAATACCCCTTTTACTCCCTTTTCGTCCCAGGGTTTTGTAACCTCCAGCGGTCCCATGAACATTTCATAGAGTCTGAGTGAATCAGCTCCGTATTTTAAAACCACATCGTCAGGATTAACCACATTCTTCAGTGATTTTGACATTTTTGCAATAATCTGTTTTACTTCGGTTCCGGTTTCGGTATTGTAGAACTTTCCGCCGCGCTCCGTAACCATGTCTGCAGCAATCCTGGCCCCGGTTTCGTTTTCATAGGCATAGGCAAGAATCATTCCCTGGTTGAACAGTTTCCTGTAGGGTTCATCGCTTGAAACTAGTTCCAGGTCATAGAGCACCTTATGCCAGAAACGGCTGTAGAGCAGGTGAAGGACGGCATGTTCGGCGCCACCTATATAGACATCCACAGGCATCCAGTATTTCTCTTTCTCAGGATCAAATATCTGATTGTCATTATGTGGATCTATGAAGCGAAGGTAATACCAGCATGAACCTGCCCACTGAGGCATGGTATTGGTTTCCCGCCTTCCCTTTCTGCCTTTTTCATCCCTAACCTCAAGCCAGTTGCCTGCATTGGCCAGAGGTGATTCTCCTGACTCGCCGGGGAGATATTTTTCCAGTTCAGGCAGTTCAAGGGGCAGATCCTTTTCGTCCATGATACTTATTTCACCATCATCCCAGTGAATGACAGGGAAAGGTTCTCCCCAGTATCTCTGGCGGCTGAAAAGCCAGTCGCGAAGCTTGTAGTTTATTTTTGCGCTTCCGAGATTTTCGGATTCAAGCCATTTCGTCATCCGTGCAATACCGGCTTCCATGCTGAGACCGTTAATATCAATCCCGGTGTTCCTGTCTGCCGAATTGATATATCTTCCATCCCCGGCCCAGGCTTCCCTTCCTTCCATTATTCTTTTCTTCTGTTCAGGGTCAGTGAGATCCGGATCGAGAATACAGATGACCGGAAGATTGAATTTCACCGCAAACTCAAAGTCGCGGTTATCATGGGCCGGAACGGCCATGATAGCTCCGGTGCCGTATCCCGTCAGTACATAATCAGCAACCCATACTGGAATTTTTTCACGGTTCACGGGATTTATTGCATATCTTCCGGTAAAGACCCCGGTTTTTTCCTTTGCCAGATCGGTACGGTCAAGATCAGATTTAAGAGAAGCAGCCTTAATATATTTTTCAACGCTTCTCCTCTGGCTTTCGCAGGTAATTTCCCCTGTAAGGGGATGTTCGGGAGCAATTACCATATATGTTGCTCCGAAAAGAGTATCCGGACGGGTGGTAAAAACCCTGAGACTTTTATCCAGGCCGTCAAGCCTGAATTCCACTTCTGCACCTGTTGAGCGGCCTATCCAGTTCCTCTGCATCTCCTTTATACCTTCGGGCCAGTCGAGTCCGTCTATTCCCTTGAGTAATCTCTCGGCATAATGCGGTATCCTGAGCATCCATTGTTTCAGATTTTTTTTCTCAACCGGATTTCCGCATTTTTCGTGTGAGCCATCATAGAGAACCTCCTCATTCGAGCATACTATTCTGCAGTCGGGGCACCACCATACCATTGCATTGTCATAATAGGCCAGCCTGCGTGAATCCACATATTCCCTCACGGCAGCCTTTCCGGATTTAATGATGTCTTCCGGAACCGGCAGTTCAGAAACCGGACGGCCTTTCTGAAGTTCTTCATCAAACCAGGTGTTAAACAGCTGAATAAATATCCATTGAGTCCATTTGAAATATTTCGGGTCAGTGGTATTTATTTCCCTGTCCCAGTCGTAACTTAATCCGAGTTCCTTTATCTGCCTTCTGAAAGTGTCGCAATTTTCTTTTGTTGTGACAGAAGGATGTGTTCCTGTCTGGATGGCATACTGTTCCGCCGGGAGTCCGAATGCATCCCAGCCCATGGGATGCAGTACGTTGAATCCCTTCATCCTCTTGTATCTGCTTAATATATCGGTCGCTGTATAACCTTCGGGATGACCGACATGGAGACCAGCTCCCGAAGGATAGGGGAACATGTCGAGTATATAGCATTTTTTCGGATTTGAGAAATCATCCGGAGTTTTAAAAGTTTTGTTTTCCTCCCAGTATTTCTGCCACCTCTTTTCTATATCGCGAAAATTGTAGTACATTATACTATTTGTTAATTAAGTAATTATGGATTGAAAAACCGGCTTCGCTATTCCGGCTCCGGACTTTCCGGTTTCAACCGGACTGCGAAAATATGAAATCTTTGGGAATAACCTTGCGGGATTATTGTTTAAGCCGCTTTTTGGTTATATTTTTGTGACGGAAAATCCGGTCCCGTAGTTCAATGGATAGAATGACAGATTCCGGTTCTGTTGGTTGAGAGTTCGAATCTCTCCGGGATCACAATCGAAAATATTCCCTGATAATCAATTGATCATCAGGGATTTAATTTTAATCTCAAAAGGATTAGAACCCTTGGTTAATAAATTGCTAATCATTTGATAATCAGCCATGCGTATTTTCCCTGTTCTATTATAAGTTCAATTTATTTCGTTAGATTTGTACCCCATTTGGATTATTAAATCGATACTGAAAATCCATTTTCTATCAGTAACTTTTATACCCCCCCCGCATTCTGTTATATTTTTTCTAATATTTCCTTTTTCGCAAGTTGGTATGCACTGTTTACATCGTACGCAATCCCACTGCTTCTATTGTTACATTGGGCACAATTTTCCACCTATTGCCAGTTATCATATTATCTGCTTTCCTTTTTGAAGGTCGTAACAAAATCGGGTAGTGAATGATTGATTCAAGATAATTGTATAATATGTCACTTAAAGTATACTCTTCCAATATATATTCCAATATATATCCTAAACGCTGAACTACCGATATTTCACCATATCGTTTGGCTGCTTCTGTCAATCGATCTGCTTGTATCTCTTCTCTGAGTTCTTCTATGATTGTTGCCACCCCGTCAAGCCCTCCAACCTTATTATAATAGTTAATCACATCCAAAGCGGTTAATTCCGGTGAAGAGATATTGATATATCCGGCCCCGACCTTTTTCTTTACAATATCTTTTTTATTCCAGATTTTTTTGATGTAAAAATTAATATGCACTTTATCATTTCTTATTGATCTCAAAGCAATTCCCTCAGTGATGACAGAATAGTTCTGAGGCTGCTGATGAGCTGCTCCGTGATATGCTGCAGCATTTAATAACCCAACATAATAATCCCTATTCAGAAATTTCATTAAATCATTTATATACAGACTGGTTGGGATAATACCCTTGACCCTGTATTCCGGCGGAACAATCGCATAAAATCCCTTTCGTATCATCACTATTTCTTCTTGACCTTTAAGTCGTTGTAACGATTTCTTTAAAGCATTTTCTGAAACATCTAAATGAGTATGCAGGTTTTCTGTGGTAAAACTATATTTACCATTTGCCCTTTGTGCGTCAATAAAGGAGTCTAAATATTTATACTGTTTTGCCATTTCTTAGTAATCAATTGCGATAGAGGTTGAAATGTCACCCCTTATGCAAATGTAAACTTAATATATTTTTCGCATAGATTCAATATTAGCGTCTGAATTTTTCATTTTTATTATGTTTCTTCATTAGTGTCCACTAAAAGTTAAAGAATAATTGTCCTTGAGCATTATCAGTCATATCCTCTGCTGTCTCAGTTTTTTCAAAAAGTTCGAGTTTTCTACCGGAGGGTTACAACAACTAAAGCGCAATTATCAATATGTCAGATAATTGTGTTTTTTAATTGCTGTTGCCTGAAAGGGATTCTGATGTAATCAGTGAAAAACTGCCTTTCAGGAAAAAAAACAGCTTCATCATCAGCTGCAAGGCTGAAAAAAGTTATTTTACAGCTGCAGCAGGCCCGGATATTTAAGTATGTTCACCTGTTCCCTCCGTTTCCGGATGAGATCGCGCAGTTCTATTGCCATATCCGGGTTTACACTTTCGGCCATCGGCAACACCCATTCTTCGGTCATGTCAAGGTATTCGCCCATTACCTTTCTGGGATACTGCGCACGATGGAGGTCAGTGAGGTTTGATATTCTGTCGGCAGACTTCAGTATCCTGGCATTTGCCGAGCCATGTTCAAGAATACGCCTGAGATATTCAACCTTTGACATATCCGCGGGCCGGGTCACCTCAAGAACGAGATCCACCACCATGTTGGCCTGGGAGTCGATACTCCGGATCTCATGCTCATTCGTTTCGGGAATATCCTCGAACAGATCATGGATCACAGAAGCCTTAAGGAGGACATAATTGTCAAAATATTTGTAGTCCAGCAAAATACCCAAAGTGGCTAATGCGTGCCGGAACTGGTTGCCGCCGACATTTCTGCTCTTGCCTATCAGTGCGGTGGCTTTGATTATGTAAGGAGCGATTACAAGATTTTTTAAACTTTCGGTATGGTCCATTGATATGCAGATTCAGATTTACAAATTTAGTAAATTTTCTGTTCTGATCAGCTTTTCAGTGTTTAAGCTTTCTTATTCCCCCTGAATGACTGTAGTCCGGAAACAGAATTCTCTGTTGTCTCTGCACTAATCCCGCAACATTTCTATCATTTCGCTTATTGCCCGTGCATCCTCAATACTTTTTACCGGTGACAATCCTGCCGAATGCCTTGCCTTGTTCAGATCCTCCCCTGAAATATAATCCCTGCCTATCAGTATCTGATAGAGCAGTGCTGATTTCAGGGTGTTGGCCTTTACCCTGAAAGTGTGAGGACCGGACCGTGAAGGGAAAATGTGGACATACCTGGAATCATCTTCATTATATTTGAGTATCCATCCCGAAGTATCAGACAGCTTTATAATCCTGTAACTGCTGAAGCTTTTTCCTGTCCATCTGCTATATGCCTCCTTTCCGCAGACTCCCCGGGAACGGAGAAAATCCCTGATCTCACGGAAAATGTGATCCGGTGACAGAACGCCCCTGTAGACATCCATTACGCACGAACCGATATGTTTAAGCTCCCTGAGGAATTCCGGTGATCCCGGGAAGTTTTCCTCTCTTGCCTTCCTTTCTGCATAAATCCTGATATATGGAAAATAATGTTTCAGAGGACTGAAAAGAAAAGGTTCAGGTATTTGAAATAATACTTCCATATCCGGGGTAAAATGTGAAAATGAAATTATTTTTTGATGAAAGCAAAAGCAGGAAAGAAAATACCGTCAGTCCGAAAGGCTGATTGTGGATTTCGGATCAGCTTCCGTAATGGGAATCCATGTACTGGCAGATGAAAAACTTCGGAAATACCACGGACCGGATTTTTATTCGTCTGTGTGTCAATCGGGATTTTTCATGTATATTTAAATTTAACTGATATTTTATTCTTATGAAAAAGATCGTTTTAATATTTGTTGCTGCAACTCTTTTTCTGTACGGATGTCCGGAACAGGACAGCCGTCCGGAGCTGGAAACCCGGAATGATCCGGAGCAGATACTGCTTAAGGATTACCGTCCCGTGTCCCTGTATAATATTCCGGTAAGCTATATAGAAAAGGCAGCCTTTCCTGTGTTTGATGCCCACTCTCATGACTATGCCACAAACAGGGAAGAGATAGAGCAGTGGATAAAAAATATGGATGAATGCGGAATTGCCAGGACTGTTGTGCATACCCAGGCTTCCGGTGAAATCTTTGATTCCATCTGCAATATGTATTCGCCCTATGCCGACAATTCGGCGCGATTTGCAGAATCAGGTACCATACCAGGTATATGAAAGCCTTTTATGAAAAATTCCAGGACAGGCTTCTTTACGGTACCGACTGGGGCTACGAGACTGAAATGTACAGGATAACATTCAGGATACTTGAATCAGAAGATGAACATATTTATGAAACCGATCATTTTAACTATCACTGGGCTCTGAGCGGATTCGGACTGTCCACCGGGGTTCTTAAAAAGATTTATTATGATAATGCTGCCAGGCTGTTTGGTGACTAAAGGCTGTATCAGGAACTGGCAACTTCAAAAATCGTTTTTATAATAAGGATAATTGTTATTTTTAGCAAAATTAAATTCAAAGGATCATGGCAGAGAAAAAGAAAAAACTGACATCAACATCAGGCAGGCCGATTGCAGACAATCAGGATGTAAAAACTGCCGGTAAAAGGGGACCAATGCTAATGGAGGATTATTGGTTTCTGGAGAAACTCGGACATTTTGACCGGGAGGTAATTCCGGAGCGGAGAATGCATGCCAAGGGCTCGGGTGCATTTGGGAAATTTACTGTAACACATGACATTACGAAGTATACAAAGGCAAAGCTGTTTTCGGAAAAAGGAAAGGAAACAGAAGTGTTTGTTCGTTTTTCCACGGTTGCCGGGGAAAGGGGAGCAGCTGATGCCGAACGTGATATCCGTGGTTTCGCGATAAAATTCTATACAGAAGAAGGCAACTGGGATCTGGCGGGAAACAATACACCCGTTTTCTTTCTGAGGGATCCCTACAGGTTTCCTGATTTGAACAAGGCTGTAAAGAGGGATCCGAGAACGAATCTCAGAAGTGCCAATCATAACTGGGATTTCTGGACACTGTTACCGGAGTCATTGCACCAGGTCACCATTACAATGAGCGACAGGGGTATTCCGAAATCCTATCGTCATATGAACGGTTATGGCAGTCATACATTCAGTCTCATTAATGCAGATAACGAGCGGATCTGGGTGAAATTCCATTTAAAAACGGAACAGGGAATTGAATATCTTACCAATGAAGAGGCTGCTGCGATTGTTGCAAAGGACCGGGAAAGTCACCAGAGAGATTTGTACAATGCAATTGAAAGGGGTGATTTTCCGAGATGGCGTATGAAAATCCAGTTAATGACTGAGGAGCAGGCAGAAAAATGCCCCTTTAATCCCTTTGATCTGACCAAGGTATGGCCGCATGGCGATTATCCCCTGATCGACGTCGGGGTAATGGAGTTAAACAGGAATCCTGAAAATTATTTTGCAGATGTTGAACAGGCTGCTTTCAATCCCGCCGATATTGTTCCGGGAATAGGATTTTCACCCGACAGGATGCTGCAGGCACGCTTGTTTTCATACGGTGACGCACAGCGTTATCGTCTGGGAGTGAATTATTACCAGATTCCTGTCAACAAACCCAAATGCCCCTTCCATAATCATCACAGGGACGGAGCGATGCGTGTGGACGGCAACGAAGGTTCCACCATTCATTATTTTCCGAACAGTTACGGACAATGGGAAGAAAGCAGGGAATATACCGAACCACCCATGAAACTGTCGGGAGATGCAGATCATTATAATTTCAGGGAAGATGATGATGATTACTACAGCCAGGCGGGCAACCTGTTCCGGCTGATGTCGCCTGAGCAACAGAAACGGCTGTTCTGCAACACCGCCGCGGAAGTGGGCGGAGCGGAAAAATTTATTCAGGAAAGACATATTGTAAACTGTTACAAGGCCGATCCGGATTATGGAAAAGGAGTAGCGGAAGCACTCGGGATTGATATAAATACAGTGAAGATTGAATAGACTGTGTGCCGGGACGGCCGGATATTTAAGGAATTTAATCTGAGTTGTGAGGAACCGGGATCCCGGAATTGAAAAGCCGGGTTACCGGTTCATTCATTATGTGTCAGGCCTTTAAGAGTAAATATGTTAGTGTTCAGTCATTAAATATTGTATAAAAAAGATAAAAGATGAGTTTTGGTAATCGTTTTCTGAATTATTGCCGGAATTATTCCCGGACTTGTTTCCCTGCCCTTTCCGGAGCCCGCTGGCTCACTGTGATATTGCTGCTGTCCGTTACCACAGGAACACAGGCTGTGCGGCCGGAATCTGTTTACACACAGCGCCCGGATGATCCGGAAGCATTCTATTTCACACCGGAAAACTATGGTTTCAAAGCCGGTGGAAAAAGCGATGTGTCAGAAGCCCTGCAGAGGGCAATAAACCAGGTAAAGGCAGAAAAGAATTTTGGAATTCTGTTTATTCCTGAGGGAAAATACAGGATAAGCAGAACCATATATATTCCGGGGGCAGTAAGGCTGATAGGTTATGGAAGGAAGCGGCCTGAGATAATTCTGACAAGGAATTCCCCCGGATTTCAGAAGGAGGCTGAGGATGACAAGGGAAGGGCTGCCTATATGTTCTGGTTTACCAGTGGGCCGGTTTCTGAAGGCCGGAAACCGCAGGATGCCGGGGCAGGAACTTTTTACAGTGCCATGTCGAACATAGATCTTAGAATAGAGGACGGGAATCCCTATGCGGTTGCACTCAGAACACATTATGCCCAGCACAGTTTTGTCAGTCATATGAATATTTATGCCGGGAATGGCAAGGCCGGGCTCTTTGATGCCGGCAATGAAATGGAAAATGTAGCTTTTTACGGGGGGGATTACGGAATATATACAACCAAAGCCTCTCCCGGATGGCCCGTAATGATGGTGGATTCATATTTTGAGGGGCAGAGAAAGGCGGCTCTTCATACACAGGAATCAGGACTTGCGATTGTAAACATGCATGTGCGTAATGTGCCCTGTGTTATTGAGATTGAACCCAATTATGCTGACAGGCTGTTTATTGAGGACAGCCGTTTTGAGAATGTCAGAGGGCCGGCCCTGGTGATCAGCAATGAGAACAACAGTAATAATCAGATCACCCTGAGGAATGTGGACTGCAGGAATGTGCCCCTTCTTGCCCGTTTCAGAAGGAGTGATACCGAAACTCCTGTAAATCACAGGATGTACAGGATAAATAATTACTGGCATGGTCTGCAGATGGATGATATGCTGGATCAGCCCCGTTACAGGACTGTTGCAGATATTATCCCTCTTGAAAAATGGTCTGCTGAAATGAGTTCAGTGACTGTCCCTTCTCTTCCGCCGGTGTCATCGTGGGTAAATATTCTTGAGCTGGGAGCCTGCGGGGACGGGAAAACGGATAATACCCGGATCATTCAGGATGCGATTGACATGTATGACAATATTTACATACCGCAGGGATGGTATCTGGTTAGCAATACCCTCAGGATGAAGCCAAACACCAGCCTGATCGGCCTTCACCCGATGGGAACCCAGCTGATGATAAAGGAAAGCACAGCTGCCTTCAGCGGTTTTGGTCCGCCTGCAGCAATTCTTGAATCATCACGGGGCGGCAGAAACATTCTCAATGGTATCGGAATCAATACAAATACATTTAATTACCGGGCTGTTGGCCTTAAATGGATGGCTGGTCCGGAATCGCTGGTCAACGATGTGAAATTTACCGGCGGACACGGAAGTATGCAGAAACCCGGGGAAAAGTCAGGTGCCCGGCCGGTTTACACGTCCCAGGGAATGGATCCCTCATGGGACAACCAGTATTGGAGCTTATGGGTCACCGGCAACGGCGGCGGGATTTTAAAGGATATATGGACAGCTTCAACCCATGCAACAAACGGTCTCTATGTCAGTAATACCTCTACTCCCGGCAGGATTTATGCCATGTCGGTAGAGCATCATGTGAGGAATGAAGTGAGAATGAAAAATGTGTCGAACTGGAAGATTTATGCATTGCAGCTTGAGGAGGAAAGCCGTGAGAGTACTGAATGCCAGCCCATGGAACTGGAGAACTGCCGTGACCTGACATTTGCCAATCTCTACATGTTCAGGGTTATCAGGATTAACCGACCTTATCATAATTCCGTAAGAGTGTGGAACTGTGAAAACGTGGAGATACTGAACATGCATAACTATTCACAGATCAAATATACCACGGATATACCTGTTTATGACATCAACCGGGATATTGAAGTCAGGCCCTGGGAACTGCAGAGACTGGTAATCAGCGGCAATGAAAAAAGACCAGTCCCCCTGCAGGCAGTCCCGGGCGTGGCAGAGAAACTTGCAGGGGGATTTGAGTTTATTGAGGGCATTACCCGTGACAGCAGGGGCAACATATATTTCAGTGAAAACCGGATGCGTCGTATTTACCGGTGGTCTGCAGAAAATAATTCATTATCGATGGTTGCTGATTTTCCATGGAAACCCGTGAGTCTCGGATGCGACTCCCTGGATAATCTGCTTGTTGTTTTCAGGTATGATCCGCAGCCCGGACATATGATAGACGGGAAACCCGAGTCCTGTTATTTTCCGGAGCTTCCGCAGGAAGACCGGGGCGGTACATCCTTCAGCGGCTGGGGCAATTCGGGTTTCGCCATACGGGTTTATTCCATTGATCCGGAAAATCCTGAGGAGACAATCAGTCTTCTTCCTCTTGTACCAATGAAGTCCGTCACTAATGTTCACAAAGCGCTCTATGTATCAAATAAATGGCGTGATTTTCATGATTTCAACAGCATATCCCTGAGGGTTCCCCCGGATTGTTTTCTTGCACCTGATAAGAGGACGATAATTCCCAGGCATTATGATCTGGCCAGAGGCTCCTCTCTTCTTGAGGCTTTCCCCGGAAAACCCTTCTACACTTCGGATGAATATGACCGCAGGATGGTCAGGTTCGATGTGGCCGGCGACGGTACACTTTCCGGTCTGCACTATTTTACCGAATGGGGGGAATTCGGATCGGCAACCGATTCCGGAGGAAATCTCTATGTTGCTGACGGCAACATACTTATTTTTGACAAAACCGGCAGGATGCAGGGAACGATTCAGGTTCCCGAGCGGCCGTCAACGATACAGTTCGGAGGCAGGAAAAGAGACCAGCTTTTTATAACCGGCCGGTCCGGGTTTTTCCGGGTAATAATGGAAAAACCGGATTGAAAGATTATTCATTAACAGCGGCCTGTTTTTCCTTCATGACATTCCATACCTCAAGCGGAAGGTCAGTTTCTATAATATCCGGATTACGGGCCAGTTCCTGCAGATAACCTTCCCTGCGTTCTTCAGCTGACGGCAGTCTGTCGTGCGTGGGAGCAACCGAGATCATGCATCTGACTCCCCTCGAATGCAGGAGGCTGACTAACTCAGCGTTTTCCGTGGTAATCGCAGGGCCTACATAGGCAATCATCTTTTTCCAGGGAACACCTGAAGATGCAATATCTTCATATTCCTTCATTGTACGGACAAATGCCGAAAGCATCGCCTTCGGCAGATTCTCATGGTAATATTTTGCCTGGGCTCCGTTATGAACGGTAAGCATCAGGTGAGCGGATGCCCTGAGCCTTTTTACAAGATCGACGATCATTTCCGGGGGTACGTCTTTCCGGTCGAGATTGACAACCGTTATGCCTCTGCTCCATACTATCACCTCCTCAAGGGTGGGTATGGAACAGGCTGTCGGGTTGCCGGAAAAATCCCTGAGCCGGACATCCCTGAGCTCTTCATAGCTATAGTCATTCAGATTGCCTTTTGCAGTTGTGGTTCTGTCAAGGGTGGCATCATGCATAAGCACAATCACACTGTCTTTGGTGAGCCGCGGATCAATTTCAAAGAAGGCGGGCATCTTCCGGAGAACATTGCTGAAACCTTCCAGGCTGTTTTCGGGGTATCCCATTTCCCTTCCGCCGCGGTGTCCGCTGATAATTGCCGGAGATCCTGGGCGGTAGCGGAAAAATTTCCGGGAACTGCCTTTTTTCAGTATATGAAAGCCCTCTGAGTCTGTTGCCTGTGCATGAACCGGCCGGAGCGGAACGGCTGCTGTAATGAGCAGAACAGTGATCAGTAACAGGTTTTTGTATTTTCTTTTATATTTCATAATCTTTTGTGTGTTTGTATCATGAAGGTTTCTTAATCTTTTGTGTAGTTGTGACATGAAGGTTTATCAGATTATTTTTATAATGTTTTGTTATGCTGTATGATGGTAATATTATAAGCACTGAATCGAATAATGACCGGGATCGTAATAATGTAACAAAGGAATTGAAGTATTTGAAAATTAAATATAAAAAATATAATGTAATGACAGCCTTCCGGAGATATAAAACATTAAATTGAAAGCGGATACTTTGCGGATTTAAAAGCGGAATACTGAGAATTCAACAACACATCCGGTGATTTAATAATTAACCGGGGTGCAAATAATTATAGAAAATGAAAAAACATAAGACTGTAAATCTTTTCCTGTTGCTTCTGAGTCTGTTGCTTGCCTCCTTGTCATGCAGGCACGGCAGTTTAGATACGGGAACAGCAAAGATTGACAACGGGTTAATGAGTATTGCTTTCCATGACCGGAACGGATTGCTGGTGAGTTTCAGGGATATTTCCGGCAACCACGAATGGCTTGATGACGATGTTGCTCCCGGTTCTCCCTGGGAAATTTATTTTACCGAACCGGCAGGCATTGAATCAATAAATGCAGCCGATGCCGGTAAATTCCGCTGTTCAAAACCGGATTCCCGTACTCTGATACTGAAATGGAAGAAATTCGGAAATCCCGGAATCAGAAAACTTGAAGTTGAAGCCAGGATCTGTCTTGACAGCAGCAGGGCCCTGTCATATTGGGATATTACGATCCGGAATCCCGGCAGAAAAGAGATCAGGCAGCTTATTTATCCTAAACTGAGCGGACTGAGGGAGACAGGAGAGGAGTATCTTGCTGTTCCCCAGTGGATGGGGCAAATAACGAAAAATCCAAGGGAGAGCCTGGCAGCCGGCGGAAGCGGCAGATATGAGTGGACTTACCCGGGATTATCTCTTCAGTGCCTGTCATTGTATAACCCTGAGAGATGCGGATTGTATCTTGCCTGTAATGACACCCTGGCATATATCAAAAATTTTTCATTCACCCTGGATACGCTTAATACCCTGACCTACAGGATGCATAATCTGCTGTCAGCTGATCCGTCAGCTGGTTCGTCAGCTGGTTCGTCATTTGATCCATCATCTGGTCTGTCATCTGATCGGTCAGCTGGTTCGTCATCTGGTTCGTCATCTGATCGGTCATCCGGTCCGTCATCTGATCCGTCATCCGGTCCGTCACCTGGTCAGTCATCTTATCAGTCATCAGCTTCCTATTCTGTTCCGTATTCTGCTGTACTGGGAACATTCAGGGGTGACTGGCTCACTGCCGCGGAAATATACAGGGAGTGGGGTTCACAGCAGTACTGGGCAAGGGAAAGCAGGTTCAGGAAGGGCCTTACGCCTGAGTGGCTTGAAAACACGGCTCTGTGGGTCTGGAACAGGAGCAAATCGGAAAATGTACTTGTACCCGCGGCAGATATCAGGCAGCGTCTCGGTCTGCCAGTCAGTGTATTCTGGCACTGGTGGCACGGATGTTCCTATGACGACGGTTTTCCTGAATATTTTCCGCCAAGGGAAGGAAGGAAATCATTCCTGTCGGCTGTGGATGAGGCACATAAAAAAGGAATCAGATCGATTGTTTATATGAATCAGCGTCTGTGGGGCACTACAACCGATAGCTGGGAGAACGAAAATGCAGCCGGGTATGCCGTGATGAATTCAGATGGCAGCATGAATACTCATGTCTATAATATTTTCAGCAACAGGGGTACTGCAACCATGTGTCTGGGCACCGCTTTCTGGAAGGATAAGTATACATCACTGTGCGACAGTGCAGTAAATGGTTATACGGTTGACGGAGTGTATATGGACCAGGCCTGCCTGGCAGTATCATGTTATGCATCCGGTCATGATCACCCGGCAGGTCCGGGAAATTACTGGGTTGAAAACTTCGGCAGGCTTACAGATCAGATAAGGACAAAGATCCCCCGGGAAAAGCATATTATACTTGCAGGTGAAGGCTGCGGTGAGGCATGGCTTCCGAGTCTTGATCTGATGCTTACCCTGGCTGTCAGCAAGGAGAGGTATGCCGGTCTGAATCAATGGGAAACAATTCCCTTTTTCCAGGCTGTTTATCATCAGTATTCCATAACATACGGCAATTATTCCTCGCTGCTGGTTCCTCCCTACGATGAACTCTGGCCGCAGGAATATGCTCCGGCAAACCCTCAGGAAATGCTTGACAGAAAGTTCAGCCGGCAGTTTCTGATGGAGCAGGCCCGATCATTTGTATGGGGTATGCAGCCAACCATAGCCAATTACCAGCCATGGCTTGCACGCGAGAGGAAGGAGGAAATAGATTTTCTCCTCAGATTGTCCCGTACCAGGAACAATGCCTTGAAATACCTTCTGCACGGCAGATTCATGAGAAGTCCGGATATTGACCCGCCGGTGGAGGAGATTGATATATCAAGACTTTCCATCTATGCCGGGAAAACAGGGAATACTGTCAGCGCCTTCCGCGGGACTTTCCCGCTGGTTTATTCAGGGACCTGGCAGGCTGATGATATGGATCTGGGAATAGCGCTGGCCAGCATTAGCGACAGACCGGTGAAGATCAGTTTTGATTTTGATGCACGTGAATATGATCTTCCGGCATCAGGAATGATATTCCTTGTTGATGACAGGGGAAGGAGGGAGCTGGCTTCCTATTCTGACAATGAAGTGAAAATTGCCTTTACTCTCGAACCGGCAGGTATCTGCATTCTGGATATCACTTCAGGAAACTGATTGCCCGGTAAGATATCAGTTTCTAATCAGTGTCGCAGAAGTTTCTTCAGCGGATTTTACAGCCGTTGATAAAGTTTCTTTCCGGAATCATTTTGTATTGCCGAATACCAGCCAGCCAGGGTCAGCCGGGTTGTCAGATCCGTGTATCAGTCTTGAGGTAAGCGGATTATCCGGACGCCAGGAACTGATGCTGCCTTCATTGCTTCGGACCCTCACATCAACCCGGACCGGGTGAAGATTACCGTGAGTCAGACGCAGGTTCTTAAACGGAATCATGGATACCGTATAACATTCCCCGTTTTTGACAGCTGTTCTGAAAGCTGCCTTCCAGATCAGGGGATATCCGCTGATATGATTGGGTAATAACGAAGGATAATCATTGTCAAATATATAATGGGCTGCAGGATATAGTCGTTCAGACTCAATTTTGACTTCAACCATGGATACCGGTGGTTTTTCCCGGTCAGTAACTTCTGCAGCCCTGTCCGATATGATTATGTAAATATTGTCATTGTCATAAGCCGAACTCCACCGCATGGCTGTTCTCCCGCCATATTCAAGGGGCTGCCAGCTGAGACCGGATGGCAGAATCAGTTCAGGTCCGGATATCGGGTCTGCACCGGTAACATTGCAGGCGGCAAGGGGACCCTGCGGATCCTTACCGGTGTATTCCGGGAACAGGGGACGGCCTTTCCTGATAATCCTTCTGACTGCAGGCACATCATTTTCAAGGACTTTTTCAAGCTGTTCCATCCTCCATCTGATCTTTGCAGGGAAATATTTATACCCTTCAGCTTCAGAATGAAATCCAAGACGTGTATCATTTTCGCAGAGTGCCAGGAGTTTTTTATTAAGACTTATTTCCTCTCTGATGATTTTCTTTAACTGTTTAAGGAGCTTAAGTCTTTCTTTTCCGTCCATCCTGAACATTTTTTCACGCAGCTGATAGAATTTCAGTATGTTATATCCGCTCTGAAGCTGGATCCCAAGGGCTTCACTAACGGAAATATCAAGCATCCGTTCGCGTTCATTTACATAATTGCCCTTTATCCCTTCAAAAATGGCTGTTCCTTTCTCATAGGATTCTGTCATCCGCCTTGCCAGTTCCACCACTTCATCCAGTGTGAGAACGTCTCCCAGACATTCCCCTATCCTGTCTCCGGAGGGAGGCCAGGGCTCAAGCGTTGAAGGAGAGGCAATGAGCCAGCTCGGGCTCAGCGGAGCATCGGCCGGCTTCAGAAGCAGGGGCCATACAGGTCCGTCATGTATCGGGCCGTAATACTGAAACAGGTTGGTTAGCGGATAATTCTCATATCCGTCAGCAAAATGCTGCCATGCTTCAACAACTTTGGGAACATCTTCCTTTTTCCAGTAAAGGGATGCAAGCCGGTACATAAAAGTACGGGCATCTTCGGGGAAGGGTTCCATTGACAGCATACCGGCCGACTTGTTCATCAGGCCGGGATAGTTCCCAAAATACCAGCATAGCATGCTATGGGTGACTCCCAGTTCCTTCATTGCCCGGAATTTGCTGTAAAGCAGTGATGGCAGAGGAACAAAAGGGACAGTAGCTACCTCATGGGAACAGCCTGTCTGTATCTTGGCGGATATTCCGATACCGTGCTCCTTACCTTTTTCTGCCATTTCCACAAACCTGTCGGAGGGGCCGGGATTCGAAATCCAGTAATCTCCGCCCACAAGTAGTTTTCCGAATTCGGTACGTGTGACACCCGATTCAAAATTAAACTGTAAAATCACACCTTCGGGAGTATGGGCCGGAAGGTCATATACCCATTTTCCCAGGCCGTACGGATCACCTTCAAGAAACCGCTGGGGGTGGGGCATGTAAAGCCAGCTGATAAGTTCCGCACCGGGTGCGGCATCATGCATCCCCTTTTCCATGGCTGACAATGATGCATGAAGGATTTCCCACGGCTCCCTGTCTGCGCAGCGCGGGCATTGTATGCCGCCACTGTATTCCGAGGTGTTTGAAATGGCACTGCAGCATGTTGTTCCCCTTTCGCCGTGTGTGATATTAATCATTCCCCCAAGATCCGGTACGGCTTTAAATATTTTATTGACTGTTTCATACAGATAATCCCGGGCTGTATTGCTCATCGGACAAAAGTAAAAGGATTCCCCGGCGGGTGCCCCGGCCAGCTCGGGATATTGTTCAATGACAGGATTACCGGCATTCCAGGCTCTTGGTTCAATGCAGAAGATATAGGTCCGTATCCCGTACCTCAGACATTTCTCAACAGTCTGCCTCAGTTTTGAAAGTCTCCTTTCCCCGTCCTTTCCGGCATCCGGAGTGTACTTTGTTGACACCAGATCCTTGAATTCAATTGTCAGCCAGAGTCCGTTGACTCCTTCATGTGCAAGACGGTTAAGGTATTGGTCGGGATAATAATCCACATCATCCATCAGTTCATCCTTCATCCTGGGGAAACGCTTTACAGGTCCGAAAAAGCAACGGGAAATACGCCGCTTAATGAATGGCTGCTTTTCAATGATCCCAAGGGGAAGAGAAGGACCTCTCAGACGAAGCATTTCATCCTCAAGGCAAAATATTCCACGCCTTATTCCCTCGGCATCACCTGCCGTGATAAGACATTTTCCGGGCTTTACGTCAATCCTGAACCATTCCTCCTGCAGTGTCTTGTCTTCAGCGGTTTCAATAATGTATTTACCCATATTGGAATTAAGTCCGCCGGCGGTAAGAAATGATTTAAGGTCTTCATAGGCAGTCTCAAGCCGTTTCCCGTCATCGGGGAATCCGGTTTTAATACTGACACCTGATGAAAGATCAGCATATCCCGGTCCCGCGAATTTTTCCGGCCACTCATGTTTTGTCCACATGGGAGATTTCAGATCCTCAATGAACTTCCAGCTGTCTTCATCCGGCTGAGGCGGTATACCTGCAAGATAAATGCTGTCACCGAACGTAACAGTTTCTCCGTTCCTGCTGTTGCGGGAGCAGCTTCCCGCGGTAACGAGAAATACCGGAATGATCAGGATATAAATGTATTTCATGATTTATTGCATCGTTTTAAGATATCAGTTGCCTGGTTTTGTACTCAATCTGCCGGTATCTGTGTCAGGAGTGTATGACCGGTCTAGCCGGTCTTGCCGCTCTTACCGCTCAGGCCGGGGTTTAATCAATAATCCTGGCATTTCTGAATGCAGTCTGAAGATCGCCGGGTTTTAAATCCGTGAACCTGATATAGCGGCGTTTGCCTGCGGGCAGAATGGTTCCGGAACCATTTTCCCCTGCCTGTACCGGTATTGCGCTCCCCAGATTTTCCATAAGAACCAGGTTGCCGGCCTTTACCGGCAGTTCTATCTTCCTGTCGCCGGAGATATGCCAGTAACATGCATAAAGATCCCTGTTCCTTTTGAAGGTAAAAACGATCACTTCCCTGCTGCCGCCGGCAACATCTTTTATCGGATCACAGGCTACCAGTTCAAACTCATTATTTTCATTCAGCAGCAGCATAAATTCCTGATCCGGATCCTGCAGCATTTTTTTCTGTTCTTCCGTGAGCCATTTCCTTGCCCGTACCTCTTCCCACCTTCTGAATACTTCAAAGTTATCTTCAGTTCTTGGATGTTTTGCCAAAGTTGCGGGATAAGCATGAATGGAGACAGGACAGTCCCATGCAGCTGCCTTGCTTGTCACAAATTCCAGCTGATCAGGCTGTGTTCCGGTGGTCTTTTCATCCGGGAGCCAGTATCCCAGCCAGCCGAAATTCAGACGTGTGAAATTATCCTGCATCCTGGGTGCTTCCCGGAAAGGATGTTTTATGGTTTCTTCCTTGAGTTTTTCGGGGGGAAAGATATCGAAAGCATTTCCTCCTGTCAGCATATGCCAGCTGAAATGTGTTTTTGCCGCACCTTCTGCAAATATGGGCTCGGGCTTCAGCCTGCTGAACACCCTCCACTGGGCATTGGCAACATGAAACCAGAAAGGAGGGTTAACTCCTTCTGATCCATCGAAATAAATAAATTCAAATCCGGTATCCCAGAGATCTGCTATATAATCAGCCACTTCATCCTGCAGATCGGAATACTGGTCGATATAAACACTTGTTGCGCCAAACTCGCTGACATCCAGAAGTCCGAACATGTAACCCTCCGGACGGGCATCCGCCCTGGTATTGTCAATACCTCTCACACAACCGTGGAAGCTATACGGAGGAGTAGTGGTATAAGCCCTGTAGGAGACAAGCTCGCCGCCGATTTTCAGCACTTTCCTGTTTCCTGCCATGGTTGAATTTTGTGGATTCTGCTCCACATAAATGGTTGTATCCGTTTTGCCCAGTGCTCTGGCAAGGGTGAAGTTTCTCAGCAGGTTAAGCCTGTGATCGGCTACGGGAGTCACGTATCTGCTGTCTCTTCCGATATGACTGTGCAGGAAATGGCATCCGGGGGTGATACCGGCATCCTTAATTTTTTTCAGCATTGCCCTCAGATCGGCTTTGCCGTTGGTATATTCGGATCTGAAGACATCATAGTTTCCGATAAGCCTGTAACCTCTGCTTTCCAGGAAGGCCGGATAGTAAATGTTCATCAGTCTGAATCCGCCCATTACGGCATATTTTATGTGCTCGTCAATGTTGAGTGGAGTAATATTTGACGTCCAGTAATATGAAGCGTTATAGAGATCGCTTTTTCTGCTGCCAACACCATCGGGCAGGCCATAGTCCTTTTCAACCACAGCTATTTTATCAAGCAGCTGATCTTTGGCACATGTAAGAAGAACTGCAGTGACATCAGTAAGTTTGACCTTTTCATCCACTCCCGCCTGAAGAATACGGTATCCCTCACCTTCTTCCGAATCGGCATTGGCACAGGGTTCTGCCGCAAGTACAGTCACCGCCACTTTGTCATTCCATATCACATTCAGCCAGTCGCCCCAGTGACCGAGATTTTTGACAGGAAGGCGGAGAAACCACATCTCGGAAATGGGAGGTTCTGTCATTGTTATTCCATAAGGCTCCGTAAGTCTGAATTCCTCGAGGGTAAATGCAATATAATCTGCAGTTATCCTGAATGATACCGTAGACTCCCAGGGAATAAGTTCATATCCGATTATGAGTTTGTCACCCTCTTTCCTCACCCTGTTTGATTTGAAGGTAGTCTTTTTGTTGGGATATGCCAGCTTGACTTCATTCTGATAGGGACGCGGCTCAGTGATAGTGCTGAACGGTATTTTCCTGCCCTGTATCAGGCATTCGGTATTTCCGGGCTTGTAAACAAGACTTTTCGTGATACCCTCAGCTGAAATAACCAGTCTTGCCTGATCGTTCTCAATTATGATATCACCGGCACCAATTGTATTTTTTTGATTACAGGATGTGGCAAGAACAAGTCCTGTGATAAGGAACAATAAAGTAAAATGTTTCATAGTCTGTTGCTTCGTTTTGGGCGGATTAAGGGTTTAATGTTCAAATACTCAAATATAGTTAAACATCATCTGCAAAAAAAGAATTGCAGCTTCTCTTTCCGGTCAGAACTGGCCGTCTTACAGACTGAATTCCGCCGGTCGTTGTATTGCTCAGACTGCAGAAAAACGGATATCATATTATGACCGGGGGCGGTGAGTTGCCGGCAGGATCAGTAAAGCAGCCATCCAGCCACCCCTGCAATGAGAATAAGGACGATCGGATGCATTTTTGTTTTCAGTGAGAGTAAAAAGGCAGCGATGAAAATCAGAATGCTTTTATAATCAATAAAATTTTCGCTGTTCATCAGCAGTACGGCGGCGGCACCAATCAGTCCGATGACTACGGGCCGGAGGCCAAGCAGTGCATAGTTCATATACTTGTTTCCATTCAGGTAAAAAAACAAGCGCACCAGTGTCAGCATTATCAGGAAGGAAGGCAGTGTAATGGCAACAGTGGCAACGAGAGAACCAAGCACTGTGCCGGAAGCAGTGTATCCCACATAGGTGGCACTGTTGATACCGATGGGTCCGGGTGTCATCTGTGAAATGGCAATGATGTCCGTAAACTCGGCTGACGACATCCAGCCATAGTATTCAATTTCGTACTGAATAAGTGAGATGATGGCATATCCGCCTCCAAATCCGAACAGGCCGATTTTGAAAAAGGAGATAAAAAGCTGTAAGTATATTTCGGGGTTCATACTTTGTTTTTGTCAGTTCGTTTTGCCTGAAAATACCCATAGGCTATGCCGCCCGGGATTGCTGCCAGCACAATCCATACCGGCGAAAGACCTGCAAGCCAGATAAGCAGCACAACTGCAAGCGGGATGACAGCTGTTTTCCAGGTGATTCCTGCTGCTCCTGACAAATTATAAAGGGATGCTGCAATCAATGCCACCACAACAGGTCGTATTCCCTTAAAAACTGAAGTAACAACTTCATTTTTCCGGAACTCGCCAAAAAACATTGCTATCAGCAGGATAATCAGAAATGCAGGTATCACACTTCCGAGTGTTGTTGCAAGGCTGCCGCGAAAGCCTTTTACCTTATAGCCCACGAAAATAGCGGTATTCACGGCAATCATTCCGGGAGCAGACTGAGCCATGGCAAGCATGTCAATAAATTCCTTTTCTTCGATCCATTTTTTCCTGTCGACCACCTCTTTGCGGATAAGGGGTATCATGGCATAGCCTCCTCCGATAGTGAAAGAGCCTATCCGGAAAAAAACAGTAAAAAGTTGCCAGTAAATGTTTTTTTTGAAAATTTTCCCGGGTTTTGGCATGATTGTCTGGTTTTGTGCCTTGTTATTATTGTATTCCATGCGCCTGGTTGCCTTTTAGGGTCTTATTGCACTTTACTGTGCCGGAGCATTTATTGCGCCGAAATTAATAATAAATCCGGGAAACGGTATCGGCAGATTCAGTAGCGGTTCATGCAGACATCCTTAATTATTAACTGAAACCCTGTCATGTTTTCTGTACACCAGCCAATAGACAATCGGGAGTACTGTAACAATAAAAATCATTGTTATGAGTATTCCGAAAAACATTATAGTGGCCATTGGCGCCCACATCGGACTTCTGCTTATAATCATCGGAAGGACACCGACAGCGGCGACGGCTGAGGTGAGAAAAATGGGCCGCATCCGGCGTTTGCCTCCGTCAATGGCAGCCTGTCTGACACTTTCACCTTTATCAAAGCGCAGGTGTTCAATGTAGTCGAACATAATTATTCCGTTACGTACAATGATACCGGCCAGACCGATTACTCCCAGTATGGCAAATGCATTGAAGTCGGCTCCCATGATCCACACACCGAAGGCTGCGCCAAATGCACAGAGCAGTATGGAAGAAATTATTATGATCGCAAGTTTAAGTTTACGGAAATGAAACACGAGAATAAAAAACATAATGACAAAGGCATATACCAGTCCTATTAACAACGGGTCAAACACTTCACTGTCCTGTTCCCTGGTACCACCGTATTCGAGCTTCATTCCCGCGGGAAGCTGCGGAACAAATACCCGGTCTGTATGGGCATAGATATTTTTCATGGCCCCTTGCGGATCTATGCCCCGTTTAATATCTGCCATCACTGTAATTGTCCTTATCCCGTTACGGTGTGCAATTACACCTTCATTCCATTCAGGAGAGATTGTGCTGATCTGCCGCAGGGGAACAGAAGCGCCATAGAGGCCGGACACCTGTACGTTTTCAAGATCAGAAACCGAATTTTCAGCAAAAAGCGGTTCAATATATACGGGAACTGAATAAGCACCTTCCCATACATCGCTGATTTTCATGCCTGTCAAACCCGATGCTATACCGAGTGAAACAAGTGTTTTATTGATTCCAAGACGGGCAATCTCCTCCTGATCGAGTTCTATTCTTGCGCTCTGCACAGGTGATTCAAAATTTGTACGCACCCACAGGCATGATTCAAGTCCACGCAGATAATCTTCGATTTTTTTTGCTTCGGTTTTCAGCTCTGTGATATTGTTGCTTGTGAGACGAATTTCAAGAGGTGCCTCAGAATTTTGAAAATCAAGCTGCCTGAAACGGACGTATGCTTCAGGAAACCAGAAAGCATACTTGTTGGTGTATTCATCAAGCATATCTTCTGTTGCCTTGTCGGATACAGTGTTTACAATGAACTGGCCATAAGCTTTCGATGGCATGTGAGGGGTGTACAGGAAATGGAAGCGGGGAGAGCTTGTGCCTATAAAGGCTGAAACAGATTTTACGCGGCTGTCTTTACGGAGAATATTTTCCATACTGTCGGCAACAATGATGGTTTTCCGGAGCGGACTGCCATTGGGCAGATAGATCTCAACAGCAAACTGGTCACGTTCTGCAACCGGCAACATCCGTATAGGTACGGAAATAAATAATAAAACTCCCGCTGCCATGCTCGCCACTGCAATCAGCAGAGTTGTTTCAGGGAAAGCAAATACTTTGGTCAGGAGCTTCTCGTAAGCCGATTGAAGCAGATCAAGAAATGAGCGGCGTTTTCCCGGTTTTGAAACGCCGGATGCATGCATGCCTCTTTTAAGCAGGAAGTACTGAATTATCGGAATAACAAGCACACCTACCAGCAGGGAGGAAAACAGCGCTATGCAGACCGTCCACGGGAAATGCCGTATCATGTCGCGCATCAGTCCTGTGGAGGTATATAAAAGCGGAATGAAAGTGATGCTGATAGCCAGGGTTGCTGAAAGAAGTGATTTAAAATATTCCTGGACACTTTGGATGGTGGCGTTCCAGCGGCCCATTCCCGCATCAAGTTTGTCAATATAATTATCAACCACCACAATCGTATCATCCACAATGATTCCCAGAACAGCCATTAAGGCAGCCAGGGTAACAAAGTTGACCGGAATACGGGCTGCGTACATTACAAAAAAGGTTATTGTAATGGTTATGGGGATAGACATTGCTGACACCACTGACACGCGAAACGGAAGCAGGATAAAAACAACAAGTATAACTGCCGCGATTGCAATCATTAATTCGTGCAGGAAGGTGGTGACGGAATCTCTGACAATTTCGGGCTGGTCAGCAATACGGTTAATATTTACACTTTCGGGAAGTTCGCTTTCAAAGCTGGCAAGAACCTGATTTACTTCCCTGCCGAAAGTGATGATATTTGCTTTCGGATTCACCTCAACAGAGAGCAATACGCATTTCCTGCCGTTATGTGTTATATAACTGTCAGCTGCCGGATATTCACGTACAACGGTTCCTATATCTTTAACCCGGACCACATCGCCGTTTGGAGTGGAAAGAATGATCTGGTCTGAAATCTCCTGTTCGGTCCGGTAGCTGTCGGCCATATGTATTGGTATTATACTCTGGTTGTTTTCCAGCGAGCCGCTTATGGTGGTAAACCCCTGGGCAAACAGATTTGTTGCGAGTGTTTTGGCTCCAATACTATAAGCCGACAGTTTCTCATTATCAACATATATGGTGATCTGTTCCTTTTGCGAACCGTAACGACGTACGTTTGCCACATCAGGTACGGCACGCAGCTGATCTTCGAGCACATCGCAATAGCCGTCCAGCTCGCGGTAGGTTTTGTCATCAGATTCCATCGTTGCCAGAATTGCCGATACATCGCCAAAATTGTCATTGACGGCTACAGTCAGAACACCGGCAGGCAATGACGGTTTGAATGTGCTTATTCCGTGCTTGATCTTTGACCAGACAATGTTGTGGTCTTTTACATCATCAGCCAGATCAACGAAAATATAAACAATTCCCTCTTCTGTTCTTGAGGTGGTGGTTATGCGGTTTACCTCTGAAAACGTGAAAAGATAACGCTCCAGGGGTTTTGTGAGCTGTTCTTCCACCTGACCGGAACTTGCTCCCGGATAAATGCCTACTACCAGGCCTTTACGGATAGTAAATTCAGGCATTTCCTGTTTCGGCATCCGGATAAGAGAATAAATTCCTGCCATAAACAGGATGCCTGCCAGCAAAACAATAACCTGCCGGTTATGCATCGTCCATTCAAGAATTCTGTTATTGCTCCTCATTTTTAATTACCCGGACCGGCGTTATTAATTGAAATTTTCATCCCCTCACTCACTTTCTGAAAGCCTTCCACAATCAGTCTGTCTCCTTCAGACAGGCCTTCGGTAATGATAATACCGTTGTCGTGCAGTTTACCCGTAGTCACAAAACGTCGTTTTGCAGTATTCTCCTCTGCAAGCCAGACATATTGCCTGCCGTCAGTAGAAATCTGTATGCTTGGGCCGGGTATGATAATCTCAGGCATACTGCTTTCATCCCTTAGTGTAACCTTGCACACCATACCGGGCATTATTTCCGATCGTGGATTCTCAATACCGATTTTTGCTTCATAGGTGTGAGTCAGTGGGTTTGCAGATACACCTTTTATCTCAACTACCCCTGAAAAGCGTGTGTTATCAAGTGCCGCGACAACGATTTCTGCACTCATTCCAGTGGAAATCCTGCCGATCTCATTTTCAGGGACCGGAATTTTTACCAGCACCTTATCGATTGAAACAAGCTTAAATGCGGAAGTCAGCGGAGAGACTGTTTCACCTTCTTCAATATTTCGTGCAGCAATCACGCCATTCCGGGGAGCATATAACCAACAGTCGTCCAGATTTTTTTTTGCGACCTCAGTCATTGATTTTGCCTGTTGCAGTCCGGTCTGCACTTCCACAAACCTGATGTCGGGCAGACTCCCTCTGTCGTGAACGATTGTGAGCCGGTCGTAAGCATCCTGAGCCTGATGAAGTTTCGCCAGAGCGCCCTGGTATGTGTTTTCTGCCGTAACCTTATTCAGTACGGCAAGCAACTCACCTTTGCGGACTTTTTGTCCTTCCTGCACATAAACCTTTGCCACGGTTCCCATAACCGGGAATGAGAGAGAGACGGCTGAAGATTCCTCTACAGTGCCTACATAATTCCTGGTATCTGCCGTTTGTATTGCAGTAATTTCAGTAATTCTGACAGCTATGATTTTTTCCCCTGTCTGAGTTCTGTCCGGCCTGGAACAGGCGGCAAAGCTAAACAGCAATATCACTACGGCATTGATTTTTAAATAATTATTCATTATCTGGCTTTTCTGTAGTTAATATCCTTGTACAACATTGTGTATCGCTGAAAAAATAATTGGTTCTGACATTCTCAAAGAAACTGTTTTTTATAACAACGATGCGAAGAACATACTGCATTTACCGTTTCGTGCCGACGAAGCAATTATTATTGTCGGTATAGAGGGTTATATGAAAGCAAATCTGAAGATAAGGGATTTTATACTTAAAAAAAACTTTTTACTGGTTATTCTGCCCAGGCAGGTATTTGAAATAAAGGAGATCTCACCTGATTTCAGATCAATTGTTTTTATCATGAAACCAAGTTTCTGGGATACGAATGATAGTTTCCCGGAGACCATGCAGCTGCTGCAGTATTTTTCGAGGAAAAATGGCATACGCTTATCTGAAGAGCTAATGCATGAAATAATTACGATTTACCGGTTAATAAAAAACAGGATCGGGAAGAAAGGGTTTTTCTGCCGTCAGATCATACAGTACTATATCAAAATAATATTCTTCAATGTATATGCCTTCATTAATGAGGGAAACAGGCATAAGGCAACTTCCGGACCGCCCTCCAGGGAATTTGTTTTTGAGAAGTTTATTCAGCTGGTTGAACAGCAATTTTAAAGAACATCAAAACCTGGGTTTTTATGCGGATCAGCTGCATCTGACCGGCAAATATCTTTCATCGCTGATACGTTCGGTCAGTGGCAAAACGGCAGGGCAGTGGATACACGAATATTTAGTAATGAATTGAGTTTTCATGATCAGTCCCACTTTGGCGTGTTTTTTAAAAAACATGTTGGTTGTTCACCAAGGGAATACCAGAAAATGTAGGGGATAGCAGCCGGTATTCGTATTATTTTGTAAACTTCAGACATACCGGTCTCCCAAGTTCGATCTTTTTCCCTGTTGGAGTGAGCTTACCTGTAGCCTTGTCTCTTTTGAAAATAATTACATCATTAGTGTTCTGATGGGCAACCAGCAGGAAGTTACCTGTGGGATCGATTGCAAAATTACGCGGGTGAACACCCTGAGTGGCTTGTGTTTCCACATGGGTAAGCATCCCGTTCCTGTCAATGCTGTATACCACTATCGTATTGGCATCGCCTCTGACAGTACCATAAAGGAACTTTCCGTCGGGGGAAACATGAATATCGGCTGCATCTGCCTTCCCTTTAACACCGGGAGGCAGCATGGTGATGGTTTGTTTTCCGGTCAGTTTACCTTTTTTAAAGTCGAAGGAGACAATGTCTCCTGCCATTTCCTGTATCACATATACATACCTTGAGCCGGGATGGAAAGCGATATGGCGCGGACCGCTGCCCCGTTCGATACTGACAAAGGCAGATTCGGCGGGAGTCAGCGGATCAGAGGAAGCAGCTGAGTTGAATTTATACACACTGATTCTGTCGGTGCCAAGGTTGGCGGTGAGAAGATATTTATTGTCAGGAGACAAGACTGTGCTGTGCAGGTTGGTCCTCTCTCTTCCATTAAAGGCGCCGATTGTTTCCTGCTGTATGAATTGTGAATTATCGCCAAGCGAGCCGTCGCTGTTCAGAGGAATAGCGATAAGGCTGCCGCCTCCGTAATTTCCCGCAAAAACATATTTGTTCCTGTCATCCACGGTTACATAACAGGGACCTCCCCCTGTTCCGACACGGTTCACAAACTTCAGTTCACCCGATACCGGATTAAAAAGAAATGAGCTGACCTTGCCCTCTCTCGTTTCATTAACGGCAAATACATATTTACCGTCGCGGCTTACATCCAGAAAAGAAGGATTGAGCTCACCCGATGTTTTTGATTTCAGTTTGAAATCGCCGGTCTGGCTGTTGAAATCATATACATAAATACCATCATCATCCACCGAGCGTGTATATGAACCTATAAGAAGATTATATGACTGTCCGTCAGCAGGTGTACACAGGATACCGCCGATAAAAGCAAAAAGAAGCAATAACACAGGTCTCATATCCGATTATTTAATTTATATAATGTGTAACAATTATTTTTTTGGTTCAAATGTGTAATATTCGTAAGTAATCTCCCATTTAAATGTTTTCCCCGGTTTTGCCTTTACTGTTATGTAAGGTTCGGGACATACTGTTCTCGGTGAGGCCCAGAAAATAAGCTTGTCTACAGGCTTATCCCCGGTGATTTTTACTCCTGCCCCTGTTTTTATGTTTTCTATTCTGAAATTATATTCTTTCCTGTCATTGCCAAAACCATTGACCGGGTTTACTGTAACGGATCTTGCAAGGTTTTCAGTAAATACAATCTTATTGCCCTGAAACTGAGCATGTGTTCCCAAACCTTCTCCGGAAACTTCCACGGGGAAATGAATAACATAATTTGGTCCAGTGGGTTCTTTATCAATAATCATAAAATTATGATTGTAAACCGTTGTTTCTATCGTTTTCTTACCTGTATTCTTCAGACTGTGAGCAATGACCAGTACCGGTTTTCCTTTCACTGCCCGGATTGTTTTGCTGTATTCATAAGAATATTCCGGACCTTTCAGTTCATGAATAAAACGGATCTGATCGGGTTTTTTATCTGTCTTCCATGTGCCCGGATCGGTAATCTTATATAATTTGAACCTTCCGTGACTGGGTTCATCGGGTTTCTCGAGGGCTCCGACGCCTATCATAACGAAATTCCCGCCTGCTTTCACATCATCGTAGCCGACAGGTCCGAATTCTTCAACAGGCCCCATTATTGCATCGTTAATTGTCGGGCTGTATTTATCGAACCATTTCCCGAAATAACTATGTCCTTCGAATTCGAGATTTGTAATAATACCTGACCAATCGAACCGGGTTGCCCGGTAATAGCCGTTCTCAGCATCGGGAAGATACAGATGCGCCCTGATTATCCCGTTGGAGATTTCAGCTTCGGGAAAGCTGCTCTGTGCTGTAACTCCAGACAGATATATTACCAGCAGGTAAACGGCAAGAAAAGATTTTCTCATGATAATTCTTGTATATAAATTTTGTGACATTCGCCGGCAAGGGCTGTTTTATTTAAAATAAAACAGGCTAAAAATATCAAATAAATTCCATCGGCATTACTCACTTAAATTTATTTAACAATAAATGCAGGTTTTCACTGCCCAATATTTCCAATGTTCTTTTTTGTGATGGTAATAAAGGATGTTTCATGTTATTATGTTTATTATATTGAGCAATATATAACGTATTTTGTTTATAAAAATGAACGTTATTACAAGTTTTTAATTTGTTTCCTGCTGATAAAAATTATTTTGTCGGATGTAGCAGATTTTTTTCCGCTGATTTGCTGAACAGTCATTGTGGTAGATTTAAGAAGCGCTTTCGATTCCAATAGCACATGTTCGTTAATCCAGTCATTAGCCGATTGGCCGGAGACTTTTTTTACCACTTCCGAAAGATGTTTGGCTATTTCCATCTGGTTAAAGCCGACCATATTTTTATTATTTTATAAAGTAAAGCATAGCAATCCAACAAAAGGGAAAGTTCCTCTTTTTCTAAAGAAGTAGCCGGATTGTCTCTCAGGTATAAGAACAAGGGCGCTAACTGATGAGAGTTTAGCTGAATACTCTTTGTAAAATACTTTGAAAATATCATAAACAGCCCCGAAAAATCGTCACTCGAATTAAAATACCGGATAATTCCGACTAAGGTATAATCGAACAACTTGGTAGGATGTTCGAAGGAGTACTCCTGTACATTTGCCTTCGATTTTTAATCTCTCCGGGGTTAGTTCCCCGAAGCTCTGCTTCGCTTAAAAGCTTAAATTTGTTATTATCTTAGTTTTTCTGCAGGATTAAAACGGCTGACCTGTTCCTGGAACGGGAATCCGGATTATTATAAGATGCCACTGAAGGTCGGCTTATTTAAATAAATTATTAATTTGCAAACAATATGGTACAACTTCACAGGTTTTTTTGCTTTAAAATGAGATAAAATAAAACTGATAATAAAATGCTGATAAAACAGGGTAAGCGGCTTTTTCATTACCGTAATATTTTGTTTCCGGTATTCTCTCGTGTACCCTTATTGACAATAACCGGATAAAATAAATTCATTTTCCTGACAATTAGTAACTATCATATGGCATATTTTAAGTGGTTGTTTATAGCAGGATTACTTTTAATAATAGCACGGGATCTGATGTCACTGCCATCAGACAATGAAATCCTCAGACCAAAAGTAGCAGTTGTCCTGAGTGGCGGGGGAGCCAAGGGATTTGCCCATATCGGTGTATTAAAAGTACTGGAGGAAGAAGGAATTCCCATTGATATTATCGTTGGAACCAGTATGGGAGGAATTATCGGCGGATTATATTCCATAGGATACAGCGCAAATGACTTGCAACAAATGGCTCTTTCACAGAACTGGCCTGAATTACTTTCAGACAATGTCTCCCGCATCGATCTCGATCAGGTTTCCAGGATAAACAGGCAACGTTATGTGCTGGCCCTGCCATTGTCAGACGGGGAAAAAGTCTCTATGCAGAGCGGTCTGATAAAAGGTCACAATGTCCTGAATCTGTTTTGCGGGTTGACCACAGGCATTCACGAATCTGCAAAATTCAGCGAATTCCCCATTTCTTTTGCATGCGTTGGAACCAATTTACTGACGGGAGAAGAAGTTTTGCTTAACGAAGGGTTTCTTCCCAGAGCGATGTTTGCAACCATGGCTATTCCGGGAGCCTTTATGCCGGTCGAATATGATAGTCTCCTGCTTATAGACGGAGGTGTTGTGAATAATTTTCCCTCTGATATAGCAAAAAAAATGGGAGCCGATATCATAATAGGAGTTGATGTCAGTGACGACGGACATCCGGAAGACAATATTACAATTAATACTGTCATGGGGCAGCTGATTAGTTTTTACACAATTAAAAAAAAACCTGAAAACCGTAAGCTTTGTGATTTGCTAATCTGCCCTGATGTCAGTGCTTATAATGTGATGAGCTTTCAAGAATCCGCTATTGATTCCCTTATCAGTCACGGAATTGTATCTGCAGCTCATTCTATCGATAAAATAAGGGAAATTAAATCTGAAAATGAATTGCTTTCAAAGAAAATATCAACTGAGTTAATAACAAAGAAAGAATTGGAAATACATGACATTTCATTTTCCGGAAAATACTCAACTTCGGAGAAATCTTTAAAAGATAATTTGAAGTTGGAAATCCCGGGCAAATATACAAGTTCAGACATAGTGAAATCCATCAATGCTCTTTATGGCACAAATAATTATAAAAGCATATATTTTAATCTGAGTGGTGATAAAACCAAAAAAAATCTGAATATAATCCTGGAGGAAGGAAAATCGTTGGATATTAATGTTGGCCTGAGAATAAATTCAAAAAGTGCTACTTCCATTGCCCTTAACACTACAATAAAGGACCTGACCAGAACCCTTGACCTGATCTCATTAACAGCGGATATTTCCTCCTGTCCAAGGATAAACATGCTCTTTGAATCAAACAAAGGCCCAAAGTATTCATTCATGATAGATGGTTTTTATAAAAACCTGAGGATACAGCCCGACAGAAATAGTTCATATCGTGCAGATTTCTTCTATGCCTCCGCTGAACTGTTTTACTCGTATAAAGTATCAGGAATCTTTACCGGGGGAGTAGGAATAAAAGAGGAATATGTACACGGGAAATTTAATTCAACAGTTGACGATTATATTGTCACAGTAGAGCCGCAGGAATTTAACACAAACTTTGTCGGTTACATTTCATTTGATAACCTGGATGATTACTATTTTCCCGATTGTGGCAGTGAGATCTATTCGGAACTATCCTTTGTGGGGGATAAGAAATTCCAGGATCTTTATCCAATACTGCTTTTTAAAATGAGAAACATAATCAGGCTTAACGATTCATTTTCTCTATTAATGAATTTGTATAACAGAACATTATTTTCAGAACAAACGCCGGGTCATCTGGGGAATACTATAGGCGGACATGATTATGAAATAATGCTAAATCGTCAATTACCATTCTTTGGCTTACCTGCATTTACCCCAACAAACAGACTTACCAGCATTGCTACAACCGGACTAAGAGTTAATATAGAAAAAGGCCATTTTATAACTTTTTACAGCAATTACCTTTTACATAACAGCGAACTCAGTCATTTCAGTGATTATAAAACAGAATGGGGCGGTGGATTGGTTTATGCATATAAATCAAAGATCGGTCCCGTGGAAATGATGTTAGGATATTCAGATAAATATAAGAAACCCGTTATTTCAGCAAATATCGGGTATTGGTTCTGATATAACAGATCTTTGTATGGTTAAAAGCAACTCAGATCCCTCACTCAGACAAGCCTTGTTATTGATCTGATGAGTCTGGCGGAGAGAGGGGGATTATTTCATGATCCACTGAAGTGGTGACTTGCAAAATTAACCGGAATAAACCCTGCGGAATTTTGCCGGCATACCTTTTTTATTAATTTTGCAACGCTTGAAGTTCTTTCCATATTTCAATCAGCCTTTAAGGTTCCCGACCGATTACAATTGGAAGGGATTAATAGGGAACCGTGTGAAAATCACGGACTGTCGCGCAACTGTAAGCGCCAAAAAGGTTTTTGCCAGGGATGTCCACTGATCCGCCAAACAGACGGATGGGAAGGACGGTAAAAAAGGTGCAAGTCAGGAGACCTGCCTTAAAATGGATTGACAATGCTTTCGCGAAAAGAGCTATGTCAGACAGCTTTGCAATACCCAACGCGTTTATCTATCTATCTGTGTCTTTTTTCCTGCATAAGCATTACCGAAATTCAAAAAGAACTTTTAAATAATTTTTATTCATTTAAAAGTTTAAATGTATGTTAACGCACAACCTCGGCTATCCGCGTATTGGCAGCCGGCGAGAATTAAAAAAAGCCTGTGAGGATTACTGGACAGGTAAAATCTCTGTTTCCGGACTTCTGCAAATGGGACGGAAACTTCGCCAGACAAACTGGCAAATTCAGCAACAGGCAGGAATAGACCTTATTCCCTGTAACGACTTTTCTTTCTATGACCAGGTACTTGACCAAACTGTGGCTTTTGGAGTCATTCCTGAGCGGTTTAATCCACTCTGTGAAAAACTATCTCCGACAGATCTGTATTTTTCACTTGCGAGAGGTTATCAGAAAAACGGGTTTGACGTAACCGCTATGGAAATGACCAAATGGTTCGATACCAATTACCATTATCTGGTGCCAGAATTTGGGCCTGACCAGAATTTTAAATTGTATCCCGACAATATCATTAATTCTTTTATCGAAGCTAAAGAAGCCGGGATAACCAACCCAAAGCCCGTAATAATCGGACCCTTAAGTTTCCTGAAATCAGGAAAAGCAAAAGGCCGGTATTTCGATACCACCACCCTGGTTCATGGTATATTCCCTGTATATATTGAACTCATGGGTAAACTGGTAAATGAAGGGGCGGATTATGTACAAATTGACGAGCCTTTTCTTTGCATGTCTCTTTCCGGGGAAGAGCAACGTTTGTACAGTTACGTGTTGCCGGAGCTTTTTAAAGCTTTTCCGGAGATTCATTTCATTTTAACAACATATTTCGGTTCAATTACTCATAATGCGAATATTATAAACAAGCTGCCGGAATGTACTCTTCATGTTGATTTAGTCCGTTCTCCCGGCCAGCTCGATGAAATTCAAACAAATTTACCTGCTGATGTAAGATTGTCACTGGGAGTTGTCGACGGCCGCAATATCTGGAAAAACAATTTTGAAAAATCACTGAAAATCATAAACAAGGCTATTGAATACGTTGGAACTGAGAGGTTGATGATAGCTCCTTCATGTTCGCTTTTACATGTTCCATGTGATCTGGATTATGAAACGGATGAAAAGACATTGCCTGCCGGAGTCAGGCAACGGATGGCATTTGCCAGACAAAAGCTTTCGGAGGTCATGGCTCTTTCAAAGCTGAAAACCGGAGAGCCTTTTGTATATGATTCCACCCTCGTATACGATGCCGCGGTGCAAAAACGGATGAATGAGATTACTCCCAAAGATTATGAAAGGGAACATCCTTATGCGGTCCGGCGTGAAATACAACAAAGTCATCTTCATTTGCCTGATTTTCCTGTTACAACAATAGGTTCGTTTCCGCAAACCGCTGATTTACGCAATCTCAGATCAAAATTCAAAAAGGGACTCATATCCGATGAGCAATATAAAGAGGAAATAAAAAACGCTATTGGAAGCGCCATTCGCTGGCAGGAAGAAATTGGCATAGATGTATTGGTTCACGGCGAATTCGAACGTAACGACATGGTTGAATATTTCGGTGAACAGCTCAAGGGCTTTGCTTTCACCAAAAACGGATGGGTACAGAGCTATGGTTCCCGCTGTGTTAAACCACCTGTTATTTACGGAGATGTTTCCCGTCCGGCTCCAATGACGGTAGAATGGATTGCCTATGCACAGTCGCTTACATCCATACCTGTAAAGGGAATGCTTACAGGTCCTGTTACTATTCTACAATGGTCGTTTGTCCGGGACGATCAGCCACGGCAGATTACAGCTATGCAAATCGCCCTGGCTATACGGGATGAAATGACTGACCTGGAGCGGGCCGGAATAAGTGTTATCCAGGTAGACGAGCCTGCAATCCGTGAAGGGCTCCCGTTGCGCAAAGAGGATTGGCCGGTTTATCTCGACTGGGCCGTAAAAGCATTCCGGCTTGCTGTTTCAGGGGTTGGTCCCCGGACCCAGGTACATACGCATATGTGCTATTCCGAGTTTAACGACATCATCGAAGCCATTGCAGCTATGGATGCCGATGTTATTACCATCGAAACATCACGTTCACAGATGAAGCTGCTCGATGCCTTCGCCCATTTCAGATACCCCAACGATATAGGTCCCGGTGTATATGATATTCATTCTCCCCGGGTACCAACAGTGGATGAAATGATTAAGCTGCTTGAAAAGGCGGCTAAAGTGATCCCGTATCGTCAACTGTGGGTAAATCCCGATTGCGGCCTGAAAACACGCGGATGGGATGAAACCCGCAAAGCATTGTCCAATATGATCGGGGCAGCAAAAACATTGCGTAAATCTTATACAGTTTAGATCGTTTTCCAGGAACAGAACTTTCCCTGAAGCCTCAACCAGTTCCGGGTATTTATGAAAGCAGGCTTTCAACATACCCCCGGCCAAACAACAATCCAGCCCATGGGCTGGATTTATTCCGGTCTGGCGGAGAGAGGGGGATTACCTCCTCACTTCGTTTGTCGGTGATCCCGTTGGGAGATGCTTCAGACTCATCAGATCAATTCTTGCTGCGCAAGATTTTTGTTTTATTCAGATCCCTCACTCAGGCAAGCCTTGTTCCGGACTTTCATAAAACAAAAAATCCCGCAGCTTTTGCTCCGGGATTGATCTGATGAGTCTGGCGGAGAGAGGGGGATTCGAACCCCCGGTACCCTTTTGGAGTACACTCGCTTTCCAGGCGAGCCAGTTCAACCACTCCTGCATCTCTCCCTGTTCCGGCAGTTATACCGGGTTTTTGTTGCTTTCAGTCTGCGGGATAACTTTCACCTGTTTTCGCCTGCTGAAAGGCGGGGCAAATTACAAAATTTTTTAATACAAAAATTTTATGACATCTCTCCGGCGAGGGGTTTGCCCAGTGCTTCAATTACCTTTTCCCCTGAGGAGTGACAGCCCAGAAGGAGCATCAGCTTGGTTACGGATGCTTCCGATGTGATGTCTTTTCCGCTTATAACACCTGCTGCCAGCATTTCCCGGCTGGTTTCGTACAAACCCATTTCAACACTTCCGCCATGGCATTGTGTGACATTGAATATTATTCCTCCCTTGTACATAAACTCTTTGAGGTCATCCAGAAACCATTTATATGTAGGGGCATTTCCCGAACCAAAGGTTTCGATTATCAGGCCTTTTAATCCTGGAGTAGTTGTAACAGCCTTTACAAAATTCCTGTTAAGGCCGGGAAACAGCTTGAGAATAGCAACATTATTGTCAAACTTCCGGTGAACTCTGAGCTTCCTGATTTTTCCCGGGTAACGGATACTATTGGTATTGTATATAATATGAAGGCCTGCTTCAGCAAGCAGCGGATAATTCGGGGAGTTGAATGCATCAAAATGTTCCGCGCTTAATTTGGTGGTGCGGTTACCCCGGGAAAGCTCGTTGTCGAAATAGATACATACTTCAGGAACCACGGGATTGCCATTCTTTTTTGCAGCGGCAATCTCGATAGCAGTGATGAGATTTTCCCTGCCATCAGTTCTGGGTAATCCGATCGGCAGTTGTGATCCGGTGAAAATCACCGGCTTTGAAAGGTTTTCGAGCATAAAGCTGAGGGCTGATGCGGAATAAGCCATTGTATCAGTGCCGTGCAAAACGACAAATCCGTCGAAGCGGTCATAGTTTTTTTCAATGATGCCGGCCAGCCTGATCCATATGTCCGGATCAATATTTGATGAATCCTTTACCGGATCAAAGGAAACAGACTGCAGATCAAATCCGTAATTACCGATAACCGGTACATGATCGGTAATATGTTTGAAATCGATAGGGATCAGTGTGCCTGTCTGCGGATCGTGGACCATGCCGATAGTACCGCCGGTGTAGATTATCAGGACCGAAGTTTCTTTTCTCTTGTCAGTCATCCGTTAACAGTTTAAAAAGTCTGCATGAATTCTCAAATGTGACTGCAGCACTTTCTTCCTCGCTCATTCCGAGTACCTCTGCAAGTTTCCTGTTTATTATGGGAATATAGGAACTCTCGTTGCGTTTCCCTCTGTAGGGAACAGGAGGCAGATAGGGAGAGTCGGTTTCAAGTATAATATGTTGTGGTCCGATTTCCCTGCATACATCTTCAAGACCGGAATTTTTATAGGTTAATGGTCCGCCGATACCCAGCAAAAAACCCATTCCGACAGCTTTTTCCGCATAATCCCTACCGGCTGAATAAGCATGAAGGACCCCTTTAAGACCGGAAGCGCTGTATTCTTCCAGAACGGATAATACTTCATCAATGGAATTCCGGGAATGGATAACCACGGGAAGGCCGTTACTGACCGCGAGGTCCAGCTGTCTTCTGAATGCTTCGGCCTGTTCGGAAAACCGGGATTTGTCCCAATAGAGGTCAATTCCGATTTCGCCTATGGCAATGAATTCGTGCTGTGGCAGGATTTTTTCCATCCGGTCAAGCTGAGTCCTGTAGTCATCCCCGACTGATGTCGGATGCAGGCCCATCATGGGGAAGCATATTCCCCGGTATTTATCAGCTGCCTTAAGCATAGGCTCAACCGAATGAATGTCAATATTGGGCATAAGGAGCTTGATTACTCCCTTATCTGTTGACCTGCTGATCATTTCATCCCTGTCGTTTTTGAAATCAGGCAGATATAAATGAGTATGTGTGTCAATAAGTCTCATCAGACAAGCTCCCGGTTGGTAACGGTGTTTTCAGCTTTTTCCCGGCCAAAGCGGACCGTTGTACATTTTTCAATACTGCAATTTAAGAAAAATAATAAGGCCTGTAGAAAAATCACAATGCAATACGGTAGATGTTTCCGGGACAGTTTTTTATCAGTCCTTTCAGCTCCATCTGCAGAAGTATGGCAGAGAGTTTGAAAACGGGAAGATTCAGGGACCGGCATATTGAATCGATCGACATTTCGGATCCGGCCGACAGAAGGTCGTATATGGATTTTTCCGTTTCACTGAGTTCCGGGAAGAGCTTTTTTTGCTGAGAGCCGGATGTTTTTTCATACTGCCAGTTGAGAAAATATTCCACATCTTTAGCGGATTCAACGAGTGCTGCCCTGTTGTATTTTATAAGACTGTTGCAGCCTGCAGACCATAGGTCGTCGGGCCGGCCGGGCACAGCAAGCACATCCCTGTTATATGATCCTGCAATATCGGCAGTTATGAGTGCCCCTCCCTTTTTTCCCGATTCAATGATAAGTGTTGCATCGGAAATACCCGCTATTATTCTGTTTCTTTTTATGAAATTATTCCTTTCAGGAAGAGCATCTGACAGGAAATCACTGATCAGTCCCCCGTTCTTTACAATCTTTTCGGCCACCGGCCTGTGAACCGAAGGATAAATTGTATCAAGACCATGTCCGAGTATTGCCACTGTAGGAAGATTATTGCTGAGTGCTGCCTTATGGGATGTAATATCAATCCCGTAGGCCAGTCCGCTTACAATTATCAGATCAGGGAAGTGCTCAGCAAGATCTCCTATAATCTTCCCGCAGATTTCCCTGCCGCGGGAGGTTGAATTCCTTGTCCCGACAACACTCAGGATTCTGGGTGAATCAAGGTCACAGTTGCCTTTCAGGAAAAACACCACCGGGGAATCCTCACACTGACGAAGGCGACCGGGATAATCATCGTCAAGATAGAAATATGTCCTTATATTGTTTTTTGTGACATAAAGTGCTTCTTTCTCTGCCTTTTCAAGATATGAACGTTCTGTAATGCTTTTTGCCAGTTCACTGCCGATTCCCGGAATCCTGATCAGGTTCCTGTATGGCTCGCTGAACACTGCCTCCACACTCCCCAGGTGTGACACAAGCTTTCTGGCGTTTATGTCGCCTATGCGCGGAATGATTCCAAGAGCAATTTTGTGCTTCAGGGACAGGCTTTCAGGCATGGCATAATAATAAGAATGTCAGACAATACCCATATCCAGCATGGAATTTGCCACTGTCAGGAATCCTGAGATATTGGCACCCTTTACATAATCGATGAAACCGTCGTCCTGTCTGCCGTATTTAAGACATTGTTCATGAATATTGTGCATTATTTCATGCAGCCTTTGGTCTACTTCCTGCCGGGTCCATCTCATTTTCATTGCATTCTGGGCCATTTCCAGTCCGGAAGTAGCAACTCCGCCGGCGTTGACTGCCTTTCCGGGAGCAAAGATGACACCATTGTCATAGAATTCCTCAATTGCTTCCGGTGTGCATCCCATGTTTGAAACTTCGGCAACCATAATTACTCCGTTTGCGACGAGTTTTTTCGCATCCTCAGCGTTAAGTTCATTCTGGGTTGCACATGGCAGGGCAATGTCAACCTTTACTTCCCAGGGTTTTTTGCCCGGATGGAATTCAGCGCCCGAAAACTCTTCGGCATATGGACTGACTATATCCTGGTTTGATGCACGGAGTTCAAGCATATATTCGATTTTCCTGTCCGAGAGTCCTTCAGGGTCATAAATATAGCCGTCGGGACCAGAGATGGTAACAACTTTGGCCCCCAGCTGGGTTGCCTTAAGGGCGACACCCCAGGCCACGTTTCCAAAACCGGATATGGAAATTGTTTTGTCCTTAATGGTATCTTTTTTTATTGCCAGCATTTCCTCAACAAAATAGATGGCACCGAATCCTGTTGCTTCGGGTCTTATCAGTGAACCACCCCAGTTCAGTCCTTTGCCTGTGAGGACACCGGTATGAGCTCCTTTAAGCCTTTTGTACATGCCGTACAGATAACCTATTTCCCGTCCGCTGACACCAATATCACCTGCAGGCACATCTGTTTCGGGACCGATATATTTCCAGAGTTCCAGCATGAATGACTGGCAGAATCTCATTACTTCCGCATTCGATTTTCCTTTCGGACTGAAGTCGGAACCACCTTTCCCGGCACCCAGTGGAAGGGAAGTCAGTGCATTCTTGAAAATCTGCTCAAATCCAAGAAATTTAAGAATCGACTGATTCACACTCTGGTGGAAACGAAGACCTCCCTTGTAGGGGCCTATCGCACAGTTGAACTGGATCCTGTATCCAAGATTCACTCTTACATTTCCTTCATCATCAGTCCATGGCACCTTGAAAATAAGAACACGGTCGGGTTCAATAAGCCGTTCAATGATATTGGCTGAACGGAACTGGGGATTCTGATTATAAATATCCTCTATCGATTCCAGCACTTCTCTGACTGCCTGAAGATATTCTACCTCGCCGGGATGTTTTTTTTCGAGGTCATTCATTATTTTATCAACGTTCATTGTAGTGGTTGTTTAATTAATTTTTTGTTTTGGTCCGTCATAAAGCTTTCCGGCAATAAGCCTGAAGGCGGCAAAATTAAAAAAAATCCTGAGTTTGGCTTATCAGGATTTGGGGAGAAGTAAATCAAGAGCCCTGAACAGTTTTTTTTTCTGTTCCCTGTTCAGTGCACTAAGGTGAACCGGCGGATACTTGGCCATTTCCTGAGAAACTTTCTGAAAAAGTATTATACTTTGTTTAAGGCCAAAAAGTCCGGATTCGGTTTTATAACCTGCGAAAGTGTTTTTGTTAATCCGGATTGAGTTTTTTTTACCACCTCCCATGCCGGCATTGAAATACCTGAGGACAATATTCTCATCGTCATCGGAGTAGTAAATAAACTGGTAGTTAAGTATCATCGGAATGAAGAATATAATCAGATAAACGGAAACAAGAATGATTGTCCATGCAGTATCGTTTAGCCCGAGAACAGGGAATTTTATAATTTTCCCTAAATAAGCAACGGCAAGATATGCCAGGATCAGGACCGTGGCGAAGAAAAGCTTTAACCGGATACTGATGATCTGTTTTGTATTATCGAATGTCATTCCGCACTATTTTTTTATAAATTTAATCTTTTTTTCTTAAAGAACCTCAGCATAATTTCCCGGCATTCCTTTTCAAGAACTCCGCCCGTCACCTTCGTCCTGGGATGAAGCAGATTGTCTGATATCAGTGAATATCCTTTTTTTTCGTCCCTGGCACCATATACCAGTCCGGCTGCCTGGCTCCAGCCCAGTGCGGCAGCACACATGGCACATGGCTCAAGGCTTACGTAAACAGTGCAGTCTGTAAGATATTTCCCGCCCAGCCAGTTTGCGGCAGCTGTTATTGCCTGCATTTCTGCATGGGCAGTGGGGTCCCGGAGTGTTTCGTTGAGATTATGCGCACGTGCTACAATAATTCCATTGCATACAACCACGGCTCCCACAGGCACCTCATCCCTGTCAAAGGCTTTCCGGGCCTCCTCAAGCGCAGCATTCATAAAATATTCATGTGAGTTTATTTTCATTTGACTGTTATTCTGTAGGTGCCTGTTAATTTGTATGTACTTGTTATTCTGCAGCTGTCTGTTAATCCGAATATGCCTGTTATTCTTTTGTATGTCTGATAATCTCAGTATATCTGACAATAGTTACTTTAACTTTTGGGTTTGCTGATCTCTGCAAATGTATATATTTGATTATAAATGTCTTATTAAAATCACATTTATTTGATAATATATTGTTACTTAGCTGTTTTTGAAATTTTCTTATTTTTGCTGAGATTTTAAAAGTATAAATATGTACCGGACACATACATGTGGTGAGCTTCAGATCGGGGATACCGGGAAAGAGGTTATATTGTGCGGATGGATCCAGACTTCGAGGGATCTTGGCGGAATGACATTTATTGATCTTCGTGACCGTTATGGAATAACCCAGCTTGTTTTCAACATGGAGACCAGTCCGGAGTTATGTGCACAGGCCAGGAAACTCGGGAGGGAATTTGTGGTTCAGGCCAGTGGGAAAGTCCGGGAAAGAAGCAATAAAAATCTCAAAATCCCGACCGGAGGGATAGAGATTGATGTTGTTCAGCTGCTTGTATTGAATCCGAGTGAACTTCCGCCGTTTACAATTGAAGAAGACACTGACGGCGGCGAAGAATTGAGAATGAAATACCGTTACCTGGACCTCCGCAGGCCTTCCGTCAGGGATAATCTGATACTGCGTCACAGGATGGCCCGCGAGGTACGCAACTACATGGATTCAGCCGGATTTATTGAAATTGAAACACCCTTCCTCATCAAATCGACTCCGGAAGGGGCACGTGATTTTATTGTTCCGAGCCGGATGCAGCCAGGCAGTTTCTATGCACTTCCCCAGTCACCCCAGACCCTGAAGCAGCTGCTGATGGTTTCGGGATTTGACCGCTATTTCCAGATTGTGCGATGCTTCCGGGATGAGGACCTGAGAGCTGACCGTCAGCCGGAATTTACCCAGATCGACTGTGAAATGTCATTTGTGACCAGGGATGAAATCCTGGATACCTTTGAGGGGCTTGTCAGGCATTTGTTCAGCAGGGTGAAGGGTATCGAATTCAGTGAGCCGTTCAGGAGAATGACCTATGATGAGGCAATGGAGTCATACGGTACTGACAAGCCCGATCTGCGTTTCGGAATGGGAATCCGGGATCTGACCGGGATTGTGAAGGGACACGGCTTTCCGCTTTTTGATAATTCCGCATATATTGGTGCAATAAGTGTTCCCGGATGTTCCGGGTTTTCGAGGAAACAGCTGGATGAGCTGACGGATTTCGTAAGAAAACCACAAAGCGGGGCACAGGGACTGGTCTGGTTGAAATACGGAACGGACGGTACACTCAGATCATCCGTTGACAAGTTTTATTCCGCGGAAGATCTTATGTTATGGGTGGAAAAAATGCAGTCAGACAGGGGAGACCTGTTATTATTGCTTTTCGGCGACAGGGAAAAAATCCTTCCTGCATTGTCCGGACTCAGGCTTGAAATGGGAAACAGACTGAATTTAAGGAAGAGGGATGTATTCAAACCCTTATGGGTTGTTGATTTTCCGTTATTTGAATGGAATGAGGAGGAAAGGCGTTTTTATGCCATGCATCATCCCTTCACTTCTCCAAGACCTGAAGATGTTCAGCTTTTGAAAACGGATCCGTCGGTGGTTAAGGCCGATGCATATGATCTGGTTATAAACGGAATTGAGACAGGCGGGGGATCGGTGAGAATCCATGATGCCTCCCTGCAGAAACTGATGTTCAAAACTCTCGGCTTTACGGAAGAGGAAGCGACAGAGCAATTCGGATTTATTATGGATGCTTTCCGCTATGGTGCTCCGCCTCACGGCGGTATAGCATTTGGTTTCGACAGACTGGTTGCCTTGTTCGGGGGACAGGATTCAATACGGGATTTTATTGCTTTTCCGAAAAATAATTCGGGAAGGGATGTGATGCTCGATACACCGGCCCCGGTGTCGGATAGTCAGCTTAAGGAACTGATGATAGAGACTGTCAGGAAAAAGCAGGACCGAAAATAATGTTATTTCCTTGTTCCTGTACCGGTCAGCCTGATCAGGATTACTCCGTTGGCTCCCTTTACCCCGTAAATTGATGCAGACGGACCCTTCAGTACCTGAATGGATTCTATCATGACAGGCTGTATGTCATCAATTGTAGAAACCTCCATCCCGTCAACAATGAAAAGAGGTTCAGAACTAAGATTAAAGGATGAAGGTCCGCCGATGACTATTTTTTTGTCTTTGACCTGAACTCCTGGTACTGTGCCCTTTAATACATCATAAATATTGTTGTAGGAAGCATATTTGGAACTGACATTATTCACACTCGTGACGGGTGTAATAAGTTTTTGCTTGTCCACCGTGCCATAGCCGATGTTTATCTGTTCATCGGAACTCTTCCGGGTTTCCGGCCGCGGAGGTCCGATTACACCTCCAAGCTCTATCCTGAGCATATTTTCACCGTCAATCTCTGCCTCACCCAGACCGGCCAGGGTGTGCAGGGCTGATATGACTTTTGCTTCAGGCTTTACTTTAATCCTGAAAAATCCATTTTTGTCACTAAGCTTATCAGTGGATTTATTGTCAATAAATATTACTGCATCTTCAGCAGGAGTTCCCCTGGAATCCGTAACAATACCGGTGACAAAGAATTTTTTAGCCTTTTTCTGTCCGTCAAGCCCCTGTATGACGAACATTGACAACAAGGTTATTAACAATAACCTGTAAGCAACAATCCTGTTTGTTAATGTCTTCATTAGTGGCAAATTATATATTTCCTGAGGCAGGCTGCATTTTTTGCCTTTTCCTGTTTGTAAAAGCCTGATTTAGGCAATTATTGCAAGTTAACTCAAAATCATAACAAATTCTCAAAATAATCCCTTAAATGATGCTGCCTTTAAGAGTTGCCGATGTGCATTTTTCAACAAGAACATTAACATAATCACCTTTTCTCCTGTTTTCGCCGGGGAATACCACAACCTTGTTCTGTGAAGTCCGTCCCGTGAGATCTTCCTTCGACCTTTTCGAATAACCTTCAACAAGCACTTCATGGATTTTCCCCAGATCATTTTTCTTTGACTTCCGGGATATGGAATTTTGCAATGAGATTATTTCGTTCAGCCTTTTTATTTTAATCTCTTCCGAAACATCATCCCTGAGCTTTCTTGCGGCTCTTGTTCCCGGTCTTTCACTGTAGCGGAACATGTATGCAAAGTCAAACTCCGCCCATTCCATCAGGGAAAGGGTTTCTTTATGGTCCTCATCCGTTTCTGTGCAGAATCCTGAAATAATATCGGTTGAAACCGAACATTCCGGGATAATTCTCCTGATGGATTCTATCCGCGCCATGTAGTCGTCACGGGTATATCCGCGGTTCATCAGACTGAGTATCCGGCTGCTTCCGCTCTGAACGGGAAGGTGTATATGCCTGCAGATATTGGTGTTCTCTGCCATGGTTTTCAGAAGCTCAGCGGAGAGATCCTTTGGATGTGAAGTCGTGAATCTCACTCTCAGCCTGGGGTCAATGGCTGCCACTCCGGCAATCAGGCTATGGAATTCCATTGTTTCATTCCCGGAGACCCATCTGTAGGAATCCACATTTTGTCCGAGGAGGGTGATCTCCCTGATACCTGACTCAAAGTGCATCCCTGCCTCCTTCAGTATTGAATCCGGATCCCTGCTCCGTTCCGTCCCTCTCACAAAGGGAACAATGCAGTAGGAACACATGTTGTTGCATCCCCTGGTTATGGATATGAATGCTGATATTCCGTTATGGCCGGAATGAACCGGCAATATGTCTGAATAGGTTTCGCAGCGTGAAAGCCGGACATTAAGAGCTTTTCTGCCTGACGCGGCCTCTGCAACGAGTGAGGGAAGATTACGGTAGCTGTCCGGACCGGCAACTATATCAATGAGATCCCCGGCATCAAACAGTTTCTCCCTGAGTCGTTCAGCCATGCATCCGGCAAGACCCACCAAAAGGTCAGGGTTTTTCTTTTTAAGATGCCTGAGCTGCCTGAGCCTGTTCCATACGCGCTGTTCGGCATTCTCCCTGACTGAACAGGTATTAATCAGTATCAGTCCTGCTTCGTCGGGTTCCTTTACGAGTGTGTAACTGTCTCCGGAAAGAACTGAAGCAATGACATCACTGTCGGCAATGTTCATCTGGCAGCCATAGGTTTCGATATATAGTTTCTTTTCCATTTTTTTCGGACTACAAAAGTACATAACCTGAATGAAGTATTAAAGATTTAATTAATTTTGTATACACAAATTCTAAAACCTATTGTATGTCAGGTCACAGTAAATGGTCAACAATTAAAAGAAAAAAAGGGGCAGCAGATGCCCGCAGAGGAAAGATCTTTACAAAGATCATCAAGGAAATAATAATTGCTGCAAGGGAAGGTGGCGGTGATCCTGATTCAAATTCAAGGCTGAGACTGGCCATACAGAATGCCAAGGGTGTCAATATGCCTAAGGATAACATTGAAAGGGCCATAAAAAAAGCTGTTGGTTCTGATGCGGAACATTATATTGAAACTACTTTTGAAGGATATGCTCCGAACGGTATCGCTGTGTTTATTGAATGTCTTACCGATAATAACAACAGAACAGTGGCATCGGTAAGATCTGTATTCAACAAGTTTGGAGGCAGTCTGGGAACAAACGGTTCACTCAGCTATCTTTTCGACACCAAGGGGATTTTTATCATCCGGAATGAAGGCTTGTCACCCGAGGAGCTGGAACTGGAAATGATAGATGCAGGTTCGGAGGAATTTGAGATTGATGAGGAAACAATAACTATTACCTGTGCCAAGGAGGATTTCGGAAGTGTAAGTAAAAAGCTGGGTGAAATGAAGATAGAAGCGATGGAAGCAGGATTGAAAAGGATCCCCAATGACACTAAAACGCTGGATGTGGAAACAGCGCAGAAAGTGCTTAAATTCATTGAAATCCTTGAGGATGATGATGATGTTCAGAATGTGTACCATAATCTTGAAATGACTGACGAACTGGCGGACGCACTTGAATAATTTCTGCTGCAATATTGTATATTTGTCCAAAAACAGAAGCGGATGTCAAGAAAGGCTTTATTATTAATAATATTCTTTTCGGTTTCAGCAGCTTATTGCATGGGCCAGGGCTTTATCAGAACCACAGATCTTATGAAGCGATCTGATGAAAGAAATACGGGCAGGCTTACCATTGTTCAGGATATGCGGATTGATTCGCTTATCAGCAGATCAATTATGGCAAACAGCAAGCTGAGAACCATGGAGGGTACGCCCGGAATCCAGGGTTTCAGAATACAGATATATTACAGTTCCGTGAGGAATGCCAGGGAAGAGTCTGCACGGACCAGAGCCGAATTCATCAATAAATTCCCTGATATTGTTTCCTATGTTCAGTATCAGGAACCGGGTTATTTCATGGTCAGGGTGGGTGATTACAGGACAAAAACCGAATTGTACAAGGATCTGATTGCGATACGGAAAGTATTTCCAAATGCCTATCATGTTCCTGCGGTTATCACATATCCGGGTCTGAGCGTGCAGTGAGGGAAAGTCAAAAATCTACTGACGGTCAGGAGAAAACCATGTTATCATAAAATCCTTCTTGTATGAAGCCAGATGCCTGTTTATCTTCTCAACATATATGTCCCTGAGAGTTATCATTATGCCGGTTTCCTCCACCTCCCCGAAGCTGTGGTTGATGAATGTGCCGAATGTCCGCATTGTCGGGGAAAGATTCATATATGCATTTATGAGCGGCGGTATTGTTTCCCCCAGGTTCCTTACCTCGGCAGATAGTATCTTGTAGTTATCCCTGAAGCGCCTGCGCCTGAATAATAACTTCATCTTTTCAACGTCAATATCTATGTCTGCCGGTACAAGCGGAGTAACAAGCTTATCGGGATCCCTGAAATGCTTTTTCAGGAAATAGAGAATCATGTTCCTTGCATTCTGATTGAAGTGGGGATACATTGTCACCTTTCCAAAGAGATATTTAATATGATTATTCTCAATTATCAGTGCCCCAAGGCCGTCCCACAGATTATCAAGTGCAAACAGGCTTTTCCTTCCCCTTGTCGCAGACTGATATTCCGGATGGACGAATGACCGCCCCAGTTCCATCACATATGGAAAGAACCGTGTAAGAAATTTCCTGGAAAATTTAAAATATTCCGATGAGGCAAGCTTTGTAATATCACACTTCACACAGCCTTTGGGAGGAAAATAAAACCTGTAACCTCCTATTATTTCCCTGTGTTCGGGATCCCATACAATAAGTTGTTTCTGAGGGTCTTCTGACGCAGTGTCGTATTTATCGATATCAATTGAATTGCCTGTGCCGCCTCCGGCATGACGGAAAGTGAGTTCCCTTACACGGCCGACTTCATGCATCAGAACGGATGATTCATTATTGTCGAAAATGTAAACCTCATTATTTGCATTATTGGTTTTTCGAAGGAACCTTTCCTTGGTAAGTTCTGCAATTATCTGATCCAGTGGCTGCCTTTCAACAATTGGTTCCATTTTGTCGCGTGTTGTTTCGGAGTAGGGTGTTAAAAACGGTGCAATTTAGAAATTATTTAACCGGTTCTGGCCGGAAATCACTGATTTCAGCTCATATGATTTCGATTTTACCCAGCCGGCCCATTCTTCAGGGGATTTTGAACCATCAAATGTCTGCCACGGAATGGTCCTGCCAAAGACAAGTGCAAGATCCCCGCCCTTCTGCCTGAACATCTCATCGGGAAGATAAAGCATTTCAATATTTGCCCTGATGCCCAGAAAGGTTCTGATATTGGCAAGATTATAGAAAAAGTTTGAATTTCTGCCGGAGAAAAAAGCAGGGACAATATCCCTTTTATGATGAACTGCTTTGGAAATAAAACTTTTATGCCATTTCAAATCTGTTATTTCCCCGTGTTTTTTCCTGGAACAGAGTCCTGCCGGAAAATAGAGTATCTGAGAGTCGGATGCATAGGTCTCTTCGAGCTTCCTTATCGCATCCCTGGCCTGTGAGCCATGTTTGTTGACCGGCAGGAAAATACCGGAAAGATTCGTAAGATTAAGCAGAATATCATTTACGGGAAACTTTATGTCGCTGTAGTATTTCGATAGTTCATTCATGAATACCAGTCCGTCAAACCCTCCCAGGGGATGATTGGAAACAAAGATATACCTGCCTGACAGGGGTATGTTTTCGCGGCCGTAAACACTGTAGCCCGTGCCCATGCCTTCAAGTATCGCTGATACGAATCCGGCATCCCTGAGGTGACCGTATTCACGAAGCATACTGTTAATCTCATCCTGATGAATGATACGTTTGAGATAGCTGATAAGAAAGGAGGGCAGCATTTTTGCCAGTGAAGGATTTTTCGATGCCAGAACCTTTTTAACATCTATCTGCAGGACAGGCCCTGTTTTGTTTGATCCGCTCATAATAATTAATGATACCGGGTACCGGTCGTGTAAAAATACGATTTTTTACCGCTATGAACCCGTGTTGTCAATAACTTTTTGTGATTAAAGAGAACCTCATTTGTGGTCATAATTACCCCTTTTAAAAAAAGTTATCAACAAATCCCTTTAAAAAAGTGGGATGAAGTGGGATAAAGTGGAGATTTTTTCTTTATTTTAGCATCCTGATTGAAATTATAGTAAGTCATGGCCACCTTTATCGGCGAAAATTATTGTAAGGTAGACGCCAAGGGAAGGATAACACTTCCGGTGGCGTTTAAAAAGCAGATGCCTTCTGACGCCAGGGATCATTTTATTGTGCGCAGGGATATTTTTGACAATTGTCTTGTTCTTTATTCACTTGATGACTGGAACATACAACTGGAAAAGATACGGAAAAAAGTCAATCCCTATAACCGTGTGCACAGCAATTTTCTGCGGAACTTTTTCAAGGGCATGGCTGAACTGGAACTTGACAGCAACAACCGCTTTCTCGTTCCGAAACGCCTGCTTGATCTGATAGGTGCCGGCAGGGATGTTGTTCTGGCCGGGCAGGAAGGCAGGATAGAGATTTGGGCTGCAGAGGATTATCACAAGACTGATATTTCCGGAGAGGAACTTGCAGGGCTTGCCGAAGACATACTGGGTGGTAACAGTAATGAAGAGTGACGATGATCTATCATATACCTGCAATGCCGGAACAGAGTATTGAAGGACTCAATATACGTTCCGGCGGCATTTATGTGGATGCCACTTTCGGGGGGGGAGGTCATTCCAGGGAGATACTCAGGCGGCTTGACAAAGGCAGGCTGATAGCATTTGATCAGGATGATGATGCCATGGCAAACCTTCCATCCGACAAACGTTTTACATTCCTTAACCAGAATTTCAGGTTCCTGAGGAACAATCTCAGGTTTATGGGGATTGAAGCCATTGACGGTCTGATTGCTGATCTGGGAGTGTCTTTCCATCACTTTGATGAAGCTGAAAGAGGATTTTCATTCAGATTCGATGCACCTCTTGACATGAGAATGAACAGGGAAGGAAGTCTGACTGCAGCTGATCTCATAAGGAAAACGGAAGAAGCCGTTCTGGCGGATATATTTTTTGAATATGGGGAACTGGCAAATTCGAGGATTATAGCAAAGGAAATTGTGAAGGCCAGGAAACAGAAAGCCCTGGTCAGCACGGGAGATCTTGTTACTGTTCTTGACTTTCTGGCTCCGGCGAGGCAGAAGCACAAGTTTTATGCGAAAGTTTTTCAGGCTCTCAGAATAGCTGTCAACCATGAGACGGAGAATCTGAAGGAAATGCTTCTCCAGGCTCTGGTCATGCTTAACAGCCAGGGCAGGCTTGTGGTCATAACATATCATTCCCTGGAAGACAGGCTGGTGAAAAATTTTATGCGTTCCGGCAATTTTGAAGGTTACGGGAAAAAGGATTTTTACGGAAATCCTGAACCTTCTCCTTTCAGGGTTCTTACCAGGAGGGGAATCACACCGGGAAAGGATGAGATTGCCGCAAACAACAGGGTCCGCAGTGCAAGATTGCGTATAGCCGAGAAGATTTGATTTATGGAAAAGGGAAAAAATGACAACAGCAGGAAGATAAGTCCCGGCAGTTTCCTGAAGGAGCTTATCAGCGGGGGGATCACATCAAGGATAATTCTGAAAAACATATGGTATGTCATGCTGATGACCCTGCTTGGAGCAGTGTATATAGCAAACAGGTTTCATGCAGAAAGGATTACGCGTGACATGCAAAGTCTGCAGACAGAAGTAAGGGAACTGAGGGCCCAGTCACTTTCCACTTCCGCTGAACTGATGTTTATCAGCCGGCAATCCGAGGTTTACCGGATGGTAAGGGAAAAGGGGCTTGACCTGGAAGAGCTGAAAACACCGGCATTTAAATTGATTGTTGACAATTAGCTTTCATGGCGCTGAGAGATGACATAGTATTCCGTGGCGGCATTTTATATTTCGCACTGGCAATTATTGCTCTGGCCATACTTGTTCGTATTCTGATCCTTCAGACCGTTGAGCATGGCAAATGGTCGGCCATGAGTGAAAAATACGTATTCAAGAGAACCGGGCTTGCTGCTGACAGGGGGGATATTCTTGCCTGTGACGGCCGGCTGCTGGCCACTTCTGTTCCATATTACACTATTTACATGGATACACGGAGCAGCGGAATGTCGGAGGAGACCTGGACTGCCGGTATTAATGGCCTGTCTGCCGGTCTGGCCAGACATCTCGGAACAAGAACGGCTTCAGAATGGAAGACTGCCATAGTTGATGCCCGAAAGCGCGGTGACCGCTATTATCTTATTAAAAGGAGAGTTGATTATGAAACTCTTAAAAAGCTCAGGGAACTGCCGGTTTTCCGTGAAGGCCGGTACAGGGGAGGATTGATCGCAGAGGTTGATACCCGCAGGATATTGCCAAACAGTGAGCTGGCTGCAAGAACAATAGGTTATCTGAGCCAGGGCGAAAAGGGCAATATAGTTGGAATTGAGGGTTCCTTTGACAGGGAGCTTGCCGGAAAGGACGGAACAGCTGTAATGCAGCGCCTTACGGGAGGCGACTGGATAACCGTGGACGGTATCGGCACGGTTGGTTCACGGGACGGCAATGATGTTTTGACTACTATAGATATTGATCTTCAGGATGTAGCAGCGACAGCACTGGCAAATCAGCTCAGAAAGCACAATGCACATCACGGATGTGCCGTGGTGATGAAAGTGAACACCGGTGATATCAGGGCCATAGTCAATCTCGAGACAGGCAGTGACGGCAGGTATCATGAAAGCTACAACTATGCAGTGGGAGAAAGCACTGAACCGGGGTCAACATTCAAACTGCCCGTTCTGATGGCTGCCCTTGATGAGGGAATAATTGATACGGGTGATATTGTTGACACGGGCAGGGGGAGTATAAAATTCTATGATAAGGTGATCCGTGATACAAAGGAAGGCGGATACGGCAGTATAAGCGTCAGGGAAGTATTCGAGAAATCGTCCAATGTGGGAACAGCCAGACTGATAACAGATCTTTACGGGGACCGTCCCGGGGATTTTATAGACAGGCTTTATGACATGAAACTTAACCAGAAGCTGGGTATACAGATAAAAGGTGAAGGAATTCCTCTCATAAAATATCCGGGTGACAAATTGTGGTCAGGAATCACACTCCCGATGATGTCATACGGTTATGAAGTCCGGATGACACCTCTTCAGATACTAACATTTTACAATGCAGTGGCAAACAACGGGAAGATGGTCAAACCCCGGTTCGTGACGGCAATTGGCAGGAACGGGAAGGAGATAAGACGCTATGATCCCGAAGTGATAAATAAATCAGTTGCTTCCAGGTCTACGATAAAAAAAGCAAGGAAGCTGATGGAAGGGGTTGTTGAACACGGTACGGCAATGAATCTGAAAAATGCCGATTACAGGATTGCCGGCAAAACCGGTACGGCCCAGATTGCAAAAGGGAGCGGAGGCTACAGATCGGGTTCCGGAATTTCCTATCAGGCTTCCTTTGTCGGCTATTTCCCTGCGGAAGATCCTCTGTATTCCTGTATTGTTGTCGTAAATGCACCCTCAAACGGAGTCTATTACGGTAATCAGGTGGCAGGTACGGTATTCAGGGAAATTGCAGACAGAATTTATGCAACAGGTTTTTACAGGGATTACAAATCTTCTCCGGGAAACAGGATGGCATCCGGTGTTCCCGAAGCAGGAAACGGATACGGCGACGATATTCACAGGGTCCTGCGCAGGTTTGGTGTAAAGCATGGGAAAGTCCCGGGAGATGAGTGGATAAAAACCAGAGAGAACGGAGATACAATCAGCTATGCAGGGATTGATATTACGGGGGGACTGGTGCCGGATGTAAGGGGAATGAGCCTGAGAGACGCAATGTATTTGCTTGAGAATTCGGGTTACAGGGTGCGCTTCAGCGGAAAGGGAAGGGTGTTGAGGCAATTCCCTGAACACGGGACAAGATATTTTGAAGGACAGATAGTTTCTCTTGAAATGAATCTATGATATGACGGAACTTGAGAAAACATTGAAAGACATTGATATAAAATCCTTTTCCGGAAGGGGGGAAAGGATGATCAGCAATATTGCATCCGATTCCCGGAAAGTGGTTCCGGGTTCCCTTTTTGTTGCTGTCAGAGGTTTTAAGAGTGATGGCCATGATTTTATCGGGGATGCGGTCAGATCGGGTGCAGAGGCTGTCATTTGCGAACATCTTCCCCCGGATCCTTCAGGAGATGTGAGCTGGATAGTGACGGGAGACTCAGCTTCCGCACTGGGTCAGGCTGCATCAAATTTCTATGGCAACCCTTCCTCTTCACTGAAACTTACCGGAATCACAGGAACCAACGGGAAGACAACTATTGCCACACTTCTGTACAGGCTGTTTTCATTGCTTGGACACAGATGCGGACTCTTATCCACAATATGCAACTATGTTGCTGACAGGGAGCATGAAACCACGCTTACTACTCCTGATCCTGTTCAGCTCAACAGGATACTAAGCGAGATGGTGGCGGACGGATGTGATTTTGCATTTATGGAAGTGAGTTCGCATGCTTCGGATCAGAAACGGATTGCCGGTCTTGAATTTGCCGGAGGGGTATTCACAAATCTCACGCATGATCATCTTGATTATCACAAGACTTTTGACAGGTACCTGGCCGCAAAGAAAAACTGGTTTGATTCTCTTCCCGCAAATGCCTTTGCACTGGTCAATTCCGACGACAGGAACGGAATGGTGATGCTTCAGAACTGCAGGGCATCCCGCCATACATACTCAATGAGGGGAATGGCTGATTTCAGATGCAGTATACTGGAACAAAGCTTCCGAGGGATGGGACTCAGGATTATGGGTGAAGAAGTATGGACCGGATTTATCGGTGATTACAATGCATACAATATTCTTGCAGTATATTCCGCTGCTGTCCTGCTGGGTGCCGGCAGCACAGAGGTACTGACGGAAATAAGCAGACTTGGTCCGGTTGCCGGAAGACTTGAGGTGATCAGATCTGCCGGCGGTATTACGGGAATAGTTGATTATGCACATACTCCCGATGCCCTTGTGAATGTGATAAGCACACTCAACAAAATCCGCAGGAACAGCGTAAGCCTGATCACTGTGGTAGGGGCCGGAGGTGACCGTGACCGCACGAAAAGGCCGAAGATGGCCGCCATTGCTGCGGAAGGAAGTACAAAACTGATACTCACGTCGGATAATCCAAGAACCGAGGATCCGGAACGGATACTGGATGACATGGAAGCAGGACTTCCCCCGGAAATGAAGAAAAAATCCCTGAGAATAGTCAGCAGGCGGGAGGCCATTAAAACTGCAGCCATGCTGGCAGGTCCGGATGATGTAATATTGATTGCCGGCAAGGGACATGAAACCTACCAGGAGATAAATGGTGTGAGGCATCATTTTGACGACAGGGAGGAACTGCGAAAGGTGCTGGCAGACAAATAAGGAATGAAAGATGCTCTACTATCTGTTTGAATATTTCGACAAGCTCAATGTGCCCGGCGCCGGGGTCTTCAGTTATATATCCTTCCGGTCGGCAGCCGCGGTGATAACATCCCTGATCATATCCATGATGATAGGAAAGAGCATTATTAATTATCTTCAGAACAGACAGATCGGGGAGGTGGTAAGGGACCTGGGACTTGAGGAGCAGTACAGAAAGGAAGGAACTCCATCAATGGGAGGCATAATCATACTGGCATCCATAGTGATCCCGACCCTTCTTTTTGCAAAACTGGACAATATCTATGTGATACTGATGCTGGTCACCACGGTATGGCTCGGACTGATAGGATTTACGGATGATTATATAAAGATTTTCAAAAAGAACAAGGAAGGGCTTGCAGGACGGTTCAAAATCCTGGGTCAGATTGTTCTCGGCCTGGTTGTTGGGGTGACATTATGTTTCAGCGACGATGTGATCATTACCGAGAAGGCAAAACTGACTGAACTGACTGTAAGTGAAAGGGGGGAAGCGGGGGATACAGTCTCAACGGTTTCGTCGGGAGATGAGATAAGTCCGGAAAGAAAATCCACCAAGACCACAATTCCCTTCGTGAAAAACAATGAATTCAACTATGAATGGCTTGTGGCATTTATCAGCAAGGAGAAAAGACAGCCATGGACCTGGCTTGTCTATATCATCATAATCATTTTCATTCTTACTGCTGTTTCCAACGGAGCCAATATTACCGATGGTCTTGACGGCCTGGCCACAGGTACATCTGCCATTATAGGAACAGCACTCGGGATCCTCGCGTATGTGTCGAGTAATGTCATTTATGCCAATTATCTCAACATACTGTTTATACCGGGGTCTGAGGAACTTGTCATCTTTGCCAGTGCATTTATCGGTGCAACCATAGGATTCCTGTGGTATAACTCCTATCCGGCACAGGTATTCATGGGTGATACCGGCTCACTTGCACTGGGAGGTATAATCGCAGTTTTTGCAATCGTCATAAGAAAAGAATTGCTTATTCCGGTTCTCTGCGGGATCTTTTTTGCCGAAAATCTTTCGGTAGTCCTGCAGGTATCCTGGTTTAAGAGAACCAAAAGAAAATACGGGGAAGGCAGGAGAATTTTCCTGATGGCTCCCCTGCATCATCACTATCAGAAAAAGGGATATCCGGAACCAAAGATTGTTACACGTTTCTGGATAGTGGGCCTGCTGCTTGCGGTGATAAGTATTGTGACTCTGAAAATACGATAGAAAGATGAAAAGGAAACTGGCAATACTGGGAGCAGGTGAAAGCGGTACGGGATCGGCAGTTCTGGCTGCGGTAAAAGGGTTTGATGTCTTCGTTTCCGATCACGGTGAAATAAGTAACAAATACCGTGATATGCTGGACAGCCATGGCATAAGGTGGGAGCAGGGCAGGCATACCGAAGAAGAGATACTGAATGCGGCAGAGGTGATAAAAAGTCCGGGAATCAGAGAGGATTCATCACTTGTTGTGAAGATACGTTCAGCAGGCATACCTGTAATTTCTGAAATAGAGTTTGCAGCAAGGTACTCCGAAGGTATCAAAATCTGTGTTACCGGCAGCAACGGAAAAACGACGGTTACGAATCTTATCTGCCACATGCTTGAAAAAGCCGGAAAGAAGGTTGCAATGGCCGGGAATGTGGGAAACAGCTTTGCAATGTCAGTAGCCCTGGGGCACCATGATTATTATGTCATTGAACTTTCCAGCTTCCAGCTGGACGGCATGTATGAATTCAAAGCTGAAATAGCCATCCTGATGAACATCACTCCTGATCATCTGGACCGGTACGGATATGATTTCCGGAATTATGTTGATTCAAAATTCCGGATAACCAGGAACCAGACGAAGTCGGATTATTTAATTTACTGGGCAGATGATCCCGTGATCCGGAAAGAGCTGGGGAAAAGGAAATATGATATGACACTTCTGCCTTTTTCTGACAGCCTCAGGGAAAAAATGGCAGCATACATTGACCATGATGAATTAATTATTGATTACCAGAATAAAACAACCAGGCTTATGACAATTCATGAACTGGCGCTTAAAGGGCGTCATAATATTTACAATTCCATGGCTGCAGCCATTGCCGGAAAGGTGCTTGATATACGCAAGCCTGTGATCAGGGAAAGCCTTACTGATTTCCAGGCTGTGGAGCACCGGCTGGAGCCGGTAATTAAGGTGAGCGGAATAAATTTTATCAATGATTCCAAGGCTACCAATGTGAATTCCACATGGTATGCTCTTGAATGCATGGAGACTCCGGTGGTATGGATCGCCGGGGGTATAGACAAGGGAAACGACTATTCCGAGTTGTTCGGGGTCGTAAGGCAGAAGGTAAAAGCTGTGGTCTGCCTTGGGAAGGACAATGCAAAAATCATTGATGCCTTCAGTGACAAGGTGAAAACCATTATTGAAGCTGCATCAATGGAGGAAGCTGTCCGGTCTTCATACTATCTGGCAGGAAAGGGCGATACGGTTCTGTTGTCACCTGCCTGTGCCAGCTTTGATCTGTTTATCAACTATGAAGACAGGGGACGCCAGTTCAAGGCGGCTGTAAGAAACCTTTAACCTGCAGGACGATGTTTCAGGGATGGCTTTCCAGGACGTTTAAGGGAGACAGGGCAATATGGGGTATTGTTGCCATCTTCATGGTTTATTCACTGCTTGCCGTTTACAGTTCCTCGGTGAATGTGGCTTTCAGGAACCATGGAGGGAATACCACCTATTTCCTGAGAAGCCAGTTTCTCATGCTTACTGCAGGACTGGTAATAATAGTACTGGTTCACTATCTGCCGTACAGGATATATTCGGCTCTGGCAGGATTTGCCGTTTTCGTCTCAGCAATACTTCTGGTGCTCACATATTTCTTTGGTGTTACGATCAATGAAGCGACTCGCTGGCTGGAGATCCCCTATATAGGCTTCAGGATTCAGACCTCAGATATTGCAAAGGTGGCCCTGGTCATTTACCTTGCACGATCTCTTGCCAGATATCAGAATCAGCTGAATGATTTTGTGCTGGTTACCAAATTCCTGATGGTCCCGGTACTGATCATCTGTGCACTGATCATGCCCGAGAACCTGTCCACGGCATTAATGATCTTTGGAATCTGTATCCTGATAATGTTTATTGGCGGGGTACCGATAAAATTCCTGATAGCATATATGGGAATGGCCGTGGTTTTCGTAATGTTTTTTGCCCTAGTGCTATGGCTGCTGAAAGAAGATAACAGGGTTATTACCTGGATTGAAAGAGTGATCAGCTTTTTTGCGGGCAGGAGCAGCGAAGCTGATGATTTTCAAATCAATCAGGCTAAAATAGCCATTTCAACAGGAGGTTTGTTCGGCAAGGCACCCGGTCACAGTATTCAGAGAAACATGCTGCCCCAGTCAAATTCTGATTTCATTTTTGCAATAATAATTGAGGAGTACGGACTGCTGCTTGGAGCAATTCCCCTGATCATGGCATACATGATCCTTTTTTTCAGGGGAATATCAATCGTGAAAAAGTGTGAAACTGCATTCCCGGCCTATCTGGTACTTGGGCTTATTGTGATGATAGTGACACAGGCGATGCTTAATATGATGGTTGCGGTGGGTCTTTGCCCGGTTACGGGACAAACACTTCCGCTGGTAAGCTGGGGGAGAACATCCGTGATCATTATGTGCTTTTCAATAGGAGTAATACTGAGTGTCAGCAGGGTTGTGAATGCCAGACTAAGGAAGGAAGAGCTTCCTGAGGAGGAGAAGAAGGATGAAGGTGAATTAATTTATGGAACAGTTGAGAAATAAAAGGATAATTATCAGCGGGGGAGGTACGGGTGGACATATTTTTCCGGCTATCTCCGTTGCCAATGCTCTCAGACAGATTGAACCGGAGACAGATATCCTTTTTGTAGGTGCTGAAGGCCGTATGGAAATGGAAAAAATTCCGGCAGCCGGCTACAGGATCAAGGCTTTGCCGGTTTCGGGATTTTACCGGAAGTTCACTGTCAGGAATGTCAATGTTTTAATAAGACTGATCAGAAGCCTTTCCATGGCAGGAAAGATAATAAAGGACTTCCGCCCGCATGCTGCCCTGGGTGTTGGAGGCTTTGCCAGTGGTCCGGTAATGTGGAAAGCTGCAAAAATGGGGATACCGCTAATTATCCAGGAACAGAACAGCTATGCCGGAGTAACAAACAGGCTCCTTGCAAAAAAGGCTTCGGCAATTTGTGTTGCATATGAGGGAATGGAGAAATACTTTCCCGGGGAGAAAATTATCAAAACGGGGAATCCGGTTCGTCATAATTTCGGCAATACCGGAATGATAAAAAATGAGGCACTCGAATATTTCGGCTTCAGCCGGGAAAAGCAGGTCATTCTTGTTCTGGGGGGATCCCTTGGTGCAGGCACTATCAATAAAACTCTCGGGGGGGCTATTGACAGAATGGCCGGATCAGGCCTGCAATGGCTGTGGCAGACGGGAATGAATTATTATAATGATATAAAGAGCCTGGTTGGTGATTCGCTTGCGGGAACGGTTGCTGTCCGTGGATTTATTGACAGGATGGACTATGCATTTGCAGCAGCGGATGTTATTGTCTCCAGAGCCGGAGCAGGTACTATTTCCGAACTGTGCCTTGTGGGCAAGCCAGTCATTCTGGTTCCTTCACCCAATGTTGCTGAAGACCATCAGACCAGGAATGCAGAAGCACTCTCCGGAAATGATGCTGCCATTCTTATTCCTGACAGTCAGGCTGAGCTGAAACTGCTTGATGAGACCATCAGACTTGCATCTGATTCTTCGGGAAAAGCACTGCTTTCGGAGAATATCAGAAAAATGGCGGAGCAGGATTCCGATATCAGAATAGCAAATGAAGTATTGAAACTGGTACGGATATGAATGATTTGAACAACATAGAAGCTGTTTATTTTGTCGGTATAGGCGGTATCGGTATGAGTGCCCTTGCACGCTGGTTCAGGTACAGGGGATATACCGTTGCCGGCTATGACAGGACGGAAAGCAGTATTACAGCTTCCCTTGCTGAGGAAGGATGTGAAATAATTTTTGAGGATGAACCCGCTGCACTGCCTGAACTGTTCAGGGAGAAAGCTTCCGGAAACGGGATTCTTATTGTCTGGACTCCGGCAATACCTGCGGAAAGCAGACTGCTCGGATATTTCAGGGAGAAGGGATACAGGATGAAAAAGAGAGCAGAAGTGCTGGGATCCATTTCACGTACCACTGACACAATTGCTGTTGCAGGGACACACGGAAAGACAACAACTTCTGCAATGACCGCGCATATCCTGAAACAATCACATGTTGACTGTTCTGCATTCCTCGGGGGAATCTCAGGAAATTATGATACAAATCTCCTGCTGGGACAGAGCAGATTCACCGTGATGGAAGCCGATGAATATGACCGTTCATTTCATCAGCTTGATCCGCTTATGGCAGTAATCACTTCTGTTGAAGCCGATCATCTCGACATATACGGGGACCTTGAAACAATGACAGAGGCATATGATATTTTTTGCAAAAGGATCAGGCCGGGAGGATTCCTTCTGCTGAACTACGGGATAAGGGAAAGAATAAAACATCCTGAAGCTGTTTCAGTTTTTACCTACGGTAATGAACCGGGAGCAGATTACAGAAATTTCAATGTTGTTTTCCGGAAGGATTATTATCTGTTCAGCCTTTCCACCCCTGAAGGAGTGATTAAGGATCTGCAATTCCATTTCCCGGGAAGAATAAACATAGACAACCTGACCGCGGCTGTCGCCATTGCTCTTAAATGCGGGGTAAGCGAAGCTGAGATCCGCAGATCGGTCCCGCTTTTCAGGGGCGTTAGGAGGAGATTTGACATAAGGATTAACATGCCGGGACTGACATATATTGATGATTATGCGCATCATCCCGGGGAAATAAAGGCATGTATCAGATCCCTCAGGGATTATTTCAGGGGAAGAAAAATTACGGGAATCTTCCAGCCGCATCTGTTTTCAAGAACACGGGACCATGCGCATGAATTTGCAGAAATTCTTGATGAACTGGATGAGGCAATACTCCTTCCAATATATCCCGCAAGGGAAAAACCGGTTGAAGGAGTTAGTTCGGAACTCATTTATAACATGATGAAACTGAAGAACAAAAAGATTATGCAGCCTGAAAATGTGGTTGCCATGCTGGATCCGGCCGGGCTTGATGTCCTGGTTACAATAGGTGCGGGAAACATTGACAGGCTTGTTGAGCCCATTGAAAAAAAACTGCGGGGCGGAAACTGAAACAACCGGAATGAGCGATGAAGGTTAAAGGGAAAACTGAAAGACAGAAAGAACTGAAATAACCGGAATGAGCGATGAAGGTTAAAGGGAAAACTGAAAGACAGAAAGAACTGAAATAACCGGAATGAGCGATGAAGGTTAAAGGGAAAACTGAAAGACAGAAGGAAACTGAAATATGAGAATAGTCAGATGATACGTTTTATGAAAATATTGCTGATAATTCCGTTGCTGTATGTAATAGCTGTTCCCGTATGGCTGTCGTACTATTACGGATCAAAACCCTGCAGTGATATTTCCATAATTATTTGCGATTCATCTGATTATGATTTTGTCACAAAGAAACAGCTGCTCAGTATTGTGAATGGCAGGGAGGGCAGTCTGCTTGGCCGGCCCCAGCGCAGCATACCGCTCAGGGAAATTGAGGGGAAGATTTGCGAACTAAAGGAACTACGTGAGGCAGAAGCATATATGAGCATTGATGGCATTCTGAATGTTGATATATATCAGAGAGAACCCATTATGCGGGTGATTCCCGATTCGGGAGGGGATTTTTTTATAGACGGGGATGGTGTGCTGATCAGAAAAAGAAAGCTCCAAAGCCCGAGACTGCATATTGTCGGCGGGGATATTGCAATAAGCCGGACAATGCTGGAGGGAAGGAGTATTCTGGACGCAGGAACGGGGAATACAATATTGAAGGATGCATATCATTTCGTCAGATTCATTACACGGGATGATTTCTGGTCGGCACAGATAGATCAGATCTACGTGGACAAGCGGGGGAAGATAGATCTTATTCCCAGGGCGGGAAACCACCGGATACACCTTGGGACATTTGAAAATTTTGAAGGGAAACTTAAAAACCTTGCAGTATTCTATGAGAATGTTCTTCCTGAAACAGGCTGGGATAAATATTCAGTGATCAACCTGGAATTCAGGGATCAGATAGTATGTAAAAAAAGACAACAGGCAAAATAAAACAATTGTTATGAGCAAGAGAGAACAGTACATTGCAGCGATCGACATCGGGACCACGAAAATTGTTTCAATAGTCGGCAAGAAAAATGAAAACGGAAAGATCGAGATACTCGGACTGAGCAAGGCACTTTCACGCGGCGTGAAAAGGGGGGTCGTGATAAATATTGAAGAGACGGTCACGGCTATTCAGACCACTGTGGAGGATGTGCAAAAAAGGTCGGGTATAAAATTTTCCGAAGTATTTGTGGGGATAGCAGGTCAGCACATAAAAAGCATGAAGAGCCGCGGATATATTACCCGTGATTCCTATGAGGATGACATAAAAAAGGAAGAGGTTTTCAAACTTATTGAGGATATGCACAAGATCCACGTTGAAATAGGAGAAGAAATAATTCATGTCATCCCGCAGAATTTTATCGTTGACAATGAAACGGGACTCAAGAGTCCCATCGGTATTTGCGGGCGTAGACTTGAAGCCAATTTTCATATAGTCATCGGTCAGGTAGCTGCTGCAAAGAATATTGAAAAATGCGTAAGACGTGCAAATCTCAGTGTAAAGGACCTAATCCTTGAACCTCTTGCCTCATCTGATGCTGTTCTCACGGATGATGAAAAGGAAGCCGGGGTTGTTCTTGTTGATATTGGCGGCGGCACTACGGATATGGCTGTGTATTACGATAATATTATCAGACACACTGCAGTTATTCCGCTGGGAGGAAATGTGGTTACCAATGATATAAAGGAAGGATGTGCTATTCTCCAGAGGCATGCAGAACAGCTTAAGATACAATATGGTTCAGCCCTGGGAGATATTGCGCCGGACGACAAGGTGGTTGCCATTCCGGGTATAAGCGGAAGGAATCCCAAGGAGATTTCCTTCAAAAGTCTGGCTTATATCATCCAGTCAAGAATGGAAGAGATAATAGATTTTGTCAATTTCGAGATACAAAACTCCGGTTATGCCGATAAGCTTGCTGCAGGGATTGTCATAACCGGCGGCGGCGGCATGCTGAAGCATCTTCCCCAGCTCATGCAGTTCAAGACAGCCCTGGATGTGAGAGTGGGTTATCCGAATGAACATCTTGGCGGAGCAGGAAAGGAAGAGATCAATCAGCCTATGTATTCCACGAGTGTAGGACTTATCATGCGGGGATTTGATTTTCTGGAAACATACAAAAAGTCGTTCAATGCAGCTCCTCAGCAGGAATTCGCTGAACAATGCAACGACATTTTTGAACCGGCATCAGTACCGGGTGAAGATCAGGCTGATCCTGCCGGAGAACCAAAAACCAGTCTGACAGAAAAGATAAAAATGATAATGCAGAAAATGTTTGAAGTAGAGGACAATCCTATAAATCAATAATTATTTAACCCTGAAGTATAAAAATTGAAGGCCGTGGATAAGAAAATGATATTAAGTGAAAGTCCCGATGATCTGATAAGTTTTGATCTTCCGGTTGAGAGATCATCAATAATCAAGGTTGTCGGAGTGGGTGGCGGTGGTATCAATGCCGTTAATCATATGTATGAGAAGGGTATAAAAGACGTTAACTTCATTGTCTGTAATACTGACCGCCAGTCTCTCGGCAAGAGTCCGGTACCGGTAAAGATACAGCTGGGTGCATCGCTTACCGAGGGAATGGGTGCGGGAAGCCAGCCAGACAAAGGCAGGAAGGCTGCCGAGGAAAACATTGCTGATGTCATGAATGCACTTTCGGGCAATACCAGAATGGTATTCCTTACAACGGGTATGGGAGGAGGAACAGGAACGGGAGCTATTCCGGTAATTGCAAAAGCCTGCAGGGAAGCCGGATTACTTACCATTGCTGTGGTTACCATCCCGTTCAAGTCAGAGGGGAAGATAAGAATCAATTATGCTGTGGAAGGCATAGCTGAACTAGGCAACCATGTGGATTCCCTCCTGGTGATAAATAATGAAAAGCTCAGGGATATTTACGGAAACCTCGGTGTGTCATCGGCCTTTGCAAAAGCGGATGATGTTCTTGCCACAGCCGTAAAAGGCATCGCAGAAATAATCACTGTAACAGGATATATCAATGTCGACTTTGCCGACGTTGAAACAGTAATGAAAAATTCGGGAGTCGCTGTCATGGGTATGGGAATTGCAGCAGGGGAGAGCAGGGCAATAGATGCAATGGAAGATGCACTGGCCTCTCCTCTGCTTAATTCAAATGACATAACCGGGGCAAAAAGTATTCTTATAAACATATCCTCGGGAAATGGTGAAAATGAACTCACAATGGATGAACTGGGTGACATTACAGACTATATATACTCGGTTGCCTCAGATGATGCATTGATAATAAGAGGACTCTCATCAGATGAAACACTGGGGGAAAATCTGAGTATCATTGTTATTGCCACCGGATTTGAAGCCAACAATATTATTCAGCCATTGAAGCCCAAAAGGGCCAAAACGGTTGAAGTTCTTGGTTCCGCTGATTATCCGCTGAATGCCGGGGAAAGCAGGAAAAAAATCCCGGAGGAATTCAGGGTTCAAGGAAAAGACAATGAACCAATAATTGCAGATTTCAGGGAAAATTCCCAGGGCATCCTGGATTTCAGCGTTGAAACGGCAAGAGGCAGAAGATCTTCTGCTGACAGGGATAATGAGATGGGGGAAGATCCCGAATTGCGTCTGAAAAAGGTCAAGCATATGCAGAAAATCATGCAGAAGGAAGGATTATCCAGCAGGACCATGAAGGATAACATAGAGACATTTGAGGATGTGCCGGCCTATATAAGAAGAAATATGCCTCTTCCGGCCCATGACAGTCAGTCAGGAAACGAATTGTCACAATTCACTCTCAGCTCAGATGAGAATGACGGCCCGGTTATCAGTAAAAATAATGCCTATCTGAACGATAATGTGGATTGACACGGAATCCGCTTATTTCCGGACCATCTGAACACAGCTGCAGGTATTATCATTATTTCTATATTTGTGCAGATGATCAGAAATTTGCAAATATTGTTCATTTTACTGATTCTGACGGGATCAGGACTTTCTGCACAGACAACATCCGGAACCAGATCAATCAGGCAATGGAATCTTGGCCACGATTTTACTGAAGAGATAACTATTCCGTTTGATACAGTCTTTTCCCTGTTTCATCGTTACAGGATAGCTGACAGGTATTCCCCCATGAATGCCACCCTGGGAAATTACGGACTGCCTTTTTACCAGCTTAATTTTTTTGACCGGATCACCGATCCGGATGAATTCCTGTATTCCAATTATCTGCCCGTGATGTATCTGCCGCGCAAAGCCCTGTTTATGAATACACAGGTCCCATTCACCGAACTGGTCTGGACAAACGGGGGACAAAGACAGTTATCGGAACAGACATTCAGGGTCCGCCATTCACAGAATGTAAACAGGTATCTCAATTTCGGACTGGTTTACGATATTATTTTCAATCTTGGCCAGTACAGTTATCAGAAGGCAGAAGACAAGACATTCACATTCTTTTCATCATACACAGGTCCGGTGTATAAATATTATTTTTCAGCCGGCATCAATAATATCACATCATATGAGAACGGCGGGATTACCGGCAGCGAAGATCTGGAACTGTTCGATACCAGGGATGTCCCGGTGAGAATGGGAGGACTGAACAGCGCGAAGAGCATTCTTAAGAACAAAAATATCCTCCTGGTACAGAAGTATACGGTTGGCAGGAAAACCGAAGCAGCGGACTCGCTGAATACAGACAGGGATTTTGCCGGACTGAAGGGAACATTTTCACATGTTTTTATAATTGATAATACAGGGAGGACATACACTGACAACTATCCGCAATCGGGTTTCTATGATTCAATATATATAAATAATTCCGCCACCTTTGATTCCCTGTCTCAGCGGGTTATCAGAAATACCCTGAGATTTGATTTCAGTACCGATGAGAAAAGGAAATTCCGTTTCGGAGGTGGTGCGGGCATAAGGAATGAACTGATACGTTACAGCCAGATCTGGCCCGTTCCGGACAGCTTGTCAGCCGACACGCTGATCTGGAAAAAAACGAATAATGCCCTGGTCGGCAGACTGTATAATAACATAGGGGAGAAATTCATGTGGACTGCTGACGGGGAGCTTTTTCTGACCGGGTACCGGGCAGGGGATTTCAGCCTTAAAGGTGAACTGGTGAAATCCTTTGAATGGAACAAAGGTACTGCGGTCTGGAATATAAACGGAAGCATCATGAACAGACAGCCGTCTTTCTGGTATGAACAGTGGGGAAGCAATCATTTCAGGTGGCAGACGGACATGAAAAAGGAATTCAGAATAGATATCGGCACACGCTTTTCCTATCCGGCTGCCAGGACTGATCTGAGATTCAATTATGCGATTATTGACAATTATACCGATTTTAATCCTGAAGCACTGCCTTCCCAGCATGGAGGAGGATTATCTGTTTTTTCAATTATGGCAGGAAAGGAACTGAAGGCGTGGAAACTGCATCTGTCCGGCAATTTGCTGGCACAGGTAAGCAGCAATTCTGCTATTCTTGACCTTCCCCTGCTCTCTGTACGTTCTGCCGGTTATATTGAACATCTCTTCAGATTCAGGCAGACCAATGGTTCCCTCAACAGTCAGCTGGGAATAGATCTTCTTTATCATACTCCCTATCATGCATATTCCTATATGCCTGCCACAGGTCGATTTATCAGGCAGGAAGGCATGAAAACCGGAAACTATCCCTTTGTAAATGTGTTTCTTAATCTCAAGCTCAAACGGACACGGATCTTTGTGATGTACGATCATATCAATTCGGGACTGTTTGGCAATGATTACTTTATGACTCCCTTATATCCAATGAATTACAGAATGCTGAGGTATGGAATTGCATGGACATTTTATAATTAAAAAAATGTATTATCTTTGCCGCGTTTTTGTCTGAAAAATTTGTTGAACTAATGCTTCATCATTGGGAAAAATTACAACATTTATTACAGCCATTCTGGCAGCAGTTTTAATCTCCTGTACAGATGGCAAAAATCACCCGCCTGAAACAGATTCCAGCAATATTTCCTCTGATCTTGAAATAATAAGGCAGAGAGGGAAGCTGGTTGCCATAACGGATATAAATTCCACTAATTATTTTGTTTACAGGGGTGAACCGATGGGCTTTCATTATGAACTGCTCAATGAATTTGCAGATTATCTGGGCCTTGATCTTGAGCTTATTACTGAAAATCATCTTGATAAGGCATGTGATCTTCTGCAGGACGGGAAAGCTGACATAATTGCAATAGGGCTGACGGTTAATTCAGCGAGGAAGAAAAAGATACTTTTCACTGAGCCCATACTGCAGACGCGTCAGGTTCTTGTTCAGCGCAAGCCGCGGAACTGGAAATCCCTTACAGCCGCTGCACTTGAAAGACAGCTTGTGAGGAATCAGCTTGATCTGGCAAACAAGACGATTTTTGTTCAGGAGAATTCGGCACATATAAACCGATTAAGGGCACTTTCAGCTGAAATAGGTGATACCATAGGTATCATTGAAGTTCCCTATAATTCTGAAGAACTGATCAGGTTTGTGGCAAACGGAGAAATTGAATATACAATCAGCGATGAGAATGTTGCAATGGTTAATTCAACTTATTATCCTGACATTGATATAAGCACTCCGGTAAGCTTTCCGCAGAATATTGCCTGGGGTCTGAAAAAACGGGAGTCTTCCGATCTGCTCAACGAACTGAATCACTGGATTTCCACCTATAAGGAAACAAGGCGTTACCGTGCGATGTATGCCAAATACTTCAGGAACAGCAGGTCCAATTACATGGTGAAAAGTGATTATTATTCGCTCAGCACGGGCAAGATCTCGAGATGGGACGATATGATCAAAAGGACAAGCCGTGAAATAGACTGGGACTGGCGTCTTCTCGCTTCCCTCATATACCAGGAATCAAGGTTTGATCCGGATGTTGAGTCGTGGGCAGGAGCCTACGGACTTATGCAGGTGATGCCGCCTACGGGAGAGAAATTCGGAATAGATGTAAAATCTTCCCCTGCAAGCAATATGAGGGCGGGCATATTGTATATCAACTGGCTTAAGGCGATGTTTGAGAATAAGATTCCTGAGGAGAGTGAAAGGCTGAAATTCATTCTTGCATCCTATAATGCCGGTCCCGGACACATTCTCGATGCAATGAAACTTGCTGAAAAGAACGGAATGGATCCCTGCAAATGGGAAGGTAATGTTGCAGTCTGGTTACTGAAAAAGTCCGATCCTGTGTATTACAAGGATGCTGTTGTAAAAAACGGCTATTTCAGGGGTACCGAATCAGTCAACTATGTCACTCAGATCCTGGAAAGATATGAACATTACAAGAATATAATATCCGGGGAAAACAGCATTCGCCTGACAATGAACATGGAGCAGGGTACCAGGGAACATTCCCTCAGTATCCGCAACTGATTCATTCCGCAACTGATTCACTTCCTTTAATCGTATCTGATTGCTTTCACCGGCGAGATTCTGCTTATGAGCTTTGATGGTACCAGGAGTATTACCAGTATGGCAGCCATGGTGCCTGCATTGAGAAGAATTATATGGATCAGCTGCAAATTAATCGGGACGGTCTTGATATAATAGGATGAAGGATCAAGCGATATCAGTCCTGTTTTTAACTGGAGCAGTGAAAGACCTATACCGATAATGTTTCCCCAGAACAGGCCCTTGCCGATCAGATAGGCAGCCTGGTAAAGGAAGACCTTCCTGATGATTTTATCATGAGAACCAAGTGCCTTCAGTATCCCTATCATATTGGTTTTCTCAAGAATCAGGATCAGCAGGTTGGAAATCATATTGAATCCGGCAACGGTAAGCATCAGCAGGATTATTATTATAACATTGATATCCTGAAAGTTGAGCCAGTCAAATATTTGAGGGTATTTATCCCTTATGCTGATCACATTGAATTTATCCTCGTCCCGGGAAAGCTGATAACCTATTGCTGCCCTGACAGCACTGGTCATTTCATCGAGTCTCCCGAAATTATCAATAAAGACCTCAAAACCGCTCACCTGGTCGTCATCCCACCCGTTAAGACGTTTAATATGGCCTATGTCGCAAAAGACATAGATTTTGTCAAATTCCTCGAGACTGGTCTCATAGATGCCACTGATGACAAATTTCCTCATTCTGGGAGGATCCTGAACAAAATGCATTGCAAATGAATCACCTGTTCTGAGCCGCAGCATGTCAGATATTTTTTTTGATATTATAACCCTGTCTGTCCGGGTGGAATCGCTAACCCTGAAAACTTCTCCCTCAACCATGTTGGCTGCAAAATAGTTCCAGTCGAAATCAGGACCCACCCCCTTGAGGACAACCCCCTGAATATTATCTCCGGTTTTTATGATTCCGGCCTTTGTTGCAAAAACCTGAACATGTTTTATACCGGGAATATTTTTGATTTTGGGTATGAATTCCTGGCCCTGATGGACAGGAACAGTCTCAAAAGACAGATTTGAATCAAAGTTCACAATCTGGATGTTTGATCCGAAGCCTATTATCTTTTCCCTTATCTGTTGTTTGAAGCCGGTAAGAATGGCTACTGCCAGTATCATGACTGCCAGACCCGTGGCAATGCCGGCAATTGCAATTACATTGACGGGCCGGGAAAATGATGTGCCCTCCCTGCGCCCCCTTACAAGACGCTCTGCTATGAAATAAGGTAGATTCATCTGTTAAATGAATTCAAAATTAATAAAATTAACACACCGGGGACGGGATGTGGATTCATCCGGGAAAAAATTGTAAATTCAGCGCCGGTATAGTGTCTTTGCAGAACAGGTACGGAACGGTGCAGTTGTCAGGGGCTCTTGTTCCGCGGGCTCCGGTTCTCCGGGGTTTCGGTTTCCCGGGGTTTCGGTTTCCCGGCCTCGGCTCCCTGGGTTCAGTTCTCCGGGGCTTCGGTTCCCCCGGCAGGAGCATGTGGTTTCAGGGGGAATGCGGGGCAGAGGGTATCAGGAAACAAACGGGATATGCGGTATCAGGGAACATGCGGGACGCTTGAATACTTTTATACAAAACATTTAAATACCTGTATATGAAACAATTATTGACATTACTGTTAATAGTCACTTTTACATCCGGATGCAGAAGTGATAACGGCGGTCCTGTGCCCGGAGCGGAGAGGCCGGAAGAATATTTGAAAATGCTTGAAGGACTGGCCGTGGGTATTGTGGCTAATCAGACTTCCATGGTCGGAGAAACGCATCTGGTAGAATATTTGCTTGAAAAGGGGGTCAATGTGAAGGTGATTTTTGCGCCTGAACATGGTTACAGGGAACTTGCAGCGGATGGTGCGCACATAGGCGACGGAACAGATGTTGCCACGGGAATTTCTGTCAGAAGCCTTTATGGGGTCCGCAGTAAACCGGAACCGGAGGATCTGGCGGGGCTGGATGCGGTTATCTATGATATCCAGGATGTGGGTGCACGCTTTTACACTTATATATCCACCCTCCATTATGTAATGGAAGCCTGTGCTGAAAACAATGTGAAATGCATTATTTTTGACAGACCCAATCCCAACGGATTTTATTTTGACGGAAACATTGCGGATACTGCATACCGTTCCTTTGTGGCCATGCATCCGGTTCCGGTTATGCATGGCATGACCATAGGGGAATACGCAGGGATGATAAACGGGGAAAAGTGGCTTCCCGGCGGACGGCAGTGTGAGCTGGCAATAGTAAAATGTAAAAACTATAATCATCAGACCCTGTATGAACTTCCTGTAAAACCTTCACCCAATCTGCCAAACATGACTGCCGTTTATCTTTATCCTTCACTTTGTTTCTTTGAGGGAACAAATATTTCACTTGGGAGAGGTACTCCCTTCCCTTTTCAGGTTTATGGTTCGCCATTGTTCCCCGACGAAGGATTCAGCTTTACGCCTGAAAGTGTTCCCGCGTCAGTCAGTCCGCCCCTGCTGGGAGAGAAGTGCTATGGGGTTGATCTGAGAAATACACTGGAGGAAAAACTCGTGCCTTCACCCGCGATCAATCTTGACTGGCTGACGGATGCCTGGGCGAAATATCCCGACAAGGATAAATTCTTCAATAATTATTTTGATGTCCTTGCAGCCGGTCCGACGCTGAGGGAGCAGATTAAAGCGGGTATGAGTTCTGCGGAAATCCGTGACACATGGAAGGAAGGACTGGAAAAATACAGGAAGACCAGGGAAAAATACCTGATTTACGAATAGTATCTTAAAACAGATATTGTTGTTGCCTGCAGATGTGACAGGGGTGAATCTATTGCGTTCTTCCCGGGTAAACCTTCAGTGCCTTTTCCAGAATCATTGCCGCATTTTTAAGATCTTCGATCTTCAGTACATAGGCAATTCTTACTTCATCCCTGCCCAGACCGGGTGTGGAATAAAATCCTGATCCCGGTG
>CAZFVQ010000005.1:0-4416 GCA_964522415.1 uncultured Rikenellaceae bacterium | reverse complement strand
ATTCTTACTTCATCCCTGCCCAGACCGGGTGTGGAATAAAATCCTGATCCCGGTGCCAGCATGACGGTCTGGTTTTCATATTCAAATTCTTCCAGAAGCCATTGTGCAAACTTGTCGGCATCATCAACCGGAAGTCTTGCCATGGTGTAAAAGGCACCTTTTGGCATCGGGCATCGGACGCCGGGTATTCTGTTCAGGGCATTGATAATGAAATTGCGGCGGGCCAGATATTCCCTGTTGACTTCGGTGAAATACTCCCTGGGAGTGTCTATAGATGCTTCTGCAACTATTTGTCCGAGGCCGGGGGGAGACAGACGTGACTGGCCATATTTGAGAACTGTTGACATCACCTCCCTGTTCCTGGAGATCAGGACACCTATCCGGATTCCGCATTCGCTGTAGCGTTTTGAAACCGAATCAATCATAATCACATTTTCTTCAATTCCCCTGAGGTTCATGGCAGAAAAAACTTCTTCGCCGTCGTAGCTGAATTCGCGGTATGCCTCATCGGAGAAAAGAAAGAGATTGTATTTTTTTACCAGGTCCCGTATCAGATCCAGTTCCTTTGGGGAATAGATGTAGCCTGTGGGGTTATTGGGATTGCAGAGCAGGATGGCCCTGGTCTTTTTACCAATTTTTTTCTCTATTTCGTAAACCGGGGGCAGGGCAAAATCGTCTTCAATCCCTGAGGTTACAGAAACAATATTTACTCCCGCAATGGAAGCAAGAGCATTGTAATTTGCATAAAAGGGTTCAGGAATTATTATTTCATCCCCGTAGTCGAGGCATGAATTCATTGCAAACAAAATAGCCTCTGAAGCACCTGTTGTAATAAGTGTCTGGTTCCAGGTTATGTCTATCCCTGCTTTCCTGTAAAAACCGGCCAGTTTGTGCCGATAGGATTCGTAACCTGCAGAATGACTGTATTCCAATACTTTTTTATCCAGGTTTTTCATGGCATCCAGTGCAATATCAGGAGTATGAATATCAGGCTGGCCGATATTGAGATGGTAAACCTTTATTCCCTTTTTAACGGCCCCCTCAGCATAGGGAATCAGTTTCCTTATCGGTGAGGCAGGTATATTTTTACTGCGTTGTGAAAGTAATGGCATGTCTCCAGAAAATTGATGAATATTTAGAATCTCTTCTGCAAAAGTATACAATATCTGACAGTAAACATTTAATACTTTCTTCTATTTCCCGCGGCGCATGGCTTTTTCTCCTTCTTCATTTGTGGAGTACAAATTATTCAGCGGAAATGTTTCCTTATTTCTAAAAAATGATTGATATTTAAGTAACTTTTAGTAATGGGTTTTCCTGATCGTGAGCCTGGCTTAAAATAATGTTTAATCAACAGGAAAGGAGGTTTGTTATGGTACTCGCTATTCCAAAAGAAATTATGGAGGAGGAAAAAAGAGTTGCTGCAACTCCGGAGACAACAGAGAAACTTATTAAATTAGGTTTTAAAGTTATTCTCGAATCAAATGCCGGCGCAGCTATTTTTTACAGCGATGAAGATTACAGATCGGCTGGAGCAGAGATTGTTGCTGATGCGGAGACTTTGTACGGCAGGGCAGATATCATTCTAAAGGTGAAGGAGCCCAGATACAATGTGAATGCCGGGAAGCATGAAGTTGAGATGATGAAGGATGAAAGCATCCTGGTTGCCTTTCTTCATCCGGCAACACCATCCAATCATTCATTGGTTAAAATGCTGAGAGATAAGAAAATTACATCCTTAACCATGGACAGTATTCCAAGAACGCCGAATGCACAGAAAATGGATGCACTCACATCAATGAGCACGGTTACCGGTTACAAGGCCGTACTTCTTGCTGCCAACAGGCTTCAGAAATTTGTTCCGATGATTGGTACGGCAATTGGTCCCATCAGACCATCGCGTTTCCTCGTGGTCGGGGCAGGAGTGGTCGGACTTCAGGCAATAGCCACGATAAAAAGGCTTGGAGGTATGATCACTGCTGTCGACATACGGCAGAAAGCAAGAGAGGAAGCAACGAGCCTTGGAGCTGCAATAGGTGGTTTTGATGTTCCGTCCGGACTGGCTGCAGGTGAAGGCGGATATGCAAAAAGCCTTCCTGCCGAATGGATTGAAAGGGAAAGGGAGGTACTCAGGCCGCTGGTTGCGGATGCCGATGTTGTGATATTGAGTGCCCTTGTTCCCGGAGAAGTTGCACCAGTCCTGGTAAGTGACGAAATGATAGCTTCCATGAAACCCGGATCGGTGATAGTTGATGTGTCGATTGATCAGGGGGGAAACTGTGCCGTTACAGAAGCCGGCAGGCATATTGTCAGGCATAATGTGACCGTGGATGGATTGCAGAATATTCCCGGCAGGGTTGCCGTCCATTCAACCTGGCTCTATGCGGCGAATATGTACAATTACGTAGAGAACCTTTTTAAAGGAGGTGATTTCAGGCCTGATCTTGAAGATGAAATTGTCAGGAGTACCCTTGTTACTCATGAAGGCAGGATTCTGCACCAGGGAACACTTAAGGCACTTGATGAAAAGAGCTGAATACCAATAAGACAGAAATGAGTGAATTACTGATAATGCTCTCCGTATTTATCCTGTCAATAATTATGGGATACTTACTCATCTCAAAGGTGCCCAATATGCTCCATACTCCCCTTATGTCGATGACCAATGCCATTTCGGCAGTAACAATACTGGGAGCTCTTCTTGTATTTGCAGTTCAGCCTGATATTACGGAGACACTGCTGGGCGCAGCAGCAATTGCCCTGGCAGCATTCAATGTGGTTGGCGGATTCACCATTACAGAAAGAATGCTCAGAATGTTTAAAAGCAGGAAAAACTAGCTTCAGGAACATAAGCGGAAACAGATGAACAGCCGGACTGACTTATTGATAGATCTGATTATCATCCTCATATTCCTGAGTGGCTTTTCAAGGTTCAAAACTCCGGGAACTGCGCGATCGGGTAATTTCAGTGCGGCATTCGCCCTTGCACTTGCCCTGGTTGTGGTAATGGTCCGGCACAGGATCATGCAGCCCCATGTTGTGATCATATCCCTGATGATTGGTTCGGCGGCGGGCTGGCTGGTTGCCGCGAGGGTGAATATGATCCAGATTCCGGCAATGGTGGCCTTTCAGCATGGTGCAGGCGGTATTGCTGCATTCCTTGTATCCTTTGTTGAGCTTACCAGGAACGTTCTTCCTGGTTTCGGAGTTGATAAAATTTCCGGACTTCTCGGACTTTCGATAGGAGCCCTTACCTTTAGCGGAAGTATGATTGCCGGCGGAAAGCTTGCGAATATCATAAAAGGACCTCCGGTCAGATTCCCCGGACACAGCCTGATAACCATCGCCCTGATGGTTCTGATAATATTCACGGCATTTTTTGCAGGTTCTCTGCAGGCTTCCCTGCTTACCATTCTGCTTATTGTCCTGCTTGTTGAATCCGTCATTCTTGGTCTGGTGTTTTCAATACGCATCGGTGGAGCTGATATGCCTGTACTGATATCATTCCTGAATGCCACAGCCGGTCTGGCGGCTGCCTTCTGCGGAGTGATAATCCATAACAGGCTGCTGGTAGCCTGCGGCGCCACCGTGGCTGCATCGGGATCTGTTCTCACCCATGTGATGTGCAGGGCCATGAACAGAAATCTGCTTCAGGTCTTTATTGGTTTCAGGGTAAGGGACGGGGGCGATCCGGTGCAGGCGTTCTTTGGCGACGGGAGTGTCAGTAAAATTGAGGCCGGCGCTGAAAAACAGATGTCTGCCGGACCGGCGCCTACTGCCGATCCCCTTGAGGAAGCCCTGCAGGCCTGCAGGAATGCTGAAAGGATTATAGTGGTTCCGGGATACGGGATGGCATTTGCCCAGGCCCAGTTTGATGTGGTGAAGTTTGCCACCCTGTTGGAGAAGTCGGGGAAAGATGTCAGGTTTGCCATTCATCCGGTGGCCGGCAGGATGCCGGGACATATGGATGTATTGCTTGCAGAAGCAGATCTTTCATTTGACAGGCGTGTTGACATAGATGATGTTAATCCTGAGTTTGAGAATACTGATCTTGTCATTGTTGCAGGCGCATGCGATGTGGTTAACCCGGCAGCCCTTACAATGAAAAACACCCCCATTTCGGGCATGCCGATCCTTATGGTTCATCTGGCCAGGCGGATACTGATCTGTAATCTCGACGAGAAACCGGGTTATTCCGGTATTGACAATCCTTTGTACAGAAATGAGAAATCAATCATGCTGCCGGGCGATGCAAGGGAAACTTTCAGGAAACTGATAGAGGGCTACAGTCAGCGGGCTACAATAACCCCGGGAGCTGAATAAACAAGCTGTAAGTACTGAGTCTGTTTTCAAAACAGCTGTGTCTGACAGCCGCTTTACGAATTCTCATGAGCGGGGGAATCATATATTTTCTGA
>CAZFVQ010000004.1:99010-133322 GCA_964522415.1 uncultured Rikenellaceae bacterium | reverse complement strand
GTTTCGGCAGCGGCTTCAGCAGAAGTTTCGGCAGCTGTTTCGGCAGCGGCTTCAGCAGAAATTTCGGCAGCTGTTTCGGCAGCGGCTTCAGCAGAAGTTTCGGCAGCGGCTTCGCCAGCTGTTTCAGGAATAGTATCTCCGGCTTCCTGAACCTTCTTCAGATCCTGCTTCTCAACTTTCCCGGCCTTTGTTTCCCTGGTTTTTGTTACTGTTGTCTCATTCTTCTTCTTTGACGACCTTCTTCTTCTGGCGCTTTTTGATTTACCTGCCTGGGTTTCTTCAAGCATCAGTTCATTGAAGTCAACAAGTTCAATGATACACATCTCTGCATTATCACCCAGCCTGTTTCCGGTTTTCAGAATCCGGGTATAGCCTCCGGGTCTGTCAGCTACCTTTGGTGAAATTTCGCGAAACAATTCGGTTACGGCTTCCTTATCCTGAAGGTAGCTGAAAACCACTCTCCTGGAATGGGTTGAATCATCTTTCGCCTTTGTAACAAGGGGCTCTACATATTTCCTGAGTGCCCTGGCCTTGGCAGTTGTAGTGGTGATCCTCTTGTGAATTATAAGTGAAGCAGCCATGTTCGAAAGCATTGCCTTCCTGTGGGAACTGGTCCTCCCTAAATGATTTATGGTTTTTAAATGTCGCATTTTATCTTCTCGGTGTTTTCAGATTATTCTCTTTCCAGCCTGTATCTCGTCACGTCCATTCCAAAGGAAAGACCCATTGAATTAAGCAGTTCTTCAAGTTCTGTAAGTGATTTCTTCCCGAAATTCCTGAATTTCAGAAGATCATTCTTATTAAAAGTAACCAGCTCCCCGAGGTTGTCAACTTCAGCTGCCTTAAGGCAGTTAAGAGCTCTTACCGACAGATCAAGATCTATAAGTTTGGTTTTGAGGAGCTGCCTCATATGTAAAATTTCTTCATCAAATTCTTCGTCAGTCAGCTTATCTTCAGAATCGAGAGTTATTTTTTCATCCGAGAACAGCATGAAATGGTAGATAAGTATCTTTGCTGCCTCCTTCAGTGCTTCCTTCGGATGTATTGACCCGTCCGTCAGGATCTCGATCACCAATTTTTCATAGTCGGTTTTCTGTTCAACACGGTAATTCTCGACTGTATATTTTACATTAAGGATGGGTGTGAAAATGGCATCGAGGGCAATCAGTCCGAATTCAGCTTCCTCGGGCTGATTCTCTTCAGCAGGCACATAGCCTCTGCCCTTCTCTATGGTAATTTCCATCTGCAGCTTGACCTCCGGTTCCATTCTCATTATGACCAGATCGGAATTAAGGACCTCGAAACTGCTGAGAGACTGATTAAGGTCTCCGGCCTTAAAAATATCCTTGTTATGGATTTTTACCGATATTTTCTCATTGTCTGTCTCTTCAACAATGCATTTAAGCCGGATTTGCTTCAGGTTAAGAATGATTTCGGTCACATCCTCCATTACTCCGGGAATGGTTGAAAATTCATGATCGACTCCATCTATTTTTACAGTCGTTATGGCATAACCTTCAAGTGAAGAAAGCAGAATTCTTCTCAGGGCATTTCCTACGGTAATTCCATAACCGGGTTCGAGAGGACGAAATTCGAATTTGCCGGACTTGTCATCCGATTCCAGCATAAACACTTTGTCGGGCTTCTGGAATGATAATATGGCCATAAAATTTATCTTATATTGTTATTTTGAATACAATTCCACAATGAGTTGTTCATTAATTTCTTCCGGGATATCAGAACGCTGGGGCTGACTCATGAACTTGCCTGCCATCTGGGTTTCATCCCATTCAAGCCAGGGAAGCCTGGGTCCTCTTCCGGAATCAAGGGAATTCCTGATTGATTCGAGGGATTTTGATTTCTCGCGTACTCCGATTATGTCACCGGCTTTCAGCAGATATGAAGGGATATTCACCACTTCCCCGTTTACCGTGATATGACGGTGGGAAACGAGCTGGCGGGCTGATGCACGCGTCGGAGCTATTCCAAGACGATAAACCACATTGTCAAGTCTGGATTCCAGTAACTGTAGCAGTACCTCACCCGTAACACCCTTGCTCCTGGATGCCTTTTCAAAGGTATTCCGGAACTGACGTTCCAGGACACCATAGGTATATTTCACTTTTTGCTTTTCCCTTAACTGAATACCATATTCCGAAACTTTCTTTCTTCTTTTATTTGCTCCATGCTGCCCGGGAGGAAAATTCTTTCTGTCCAGATATTTGTCGGGACCATAAACAGGCTCCCCGAATTTTCTTGCAATTTTTGATTTTGGGCCTATGTATCTTGCCATCTTACAATTAAATAATATTCACGTAAATAATTAAACCTCAGTCTGCTATACTCTTCTCCTGCCCGGAGGGCGGCATCCGTTGTGAGGCATCGGGGTAATATCGACAATCTCAGTCACTTCAATACCTGAATTGGAAATTGCCCTGATTGCTGATTCACGGCCTGAACCGGGACCCTTGACAAAAACCTTGACTTTTCTCAGGCCGAGGTCATGAGCCACCTTACTGCATTCTTCCGACGCCATCTGTGCTGCATAGGGAGTATTTTTCTTCGAGCCCTTGAATCCCATTTTACCTGCAGAAGACCATGAAATCACCTGTCCGGAATTATTTGCAAGGGTCACAATAATATTGTTGAATGAAGAATGTATATGTGCCTGGCCTGAAGATTCAACCTTAACGATCCTCTTTTTTTGAACTCCTGTTTTCTTTGCCATATTATTATATTATATTCTATTTGGTAGCTTTTTTCTTGTTCGCGACAGTCTTCTTCCTGCCCTTCCTTGTTCTGGCATTATTTTTTGTACTCTGACCCCTGACCGGAAGACCCAGTCTGTGACGGACACCACGATAGCAGCCTATATCCATCAGGCGCTTGATGTTCATCTGGGTTTCAGACCGAAGTTCACCCTCAAGCTTGTGATTCTCATTGAGGATACGACGGATTGAATTAATCTGATCATCAGTCCATTCCCCAACCTTCGCGTTCCTGTCGACTCCGGCTTCATCAAGCACTTTCTGAGCCGTGCTGCGGCCCACTCCGTAAATATAGGTCAGCCCCACCTCGCCTCTTTTGTTTCTTGGTAAATCAACTCCGACTATACGTGCCATATATTATTCCTGTTAATTATAAATAGTTTGCAAAATTAAACAAATTATCCCTGTCTCTGTTTAAACTTGGGATTTTTCTTATTTATCACATACAGTTTCCCCTTTCTTCTAACTATCTTGCAGGTGGCGCTGCGTTTCTTTACAGATGCTCTTACTTTCATTTTCCTGGTGTTGTTATTTATTTGTATCTGAATGTAATTCTTCCTTTTGTCAGGTCATACGGCGACATTTCAACCTTCACCTTATCACCGGGCAGGATTTTGATATAGTGCATTCTCATTTTACCGGATATATGTGCGGTAATAACATGCCCGTTTTCAAGTTCTACCCTGAACATTGCGTTGGATAAAGCTTCAATTATCGTACCGTCCTGTTCAATAGATGGTTGTTTAGCCATATTATCACATTTTATTTAAAACTTCTTCAATAAACTGAAATGTTGTCAAAACATCCGCCCTGCCTTTGTCAACTGCGACAGCATATTCAAAATGTGCCGAGGGTGCGCCGTCAGCTGTGCGGATGGTCCAGCCGTCATTCATTCGGTAGGTTTCCTTCCTTCCAAGATTAATCATGGGTTCTATACAAATGACCAGTCCTTTTTTCATTTTCGGACCGCTTCCTCTTTTCCCGAAATTAGGAACTTCCGGTGCTTCATGCAATTTTTTCCCGAGTCCGTGACCCACCAGCTCCCTTACAACCGAATAGCCTCCGCTTTCGGCCATAGTCTGGACAGCTGATGAGATATCCCCTACACGGTTGCCGGCAACTGCCGCAGAGACTCCCTCTTCAAGGGAAGCCCTGGTATATTCAAGAAGCCTTTTAAGCTCATCGCTTATACGGCCCACCGGAAAAGTATAGGCCCCGTCACCGTACCAGCCATTCAGTATCACTCCGCAGTCAATGGAAATGATATCCCCTTCCTTCAAAACATAAGCCGAAGGTATCCCGTGAACAATCTCTGCATTTACAGATGTACAGAGAGTATTTGGAAAATCCCCGTATCCCTTGAATGCCGGAATGGCATTGTTGTCACGGATAAATGTTTCGGCAATACTGTCAAGATAAAGAGTTGTAACCCCTGGTTGAATATGTCCGGCAATTTCAGCAAGCGTCCTGGACACCAGCAAATTGCTCTTCCTTAACAATTCAACCTCTTCATCAGTTTTATAATGCAACATCAAAGAACGATATACTGTTTTATATGGACGTCGATCCACCGGAACGCCCTTTTACTCTTCCGGACTTCATCAGGCCGTCATAATGCCTCATCAGCAGATGGCTTTCTATTTGCTGAAGAGTGTCAAGAATAACTCCTACAAGAATAAGCAGGGAAGTCCCCCCGTAAAACTGTGCAAACTGAGGTGTTATTCCCACCAGTACCGCGATTGCCGGAAGGATTGCAATAATCGCCAGGAAAATGGATCCCGGCAATGTTATCCTCGACATTATCGTGTCAAAAAATTCAACTGTCTTCCTGCCGGGTTTGATGCCCGGGATAAACCCGCCGTTTTTCTTCATGTCTTCAGCCATCTGAACAGGATTTATTGTGACAGCCGTATAGAAATATGTAAAGAGAATAATCAGTATTGCAGTCACCAGGTTATACCAGAAACCGTACATGTTGGAGAATGCAACCACAAACCCGGAAGTCGGATTGGCTGAATACCCGGCAATGATTATTGGCAGCATCATAATTGCCTGGGCAAAGATTATCGGCATTACTCCCGCTGCATTTACCTTGAGAGGAATATACTGCCGTACGCCGCCGTACTGTTTGTTTCCCACTATCCTTCTTGCATACTGCACCGGAACGCGTCTTGTTCCCTGTACAAGAAGTACCGTTCCAAGTATTACCACGAACAGAACCACCATTTCCACGACCAGAGCTACTGCCCCGCCGGCTCCGTTCATTCTTGCCCCTGCTTCAAACACAAAGTTTGCTGGCATTCTTGCAACAATGCCAATCATGATAATAAGCGATATTCCGTTGCCTATTCCCTTGTCGGTTATCCTTTCCCCGAGCCACATGACAAACATTGTACCGGCAGTCAGTATAATCACTGACGATACCTGGAAGAACAGGCCAGACATTATAAATGCCGAGGCCGGAAGCTGTGCATGCAGGTTGACAAGATAGGTGGGAGCCTGTAGAACCAGAATGAAAATGGTCAGAATCCTGGTGAACTGATTCATTTTACGTCTGCCACTTTCACCTTCTCTCTGCAGTTTCTGAAAATAAGGAAACACGATTCCAAGAAGCTGAACCACGATCGAAGCTGATATATACGGCATTATACCCAGTGCAAATATCGAGGCCTGGGAGAATGCCCCACCTGAAAACATATCCAGCAATCCCATTATCCCGGATGAGGTCTGATTCCTCAGTCCTTCAAGCTGTGAAGGGTCAATACCCGGCAGGGTGATATATTTTCCCAACCTGTAGAGAAGTATGATGCTGAAGGTGTAAATCAGCCTGGCACGCAGGTCTTCTATCTTGAATATGTTCCTTATGGTCTGAATCAGTCTCATGAAATCAAAGTTTTACAACAGTTCCGTTACTGGCTTCAATCGCTTTTACTGCCGATTTACTGAAAGCATTGGCATGTACTTCAAGCTTTCTGCTAAGGTTACCGTTGCCAAGTATCTTAACAAGGTCATTCCTGGAAATCAGTCCTGCAGAAATCAGAATTTCCCGGTCAATCTTTTCAAGATTGTCCCTTTCTGAAAGGCTTTGCAGCATTCCTATGTTTATACCCTTGTATTCCCTGCGATTGATATTTGTAAAACCAAATTTCGGAACACGTCTCTGCAATGGCATCTGTCCGCCTTCAAAGCCTATTCTCTTTGAATATCCGGATCTTGATTGCGCACCCTTGTGGCCCCTTGTGGATGTTCCTCCCCTGCCTGAACCCTGACCTCTTCCCAGGCGCTTGCCCTTTCTGACCGATCCTTCAGCCGGTTTCAAATTGCTTAAATCCATTACTGTAATATCTTTTTTTTCAACATCATATATTTTCCACCTTAACAAGGTGTTTTATCTTATTCACCATTCCCAGTATCTGGGGTGTTGCTTCATGCTCTACACTGTGATTCAGTTTGCGGATACCCAGAGCATCAAGTGTTCTTTTCTGATTTTCGGGTTTTCCGATTCTGCTTTTAACCTGGGTAATACGGATTTTTGCCATTTCAATAATTTTTACATCAGCCGTTAAATACTCTCTGAACCGATATTCCCCTGTGACCGGCAACCGAATAGGCATCCCTCATTTCAAGCAGGGCTGCAATAGTGGCTTTCACAAGATTATGGGGATTTGAAGATCCTTTCGATTTGGCAAGAACATCCTTTACCCCGACACTCTCCAGTACAGCCCTCATGGCGCCCCCGGCCTTGACACCGGTACCTTCTGATGCCGGCTTGATGAAAACCCTTGCACCTCCGTACTTGGCTTCCTGTTCATGGGGTACGGTTCCTTTTATAACCGGCACCTTGATCAGGTTCTTCTTCGCATCCTCTATGCCTTTCGCTATTGCAGTGGTGACCTCACCTGCCTTCCCCAGGCCATAGCCTACAATACCTGCTTCATTTCCAACAACCACAATGGCCGAGAAACTGAATGTACGCCCCCCTTTTGTGACTTTTGTAACTCTCTGAATGCTTACCAGTCTGTCCTTCAGTTCAAGATCACTGGTTTTTACTTTTCTAATACTGTCTGCCATAATAATAACTTAGAATTTTAGTCCGCCTTCCCGGGCTGCATCTGCCAGCGATTTGACCCTTCCATGATATTTATACCCGCCTCTGTCGAATATAACATTTTCAATACCCTTATCCCTGCATTTTTCTGCCAGAAGCTTTCCGACCAGTTTTGCCTGCTCGGTCTTTTTTATTCCTGTATCCGAGGCAATCTCTTTCTCCCTTGAAGAGGCAGAAAGAAGGGTGACACGATTCTGATCATCAATCAGCTGACAATATATCTGTTTATTACTGCGATATACTGCTACCCGTGGCATCTCTGCAGTACCATTTATTTTTTTCCGGATCCTCATCCTGATCCTTTTTCTTCTTTCCAACTTAGTTAAAGCCATCTTTTAAAACTTTTCCTGATTAACAACATATTAAACACTGGCAGATTTTCCGGCTTTCCTCCTCAGCTCTTCGCCTACAAACTTTATTCCCTTGCCTTTGAAGGGTTCGGGCGGGCGCAGCGATCTGATCTTTGCAGCAACATGGCCGATAAGCTGTTTGTCGGCAGATGTCAGGGTTATGACCGGATTGCTCCTTCTTTCGGTTTTCGTTTCTACCTTTACCTCATCAGGCAGCCTGAAAACAATATCATGTGAAAAACCAAGGCTCAGTTCAAGATCCTGGCCCCTGGCCTCGGCACGGTAACCAACACCCACCAGCTCTAGTTCCTTTTTGAATCCTTCTGAAACACCTGTTACCATGTTTGAAATAAGTGACCTGTACAGGCCATGAAGTGACTTATGACGCTTCGATTCGGATGGTCTGCTGACCTGAATCTCATTGTCAGAAACTTCAATTTTAATTTCGCTGTCCACTGGTCTGGTCAACTGACCCATGGGTCCTTTTACAGTGATCACATTGTTGTCACTGATTTCCACACTGACTCCTGCCGGCAGGCTTACGGGCATTTTTCCTATTCGTGACATAAACTTCCCTCCTGATTAATATACATAACATAATACCTCACCGCCAATATTCTCTTTCCTTGCCTCCTTGTCGGTCATCAGTCCCCTTGAGGTCGAGATAATTGCAATACCAAGTCCGTTAAGGACACGCGGCAGATTATCAGCTGCAGCATAATGCCTCAGACCGGGACGGCTGATTCTCTGCAGACTTTTAATGGCAGGCTGTTTGCTTTTCGGATTGTATTTAAGGGCTATCTTAAGGCTTCCCTGCGTATTCACTCCTTCCACCACTTTGTAACTCAGAATATATCCCTTTTCAAAGAGTATCCTTGCTATCTCTTTCTTCAGATTGGATGCCGGTGCCTCGACAACCTTGTGACCAGCCTGGATGGCATTTCTGATTCTGGTCAATAAATCTGCAATCGGATCAGTCATCTTATGTTATTTTGTATAGTTTTTATTCAATTTATATTACCAGCTTGCTTTCTTGACACCCGGGATCAATCCCTTGGAAGCCATTTCCCTGAAGGTTATCCTGCTGACTCCGAACTGCCTCATATATCCTCTTGTACGACCGGTGAGTTTGCAACGGTTACGCTGTCTGTTGGGATTTGAATTTCTTGGCAAACGGCTCAGGGCCACATAATTACCTTCGGCTTTAAGTCTTTTTCTCTTTTCGGCATATTTACGGGCCAGTCGTTCACGCTTTACCTCACGGGCCATCATTGATTCCTTAGCCATATAATCAGTTTTTTGAAGTTTTAAACGGTAATCCGAAATTCCTGAGAAGGGCCAGTGCCTCTTCATCAGTTTTGGCAGAAGTCACAAAAGTAACCTGCAAACCCATTATCTTATTCACTTTATCAAGATCAATCTCGGGGAAGATGATTTGTTCCGTAATCCCCAGAGTATAATTTCCTCTTCCATCAAGTCTTGCATTAATCCCCTTGAAGTCGCGAATGCGCGGAAGAGCCACCGAAATAAGGCGTTCGAGAAATTCGTACATTCTTTCACTTCTGAGGGTGACCATTACTCCGATGGGCATGTTTTTCCTCAGCTTGAAGTTTGAAACGTCCTTGGTTGAGTATGTCAGGACTGCTTTCTGACCGGCTATATCAGTCAGTTCCTTAACTCCTGACTCAAGAAGCTTCTTGTCTGCAATGGCCTGGCCAATGCCTTGATTAATAACGATTTTTTGTAGTTTCGGAACCTGCATCACGGTGTGGTAACCGAATTCCTTGACAAGTGCCGGAACAATCTCCGTGTTGTATTTCGTTTTTAAGGCTGGTATATACATTATTTAATCTCCTCTCCTGATTTTTTTGAATAACGTACCAATTTATTTTTCTTGTTCAGTCTTTTCCCTATCCGTGTTGGTTTTCCCGACGCAGGATCAATGAGCATCAGATTTGAAATATTTATGGGAGCTTCCTTTCTGATAATACCTCCCTGGGGAGCTTTTGAATGCGGCTTGGTATGTTTTGATATCAGGTTCAGGCCTTCAACAATCGCCCTGTCCTTTTTCCTGTCCACTCCAAGGATACGGCCTTTCTGACCCTTTGACTCACCGGTTATCACCATAACCACATCACCTTTTCTTACATGTAATTTCTTATGCATTGCTGTTTGTTTACAGGTCCTACAATACTTCAGGCGCCAGTGATACTATTTTCATGTACTTATCACGCAGTTCGCGTGCAACAGGTCCGAAAATACGGGTACCTCTCACCTCATCGAGATTTGTAAGAAGCACCACTGCATTATCATCAAATCTTATATATGAACCGTCAGGGCGGCGTATCTCCTTTTTAGTCCTGACAACAACTGCCCTGCTTACTGTTCCTTTTTTGGCCTCACCCGACGCAACTGCAGATTTAACAGTTACTACGATCTTGTCGCCCACAGTAGCGTATCTTTTCCTGCTTCCGCCAAGCACCCTGATGCACAGCACTTCTTTGGCTCCCGAATTATCGGCTACTGTCAGTCTTGATTCCTGCTGTATCATGATTATTTCGCCCTTTCAATTATTTCTACCAGTCTCCAGGTCTTTTTCCTGCTCAGAGGCCTGGTCTCTGAAATACGTACCGTATCACCGATATTGCATGCGTTTTCCTCATCATGCGCCATCAGTTTCGTTGTTTTGTTGATAAACTTTCCATACATCGGATGCTTTACTTTCCTTTTAATGGCAACCACAATGGATTTTTCCATCTTGTTGCTCACAACTACTCCGACACGTTCTTTTCGAATATTCCTTTCCATTGCTGTTATCCGGCTATATTGATTTTTCTTTTAATTCCCTTGTCCGAAGTTCCGTCATCAGACGGGCGATTACCTGCCTGACCTGTTTGATTTTCTGAGGATTATCGAGCGGTGTGATGGCATGATTAAGTTTCATCCGTGCAAGCATGGTTCTTTCCATATCAATGCGCTCAATAAGATCAGATGTGCTGAGTTCCCTTATCTCCGATGTTTTCATCTCTATTATTCTTGTTTATTCTTCATAATCATGTCTGACAACAAAGCGGGTCAGGATCGGGAACTTCTGGGCTCCCAGGCGCAGTGCCTCCCTTGCCACTTCAATCGGAACTCCGTCAGCTTCAAGAAGAATTCTTCCCGGCGTTACGGGAACAACAAATCCTTCCGGAGAACCTTTCCCCTTACCCATTCTGACTTCCGCAGGTTTCTTGGTTATGGGTTTGTCCGGAAACACTCTTATCCAGAGCTGCCCTTCACGTTTCATGTAACGTGTAACAGCCTGACGTGCTGCTTCCAGTTGTCTTCCTGTTATCCAGGCCTCCTCCAGGGCCTTGATGCCGAATGAACCGAAAGCAAGCTGTGCTCCTCTCTGGGCATTGCCTTTCATTCTCCCCTTCTGTGCCCTCCTGTATTTTGACCTTTTTGGCTGTAACATGGATTATCTGATTAAAAATTGTTCAACTATGATTTCCTATTTCTTGGCCTTTCTTCTCATACCTTTGCCCTTGGCGCTCCTTGCGCCGATATTCGGACTGAGATCCCTTTTACCGTAAACCTCGCCGTTGCATATCCAGACCTTTATTCCGATAAGTCCCACTTTTGTGTGTGCCTCGCCCAGGGCGTAATCAATATCAGCACGGAATGTATGAAGGGGTATACGGCCTTCCTTGTAGGTTTCAGTACGTGCCATTTCTGCACCGCCGAGTCTGCCCGAAACGACGACCTTGATTCCTTCTGCTCCCATCCGCATCGTGGATGCTATGGCCATCTTTACTGCACGCCTGTAGGATATTTTTCCCTCAATCTGCCTTGCTATATTATTACTTACAATATTTGCATCCAGTTCGGGACGCTTGATTTCAAAAATATTGATCTGTACCTCCTTTTTGGTAATATTCCTGAGTTCTTCCCTCAGCTTGTCAACCTCCTGACCCCCTTTACCGATAATGATACCAGGCCTTGCAGTATTTACAGTAACAGTAATGAGCTTGAGTGTCCTTTCAATGATTATTTTTGAAATACTTGCCTTCGCAAGCCTGGCATTGAGGTATTCCCGTATTTTGGCATCCTCGATAAGCTTGCCGGAAAAATCCTTTCCGCCATACCAGTTGGAATCCCAGCCTTTTATTATGCCCAGCCTGTTACTAGTCGGATTTACTTTTTGTCCCATATTCTATTTTTCAGTTTTTTCAGTTTCCTTCTCAAAAGTATCAAGCACAAGGGTTACATGGTTTGATCTTTTTCTTATTCTGTGTGCTCTTCCCTGGGGAGCCGGCCGCAATCTTTTCAATGTACGTCCGCCATCAACATGAATGGTTTTTACATACAGATTGCTATCCTCAATCCTCACTCCCTCATTTTTGGCCTGCCAGTTGGCAATGGCGGAAAGAAGCAGCTTTTCCAGCCTGCGCGATGATTCCTTTGAACTGTACTTCAGTGTGTCAAGTGCCCTGTTCACTTCCATGCCCCTGATAAGATCAGTTAGCAGTCTCATCTTCCTTGGTGAAGTGGGACAGTTTTTCAGCACAGCCTGGCTTCTTGCCAGAGAGGCCTCTTTTCTCTTTTCAGCTGAAATCCTTTTTCTCGCACCCATTTTATTATGTTTTCAATGTTTACTTAATCCTTTTTACCTTTTGCCCGCATGAGACCTGAAAGTCCGTGTGGGGGCAAATTCCCCGAGCTTATGACCCACCATGTTTTCAGTAATATACACAGGTATGAATTTGTTTCCGTTATGAACTGCTATGGTATGTCCGACGAAATCAGGGGATATCACTGATCTTCTTGACCAGGTCTTTATCACTGACTTTTTCGTGGTTTCATTCATTTCCAGAACCCGCCTGTCGAGTTTAAAATCAATGAAAGGACCTTTTTTAATCGATCTGCTCATATTATTATATATATATTATTTCTTTCTTTTTTCCAAAATATACTTTGAGGAATATTTTTTTGCATTCCTCGTTTTGTATCCCTTCGCCCAAAGTCCCTTACGTGACCTGGGATGTCCTCCTGATGCTTTTCCTTCACCGCCCCCCATGGGATGATCTACCGGATTCATTGCAACTCCCCTGGTTCTCGGGCGGATTCCCTTCCAGCGCGAGCGGCCCGCCTTTCCGGATCTTTCAAGACTGTGGTCGGGATTTGATACGGAGCCGATGGTTGCACGGCAGGTGGTAAGCACCAGCCTTGTTTCTCCCGAAGGAAGCTTAACGGTTGCATACTTGCCTTCACGGGCTGATACCTGTGCAAAGGTCCCTGCACTCCTTGCCATGGCTGCCCCTTTACCGGGCTTGAGTTCAATATTGTGAACTATGGTTCCCAGAGGAATATCCTTGAGGAACATTGTATTGCCAGGCTCAGGCGTGGCTTCCCTGCCGGAAATGATCCTGTCACCGGTTTTAAGGCCGGCGGGAGCTATGATATAGCGCTTTTCCCCGTCCTCATACACAACAAGAGCTATTCTGGCCGATCTGTTGGGATCATATTCAATTGACCTGACCGTTGCATAAATTCCGTCCTTGTCCCTGAGAAAGTCAATCACCCTGTACATCCTCTTGTGCCCGCCTCCCATATATCTCATTGTCATCTTACCGTTGACATTTCTCCCTCCCGACTTTTTAAGCGGACGAAGAAGGGATTTCTCCGGTTCCGTGCTGGTTATGGTGTTGAAAGCACTGATAATCTTGTTTCTCTGACCTGGTGTTGTAGGTTTAATTTTCCTGACTGCCATTTTGATTTTATATATTGCTGTAGAAATCTATTTTACTGCCCTCAGCAAGGGTAATAATTGCCTTTTTTGTTGCTGTCGTCCTGCCAACCAGAAGACCCGACCTGGTATTCCTTGATTTTTTCTTACCGCCGTAGTTCATAGTATTGACATCTTCAACCGTAACGCCGTAAAGCTCCTCGACAGCCTTCTTTATCTGTATCTTATTTGCATTCCTTGCAACGATGAAACCATAGCGATTGAATTTATCGCCCTGATTTGTCATCTTTTCCGTTACTATCGGTTTTAGTAAAATATTCATCTCTTAAATTTTACTGGTTTTTATAAAGCTGACTGCAAAACGTCAACTGCACTCTCCACAAGTACCAGGGTTGAAGCCTTCATGATTTTGTATGTGTTTAACTCTTTGGTCGTTACAACCTCAACTCCTTGTACATTTCGGGATGACAAATATATATTTTTATTTTGTTCCGGTAAAACAAACAGTGAATTTTTGTTACTCAGATTCAGACTGTCACCTATTTTAATGAATTCCCTCGTCTTCGGAGCTTCGATTGTAAAATCTTCCAGAACAATGATATTGTTTGATAAAGCCTTATAGGAAAGGGCTGATTTTCTAGCAAGCTCTTTTACTTTTTTGTTCAGCTTGAACCCGTAATCTCTTGGTTTCGGTCCGAATACACGTCCTCCCCCTCTGAAGATCGGGTTTTTGATACTGCCTGCACGGGCCGTTCCTGTTCCCTTCTGCCTTTTTATCTTTCTGTTGCTGCCTGCAATTTCCGAGCGTTCTTTGGCCTTATGAGTACCCTGGCGCTGGTTTGCCAGGAACAGCTTTGTATCCAGATATATTGCATGGTCATTTGGTTCTATGCCGAATACTGAATCATTCAGCAAGACTTTTCTTCCGGTTTCCTCACCCTGAATATTAAGAACAGCTAATTCCATTATTTCAAAATTATTACATAAGCACCATTCGGACCTGGAACAGATCCCTTTACTATCATTATATTATCTTCTTTCATCAGTTTCATTATTCTCAGGTTTTCCGACATTACTTTCCTGGTGCCGGTCTGCCCTGCCATTTTCATTCCCCGGAACACTCTTGATGGGTATGAGGAGGCTCCGAGCGAACCCGGGGCCCTTTGCCTGTTATGCTGACCATGCGATGTATCTCCCACACCACTGAAGCCATGGCGCTTCACAACACCCTGGAATCCTTTTCCCTTTGACCAGCCGCGTACATCAACCCACATGCCCGAACTGAAAATTTCTGCCGTAAGGATTTCTCCTTCTTTTACATTATCTGTTTCAAAACCCGTAAATTCTGCAACCTTTCTCTTGGGTGCAGTAGCGGCTTTTTTAAAATGTCCGGTTTCAGCTTTCGTTGCGTGTTTTTCCTTCTTGTCTTCAAAACCAAGCTGAACAGCAGAATATCCGTCCTTTTCCCTTGTCTTCACCTGTGTAACAACACATGGTCCGGCCTGCAGGACAGTGCATGCAACATTCTTTCCCTCTTCATCAAAAAGGGAGGTCATTCCGATTTTCTTACCAATTAATCCCTGCATTTCAATATATCTTTACTGCTTTTATACTTTTATCTCAACTTCAACACCACTCGGCAGCTCAAGCTTCATAAGAGCATCAATGGTCTTTGGAGTGGAACTGTAAATATCCAGCAACCTCTTGTATGAAGAAAGCTGAAATTGCTCCCTTGCCTTTTTGTTAACAAAAGGTGACCGCAGAACCGTGTATATCTTCTTGTGCGTGGGCAGCGGGATTGGACCGCTTACCACAGCACCGGTGGATTTTACGGTTTTTACGATCTTTTCTGCTGATTTATCAACCAGGTTATGATCGTAGGATTTCAGTTTGATACGAATTTTCTGACTCATCTTTAGAGAATTTTTCCTTTAGTAATTTCAATAACTCTGTTTGCTATTTCTGCAGGCACTTCTTCATAATGTGAAAACTCCATTGTTGAAGTCGCCCTCCCGGAGGTAAGGGTCCGGAGTACGGTTACATAGCCGAATTTTTCCGCCAGAGGTACCTTTGCCCTGACAACCCTTGAACCTGCCTTTGATTCCATTCCTTCCACCCTGCCCCTTCTTCTGTTGAAATCGCTGATGACATCACCTACATATTCTTCGGGAGTAACAACTTCCGTTGACATTACCGGCTCCAGAATTACCGGATGGCATTTGCCTGAATATCTCCTGAAGGCCTGTTTTGCCGCGATTTCAAATGACAGATCATCGGAGTCAACCGGATGAAAGGATCCGTCCTTCAATATTATTTTAAGGCTTTCCAGAGGGAATCCGGCCAGCGGCCCGTTCGACATTGCCTCACGAAATCCTTTTTCAACTGAAGGGATATATTCCTTCGGTATATTCCCCCCCTTAACCTCATTCAGGAACTGCAGGCCTCTTATCCCGTTATCCGCAGGCATCATCTCAACAGTAATATCTGCATATTTCCCCTTGCCTCCCGTCTGTCTCTTGAATACTTCCCGGAATTCGGCTGAAGTGGTAATAGCTTCCTTGTATGCCACCTGTGGCGGACCCTGGTTACATTCAACATTGAATTCCCTCTTCAGACGGTTTATAAGAATATCCAGATGAAGCTCACCCATGCCGCTGATTATTGTCTGACCGCTGTCCTCATCAATTTTTACCTTGAAAGTCGGATCTTCTTCAGCCAGTTTTGACAGGGCGATTGAAAGCCTGTCAACATCTGCCTGGGTTTTGGGTTCTACGGCTATTCCGAGAACCGGTTCGGGAAAATCCATTGATTCAAGAAGAATGGGCTTGTGAATGGCACAAAGCGTATCACCCGTCCTGAGATTCTTGAATCCCACCGCAGCACAGATATCACCTGCGGAAATTTCATCGGCCTGATCCTGCTTGTTGGCATGCATCCGGAAAAGGCGGTTTATCCTTTCACGTTTTCCGGTACGCACATTGAGAACCATATCTCCTGCTCTGAGCACCCCGGAATATACTCTCAGAAATGCAAGCCGTCCGGCAAAAGGATCACTTGCAATCTTAAATGCAAGGGCTGAAAAGGGTGCGTCTTCATCAGGATCGCGTGTAATCTCATCATTGTTCCTCGGATCAGTTCCTTTTACAGCACCAATATCAACAGGTGACGGAAGAAATGCGGCTATTGCATCAAGAAGGCTCTGAATGCCCTTGTTCCTGAAAGAAGCCCCGCACAGTACCGGAACGGTGCTTCCGTCAATAACCGATTTTCTCAGTGATGTTAGAATTTCTTCGGCTGTTATTGATTTAAGGTCTTCAACATATCTTTCCAGAAGTACCTCATCCTTTTCTGCCAGGGCTTCAACCAGCTTTCCTCTCCACTCCTCAGCCTCCCCGAGCAACCCGGCAGGAATGCTTTGGGTTGTAAAGCCGGATCCCGGAGTATTGTCATCACTGTAAATCCTTGCCTCCATCCGGATAAGGTCAACCAGTCCCCTGAAATCATCTTCCGATCCTATCGGTATCTGTACCGGAACGGGCTGTGAATTCAGTTTCTCCCTGATCTGACTGACAACGCTGTAAAAATCCGCACCGTTGCGATCCATCTTATTGACAAAAGCCAGTCTCGGCACATGGTATTTGTCTGCCTGACGCCAGACAGTCTCAGACTGGGGCTCCACACCTCCCACTGCACAGAATATTGCAACGGCACCGTCAAGAACCCTCAGCGACCTTTCCACTTCAACCGTAAAATCAACATGCCCCGGCGTGTCAATTATATTGATCCTGTAATCTTCATTATTATATTTCCAGTATGTAGTTGTGGCGGCAGAAGTAATTGTTATTCCTCTTTCCTGCTCCTGAACCATCCAGTCCATCTGGGCATTTCCGTCATGGACTTCTCCCATACGATGGGTACGACCGGTATAATACAGAATACGTTCCGTAGTGGTGGTCTTACCGGCATCTATATGAGCCATGATCCCGATGTTCCTGGTATATTTCAGATTCCTGTTCATAAATCCGTCCGCCTTTACCTGATATTAAAATCTGAAATGGGCAAAAGCCTTGTTTGCTTCAGCCATTCTGTGAGTATCTTCTTTTCTCTTGTAGGCTCCGCCCTCAAGCTTGTAAGCTGCCATAAACTCGGCTGCAAGTCTTTCTGCCATGGAACGGCCTGTCCTTTTCCGTGCAAACAGGATCATGTTCTTCATGCTTATGCTCACTTTGCGGTCGGGACGGATTTCCATCGGGACCTGGAAAGTGGCACCTCCGACACGGCGTGCCTTTACTTCAACCTGTGGTGTAACATTTTCCAGAGCCTGCTTGAAAATTTCAAGAGGCGTTTTTCCTTCTTCCTTCAATTTGTCACCAACGATTTCGAGTGAGTCGTAAAAAATCTTATATGCAGTATTTTTCTTGCCATTAAACATAAGATTATTTACAAACCTCGTTACAAACGGATCATTGAACTTCGGATCCGGTAACAGAATTCTCTTCTTTGGTTTAACTTTTCTCATTACTATAATCTGTTTATGTTACTTCTTTGGCCTTTTGGTGCCATATTTTGACCTTCTCTGCGTACGGCCGTCAACTCCTGAAGTATCAAGGGCTCCGCGTATCAGATGATATCTGACACCGGGAAGATCCTTCACCCTGCCGCCTCTTATCAGAACTATGGAGTGCTCCTGAAGGTTGTGACCTTCACCCGGAATATAGGCGTTCACTTCCTTCTGATTGGTGAGCCTGACCCTGGCAACCTTCCTCATCGCTGAATTTGGTTTCTTTGGAGTGGTGGTATAAACACGCACACATACACCCCGCTTCTGAGGACATGAATCCAGGGCAGGAGCTTTACTCTTTTCCTTCAGCTTTCTCCTGCCTTTTCTTACTAGCTGTTGAATAGTCGGCATTTTTCTCTTTTATTTTATATTAATTTTTACTTAAAAAATTGGTTCGCAAAGGTATTCAATTTATTAATAAAACAACAGGTCCTGCCGGGAATTTTTCCGCACCGGTACTTATCATACCATTGTCCTCTGCAGATGAGCCTTAGGCTGCACCTGAACCGTCATTCTGCTATTGTCCGTATCTACTGATCTGTAAGCTCTGAACAGGTTCCTTCCCGATCTTTCCCGGAGAAATCTCTTTTGTATACTTACTGCTGAGGGAAATACCGGTACTCCTGCATTTCAAAAAACTGGTGCAAAGAAAATAAAATTTTTGTAATTATACCTTATCTGACAGGCAGTTTTTAAAAAATTGTTAATTTTGTCAGCCCCAAACAGGGAATGTTTAATTAATTACCTACTAAACAATTTATTATAATCATGAAGACATACCAGACTGACCAGATAAAAAACATTGTACTCCTGGGCAATTCAGGATCGGGTAAAACCATTCTGGGAGAAACAATGCTTTTTAACAGTGGCTCAATCGAAAGAAGAGGAACAATTGAGGGAAAAAACACTGTATCTGACTATCGTCCGATAGAACATGAAAACGGGAATTCAATCTTTTCAACAGTGCTTTTTACGGAATATCTCAATAAGAAAATAAATATCATCGACACTCCCGGACTTGACGATTTCAGCGGCGGTGTTGTTTCCTCGCTTTATGCAGCCGACCTGGCAGTAATGGTAATCAATGTTCAGAACGGGGTTGAGGTAGGTACCGAAATTCATTTCCGCCATGCCGGCAGTGTTCAGAAACCAATGATAATGGTAATCAATGGTCTGGATCATGAAAAGGCCAACTTCGAAAAATCCGTCGAAATGATGAAGGAAAGGCTGAGCAGTGATATTATGCTTGTACAATATCCGCTGAATGAAGGAGTCGGCTTTAACACGGTTATCGATGTTATCAGGATGAAAATGCTCCGATACGGAAAAGACGGCGGCAAAGCTGAGATTCTTGATATTCCTGCTGAGGAGGCCGCAAGAGCTGCCGAACTTCACTATGCACTTGTTGAAAGGGCGGCTGAAAGCGATGAGGCACTTATGGAACAGTTCTTCGCCAACGACACACTTACTGAGGAAGAAATAAAAAAAGGCCTTGCAAAAGGAATCATTTCAAGAAGCATATTCCCGGTTTTCTGCATATCGGCGAAAAACAATACAGGAATTGATTCACTGATGGATTTCATTGTAAATGAAGCACCTTCCATCAGCGACATGCCCGGGCTGAAAAACAGCAAAGGACAGATAGTAAAAGCTGATCCGGCCGGTCCGGCTTCCCTCTACATTTTTAAATCCTCCATCGAGGAACACATCGGGGAAATAAATTATTTCAGGGTCCTTTCCGGGAAGATAAGCGAAAATGTCGATGTCATCAACACCAGCAACGGAACAAGGGAAAGACTGGCTCAGCTTTATGTCTGTTCAGGAAAAAACAGGACCAAGGTTCCCGTGATACATACCGGAGATATCGGAGCCCTTGTAAAGCTGAAAAACACCAGAATGGGGCATACCCTGAATGCACCGGGCAATGACTGGACATACGAAGGAGTAATATTCCCCGAACCGAAATACAGAACGGCAATAAAGGCCCTGAGTGAGAGCGATGACGAAAAACTGGGTGAAGCCCTCGGCAAGATACACCTGGAAGATCCCACCATTATCGTTGAATATTCGAAGGAACTCAAACAGATACTGGTTCATGGCCAGGGTGAATATCATCTGAATATCATGAAATGGCATCTCGACAACATATACAGGATCCCTGCCAGTTTCAATATCCCCCGGATACCCTACCGTGAAACGATAACCAGGGCTGCCCAGGCCGATTACAGGCATAAGAAGCAGTCAGGCGGTGCCGGTCAGTTCGGTGAGGTTCATATGATCATCGAACCTTATGTTGAAGGATCCCCGGAGCTTTCAATGCAGAAATTCGGCAGTAAGGAAATCAAGCTCAGTATAAGAAACAAGGAAGAGATTGATCTTGAATGGGGAGGAAAGCTTATATATGTCAACTGCATTGTCGGCGGAACAATTGACGGCCGGTTTATGCCTGCCATACTGAAAGGCATTATGGAAAAGATGGAGGAAGGCCCGCTTACAGGTTCCTATGCACGGGATATAAGGGTATATGTTTATGACGGGAAGATGCATCCGGTTGATTCCAACGAGATATCCTTCAGGCTTGCGGGCCGCAATGCATTCAACATTGCATTCAAAAATGCCGGTCCCAAAATACTTGAACCTATATATGATGTTGAAATCATGGTTCCTTCCGACCGGATGGGTGATGTTATCAGTGATCTTCAGAGCCGGCGGGGAATGGTACTCGGAATGAGCAGCAAGGACAGGTTTGAGGTAATAAAGGCAAGGGTCCCGCTTGCCGAAATGAATAAGTATTCAACTGCACTAAGCTCAATCACCGGAGGCCGTGCAATATATACAATGAAATTCGCGGAATATTCACAGGTACCGGGAGATGTCCAGGAAGCCGTGATCAAGGCATACTCCGAAGAAGAGGAAGAGGAATAAAATATCAACACAGTTACCATAAACGAATCCCGCTTTTGCATTCATATTTCAGCAAAAGCGGGATTTCAGTTTCAGGCTGCCTCTTCCGAAGCAGCCTTCAGGTCAGAATAAAATTATTATGCCGTTCACACCGATTTCAGTACATCCCACACAAATGCACGGATGCCTACTTCCTCATTGACCGTATCAATCCTTTTTACATTCTCAAGAAGATTATCCACCAGACTGTCATCAACAACTGCCAGGGCACATTTGTTGATTTCCGGCCAGGTGTGGGTCCCCAGATGGGGCACGCCGGTATTTGTACCCCTTCCGAAAACATTTTCCCACAGTGTATAGCCCCTGATACCCATTCTGTCAAACAGAAATTCTATTTTTTCGGTATGGGCCTGGTTATATATGATCATCACAGCTTTCATGGCTTTTGTTTTTTATTCATTATTATCGTTTCCATTCAGGAAATCAAAATCAGAGTACAGGGCTGCTCTTTTGTCTCTTTCCCCCCGTTTTGCAAATATTGCATAAACCACGGGCACCAGGATCATGGTCACCAGTGTTGAAAAGAGCAGGCCTCCGATAACGGCAATACCCATAGGACTCCAGAGCTCCGATCCCGAACCGCTGCTCAGGGAAAGCGGAAGCATGCCCAGAACAGTGGTTGCCGTTGTCATGATAACAGGTCTGAGCCTTGATCTTCCGGATATTGCTATAGCCTCGTACAGTTCATTGCCCCTGTCTCTCGTGAGGTTAATAAAATCCACAAGCACAATGGCATTTTTTACAACTATCCCGATGAGCATTACCGCACCGATAGCCGATATGACACTCAGTGTTGTGCCGGTGACAAAGAGTGCAATGGCTACTCCGGAAAATGCAAACGGAATGGAAAACATTATTATGAACGGCATCTTCAGAGATTCAAACTGTGACGCCATTACAAGATATACCAGAATAAGACTCACCACAATGAGGAAGCCTATATCCCTGAATGATTCTCTCTGATCTTCAATAGCTCCCGAGATCTGAACCATCACATCAGAGGGAGCACTGATCTCAGAAATGGCAGTATTTATCTCTCTCTGCAAATCGGTCAGTGATCTCTTGTAAGGTGTAAAGGACACGGTAACTATTCTTTCCCTTCTTTTTCTTTCAATGCTGGGAGGAGACCAGTATTCCTTTATATCCGATATTTCACCAAGCCGTATTATCTGACCGGCCGGGTTTGTAATACCTATGTTTTCAATATCGGTCAGCGTGCTTCGCGACTTTTCATCGAAACGGACAATCACATCATATTCCTCTCCCGACTGTCTCAGCCGGGTTGCCGTCATTCCTCCCACCCTGTTCCTTACCATCGTGGATACAGTAGCAGTATTAAGGCCATTGGCAATCATTTTTTCCTGGTCAAGTATTATCTGCAGTTCCGGTTTTGATTTGTCGCGGCTGATAGTAACATCCTTTGCACCCTTCATGTTCTTTATCCTTTCCGCCAGTTCTTCCGCAACAATATTTGTGGAGGCTATGTTGTATCCGTAAACCTCTACATCTATTTTGTTTCCGCCAAAACTCCCGATACCTTCCTGCAGGCTTATTGTAAAATCGATTATCTCGGGGATCCTGGCAAGCTCGAGCCTGAATGCCTCGGCAATCTCGGATGCACTCCTTTGTCTCTCCTCAACCGGGACAAGTGATATGGTATAGCTTATCACATGGGTTCCCCCGGCTCCGAAAAGGGATGAGAAACCTGCCTCATCATCAACTCCCGTTGATGTTGACAGCATCCTTACCTCGGGAATCGTCGCGGCAATAATATCGTCTATCTTGTCGGTTGTTTTTAATGTCTCATCCACCCTTGTTCCCGTCTGCAGTTCGACGGTCACCCTGAGTGAGGACTGATCTGCTTCGGGGAAAAATTCAGTGTCGATAAACAGGAAAAGAGACATTGCCCCGGCAAAAACGAGGAAAGAGGCCAGCACCACTATCCTTTTATGATAAAGGGCCCACCTGAGAGTTTTTTCATAAAAACTGTCGAATCTGTCAAGTCCTTTCCTTATACTACCGTCATAGGTATACCATGGTGCATCTGTCCTTATCGGATACCATTTGAGAAGAAGGGCGCTCATGGTCGGTGTAAGGGTTATTGCAGCTGCCATTGATGTGACGATCGTGATTGTCACGAGCATACCCAGCTGTTTGAACAACACGCCTGTGAGACCGGATACAAACGTTAGCGGGAAGAATACGGCAACCACGGTAAGAGTTGTTACAATAACAGCAAGCCATACCTCATTGGTTGCATAAATTGCAGCTTCCCGGGGTCTGCTCCCCCTTTCAACATGTCTTGTTATATTCTCCAGCACCACAATCGCGTCATCGACTACCATCCCTATCGCAATGGACAGGGAGGTAAGTGATATGATATTTATCGATTCACCGGTTAAAAACAGGTAGATAAAGGCCACAACAAGTGATATCGGGATCGTGACAATTATTACAAGGGTAGCCCTCCATCTTCCAAGGAAGAAGAGAACGACAAGGATTACGAAAATGGCAGCATAGAGAAGAGTTTCCGAAAGGTTGTTGATCGAGTCCTTGATGAATGTTGCACTGTCGAACAGTTTTTCGATTTTTACATCAGGAGGGAGATTCTGCTTAAGACTTTCAAGAGTCTTTTCCACCTCTTTGGTGATCTTTACCGTATTGGCACCCGACTGTTTCTGTATAAAAAGGGTCATTCCCGGCAGTCCGTTGATTCTGGTATCCATTCTCGTTTCACGTATGGTATCCCGTACGGCTGCAACATCCTTCAGATATACATTACTTCCCTCATAGCTGCTCACCACAATATTCCTGATAATATCACTCTCGGGAAACTCACCCTGTATCCTCAGCGGATAATCAGTCTGGCCCATTTCAATGTAACCTGCAGGCATATTAATATTCTCTGCCCTGATAATGTTTCCGATCTGTTCAACAGTAAGGTTGTAGGCTTCCATCTTCCGCGGATCAATATCAATATAAACCTTACGTCCGGGTACTCCGCTGAGATTAACGGAACCAACACCTTCGATCCTGTTAAGGGGGTTTACAATTTTTTCATCCAGTATCTTCTCAAGTCCCTGGTAACTCTCTTCCGCGGTAATGGCAAAAAAGACAATGGGCATCATACTGGAATTGAATTTCATGATCACCGGCCGCTCTGCATCATCAGGAAGGAATTTTTCAATAAGACTCAGACTACTTCTGATATCATTGGATGCCTCATCGAGATTGGTTCCGTATTCGAAATTTATAAATATCACCGAAAGTCCGTCACTTGAAGAGGAATATATTTCCTTGAGATTACTGACGGAATTAAGCACATCTTCCAGTGGTCTTGTTAGATTGGTTTCAATATCTGATGCACTTGCACCCTGATAGGTGGTAACAACTCCAACGAAGGGAAGTTCCACTTCGGGATACAGGTCAACGGGAAGCTGTGTCAATGAATAGAGACCTATTACGATCAGGGCCACAAACACCAGTATCGTCGTTATCGGTCTGCTTATTGATTTGCTGTATATACTCATATTGAATATTTTTATAGCTGTCCTGCCTTACATTACTATTTCTATCCTGTCATTATTCATTAGTTTTGACTGACCCTCTGTTACCAGATGATCCCCTTCCCTGAGATTATCCGATATTATCTCCAGCTGATCGTCAAACCTCTTTCCCAGCTGCACTTCAAGCCGCTTTGCCATACCATCCTCTTCGATAAAAACAAAGCGTGTATTGGTACCTTCCTGCAACAGTACGGAAGCTGCGGGAACAACAAAGGTTGCAACTTCCCCCAGATCCATGGATACCCTTACAAACATACCGGGTTTCAGCATGTCATTTCTGTTGGGAAGCTCTATCTCACTGATGAATGACCTTGTTATGGGATTGACAGTGGGTGCCTTCCTGAAAACTCTTCCGGTAAACACCTCACCGGAATAAACACCGGAAGTAACATATGCTTTCATTCCGTTCATTATAAGAGGATAGTACTGTTCCGAAACCGACACATTCACCTTGAGGGGATTGACCTGCATAATGGTGACAATAGCCGACCTTCCCGACTGTGTGGTCGGAGTCCCTGAATACATCTCCCCGTTCTCAAAATATTTTCCTGTTATCACACCCGTGAAGGGAGCCCTGAGCAGGGTGTTCTCTTCCATAAAATCAACATTTGTCTTAAGCACATCATATTGTGTCTTCATCTGATCATACTGCTGCTCGGTGGCACTGCCGGTTCGGAGAAGTGTATCAAGCCTCGAAAGGTCTTTCTGAAGACTGCTGAGCTGAACCCTCAGCTGATACAGCTGTGTACGGTCCATAAGAAAAAGTTCCTGACCCTTTGTCACCCTGTCTCCGGTTTCAACATATATCCTGTCGATTCTGCCGGGTGTTGAAGGAGCCATGTTAACTTCTTCATAGGGCAGTATAGTGGCCGTATAATCAATTGTTCTGGCTATCTTCGTTCTTTCCAGTGTCTGTACCCTCACCGGAATAACTGCCCTGTCGCCGGATACACCTGCTTCAGCTTTGTCTGACTTCCCTGCCGAACAACCTGAAAGAATCAGAAATGCTGTTATCACAGCCGGAATTGCTTTTAAGTATTTCATCATTTTTGTTTTTTGTATTTCCAGGTAATTAAAGATTATTAAGAAGTTTATCCAGGGCAACACTCGTCTGAAGAAGATTCATAAGGGCTGTTACATAATTATTCTCAGCCTGAAGATACTGGCTGTTAGCCTGTGTAAGCTCCAGACTGGAAGCCATTCCCTGTTTGTATTTATTTTCCACGCTTGTATAAATCCTTTTGGAAACCCCGACATTATCAAGCTGATTTCTGTACTGGAGATTGGCATTGACAAGATTGTACCTGAGCTGCTTTTCCTGTATAATAAGCTGTTCAGCCACCATGTCCTTTGTTGTTCTGGCTTTCTCCAGATTGATCCTGGCCTTGCTGATACGGGCATATCTCTGACCACTGGCAAAAATAGGGATAGATATCTGCATTCCCACCGCTGAATTCGGAAACCATTCCAGGTCAGATAACTTATCTCCCATACCGTTTGTTCCGTAATTATAGAATCCTGCAAGTGTCGGCAATACTGAAGCCTTCTGCGATTTAAGCGCGAGTGAGGATATCATCTCCTGTCCTTCAACCAGCCTGTAGTCAACATTGCGTGTGTGATCAAACTCCTGTGACAGAAGTGCTTCAACATCAATTGAGGCTGTCAGATCTTCCAGTGTTTCGGTAAGTACTATTCCTGTTTCCGGAGTAAGCCCCAACTGAAACCTGAGCAGGTTATAATTCAGTTCTATGGTGCGCTGCAAAGAGCTCCGGTTGTTTTCAACCATTGTTACATTAGAAATCATCTGGTCAACATCTGTTGCTTCCGCCATACCAACCTCGTACATGGCCTTTGTGGAATTGAGTGTTTCCCTGAGATTATCTATATTGCTGTTAAGCAGTTCAAGGGATTTTTCAGAAACAAGAATAAGATAATAGGCAGAACTCACCGATTCCTTTGTGTCCAGCTCCGATTTCAACAGATTCTCCCTGCTGAGCCTGTCTGCAAGCTTACTGGTTTCAATGCCTATGTAAAGAGGAGCATTGAAAAGCAAAAGACTGGCTTCAATCGTTCCGGTGGAATTGAACTGAGTACCGAATGTGACGGGTATCTTTTCTCCGGGTTGTCCTAAAAAGTCACCGGGAAGAAGAGTGGTCATAAGCTTCAGATTGTCCATTAGTGCCGCACTTGCACTGACCTGGGGAAGAGCTGCTGATATAGTCTCCCAGACAGCAGCCCTTGCAGCCTGAACATCGGATTTTGAGGCAAGAACCATTTTATTGTTTATCAATGCATAATCCTGTGCCTCTTTAACCGAAAGCCTAAGCTCACCCGTGCCTTCCCGGGCCATGATCAATGATCCGCCTGTTACCAGAAATGCCGTGAGCGTAAATAGAATCCGTTTCATACAAAAAAATTATTACTATATTATTGTAAATTAACTGGTTTATATAGTTTGCCCCAATTTATCGGGATAACCTTCATGGTTGACTTCGCCGGGCTCGCAGGCTCGGTTGACTTCGCCGGGCTCGTTCCGCAGAGCAGATCTCGGTTGTTAATTTTCTCATATCTTTTATCTGTTTGTATCATGAAGGTTTTATTGCAAATAATTTTTACTTTTTGCTTTTGTTCTGATTTGTCACTTCCTGCCTTTTGTCATAAAAATCAATCAGGTTTAAACCCTCAGATGTGGATATTCCCCTCAGATAATTTATATAGAAATCCATGAAAATGTCTTTCCACTCCGGATCATCATCATTACCGTCAAAATCAATCAGCATCCGCATCATTTCAAAAAGACACTTATTGGTAATCGTAATGTCTATTTCACTGCGGAAAACACCTTCTTCGATCCCCCTTCTTATTATCTCGGCATTATCACTGTAAAAGGGCAGTTCATCAGCTTCCCTGAGCCCGCGCATTATATCCTGATGGTAATTTTTCAAATCAAGTTTAAAAGCAGGACTAACCCGGCTGTAATAATCATCCATTATCTCAAAAAACCTGAATATGGCTTCGATTACATTTTGCGAATCGGAAAACACCTTTGATATAAGTTCCTTTTGCATTTTCCCCGCCCAGCGAAGAACACCCGTCAAAAGTTCATCCTTATCACGAAAAATCTCGTAAATGGTTCTTTTTGATATCCTCAGCCGGCTTGCAAGCATATCCATGGTAACAGCCCTGATCCCATACATATGGAACATCAGGGCTGCTTCTTCCGTTATTCTTTGCCTGTTATCCATTGCCTGTCCGAAAAAAAAACAGCGTAAAAATGAAAAAACTTTTTTAGTTTACAAAGTTTTTATCCGTAAATATTGTTAAATAATCTGTGAGCCGCAGATTTTCAGCGGCGAACGGGAGTATTTTTATCTGTAGAGATATACAAATCCCCGGTATTCCTTGCTGTCATACCTGATGTCATCCCATCCGTATGCCCTGATAATATAGAAATACAAGCCCGGAGCAGCTTTAATCGAGGAATTATTAATATTACCGTCCCAGCCTGTCCATTCCTTCAGTCTTTCACCCTCTCCGGAGAAGCCATACACTTTCCTTCCGGAGCGACTGAAAACACTCATGGTCAGATATCTAAGGGATCTGGAATCAACCATAAACCTGTCATTGTAACCATCCCCGTCGGGACTGAAAACATTCGGAATGGCAAGAGCTGACGGTTCCACAATGATTTTTGCCGAACGGACTGAATCAATGCAGTGACGATCACTTTCAACCCTGAGAAGGATAGTGTACTCCCCGGGTTTATAGTATGTGTGCATCAGCGGACTATTAAGGCTTGAAATGGTATCGTCGCCAAAATCCCATTCATAAACATCTGCCCTGACAGACTTATCACTTATTGTCACTTCCAGGGGTGCTTCTCCCTTCACCGGGTCCAGGGTAAAATCCGCTTTTACATGAATCGATTTATAGTCAATCGTGTCGGAGCTGCTGCATCCCAGGGTATTTACGCGCAAAGTGTAAACAACATCGGCCAGCGGCGGAGTAAATATTTTCGGATCAAGCTCGAGAGATGGATAGGGGATTAATGATTCCGGCACTGATGACCAGAGAAAGGTCACTTCATTTTTCAGGCTCAGCGCGCTGCCGTCAAGGGGATCGGAATAGCCGAAGGAACTCACCGTAGCGCCGGCGGTACCGCTGAGAGCAACATAGTTGCAATGTTTCATCGGATTCATAAGCTTTGCCGAAGCAAACGGGGCTTCGTCAAATACGACCCAGGCTGTCATGATTGTGTCATAACCACCGGAGATGATCACCCTGTAGCCGCCGGGATCAAGATTGTCAAGGGATGAACTGCGGACTCCTGTTTCTGTCTTCACCGCTATGCTGAAACTACTGCCTGAAGTGCTCCAGCGGTACCAGGCGAAATCAGAAGGAGCCCTGTTTCCGGGAATAAGGGCGCTGAGGCTCCCCTTCTGCACAGCGGAAGAATTGCAGTAAATAAAGATCTGGTCCCTGGTTCCGGGTGCGGAAGGATAGGAAGTGTATCTCGTGGAAACCGCATCCGGTGAAACCAGCTGGGCCGTCAGGCAAAAATGTATAAACAGCAGGAATATTGAAATACCGAAACGCACAGGCAATACTGGATTTTTTTAATAAACGCTTACACTGACCTTAATTGTATAACACTCTGCAATATTAATAAAAATAAGTTTCAAAACCTCAACCCTGCTCTGCTGCATACCCTTTGCCTCACTGAATATCCGCCTCCGGACATACCATGCTGCGGGAAATTTCTTACCCTGCCGGCTATATCCTGTTGATAAAAAAATGTCAGAAACAGACAACTTTCCCTTCCGCTGAAATTGATTTCATTAAATTTGCCATCCCGGCAATCTGTAATACCAAATAACTCATGACCCATGATTATCTTGACGAACTGAATGAATCCCAGCGGGAAGCGGTTATCAATACCGAAGGTCCCGCCCTGGTCATTGCCGGAGCAGGTGCCGGAAAAACCCGTGTTCTTACTTACAGGATAGCACATCTTCTGCACAGGGGTGTGCGCGCAAGCCAGATACTGGCCCTTACCTTTACCAATAAGGCAGCCGGCGAGATGAAGGACAGGATTGCCGGAATCGCCGGTTCCGAAACAGCCAGATATCTTTGGATGGGAACCTTTCATTCAATCTTTGCAAGAATACTAAGGACCGAAGGCGACAGACTGGGATACCAGCCTAACTACACGATCTATGATTCAACTGACTCAAAAAGCCTTATCCGGACAATCATAAAGGAGCTCAGTCTCGATGACAACATTTACAAGGCCGGAGTGATTGCTGCCCGTATCTCAGCGGCAAAAAATAATCTCATCACATCCGGAATGTATGCCGCTGACAATTCCCTTCAGGAATATGACAGATCATGCAGAATACCGCTTATGGCCGATGTATACAAAATATATTCCACAAGATGCTTCAGGGCAAATGCAATGGATTTCGATGACCTTCTTCTTAATACAAACATATTACTCAGGGATTTTCCGGAAGTGCTTGCATCATACCAGCAGAAATTCAGTTACATACTCGTGGATGAATACCAGGATACCAATTTCGCCCAGTACCTGATAGTAAAAAAACTTGCTGCACTGCACGAAAACATCTGCGTGGTCGGGGACGATGCCCAAAGCATATACTCCTTCAGGGGAGCAAGAATTGAAAACATACTGAGATTCACGGATGATTACCCCTCTTCCCGCCTTTTCAAGCTGGAGCAGAATTACAGATCCACCCGGACCATCGTGAATGCTGCAAACGAAATAATCTCAAATAATGAGGGACAAATCCAAAAAACCGTTTTTTCGCAGAATGAGGAAGGCGACAGGATAATGGTCATGCAGGCAATGACCGACATGGAAGAAGGATTCAACATAGCATCGGATATTTTTGACAAAAGACTCACTTACCGGCTGAAATGGGAGGAGTTTGCCATTCTCTACAGGACAAATGCCCAGAGCCGTATTTTTGAAGAGACTCTCAGGAGAAAGAACATACCGTATAAGATATACGGTGGCCTCTCATTCTATGAACGCAAGGAGATAAAGGACATCCTCGCCTACTTCAGGATGGTCATCAATCCCGGTGATGAGGAAGCCTTCAAAAGATCAGTGAATTACCCCAGGAGAGGCATTGGCGGCGTTACAATCCGGAAGATACTGGAGCTTTCAGCAAGCATGAATGCTACAGCATGGGATATTATCAGTAACACCGCAACATTGCAGGCAAACTTCAATGCAGGAACAGTCAGCAAACTTACAAACTATAGCTCTCTGATCAACTCATTTTCCGCTGAAAGAGAAAATCCGGATGCCTATTCCCTGGCAAGGGAGATTGCATTTGGCTCGGGAATAATGAAAGAGCTGCGTGACGGAAAAATGCCGGAAGAGATCAGCCGCTATGAAAATATGGAAGAACTTTTGAATGGTATCAAGGCTTTTACAGAAGCTGCAGTAACCAACAGTGAACCTTCGACACTTGCCGCCTATCTTGCAAACGTCGCATTGCTTACCGATCAGGATAATGAAAAGGAAGAGGATCGCGAAAAAATTACACTGATGACTATGCATTCTGCTAAAGGACTGGAATTCAATTATGTATATATAGTCGGAATGGAAGATACCCTTTTCCCGTCCCCAATGTCTTCAGGCTCCGCAAAAGAGCTGGAAGAAGAAAGACGGCTCTTCTATGTAGCTGTTACAAGAGCAAAAAAACAGGTGGTTCTGAGCTATGCCCTCAACAGGTATAAATGGGGAAGTCTTGAAAGAAGCAATCCCAGCAGGTTCCTGCTGGAAATTGACAAAAAATATATCCATTATCCCCAGACCGGGGGAAAACCGTTTCGCAGCGGAGGAAAATCATTCCCGGACGGAGAAAAATCATTCCCGGACGGAGAAAAGCCGTTCCGCACCGGCATCCCTTCCTCCCGTCTGAAAAAATTCCGCACAACCGGAGGCAGGGGAGCTGCAGCTTCACCCGGGACGGGCCGGCCTTTACCTGACACGTCTGACCGGAGTGGTTCCGCATCAGGTCCTGCCGGCACACAGGAATTCAACAAAGGCGATACGGTGATACATGAGAGATTCGGAACCGGTATTATTGTATCCCTTGAAGGTGAAGCACCCGATAATACGGCATCAGTTGATTTTGAGAAGAGCGGCAGGAAAAAACTGCTGCTGAGATTTGCAAAACTCAGGAAGATATAAATGAGAGTTCCGGATAATCTGAGATGCTCCTCTCGTTTTTTATACAACAGAATCATGGATCGGACTGATCTTTATTTTTGTTTTTTCCCGGGAATGTTTTTCTCCCTGTTTTTCTGAGCTATGCAGCACTGTTGCCGGCAGACAGTAAAAGATCATACCCCCCGCATTTACATCAAAACGAATGTCAGGAACCGGGTACAGCTTATCAACCTGGTAAAGGAGGTAAATCCAACATCGGCCGGTGCGGCCGGACCTGCCCCGGAAGTTAAAAACACATAAATACTATTATTGCCCCCTTTTCAAACTCAAGTTCAACAGTATCGCCTGCAGCTTCATTAAGAGTGGCTTCCCACCAGTTTCTCAGTTTTCTCCCTGCAAGGGGATAAACAAGTCCGCGTGAAATAATTTCCGTTTCAGGATTAATTGAAAAAATTGAAATCTGCTGGCCTCGAACTGCCGGGAAAACACAGGATTTCAGATAGGGCCGCAGAATACCCGAATCAGTGACCATCATCACTTCTGCCTCCGCAGCATATTCCACAAGAAGTGAAATATTGCCAATGGTGTGATCCTCGCGTTTTCCCGTGGCTGCCAGTATAAGCAGATCCCTGTAACCCCTCTCCGTACACCATCTCACTGCCTTGGTAAGATCATTTGTTTCCTGATCACTGTCGGGAAACAGCCGGTCACTGTACTTTTCTGCAATCTCCGGGGATATTGAATCAAGATCACCGACTATCGCCCGGGGAAACAGTCCGGCTTTTATGAGCTGATCCGCAGCCCCGTCGCAGCACACAATCCTTTCCGCATTCCTCAGATAATGAAGGGGTATCTCATGGACGGGGAAGTTTCCGTCAGCAACAATTATGGTTTTGGAATGTTCCGGCATCTCAGATTATTCTGTCAGTAAAAGATAGAATCCAAATATCAGGAAAAACTATGAGCGGCTGACCAAAAAAATCCATTTATTGAATAATTCATTTGAAATTTCAATAATCAAGAAATGTTTTGCTTAAATTTATTGTGACTATAAAATTGAAATACTTACACCATAATCCTGAAAATATGAAATTATCAAGACGTAAATTTATTGGAAGCGGTACTGCACTTGCGACTCTGAGCGTTGTTCCCGGATCAGTCCTGAAGGCTGCCGTTATGAAAGAAGCCGTTCCTGCCCCTGTGTCTGTCCCTGTGCCTGATTCAAATTTCGGCGGTGTGCAGATAGGTGCCATTACATACAGCTGGCGAAGCATGCCTGGAGGAGTTGAGAACATCATTAAATATTGCCACCTGTCAGGGCTCAGTTCCATTGAGCTTATGAGCGGCGACCTGGAATCCTGGCTGGGAGCTCCGCAAAATCCAATGGCCGGAATGTTTGGTCCTCCCCCTCAGGCAGGAGGTCAGCGTCCTGCGGGAACACCCGGTCAGCGACCGCAGAGAACTCCGGAACAGGAAGCTGCAATCACAAAATACAACCAGAATCTGAAAGAATGGCGCCTTTCACTTCCAATGTCCAGAGTGGAGCAGGCACGAAAATTATTCAATGATGCCGGTATAAAGGTTCATATAGTTAAATTCTCTCCCGCCCGGTGGTCGGATGAGGAAATTGACTATGCCTTCAGGGCAGCAAAGGCAATGGGAGCAGGAGGTGTTACCGAAGAAATAGGGGAAGAGGCTGTCGCGAAACTTGGTCCGGCTGCACAGAAGCACGGTATGTATGCCATATTCCACAACCATATGCAGTTTGCCACACCTGGCTTCAGCTATGATCCCTTCCTGGCAGTATCCCCGGCAGTGATGATGAATTTTGATGCCGGCCATTTCTATGGTTCCACTGGCATCCACCCCAATACCATAATTGAAAAATATCACAACCGGATCTTCAGTATTCATATTAAGGATAAAACCGGCCCGGAAACTGATCCTGTAAATACCAACCAGGTATGGGGTCAGGGTGAAGTGCCGATTGCTGATGTGCTTCTGCTGATAAAGAAGCAGAAATGGCCCATCCATGTCGACATTGAACTCGAATATGACATCAAGCCATGGTCTGACGCAGTTAAAGAAACAAAAACATGTGTTGAATTCGCGCGACAGATTCTTATCTGACGGATCCGGACAGACTGACCTGAATATCCGGGCTTCCTGTCAGACAATAAAGTTAGGATTTTTATCGAAATAGCGGATACTTTTCTTCCGCCTGCAAAATAAATTCAGGTATCCATGCTACTTCTCCATGCCCTGAGACCGGCAAATGACATTATCATATAGATCATATAAAGTACCATTGTGGGATACAGGCCCCTGGAGAAAAACAGGATGGAGGCAGCACAGTTTGCAATGATCCACAGGTACCAGTGTTCATAAATCTTCCGCGCCAGCATCAAGGTGCCGATTATCGAAAAGGAGGTAATAAAGGAATCCCATCCCGGTACCGGAGAATCCGTAAACCTGTCGAGAACAAACCAGATACCTGCATAAATCACAAGCAGGAAAATGGCCAGTACCACTGCCAGACCGGCTGTGATCCGCGATACTTCCAGTTTTTTTGCCTTCGGGTTCCCGATTCTTTTACACTCAACATCTGTTTCCCTGCTCTCCCCCGACCCGGCTTCCCATATTGCTCCTTCCATATCTCGCCCGTCGCTCTCCTTATCACCTGACAGGCTGCCGGGGGAGAGGGATACGGCCTGAGGCTTTTCCTTTATCCGCTTTCTATTTATCCTCTTTCCCCACCAGTACCATCCGATAATACTGACAACCAAATAATAAACCTGAAGAGACATTTCAGCATACAGTCTGCCGGTGAAAAAAACCCACAAATAGGCTGCTGATGTGACTATACCTACCGGCCAGAGCCAGATGTTCTGCCTTATTTCCAAAAAGACATAGACTACACCTGCCAGCGCACCGAATATTTCAATGTAATTTTTTGATATCCAATTTATTGTTTCCATAACTCATTAATACCTGAAGCTTTCAGAACAGCAACCCGGCCCTTGGCATGAAATTTATTCCTCCGGCAGGAAATAATCAATA
>CAZFVQ010000004.1:74702-98910 GCA_964522415.1 uncultured Rikenellaceae bacterium | reverse complement strand
CCGGGATTTTCAGAACAGCAACTCAGCTCTTAGCATAAAATTTATTCCTGCCTGCAGGAAATAATCAATACCGGGATTTTCAGAACAGCAACTCAGCTCTTAGCATAAAATTTATTCCTGCCTGCGGGAAATAACTTGCCCAGGTCTTTTCAATCCCGTCTTCATACCAGTTGCCGCCATAAGCGTTGCTTTCATATCTGTTATTAAAAATATTGTTCAGCATGAACTGGAAACGGGTGTTTTTCAATCTCCGGACTGCAGGTTCGAAATCGATCCGGAAATTATTGACGAAATAAGGATCGATCTTTCTTTCACTGCTCATGGTATTGTCGAAATATTGCATCCCCACATATTTACTTGTAAAATGCAGTTCAGTATTTTTTAGAACTCTGAATTTCAAATCACTGACGCCTGTCACGGAAGGGGAATATGCTATATCGACCGTCCCCAGATCCTTGCTCTTATATTCCTTCGACCAGTCAGATGTATTATAATCAGTATAATACTCAATAAATCCGGAAATTTTATTCCTGCTCAGGGTAATACTGAAATCCCAGTTGAAAAATGCTGCAGGCTTAAGGGCAGATATCAGCTCAATACCCAGGCGATGGCTTTTCGGAACATTCGTCATGATTGAACGGCCCGTACTGCTCAGTTCACCTGTCGGGACAAGCTGGTCCCTGTAATACATTAGATACAGATTGGCCGCCACGGAATATTTTTCACCCCTTCTTTTGTATCCAAGCTCTGTATCGTATAATGTTTCATGTTTCGGTGTGGCCCCGGGATCATCTGCAGCTTCCTTGAAATCGGTTCTGGTCGGCTCACGGTTAGCCATTGAAAAAGAAAGGTATGCATCCTGGTTTCGGTTAATGGAATAAAACAGGCCCGCCTTGGGATTAAAGAAACGGAAATTATGCTTCTGGTCCAGGTCCTTCAGATCATCATCCATACCCTCCATCCTGTAGTTAATATGCCTGAACTGAAGATCGGTGAAAAATGAAAGTCCTCCTGTAAGCATATATTCCAGCTTTCCGAAAATGCTGAATTCTCCCTTGATTCCGCTGTTTAAATACCACTGATGGTCCTTCTCCAGGTCTCCGGTATGCCTCATCCAGATCAGCCGCCCGTAATGATCACCAGAATAGTGGTTAACTCCTCCTCCGAGAATACCCTCCAGTTTTTCATTCCTGTATTTGAAGGAATAGACCAGACCATAGAAATCGTTCTTCATCCATTTTCTCCTGACAAGATCGCTTCGGGTAATTACAGAACCATTCAGATTTATTTCCGAAAGGCCATAATCGGACAAATGGCTGTTCTCCTTATATTGTTCATAATAACCTGTGCCGTTTGTATAATGAAGTGCAGTACTGAAACTTAAATTCTCACCAGCTCTTGTATCATAAACAAGACGGTAATGGTTCTGCCTGTAATTATCACTTTCATTGTCATAATACCGCACAATACCGTCCTTGTCGGTATATTCCCCTGCCGGATTATATTTCCTGTTAACGGAAAGCATCTCTGCAGGAACTCCCAGCCATCCGATCCTTGTGTGTTCCTCCCCGAGGATTATGCCGGCTTTTAGACTGGACCGGCCGGTCCGTAATGCACCGTTTATGAATGCCGACCGGTGATCAGAGCCGGTTCTGTCGATATATCCGTCACTTTTCACATCCGAAAATCTCAGTCCGAAAGTAAATCTGTCTGCAAGCAATCCTGTACCTGCAGCAATCATTTTTCTGGATGTATTGAAGGAACCCGCCGATATGCCTGCCTGTGCAAAAGGCTCATTACCAGCAATGGCAGTTTGCATATTAAGGGTTGCCCCGAATGCTCCGGCACCGTTTGAAGAAGTTCCTGCTCCCCTCTGTATCTGGATATTATCAATAGAGGATGCCAGGTCGGGAAGATTCACCCAGAACACCTGCTGCGATTCAGAATCATTGACCGGAATACCGTCGACCGTGACATTTATCCGGCTTGCATCGGTTCCCCTTATTCTGAGACTGGTATAACCAACCCCGTTGCCTGATTCGGAAGTTTCCACCAGGGAAGGAGTCAGACTCAGCAGAAAGGGCAGATCCACGCCGCTGTTCTGCCCCGATACAATTTCCCTGTCAACCGAAGTATAGGCCATGGGCGAACGTGACCCTGCCCTTGTCGCATTAACAATGACTTCACCTGCCAGAAAGGATTTCTCCACAAGAACCATATCCAGAACAGTTTCTCCGGCCAGATCAACACTGACAAGCTGCGATTCATAACCGACAAATGAAAATCTGAGTCTGTAAATACCATCCTTCAGACCATCAAGGTGATAATAGCCATCTGCATCGCTGTGGGTTCCCCGGAATGTACCTTCAATACCTATGCCCGCTCCCGAAAGAGGCTTGCCATCCTCTCCGCTTATCATCCCTCGTATCACGGAATTACTTTCCTGAAAAGCAAAAGATTGCCGGAAAGCAAAAACGCACGCAAAAAAAATTAAAATACACTTTAATCTCATCTTTCAACAAATTTCCTGTTTCGACTCTGTTTTTGCAGAAAATGAGGTTTTAATCTTCCGGCTGCCGTAAATTGTGAGTTTGTTTCCCTCCGCCGGCATTATCCGGATCAGGTGTAAGGGTATGATCTCAGCCCGTAATATTAAGGCACCCCATTTTCAGATGACACAAAGATACAGTCTTTTTTTCTCTGATTCAATTTTTTGTTAATTTAGCTGTTCCTATGATTCTGTGACAGAAAGTATGCTTAACAAACTCAATTATAAAGGAGATAACAGGATAGCCATTATAAACGCCGGAGAAAAGTTTCTTGAAGAAGTATCAGAAAAATACAGGGAAGTAATTATTGACACTGAGATAGACCAAAGATGCCCTTATGGTTTCATGATAATTTTTGTCACCACCATCAGGGAAGTCAGCAATATCTCTCCCATGGTGCTGCATAATCTTACAGCGGACGGAACTTTATGGTTCTGCTATCCGAAAAAATATGCAAAAAAATTTTCACCGGAACCTGAGCACTACAAAGGGTGGAAATCACTTAATGATATGGGATTCCACGGGACACGAATGGTTTCTCTCGATGAAAACTGGTCAGCATTAAGGTTCCGCAACATAAAATATATCAGATCAGGCCCGGGAAAATCTCCGTAGCAGTAAATGAATCCGGCCGACGGGCTTTCCCGATGCCGGACGAAATTGCGGAATAACCGGATAGCGGTTCATGGAGACGGAACTCATAAATATGCAGGTCATGATAAAAACCACCAGAATCAGCACTCCCCTGGGCGAAATGCTTGCAGGTGCCACAAAGGAAGGAATTTGTTTGCTTGAATTCGCGGATTGCATGAAGGTATCCAGAGAACTCAGTGATCTGAAGAAACTTCTGAATTCCGAAATCAGACAGGGCCGGAATATTCATCTCAGGCATCTGAGGAAACAGCTGAAGGAATATTTTGCAGGCAGAAGAACAGAATTTGATCTTCCCCTGCTGACACCAGGCACGAAATTTCAGCAGGCTGTATGGAACGAGCTTCTGAAAATACCCTATGGCGAAACGATCTCTTACCAGAAACAGGCTGATGCATTGAATAATCCCCTGGCAGTAAGGGCGGTGGCAGGAGCCAACGGATCAAACAGGATAGGAATCATTATCCCCTGCCACAGGGTGATCGGATCTGATGGAAGCCTGGTTGGTTACGGAGGCGGAGTCAGTAGAAAGAAATGGCTTCTCGACCATGAAAAAAAATATTCGGGTCAGCCGGTGACAATGCCTCTCTTCCAGTGACAATGCTTCTTTTCCAAAGAAAACATTATTGTTGTGTTATTACCTGTCCGGATTCTTCCCCGTCATTTTTGTTTTTCTTATTATTCAGTCTGCTTCTGATAATAAGATAAATCACAAAACCAACTCCCAGGCCAATCAGGATATGTCCGAGATAGGGAAATATTTTATCCCTCAGTTCATATACAAAGTAACCGATAACAGCCAGTATAATATTCCAGAGTCCTGCTCCTGCCGCAGTATACAGCAGGAAATTACGCATATTCATTTTTGCCAGTCCCGCAGGTATTGAAATAAGCTGCCGGACAGCAGGAACAAGCCTTCCTATGAAAGTGGACGAATTACCGTTCCTGATAAAATAGTTTTCCGCATGCTGCACTTTCTCCTTTGAAAGAAGTAACATTTTCCCGAGTCTTGAATCAGCAAATTTATAAACCAGGGGTCTGCCGAGATAAAGTGAAAGATAGTAGTTGACAAGCGCTCCGATCATTGCCCCGATTGTTCCGGCAATAATCACCCCGAAAACATTCATTCCGCCCTGTGCCGCCTTGTAGGCAGCAAAGGGAATAACCACTTCCGAGGGAAAGGGAATGAAAGAACTCTCGACGGCCATAAGCAGAGCTACGGTAAAATAGTTCAGGTTGACCATGTACCAGTCAACAACCGTTTGAATTATTTCCATATTGAAATATTAAACAAGGGGGCAAATATAATAATTTGCCTTTACCGGAACAGAACGGTTTTTGCAGCTTCATACATTTTCCTGGCTGCCGTCCTCAGTTTTTCCGCGGGAACCTTCATCTCCTTCCTGTCATATGTCAGAAGACCGTTGGTTTCGATCTCCACATCAGTGGTCTGGGTATAAATTGCCGCCGAAAGTCCCCGTTTTATAAACGGAACCATCTGGCCGAGATAAGCCGAATACGTTTTGAAAAGGGTATCCGCATCCTGAAAAGTTCTGTATCCCCAGTTATCCCTGTCCAGCCAGGTATGTCCCTCAAGAGGAAGTCCCAGTCCGCCGAATTCCCCGAGGACCAGTGCCTGTTTCGTGCCAAAAATCTCGGGCCGTGCCATCACGGGACCGGGATAATTATGGAGATCGAGAATATGCCCGACCTCGTGGAAATTTCCCCCGCTCGCACTGTTAACAAGTCTTGAGGGATCCTTGTGCATAGTCCATTTGGTTATTTCCGCTGTTTTGAACTGGCCCCAGGCCTCGTTGAAAGGCACCCAGACGACAATACAGGGATAATTGAACAGATAATCCATTATTGCATTCCATTCCGTACGGAAGATCATCTCCGATTCCTGTGTCCGTATCTTGTCTGATCCGCCCTCCATACCCGGACGGGTGTTCCACTGGTTTCCGCCCAGGTCACCACTCGGCATATCCTGCCAGACCAGCATCCCGATCCTGTCACAGTGATAATACCATCTTGCCGGTTCAGATTTTACATGTTTGCGTATTGTATTGAAACCCATCTCCTTTGTTTTGACAATATCAAACAGCAATGCCTCGTCCGTCGGGGCAGTATATAATCCGTCGGGCCACCAGCCCTGATCAAGCGGACCATACTGGAAAACAAAGCTGTTATTAAGCATCATTCTCAGCCATCCGTCAGCATCAGGTTCAAGGGATATCTTCCGCATGGCAAAATAACTTTTAACCTCATCGGTCACTTTGCCTTTTCTCATCACAGAGATTTTCAGATCATACAGAAAAGGATCATCGGGTGACCACAGTCTGGGGCCCGGTACCGGCAATTCAATTTTTGTTCCGGCAGCAGCTTCATATTCTGAAATCATTTTCCCTCCGTCCCATGCAGTAACACGGATCATATCCCCGGGAAGGGCCTCCTGAACGTCAACTTCCAGTTTCAGTATCTCCCTGTCAATATCGGGAACCTGCCGTGTGGATGATATATAGGTTTTCGGAACAGCTTCAATCCAGACAGTCTGCCATATTCCCGTTACCGAAGTGTACCATATCCCCGAGGGATTGAGTACCTGCTTGCCCCTGGGCTGAGGACCCCGGTCTGCCGGATCAGTGACTTTCACCTCCAGGAGCTGTGAACCGCTTCCCCTTACAAAAGCGGTGATATCAAAGGTAAAGGGATCATACCCGCCCTGATGCGAACCAACAAGTGTTCCGTTCACATAAATCTCCGATCTCCAGTCTACTGCCCCGAAATGGAGAAGTATATTCTTTCTTCTGAAATCCGAAGGGATGGTAAATCTTGTCCTGTACCACAGGATATTATCAGGTCCAACGGTTTTGTTCACACCCGACAATGCCGATTCTGCCGCAAAAGGAACCAGTATCCTGCCATCAAAAACCGAAGGTCTGGCACTTCCCTCAGGAGTAATAGCATAATCCCATAATCCGTTCAGATTTTTCCAGGAATCCCGTACCATCTGGGGTCTGGGATATTCCGGAAGAGGGCTGAGAGAATTAACTTCTGCTGCCCATGGAGTGGTGATCTTATCGCCTGCCGGCTTCCAGGCGTTTGACTGTGATTGTGCAAGTCCTGAAAAAAGGATCAGGAAAATTGCCGCGTTTAGTGATTTTTTCATTGAATTCCTGTTGAAGCAATGTTGTTTAAATAATTTACCCTTCCCCAAATTAACATAATTTCTTTCAGAATAAAAACCCTTACACAAAAGAGAAAAAATATCTGGCAGCTAATTCTGTATCCTTCGTATTCTTTGTGGAACAGGCTGATCAATAATTATCGGAACTTTTTCCACCAGAATGCTGGTTGAATCCAGATGAAGAGCCTTTTCTTCAGACTGACCAAGCTGTCTTACAAGCTGGTGAAGCATAAGTATGAAATTTTCGGAAGCAGACAGCTTGACATCACGAAGCATTATCCTGTCAATAAGGACAAATATGAACTCACCCCGGAGACCATGTTTTTTCAGGGAATCATAGCCGCTTTCAGGGGATATCTCGCCTGCCTCCATCATATCTTCAATCACTTCCCTGAAATAGAGATTGATTTTTGGATCAACCTTGAATCCTATCCTGAAATCTATTCTGATCAGCAGACCAGGTATGATTTGTTTTACCCTGTAATCAAACCTGTTAGGCTCATCAACCCTGTCTACATGAAGAAGCCAGTAGGTTTTTGCCCGCCTGGGCTGCTTATAAAATATTGAATAGATCACCTTTGATTCAACCTGATCCTCCCTGTTTGCCTTTATAATATAAACCAGGTTTGTGGCATACAGAGGAATTGATTCATCCCCGCTCAAATCCCTGAACAGATCCAGGTATTTGTCAAGATCGGCAAATGTGATATAACGGTTCTTTAATTTCCGTCCGAAATACCATCCGTACATTACCAGGAATAATACTGAAGTGATCAGAATGGTATACCATCCTCCCGAACTGAATTTATTCAGGTTCGCAACAAGAAAGCTTCCTTCCGCCAGCAGATAGACCATCAGAAGTATCAGCACAAGCCGGTGACTTATACCTTTCTGCAGCAGGAAGTACGACAGCAGCAGGGTGGTCATTATTTCCATTATATTGATTGCCAGGCCGTATGCCATAGTCATGTCAGATGATTCCCGGAAAAGGACCACAGTAATGCTGCATGATATCCAGAGAAACCAGTTGACAAACGGAATATAGATGTTGACTCTTGATTTTGTGGGATGAAGTATTTTTATTTTTGGCCACAAGTTAAGTGAAACGGCTTCGCCCATCAGGCTGAATGATCCCCTGATTACTGACTGACTGGCAATTATGGAAGCTGCCGATGCAATTATTATTCCCGGAACAAGAAACCACGAAGGCATCATTGAAAAAAAAGGATTGGTCCGGGCAGCTGATTCCATGCCGGACATCAGCCATGCTCCCTGTCCGAAGTAATTCAGTACAAGTGCTGTTTTGACAAATGTCCAGGATATTCTGATATTCCTGCTTCCAAAAGTTCCAAGTCCTGCATATATCATCTCGGCACCGGTTACCGAAAGGAATACTGCACCCAGAAGTATGAATCCGCCCGGGTATTCCCTTATAAAATGATAAGCATATGCCGGACTGAGGGCTTTGAGAATACCGGGATGAGTCATTATGCCCTTTATCCCCAGTGTTGCCAGGATCACAAACCATACTGCCATGACCCCGCCGGAGAATTTTCCCATTCCGCTAACCCCGAACTGCTGAACAAAGAACAGCACAGTGATTATTACCAGAACTATCGGGAAAACCGGCAATGAGGGTTTCAGTATTTTGAATCCTTCTATTGAGGATGTTATTGTAATCGCCGGCATAATAACGCTGTCGGCAAGAAAGGCCGCACCCGCAATCATTGTCAGAAGAGCGGCCCAGGGAGCCTTACTTTTTATCAGGCTGAAAAGCGCAAAAATGCCGCCTTCACCATTGTTGCCGCTCTCCAGGGACACAAACACATATTTGATGGTGGCCAAAAGAGTCAGAGTCCAGAAAATACATGACAAACCCCCGTAAACCAGTAATTCATCAGGATTTCCGGAACCGAAGCTGACAAGGGATCTTACTGTATAAAGGGGACTGGTTCCGAGTGAACCAAAAACCATAGCCAGTACGGCTGCGGACAATGCAGTGGAAAACCTGCGTATTCCCGGATTCTCTTTGTCTGATTCCATGATTGCCATCTGTTTAAGCACAATAAACAGCAAAAAAGGAGAACAAATGTACAAATAAATTATCTTTGCCCTGTGATGAAAGCAATAAAATCAACTACTGGAACATACCGGAAAATCCTTCTTACAATTACATTTAAAACAATACTGACAATAAGCGTTCTTTTTCTTATCCAGTCCGGCAGGCTCACAAGCCAGACGTCCGGCAATGAGGAACAAAAGCTCTCATTGCTCTTTATAGGCGATATAATGGGACATGATACACAGATAAAGGCTGCATGGGATCAGGAAACAGAATCGTATAATTATGATGATCAGTTCAGATATGTCAGGCCTATTATTGAAAGTTGTGATTTCACGGCTGCCAACCTGGAGCTTACACTGGCAGGACCGCCATACAGGGGATATCCGCAGTTCAGTTCTCCCCCGGCTCTTGCAGCAGCATGTATGAATGCAGGCATAGAATGCCTGTTCACTGCAAACAACCATACAGCCGACAGAGGAAACAGGGGAATCCTGAATACCATCTCCAGACTCGACAGCATAGGGATCATGCATACGGGAATATTCCGCGACAAGGCATCAGCGGACACCCTGCAGCCGCTGATGATAAATAAAAACGGTATTTCCGTTGCCTTTCTCAATTATACCTATGGAACAAACGGAATTCCCGTTCCTCCGCCCGTGATTGTGAACATGCTGGACAGGGAAAAAATAAGTGCCGGTATCGAAAAAGCCAGGTCCCTGAATCCCGACCTCCTTGTGCTTGCACTGCACTGGGGTATAGAATATGATACCATTCCTTCGGAAGAACAGACAAATCTGGCCAATTATTTTTTTTACAGGGGTGCTGATCTTATCATTGGTTCCCATCCCCACGTCCTGCAAAAGATGGTCTGGAAAAAAGACAATCCCATTTTCAGGAACAAGGCATTGGTCTATTCCCTTGGAAACTTTGTATCCAACCAGAGGAAACCGCTTACCGACGGCGGTTCAATGGTGAGGATTGAGGTCGCCCGCAGAGACAGTTCAGTTGTAATCACCGATGCAGGATACTATCTTACATGGGTTTACACTCCTGTTGAGAATGGGAAAAAGAAATTCTACATCCTTCCCTGCAGTGAATTTGAAAACAATCCGGATTTTTTCCAGGAAAGGGACGACTTCCAGCAAATGCAAAGATTCATAAAAACCTCAAGATCCCTGCTGGGCAGGCACAACGAAGGCTTCAGAGAACTGTACCGGAAAGAAAGGGAATAATGATACAGCAAGGATTTCTCAGCTTCTTTTATTATATTAACACGAAACTTATTTGCTTTAAATTATTAGCTTTGCGATAAATACATTTATTTTGATGAACTACGACTACAATACTCAGAGGAAAAGGATGGCCCTGCCGGAATACGGCAGGAATGTTCAGAAAATGACTGACCATATCAAAACCATTAAAGACAGGAATGAAAGAAACCGTGCGGCCAGGACATTGATTCAGATTATGGGCAATCTTAATCCTCACCTTCGCGATGAAGGAGATTTCAGACATAAGTTATGGGATCATCTGGCCCTCATTGCAGATTTTGAACTGGATATTGATTCACCCTATCCATCTCCCGAGAGGGGAAAATTTACTGAAAAGCCAAATCAGATACCTTACCGGCAGGGTAATATAAGATTCCTCCACTACGGCGGAATAATAGAAATAATGATTGAGGCCGCCAGTAAACTGGAAGAGGGTCCGGAGAAGGAATACCTCACAAACCTCATCGTAAACCAGATGAAAAAGTCATATGTTACTTGGAACAGAAACCAGGTAACCGATGAAATTATTATTTCAGATCTGAACCTCCTGTCGGGAGGAAAACTTAAGATCACCGAAGGCGTAAAAATACTGGAAATAAAAGAGTTACTGCCCCAGCCCAGAAAAAAACAGCAACAGGGCAAATCACACGGAAAACAGCAGAGCAAGCAATACGGCAGGAAAAAGGCTCACAACAGGCACTGATGGCTGCCTGTATTGTTCAGGGAGCCAATTCCCTTAAAGGTAAATCAGCTCTCAGGATTCAACAGACGAGGATCTCCGGATCATCTGTGTCTGCCTGCTTATCCCGGAGAAAATTACCGGACAACTTTTACCGGTTCTGATAAAAATGCAGGACTGAAAGGAACAGCTATTAACTCACCCGGGATCCGCATCCGGAGAATTAGATTTTTCCCGTAGATATGTTCTGCCAAATTGTCAAGCCTGTTTTCATGGCAGATTATTTGATGGGTTTTATTTTCGAAATCGAAATATTAATATAATGAGCAAAAAGAAAAGCAGCTTCAGGGAGGATATTAATCATAATCAAAAGGAAATAAAATCTGATAACGAGGAAGATAACACAAATACAGAATCCGCTGACCAGGCTGTGGAAAACGAATCTGCCGCAGCAGATCCGGAGGAGCAGTCCATAGCAGTTGATGAAGAGGAATCCATGACAGCTGACAAAGTTGTATCTGCGGAAGAGGTACTGGAGGAAAAACTGGCAGAGATGCAGGATAAATATATTCGCCTTTCAGCCGAGTTTGACAATTACAGGAAAAGAACCCTGCGTGAAAAGATGGATCTGACAAAATTCGCCTCAGAAAATATTTTATTGAAGATACTGCCTTTTATGGATGATTTCGAAAGGGCTCTGGCAAACATGGAAAACACCAGGGACCACAATGCCGTTAAGGAAGGTATTGACCTTATTCATGCAAAGTTCCTGGATTTTCTGAAACAGAATGGTGTTTCCGAAGTTGAGGCGCTGGATATTCCTTTTAATATCGATCTTCACGATGCCGTGGGCAAAATGCCGGTTGAGGATAAAAACAAAAAAGGCAGAGTAGTTGAAGTGATTCAGAAGGGATATTATCTGCTGGATAAAGTGATAAGACACTCAAAGGTAATTGTGGGGGATTGAATTCACCGGTGAGTGGCACTGACAGCAGCCCGTTGTTGAGGAAATCTGAAAAGAATGGAGAAAAGAGATTATTATGAGGTTCTTGGAGTGGCGAAAAACGCTACAAAGGAAGATATAAAGAAAGCCTACAGAAAACAGGCGCTGAAATATCATCCTGACAAAAATCCCGGGGACAAGAAAGCCGAAGAGAATTTCAAGGAAGCAGCAGAAGCCTACGAAGTCCTGTCAAACGATGAAAAAAGATCGAGATATGACAGATTCGGACATGCGGGGATGGGAGGCGCTGCCGGCGGATTCACCGGCGGAGGAATGACAATAGAGGATATTTTTTCTTCATTCGGAGATATTTTCGGTGATGCTTTCGGAGGTTTTGGCGGTTTCACCTCAGGCCGCAGAGGAGGCCGCAGGGTCAATAAGGGTACCAATCTCAGGGTGAAAGTCAGACTAAGCCTTAAGGAAATAGCCAACGGAACCGAAAAGAAGATCAGGGTAAGCAAATACGTCAGCTGTAAGACCTGCGAAGGATCAGGAGCTGCTGATTCCGGCAGTATTTCAACCTGCCAGACATGTCATGGCACAGGACAGGTAACAAGAATAACCAACACTCTTCTGGGCCAGATGCAAACAGCTTCTGTTTGTCCCACCTGCGGCGGAGAAGGTAAGACAATCACAAAAAAGTGCCCTGTCTGCTATGGCGAGGGGATAGTAAAGAAAGACGAGGTTATAAAAATCAATATCCCTGCGGGCGTGGCAAAGGGAATGCAGATGACAATTTCGGGAAAAGGAAATGCAGCCAGGCGCGGAGGTGTCAACGGCGACCTTCTTGTACTGATTGAAGAGGAAGAACATCCGGAACTGATCAGGGAAGGGAATGATCTTATTTATAATCTGTTTATCAGCATTCCGGAAGCAATCCTTGGCATCCACGTCGAGATACCTACTGTGGAAAATAATGTCAAGATAAAAATCGAACCCGGAACCCAGCCCGGTAAAATACTACGACTGAGGGGCAAGGGCCTTCCGGAGGTAAACGCATACGGACGGGGCGACCTGCTGGTAAATGTCAATGTGTGGATACCAAAAAATATAAGCCGCGAAGAGTTGAAAATCATTGAAAAATTCAAGAATTCCGACTCATTCACTCCCCGGCCCGACAAATCCGACAAGGGATTTTTTGAAAGAATGAGAGGATATTTCGATTAAAACTGCAGCGCAGTTTACCGGGAGCCTGCTTCCCATCCTCTTTGCTTCCGACCTTAATTTCCCGGCCTGATCTCTGTTTTTTCAATACATTAACCCATCAACATCTTTTACAACAGTTTCTGAGGCAAGCTCTCCCCTGAAAGGTCTGCTGCCGGAAAAGCAACTGTCCCGGAATTTTTCTGATTGAACAGAACTCCGGGCCTTATCGGGATAAAGATCCGCAGAGTTTTTTATATTTACATTTCTTATTATCTCTAAACTATTTCTTCAATGGCACTATTTGAAGCTGTGAACATTACCAAGCAATTCGGGAATCTCACCGCACTGGACAAGGTAAGCATTTCCGTTCCAGCGAAATGTATATACGGATTACTGGGTCCGAACGGTGCAGGGAAAACGACACTCTTAAGAATAATCAACCAGATCACCGGTCCCGATTCCGGAGAATTATTTCTTGACGGTAAAAAGCTGAGTCCGGAAGACGTAAGGAAAATCGGTTACCTCCCCGAGGAAAGAGGATTATACAAAAAGATGAAAGTCGGGGAACAGGCCCTGTACTTCGCCCGGCTTAAGGGTCTTTCAAAGCATGAAGCCATGCGGAGACTGAAATACTGGTTCAGGAAACTGGAAATTATTGACTGGTGGGGCAGGAAGGTGGAAGAACTGTCCAAGGGCATGCAGCAGAAGGTCCAGTTTATAACTACGGTCCTGCATGAACCGAAACTGATAATATTCGATGAGCCTTTCACGGGATTTGACCCTGTAAATGTCAACATTATCAAGAATGAAATCCTGTTTTTACGTGACAAGGGGGCGACAATAATTTTCTCAACCCATAATATGGGATCGGTTGAAGAACTATGTGATAATATAAGCCTTATCGACAAGGCAAAAACCATCCTGGAAGGAAGTGTAAGCGGGATACGGAACAAGTGGGCAGCCAATGAATATGACCTCACTTTCAGCGGTGATGTGAATGTTGCAGAAAACGGCAGATTCAAAATTATTGACAGGAAGTACGAAAACGGCAGGACAGGTATCCGGCTCAGAACTGCTGACGGAATATCCAACAACGAGATTCTGAATTCCCTTCTTGACAGGGGAAATATTATTTCATTCAATCCCGCACTGCCTTCAATGAATGAAATATTTATCAGGGTAGTGGAATCACGCAGGGAAGAATAATATTAATTCAGAGAAACAGCAGGACCATGAATAAAACGGCAATAATAATAAGAAGAGAATACCTCACGCGGGTCAGGAAAAAATCCTTTATCATTATGACCATCCTGGCTCCTCTCCTTGTGGCAGGATTTGTAATACTTATTCCGCTTATCATGTTCTCCGGGGACAAGGCCGATAAAAAGATAGCCGTAATTGAAGAGGATACCCGGATCTTCAGGAACATTATTCCTGATACCGGGAACGAAAAATTTGTCTATCTCGACAATGTCCGCATCAATGATATAATCACCTCATTTGACCAGGCGGGATATTTCGGAATTCTCTATCTGTCACCCCATGCCCTGAACAATCCGATACTTTATTCCAAAAAGCAGCCGGATATCGGGCTTATTGAACATATTTCCGGATCCCTGAAAAAGGAAATAGAGAGACAGAAACTTCTCAGCTACGATATTCAGAACCTCGATTCAATACTGACACAGATACGCACACATGTTTCGGTATCCACCAGACTTGTTGATGAAACAGGCAAAGCCACCGAAACAAGCACGGGAATATCCATGGCACTGGCCTATATGGGAGGTCTGCTGATGTATATGCTGGTTTTTATTTTTGGATCCCAGGTGATGAGAGGTGTAATAGAGGAAAAGACCAGCCGGGTTGTCGAAGTTATTGTATCTTCAGTAAAACCGGAAGAGCTTATGATGGGTAAAATCATAGGAATAGCCCTCGTGGGACTTACCCAGTTCCTGATCTGGATCTTTCTGACAATAGGCGCAGTAAGCATTGTAAAATCAAGCATCCTGAATAAAACCGGCACCCGGGAAATCACACAAAGCGTCACGCAGGATATTATGTCGGCAAAACAGTCAGCATCAGTTCCGCTCCCGGATCAGGCAGACCTTTCTCCCGACATGGCTGAATTCACAAAAATATTCGACAGTGCAATGAATCAAAACTGGCTGCTGATTCTTTTTTCCTTCACTTTCTACTTTATAACGGGCTATCTCCTGTATGCAGCAATATTTGCCGCTATAGGATCGGCTGTCGACAATGAAACAGAAACCCAGCAGTTCATGCTGCCGGTAACAATACCCATCATACTGGCACTACTGGTTGCCATGGGAACAATGCAGAATCCCGAGAGTTCAGTGGCATTCTGGTTTTCAGTCATTCCCCTGACTTCACCCATAGTGATGATGGCCAGAATACCCTTTGGTGTTCCGGCATGGCAGCTGACCGTATCCATGGCAGTGATGCTGATAACCTTTGCTGCCTTTGTATGGATGGCTGCAAAGGTGTACCGCACAGGAATCCTGATGTACGGGAAAAAGAGTTCCTGGAAGGAGCTCTGGAAGTGGCTGAAATACACGGGATAATATTATTATGAATTCAATAAATAACGAAAAAATGTCAAAAATACTGGTAATTGATGATGAGAAGGCTATCCGGAACACTCTCAGGGATGTTCTTGAATATGAGAAGCATGAAGTGGATCTTGCAGAAGACGGGGAGAAGGGAATCGAATTGTTCTCCGCCAACACTTATGATATAGTGTTGTGTGATATCAAGATGCACAAGATGGACGGACTGGAGGTGCTTCACAGGATTACCGGAATCTCGTCAGCAACACCTGTCATCATGATATCGGGCCACGGAAACATAGATACGGCTGTTGAATCAATTAAAAAAGGTGCTTATGATTTTCTTGAAAAGCCGCTTGACCTTAACAGGCTTCTGATCACTATAAGGAACGCCACGGACAAGTCCAAACTGATCAACCAGACACAGGTACTCCGGAACAAGGTGAGCAGGATGTATGAAATTGTCGGTGAATCTGAAGCGATCAGAAAGGTGAAAGAGATGATCGACAGGGTGGCGCCGACAGAAGCAAGGGTGCTCATCACCGGAGCCAACGGCACCGGAAAGGAACTGGTTGCACATCAGATACATGAAAAAAGTCAGCGGGCAAAGGGCCCCTTCGTCGAAGTTAATTGTGCCGCCATTCCGTCGGAACTTATCGAAAGTGAATTATTCGGACATGAAAAGGGCTCATTTACATCAGCCATTAAACAGCGTATCGGAAAATTTGAACAGGCCAGCGGAGGAACACTTTTCCTTGATGAAATCGGTGACATGAGCCTTTCGGCACAGGCAAAGGTACTGAGGGCTCTTCAGGAAAATAAAATAAGCAGGGTGGGCTCTGATAAGGATATATCCGTAAACGTAAGGATTGTAACTGCCACAAATAAAAATATAAAGAAGGAAATTGAAAATAATACCTTCAGGGAAGATCTGTATCACAGGCTGAGCGTGATACTGATACATGTGCCTACGCTCAATGAAAGAGAAGAAGATATACCCCTGCTTGCGGATCATTTTAACACTCTGATATGCAATGAGTATGGAATGAGCAAGAAGATTATCACCCAGGATGCCATCGAAGAGCTCCAGAAAATTACCTGGACCGGAAACATCAGGGAATTCAGGAACGTACTTGAAAGACTCATTATTCTCTGCAAGGATGACATAAGGGGAGCTGACGTCCTGACCTATGCCCGCCCTGTTTCCGGGGGAAACGTATGATCACTGAAATATGAAAAACAGATATTGAAGATCCGGCGCCGGGAACACTGACAGTCAGCTTTTCTTTTTGATCCTCAGCACCTGACCCACCTGTATCTTCTGGGGATCCGTAATATTGTTGAGCGAGAGAATATCAGATATGGTCACGCTGTCATATTTCTTCACTATATTCCATATAGTGTCGCCATACCTGACTGTGTATGTGATGTATTCACCATCCGATCCTCCGCCGGTGTAAAGCTGTGACGACTGTGGCTGCAGGGGAACACTTTTCCCGATCATTGTCTGCTTCTCGGCAAAGGACATCTTGTCGACTCTGGCATAAAAATCGGCCTTTGAGGGATCAACGAATACTGAAAGCTTCTGTCCTATCCGGATGGTATTGCGGTAAATATTATTCCAGTATCTCAGATCCGACAGGCCAACACGGTACCATTCCGATATATAGCCTAGGTTATCTCCCTCCTTTACTGTATAAACAAGCTTTGTCCTGCCCTTTACATCAGGGGGTGTATAGGAGGAGGCTGCCGCTGACCTGGCAGGATCCGCCACACTTATATTTTTGTTCAGATATATATCAGCCTTATATCCCCGGATGGTATCATTCAAGCCGATAAAATCACTGAGATGATTTAGGGGAAGCGTTATTGGCATCGGTTTGGTCAGTCCCGGAACAAGTCCTGTCCTGTATTGGGGATTCAGCATACGAAGCTCGCCTTCAGGTATTCCCATCACTTCGGAAATCTGGGTAAGATGCATATCCTTGTCAATCATGATTGTATCAGTTGCCACGGGAAAATTCAGGGGAAGAGGCCTGATATTGTGCTCATCATAGAAGTTGACCGCATAGGCAGCTGCAATATATCCCGGAATATAACCTCTTGTTTCCCGGGGCAGCCTGTAATAAATCTCCCAGTAATCCTTTCTGTTGTCAGAACGTCTGATTGCCTTGTTCACATTACCCGGTCCGCAATTATAGGCAGCTATCACAAGTATCCAGTCTTTGTAAATATTGTAAAGATCCTTCATATATCTTGCAGCGGCATGGGTTGCTTTTACCGGATCTCTCCTTTCATCAACCACGGAATTTACGGTAAGACCGTACATACGGCCGGTACTGTTCATGAATTGCCATAATCCCGTTGCTCCCACCCTTGAAACAGCATTGGGATTGAGTGCCGATTCAATAATGGCCATGTATTTAAGTTCGGTAGGAATGCCGTATGAGTCGAAAATATCCTCTATCATGGGAAAATAATAATCCTTCAAGCCAAGGATCGCACTGAAAAGTTCTCTTTTATTTACGGTATAAACATGAATATGATTCCTGATGATGCTGTTGTATCGTATCTTGATAATGGTGTTGAGCCTTGCAAGCCTTTCAACATAAACACTATCGGAAAACATTATCCCCTCCCCGGCATCGCCGGAAGGCAATTCCGAATATGCTCCCAGGGCAGTGCTTACATACCAGGAATTTACAAGACTGTCAAGATCCGCGGAGATCTTTTCAATGGAAACATCCGACTTTATTATTATTGTATCACCAACAGCCGACAGGGAATTGCTGATCCATACTGTCAGGGTAATAATTGCTATAAAAAATTTAATTCTCATCATTCTTTTCTTTAATCAAAAACTAAAACTTAAGCCCACACTCATACCCGGACCTGCATGGCAGAAATGTGCGGGTGGAGTGGGAAGCATCCTGAGTACAAGATTATTGCTGATGTCATAATTAAGCAGACTTGCATCCACATTGGCATCCAGCACCGTAATAAGGTACCAGGCAGCAAATGCAATATATGAAAGATCCCGGTATTTCTTGAAATAATCAACCTGTCTCAGCATTCTGTCGGTGTACCACGATGCGGCAGACGGATCATAGGTGTCCGGATGAAGCACAGGATCGTAGGTTGAAGGATCCGCATTTTTAATCAGTTTGAGATAGGAATCTGTCTCAGGAATTTTATCGGTAAAATCCTGATAGGCCTTCATGAATGTATTATAATTCGTTGAATTATAATTAATGGCATATATAGCTCCTCCGAATCCGGCGTATACCAGAGGGATTTTCCAGTATTTCCTGTTATAAATCTGTCCCAGTCCGGGCAATGCGACTGCCAGCATTGTAGCCCTCATGGGATCAGCTTTAAACATTTTATTCTCTCTTGTTTCAATTAAAAGGCTGTCCTGTGCAGATAAGTCACTGACAGAACAATTCAGCAGTAAAACAATAAAAATGATTATGTAGTTTTGCGCCTTCATTTGACAGAGAAGCATAAGTACCAGTAAAACGGCGCAATAAAGATAATTATTTTCAGTTGTTCAGGCGGTCAAAAACACCTAAAATGCGCTCCATCTCTTCACTGTTGCCAAAGGGAATAACTATTTTCCCTTTTCCCTCTTCATTGATTCTGAAATTAACATTAACTGAAAATATCTTGTTAAGATGATCTGTAAGCTGTACAAAATCCTCATTAAGCAGCTTTTTCCTCCTGATTTTTTCCGGATCTCTCCCGGCTTTTGACTGAAGTTGCCGTACCAGTTCCTCCGTCTGCCTTACTGACAGCTCGCCATCAACCACCTTGTAATAAATATCAATCTGTTTCCTGGGATCCCCGATATTTACCAGTGTTCTTGCATGACCCATTGTCAGATTCTTGTTACGTATGCCAAGCTGGATTTCGGCAGGAAGTTTCAGCAGCCTGAGGTAATTGGCCACGGTTGATCTTTGCTTGCCCACCCGTTCGCTGAGCTGTTCCTGGGTAAGCCTGCATTCTTCGATAAGACGCTGAAAACTGATTGCCACCTCAACTGCATCAAGATCTTCACGCTGGATATTTTCCACAAGTGCCAGTTCAAGCATGGCCTGGTCATCAGCCGTTCTGATATACGCCGGTACATGTGTCAGTCCTGCCATCTTTGCGGCCCTGAGGCGCCTTTCTCCTGCAATAAGCTGAAAACGCCCGTCACCTGCCTCCCTTACGGTAAGAGGCTGAACAATTCCAAGCTTGCGTATCGAAGCAGCAAGCTCCTCCATTGCCTGTTCATCAAAGCTGGTCCTTGGCTGAAACGGATTTCCGTCAACCAGATCAACGGGAATATCCTTGTTGGCTTCAACTATCTTTTCCAGGACTTCCTTTTCAACGCCATCAATCAATGCACCCAATCCTCTCCCCAATGCATTCTTTTTTGCCATATCTCCACTGTTTTAAATAATAAGCATGATCACTCCACCGGTTTAAGCCTGGCTTCCTGCTTCTCCAGAATCTCTTTTGCCAGACTCAGATAATTGACTGCCCCCCGGGATTCAGCATCGTAAAGAATTGCCGGCTGACCGAAACTGGGCGCCTCGGAAAGCTTGACATTCCTCTGGATAATCGTGTCGAAGACCATTTGCTGGAAATGTTTGTTCACTTCATCGGCCACCTGGTTCGACAGTCTCAGCCTGGGATCATACATGGTAAGAAGAAAGCCTTCAATCTCCAGTCCGGTATTCAGATTGGACTGAATGATCTTGATTGTATTAAGAAGCTTGCCCAGACCTTCAAGGGCAAAATATTCACACTGAACGGGTATAATCACCGAATTGGCAGCAGTGAGAGCATTCACCGTCAGCAAACCCAGCGACGGGGAACAGTCAATGAATATGAAATCATATTTGTCTTCAATCCTGCTTATCACATTCCTCAGTATCTTTTCCCGCTCAGGCTTGTCAAGCATCTCAATCTCAGCTCCCACAAGATCAATGTTTGAAGGTATTAAAAAGAGGTTCTCAACCTCAGATCCAAGAATGGCTTCTTCCGGATTTTTCCCTTCAATAAGGCAGTCATATATGGTGCTTCGCATCTGACGTGTGTCAAGTCCGATCCCTGAAGTTGCATTCGCCTGGGGATCGGCATCTATTATCAAAACTCTATTCTCAAGCGCTGCCAGGCTCGCAGCCAGATTTATCGCAGTTGTTGTCTTTCCAACTCCACCCTTCTGATTGGCAATTGCAATTTTCCTTCCCATCTGTTTTCCTTAATGTTTTACACTTATATTTCGAGCTTCAAATTTACTATTAATGGACCATCAGGCCGGGAAACCACCGTATCTAATTACAAACATTTTATTCAGGGTTTTCAACATTTTATTAACAATGGTTAAATTTGGATATAATTTTTTAATCATCTGATATCCCGTATTTTAAAATATTGTTGCCTTTGCTGTTAATTAATCAATATTTTCGAAATATCCTAATACAGGATAATAATAATGATTTCTACTGAAGGAATATCATCTTTCATTAAATCCTGTTCAGTGCACGGAATATGAAAATCAGCTTTCCCGGGACAAAAGTATTTTCCCCGTCGCCTTCCCTTTGTCTTTAATAATTTATCTTTAGGTCTTAATTGTAATATTCATGTCAACCAACAGCACACAGAAAGAATGGTTCGTCATTGTCAATCCCAATGCCGGAGGCGGCAAGGGGAAAAGAGACTGGAGGAGGATCTCGGATCTTCTCACCCGGGCAAACATTCCTTTCATATCACGATTCACTGAAAGAAGAGGGCAGGCAATCGAATATACGGATGAAGCCATTCAAAAAGGGTTCAGGAATTTCATTTCCGTGGGAGGCGACGGCACCCTGAATGAATTGGTAAACGGAGTTTTTGCACAGGACAAAATCCCGGCAGGCGAAATAACAATCGGGATGATTCCCGTCGGAACAGGCAATGACTGGGGACGGATGTTCGGGATTCCGACTATCTACGAAGGTGCTGTAAAAGTGATAGTTGAAAGGAAAACAATGCTGCATGACATAGGGATTGTTGACTATTTTGAGGGCAGCGAACGCCTCAGAAGATATTTCATAAATATAACAGGACTGGGATTCGAGGCTCTTGTTATCAGGAAAACAAACCGGCAGAAGGACAAAGGCCGTAACAACAAGGCCATTTATTTTTACAACATTCTTTCAAGCCTGATTTCCTACAGGATAACCAGTACTGAAATCATTATTGACGGCCAAAGGAGCGCTGCCGCTGTCTTTTCAATCAATGTCGGCAACGGCCGGTATTGCGGCGGGGGAATGAGACAGACTCCAGATGCAATACCTGATGACGGACTGCTTGATGTGACAGTAATAAAGGACATGGGAAGGCTGGAAATAATAAAAAACCTCAGACTGCTTTATGACGGGACGATACTGAGCCTTCCGAAGGTTGACGGCTACAGATGCAGGAAGCTGAGGGTTGAAAGTAAATCACTGCTCCATATTGAATCGGACGGGGAATTACTGGGTCATACGCCGGCAGAGATCAGTATAATCCCTTCAGCAGTTAATATTATTTACGCAACAAGAATCATTCAGTAACTCTTATCTCAAAGAGACTGGGCCAGTTCTTTCCTGTTACAAATATCCTTCTGCCATCACTGTCCCAGGCAATCCCGTTGAGAACATCTATGCCTGTATCGGTTCCGGGATCCCTGAGTATCCCCTTAAGGTCGATATATGCAAGAAGCTTTCCCGTAACAGGATCGATTCTTGCGATAAGATCGGTGTTCCAGATATTTGCCCATATCTCACCTTCAATATATTCAAGCTCATTCAGCTGATCAACCATTCCCCTGTTGTCGTAAACCTCAAGCCGTGAAATCACAGTGAACATTTCCGGTTCAATAATATACAACACATTGGTGCCGTCACTCATGACAATATTGTCATTCATCGTGGTCAGGCCCCAGCCCTCCGACTGGTAATATATCCTGCTGATCTGCCTGAAGGTGGATTTTTCGTAAACAAATCCCACCCTGGACCTCCATGTCAGCTGGTAAATCCTGTCCCTGTACAGTGTTATGCCTTCGCCAAAAAGTTCCGGACTCAGGTTGAGCTGGCGGTTGATCCTGCCCGTATACAGGTCAACCTCCCTCAGGGTTGATCCTGTTTCCTGACCGGTACCCTCGTACAGCACTCCGTTATCATAAAACAGTCCCTGGGTAAAGGCTGTACGGTCATGAGGATAGGTATTGATTACTTTGTAACCCTGTCTTTTCGGAATAATATCCGACAACAGGACAATAAAACGAGTCATGGATGTTCTTGGTCTCCCGCCCCTGTATGCAGTGATTTTAACGGATTTCCTTCCTGTGCTGACGGTGAAGGAAGCAGGTATTGAACATTTCCATGGTGCATTCCTGAGAGTGACAGCTATTTTTCCGTCATAATAAACCATAATGGAATCCGGACCTGAACCGGGGACTGACAGAATAACCTCAACCGTCCCGCCTGTCCTGAACTGTGCATTTTCCTCAGGCTGCTTCATCCTTATCAGACTGATTCCTGAATCTGCTTCAGCTGCTGTGTCAGCCGCAGCATCAGCAACCCTGTCAGCCGCAGCATCAGCAGCTCTGCCAGCCTCAGCATCAGCAACCCTGTCAGCCGCAGCATCAGTCCCGGTTACGGCCTCAATCCTGCCGGCTGAAGACCGTTTTTTCGTCATTCTCACGGTATTTCCCGACTTCCCGGAGCATGAGATGATCCAAAGGGTAAATACTGCTGCCGAAAATACAAAGAGATATTTAATTGAATTCCTTCTCATCCGGGTTTATTATCCTGGTAAAAAAACGTTTGAAAATATTTTTCCTTGCTGAAATGATTCTTTTCTCGGCTTCCTTTAACTGTTGATCAAAGGGGAAAAGAATCTGCCATACCTCACTCCATCCCGGAAATCCTCCTACATTCCTGTCATCAATAAAAATATCCGCATCAATTTTACGGCTTTGCGTATCTGTCAGTATCTCTTCCGGATAACTCTTGTTTACGGCATAAAACTCTATTCCGTTCTGCAGACAGTATTCCACTGCCTCATCAAGTTCCCGGCCTGTCCTGTATGTCCAGAGAATCAGTCTTGCACCCTTCTTCTCAAGCTCCTTTAAGGTTCTGAATGCAAACAGTTTTTCTTTCCCGATAGCAGGGTATTCATGCTCAACAATGGTCCCGTCAAAATCAACGGCTATTTTAATATTCAGAAACCCCTCCATTTTCAGATTGTATGAGGATTCAAATTTAACCAAATTGAATTTATTACTGAAATTTATCTTAATTTTAACACCTGTCCTTATTTAATCATTCAGAATGAAGCATATTCCGAATTTAATCACATCACTCAATCTTGCCTCAGGATTTATTTCAGTCATTTTCGCAATCAACGGTGACCTTGTAACAGCTTCATGGCTCCTGCTCGCAGCAATGATATTTGATTTCCTCGACGGCTTTTCGGCAAGACTGCTGAAAGCCTATTCCGATATCGGGAAAGAACTTGATTCCCTGGCGGATGTAATAAGTTTCGGACTTGCACCGGCTATTATTATTTACAGACTCCTCTCACGCTCAATGGGATTATCCGAACCCTTTACCATTGGCCATGAAGGCTTCCTGCCATTCATCATACTGTGCACAACAGCAATAATGCCGGTTTGCGCAGCATTGCGCCTGGCAATATTCAATACCGACGAAACGCAGTCCAGGTCGTTTAAAGGACTGCCGACACCCGCCAATGCCCTTGCAGTAATATCACTTGTTATCTCTGCCCGTTATTCCGGCTCAGCAGCAAGCACATGGCTAATCAATTCACCACCTGCACTGGTAGTTCTGACAATAATCCTGTCGCTCCTGATGGTGAGCCGCATACCTCTTCTTTCCCTAAAAGTCAATAACTTAAAATTCAGGGGAAATGAAGGGCTCTATATTCTTGTTTTGCTTGCAGTCATTTCTTTTGCCCTTGGCGGAGGAATAGGTGCAGCATACCTGCTGATACCTGTTTATATTGTATCGTCCCTTGCACATCAGTTTTTCAAATAAGTTGCCGCTTGTC
>CAZFVQ010000004.1:67671-74602 GCA_964522415.1 uncultured Rikenellaceae bacterium | reverse complement strand
CAGGCTTTACTTCCGTACATGGCAAGCTCTGGCGGAACCGTCCTCAGTGCGGAACTTCGTTTAGCCCGGCGTCCGGATAACAGAGTCAGCTAATACAGATGCGATTCTTCATTCAGGCTCTCTTCACTTATCTTTTTCCGGCTGATCGATTTCCAGGCATACCAGATATACCAGAACACAAAGGGAATAATAAAGGACACATACATCATTGTCCGGAGAGTGAAATGGCTTGAGGAAGCATTTCTTATGGTAAGTGAGCTTCCCGGATCGTAAGCGGAAGGATAGAAAGCGGTTCCGTTGAATCCGGCAATCAGGAAAAGGGAAAATACTGCAAGAATGGTTCCCGGACCCGAATACCAGATCCCCCTGCGGCTTCTTCGGAAAATTGTGATTATAATCCCGGTAAGAACACCGGCAACTCCAACAAGGAATAATACCAGCACAAGAGGCATCTGCACAAAATTCTGAAAATACTTGTATTTTTCCAGCGTCACCTTTCCGTTACCATCAACTGCAAAGCCCTCAGACAGTAGTATGGAAACCATGAAAAACAGGAAAAAAACAAGAAACACAACTGCATTTACCATCAATTTTCTGTTTGCCTTTATCGCCAGATCTTCATCCTTTACAGAATTAATGATATACATGGATGCGTTGGATCTTACCAGGAAGAATACGGCAAGCCCCAGGGCAAGGTTTCTTGCATCGGTCAGTACTTCAAGTCCGTGCCAGTTGTTTGCCCATTTCACATGATTCAGATCGTTGAGGCTGAACTGCGATCCGGTAAAAAAGGTAGCCACTGCTGCACCAATAAGGAAAGGACCGAAGATCCCGTTTATCAGGAGAAAAATATCAAATGTTTTCTTTCCCAGAACATTTGCCGGTTTTGATCTGTACTCATAGGCTATTGCCTGTATGGTGAAGCTGAACAGTATTGCTGTCCAGAGCCAGTAGGCACCCCCGAAGCTTGATGCATAGAAAAGCGGAAACGAAGCAAAGAATGCCCCGCCGAAAGTAACGAGGGTTGTAAAGGTAAACTCCCATTTATGTCCGAGTGCATTAACGACCATTGTCTTTTGCATTTCATCACTGGAAATTGAAAAGATCATTGACTGTCCTCCCTGTACGAACATCAGGAAGACCAGCAATGCACCAAGCAGGGATATTATAACCCACCAGTAGCCCTGCAGGAATGAATATGAAACAAGTGTAAGCATTGTATTGTCCTCCTAATGTTTTGGTCCGGTTTTTATCTGTTTTGTCATTATGGATACTTCAGCAATCAGAAGCACGGTGAACAGGACTGCAAAAAGTATGAATGTGGTGATCACCGATCCGGTATTTATATTTGTAACGGCAGTACCTACCGGCATCAGATCCTGTATTATCCACGGCTGACGGCCCATTTCCTTCAGCACCCAGCCCGACTGGCTTGCAATATAGGCGAGGGGAACGGAAATAATCATTAGCCACAGTAACCATTTTTGCTTCTGAAGGCTCCCCCTGTAATTGAAAAAGAGCGCAAGGGCACAAAGAAGAATAAAGAAGAATCCCAGCATGACCATCAGGTGGAATGTGTAGAAGGCTACAGACACATTGGGTATCACATCTTCGGGCCTGTCAAGAAAGGCATAGCCGAAATATCTGAAATATTCATCGATAAAATTACTGTCACTGAACATTCCCTTTATCATTTCAGCCTCTTCACTGTTGTTTGTCTGCCGCGCCCTTTTGTAATCCATCAGTACTTCCCGGGCATACCTGCCTCTCTCCATCTTTTCGGCAACCGGCATAATGTTCTTCTCCGGATTTCCATCAACAAGATCTTCTATACCGGGAACATATACATGCCTGTTTCCGCCGGTCATCACGGAAAGGAATCCGGGAATCTCCACTTTCACGACAAATTCCTTTTTTGTCTTTTCACCGATAAGCTGATCAGAATCCTTAAGGATACCGGCAGCCACAAGACCTGCATTGTCTTTGCCTGTATAATGAGCTTCCAGAGCTGCAAACTTGAGTGGCTGAACATCCGCGAGGGTTCTTGCCGATATGTCTCCCGTCAGTGCAACTGTCAGGGAAGAGGCCAGACCGAATAAGCCTGCGATAAGAATACTTTTCCCCGCCATCCGTTCTTCCCTGCCTTTAAGCAGGAACCATGCACTGATGCCCATTACAAAAACTGATGCCAGCAGGAATCCCGAAGTGACAGTGTGAAAAAAGGTATCAATGGCAACCGGATTGGTGAGGACTGCCAGGAAGTCAGTCATTTCATTCCTGGCGGTTTCAGGATTGAATGTCATGCCAACCGGATTCTGCATCCAGGCATTGGCAACGAGTATCCACAGGGCTGAAAGACTGGCACCGATTGCCACAAGCCAGGTCGAGGCGAGATGAAATTTTTTGCTCACCCTGTTCCATCCGAAAAACATAACCGCAACAAAGGTTGATTCGAGAAAAAATGCAAGAATACCTTCAATGGCCAGAGGTGCCCCGAAAATATCTCCCACAAACCATGAATAGTTCGACCAGTTTGTTCCGAATTCAAATTCAAGAATGATCCCGGTAGCCACTCCTATGGCAAAATTAATTCCAAAGAGGGTCATCCAGAATCTTGTCATCCTTTTCCACTCCTCACTGCCCGTCCTGAAATAAACAGTTTCCATTATTGCAACAATAAAGGACAGTCCGAGAGTCAGCGGAACAAAGAGCCAGTGATACATGGCAGTCAGGGCAAACTGTGCCCTTGACCAGTCAACAAGAGATAAATCCGCAGTTTCAATCATATGAATTATGTGAAGGTGTTAATTGATCAAGAACATATTCACTTCTCTCCTTTTCGTTTTTAAAATTATTCCTGAGAAAATCAGGAAAAAAGAAAAGCTTTAGTATGGCGAAAATAATAAAAAGCTTTATCAGAATTATCACCCAGACCTTTCTTCCCCAGGATGACATGTTTTTAAATCCGTCGTAGTAAAAATGAAATATTTTCCTTATGGGCCCGCGGCCGGAAGCGCTGTCAGAACACATTAAATCAATTGTTTTAATCGTATCTCCTATTCATCCTGCCCGGGCTGCCGGGATTGCCGGGCTTGCCTGCTTTTTTTCCCCGGAATTTTCCCGGCTGGCTTTTCCCCTTGCATTTCCTCATCAAATGCCAGGGATACGGCAGCAGGAATATCCTCCGTTCCCAGGCTGGAAGTAATTTTCTGAACAGGTTTGAAACTGTAGAAAAACTCTCTGGCAAAGACTCTCAGAACAGTATAGGCAGGTATGCCCAGTATCATTCCTGGTATTCCGGCAGCAAAACCGGCAGCCAGAACAACAATAAATACTTCCAGGGGATGGGCCCTCACGCTGTTTGAAAAGATAAGCGGCTGAAATATAATGTTATCTATCAGTTGCGTCAGACCTATCACTATAGACATGTAATATATCAGGGGGATCACCACGGTTGCAAAATCCTGGTTAACATGTGATGCAACACCCATCACCAGTGCAAAAAAGAAGCCCAGCCAGGGGCCAATATAGGGTATTACATTAAGGATCCCGACCACAAGTCCCATAACCAGTGCCTGATGTAATTCAATACCTGCTATGGTCATTCCAATGTCCACAAGAATCATTACACAGGTGCATTGAATCACAATACCTATGAAATAGCGCGTAAGCAGATTCTTGATCGAATGCAGGGCTCTGGTAAATCCGCCGGTTTGCTTGTCAGGAACCCACATCAGTATGGCTTCAAAGAAAAGATGCTGATCCTTCAGAAAAAAGAAGGTGATAAATGTGATTGAAAAAATAGCGATGGCAATATTGCCGAGAATTCCGAAAACAGATCCCAGCATATTCCTCAGTCTGTCAACATCCAGAATCTGGGATAATTTTTCATTTATAAAACCCTGTACTGAAAAATCATTGTTAATATTCTTGTTGAGTGTCCTGAGAATATCCTGAATATAATTCATGGGTCTCTCCAGAACCATGACTATTTTTTGGATGTCAATGGTGGAAAAATAGTTGAATTGTCTGGTTATAAGGGGTATAAATATAATGAAGAAAAAAACTATCAGTCCCCAAATAATCAGAAGTGCCAGTAATGCTGCCAGATATCCGGGAAATGACCACCTGCCTATCCTGATCCTGCGGAAAAGATCAACCAGCGGACGGCCCATTATGGAAAGCACACCGGATACCAGAATATAGACCACTATGCTCCGGAAATACCAGGCGCCTGCAAGCAATAATGCAACACTGATGAATATGAGTATATTCCTGAATAGTGGCTTCATCGGATGGCTTATCCCCTACAAACCTAATTCAAATTTTTCGTTTTAACAATCTGAAATAAAACATCAACTGAATTTTAATCATTCTGCCATTCTGTCTGTTAGAAGACTTATTTTTCAGTCATTATGTCATATTTTTAATTTGGAACGGAACTTGAATTATGGGGAGTGAATGATTTAAAAATAGGTTTAATTAAAAATAATGGAGGATAAAGCTATGTTACCAACAATCAGAAGAAGTTTCAACCCGTTTTTCTCAGGTCTTTTTGATGATGATTTTTTTCCTGTAGCTAAAAGCAGCAGCACATTACCGGCAGTCAATATCAGGGAAAGCGACAAGGATTTTATTCTTGAACTTGCTGTCCCGGGCATAGACAAAAAAGATCTGAACATTGATATCAGTGATGATGTTCTCACGATTTCACATGAAACAAAGACAACATCTGAAGTGGATCAGGCCGACGGCTACAAGAGAAAGGAATTCAGCTATTCATCTTTCTGCAGAAGTTTCTACATTCCCGAGAATGTGCTAACGGACAAGATAGGTGCAAACTACAAGGATGGTATTCTTACAGTTGAACTTCCGAAAGACAGGGAAGAAAAGCAGAAACTGACAAAGCAGGTAAAAATCTCATAAACCGGTTTTTACATACAGCATGGGTTTAGGTTTAAAAAAAGAGGTTGGAATCAACCTCTTTTTTTATGTCTTCTTACGGAAATCTTTCGTATATTTTTTGTTAAAGACGTGCCAGAACGCTCTTGTTTGCCTTAACCTGCCGTAGCAGGGGAATCTCAATTTCAGTCCCGACAGGCAGGAAAATATCCACCCTGGAACCGAATTTGATGAATCCCAGTTCATCACCCTGCCTCACATCCTGAAATTCCTTTGCATAGGTGATTATTCTTCTTGCAACGGCACCGGCTACCTGTCTGATCAGTATTTCCATTCCGCTTTCCGTTTCAATAACCACGGTACTCCGTTCATTCAGTTCCGAAGATTTCGGATGCCATGCCACCAGGTAATTGCCCGGATGGTATTGAACATATTTAATCTTTCCGGAAACCGGATATCTGTTACTGTGCATGTTAAGAGGAGACATGAATATTGAAACCTGAAGCCTCCTGTCCTTGAAATACTCCTTTTCCTCTGTTTCCTCAACAACGACAACCTTTCCGTCGGCCGGTGCATAAACCAGTTCCGGATCAGGATCCAGATGCCTTTTCGGAAGCCGGAAAAAGAATAGAAGGAACATAAATATTGCCACGGTAACAACAGCAGCAGCAGAGTGTAATACTATCCTGCCCGGAAACAACAATCCGAAAGCAACATTAACCAGGACCAGTATTACAAACCCGAAAATCAGTATCCTATACCCTTCCCTGTGAATACCCATTATACTGAAAATTTATACAAAACTAATCAAGTCAGATCAATCATCCAAACAATGAAATAAAAAGGAAGACCAGTGGAAATGCCAGCAGTGTGCTGTCAAACCTGTCCATGAATCCTCCGTGTCCCGGCATTATGTTTCCGCTGTCTTTTATCCCGGTGCTTCTTTTAAGCATCGACTCGACAAGATCGCCGAAGGTACCGCTTATTGCCACTATCAGGGCAACAACAATCCATCCGGCAGTATCAAGAATACCAAGCCAGCCGGCCAGCAGCAATGCTGTCAATGCCGTCAGGACCGCACCGCCTATGAATCCTTCCCAGGATTTTTTCGGCGAGATCCGTTCCATCAGCCTGTGCTTTCCCATTGTCATTCCCGTCAGATATGCGCCGGTATCATTAACCCATAAAAGGATAAAGAAACCAACTACCACACCCGGTGAAAAATCAATTCCCCCGTGCGGGATTATCGGTTTCAGACCGGTCTGCGAAAATGCTGAAAAGGGGAACAGGGAAAAAGGAACAACCGCGTAAATCAAACCAAAGAATGTATGTGCAAGTGAATCAAAAGGTTTTTCATCTCTCCTGTAAAGTTCCGCTATCATTATCATCGCAATGAAGGGAATCAGCAGAAGAATAAAAATGTAGTCAAGCAATCCCATGGCAACCAGGGTGGAAAGCAGATATGCACTAATACCGGTGATCATACCGGCGGCAGTCTGAACCTTTGTTCCGCTTCCGCTGATTATCCTGTAATATTCATACAGTATTCCTGACATTATTACCAGGCCTGTCAGACAAAAGCTGACAGGATGAAGCCAGAATCCGCCCAGAATAAATATTACTATCCAGGCTCCGGTGAGAGTTCGTCTGTAAAATTCCTTCAAACTTTAAGATCTGTATTATTTTTCACCGGATTTTTCTGAAACTTCTTCAGACTTGCCGGTGACATTCGGGTCATTCTGTTTTTCAACTGCTGATTCTACCAGCTTTTCAGCCGCCTTTTCGCCCGGGGCTTTCTCAGCCGCTACAGCTGTACCCCCGGTTTCCGTTCCGCTTCCGGCTGGTGTTTTAGCCGCTTTCCTTCCCGTAGCCTTCTCTGCCGTTACAACTGTCCCGCCGCTTTCCGTTCCGCTTCCGGCTGGTGTTTTAGCCGCTTTCCTTCCCGTAGCTTTCTCTGCCGTTACAACTGTCCCGCCGGTTTCCGTTCCGCTTCCGGCTGGTGTTTTAGCCGCTTTCCTTCCCGTAGCCT
>CAZFVQ010000004.1:50274-67571 GCA_964522415.1 uncultured Rikenellaceae bacterium | reverse complement strand
CGCTTTCCTTCCCGTAGCCTTCTCTGCCGTTACAACTGTCCCGCCGCTTTCCGTTTCGCTTCCGGCTGATGTTTTAGCCGCTTTTTTGTTTTTCATATCCCTCTCCTCCCTTAGCCTGTCAGCTTTCCTTTTCCCGAATATCTTTTTAAGATCCTCACTGAAAATGACTTCCTTTTCAAGAAGCAGTTCAGCCAGTTCAGAAAGTCCCTTCATATTTGAACGGAGCAAATTTTTTGCCCTTTCATATGATTGTTCAATGATATCCTTTACTTCACGGTCAATAAGCTCGGCAGTCTTTTCGCTGTAAGGTTTTGTAAAGCCAAAATCGGATTGCCCTGAAGAGTCATAGAAGCTTATATTACCCACTTTGTCACTCATCCCGAAATAGGACACCATTGCATATGCCTGTTTTGTAACCTTTTCAAGGTCACTGAGAGCACCCGTTGATATTTTTCCAAACACAAGTTCTTCAGCTGCTCTTCCTCCGAGAGAATATGCCATTTCATCCAGAAGCTGTTCACTGGTGGTAATTTGTCTTTCCTCGGGAAGATACCAGGCTGCACCCAGTGCCCTGCCACGGGGTATTATTGTAACTTTCAGAAGGGGACTGGCATGTTCAAGGAGCCAGCTTACCGTTGCATGACCTGCTTCATGATAGGCTATTGTTCTTTTCTCCTCAATGGAAATTATCTTGCTTTTCCTCTCCAGACCGCCAACGATTCTGTCTATCGCATCCAGAAAATCCTGCTTTTCCACTACGGATTTATTTTTCCGTGCAGCTATCAGAGCAGCTTCGTTACAGACATTTGCAATATCTGCGCCCGAAAAACCCGGTGTCTGTTTTGCCAGGAAAGAGACGTCGAAATTTTGTTCCAGTTTGATCGGCCGCAGATGCACCTGAAAAATAGCTTCCCTCTCGTTAAGATCGGGTAGCTCAACATGTATCTGACGATCAAATCTTCCTGCCCTCAAAAGAGCACGGTCAAGAATATCGGCCCTGTTTGTCGCTGCAAGAATTATCACACCCACATTTGTTCCGAATCCGTCCATTTCGGTCAGCAGCTGATTGAGAGTGTTTTCCCTTTCATCATTGGAACTGAAATTAACATTTTTCCCCCTTGCCCTGCCAACCGCATCTATTTCATCAATAAACACTATACATGGTGCCTTCTCCTTTGCCTGCTTAAACAGATCCCTTACCCTCGATGCACCCACTCCAACAAACATTTCAACGAAATCAGATCCTGAAATGGAAAAGAAGGGCACATTGGCCTCTCCTGCAACTGCCTTGGCAAGAAGAGTCTTCCCGGTTCCGGGGGGACCTACCAGAAGGGCTCCCTTGGGAATCTTCCCGCCCAGCTTGGTATATTTCTTCGGATTTTTCAGGAAATCAACTATTTCCATTACCTCGGTCTTGGCTTCCTCCAGACCTGCAACATCATTGAAATTAAGTTTGACATGGGTATCCTTGTCGAAGATCTGCGCCCTTGACTTGCCGACACTGAATATCCCGCCGGCTCCCCCTGCTCCGCCTCCCGTCATTCTGCGCATCATAAAAATCCAGACCATGATCAGCAGTGCAGGAAGCAAAAGCCAGCCCAGTATATCTGCAAAATAATTCTTCCTCGTGACGTATTCCGGATAAATAAGTTCGTTTTCACTGTAACCCGCACTTTTCTGCGTATCAATAATAAATGGTTCGAAATTGCTTATATCGCCGATATTGTAGGTATAATGGGGTTTGGGAACCTGCAGACCCATGCCGCCTCCGCCTCCGGGTCTGGGAAGATCCTTATACCTTCCCGAATTCAGGGCATCCCGTGTAAGATAAATTTCAGCCTGATCCTTGTTAACAACAACCAGCTTCTCGATATCATGCATTACAATCATATCCTTGATCATGTTCGTTGTTGCCTTCTCCGTAACATTCCGGCTGAAAAAGACCTGAAAAAGAATAAATGAAAGAGCAATTATCGCAAAAATCCAGTTGGTGTTGAATTTTGGCTTTGTACCCTTATCCCCCTGCTTTCCGGGGGAAGACTTATTTGTATTTTGTGTCATAGATAAATTACTTGCTGACCTTTTCTTCCATAATCTCAATCATGGCATCCGCCCACAATGATTCAAGACTGTAAAAGTTCCTGTATTCCTCCAGGAATATATGAACTATCACATCCCCGTAATCCATAAGAACCCAGAAACAATTCTCAAGTCCTTCAACATTCAGGGCTTTCTCCCCTGCTTCCTTCCTTACAACATCTTCAACCGAATCACTGATTGAATTTACCTGGGTAACCGAAGTTCCATGACATATAACAAAGAAATCAGCAATTCTGTTCTCCAGCTTCCGCATGTCAATACTGAGAACATCTTTTCCCTGCTTGTTATATATCCCCCTGGCAACACTTTCTAAAAGAACTTCAGTTCCGACAGGCCTTTTCTTCATTAATCACTCAAATTACGGACCAATAAAATAAACAAATATATGAAATCAAAAAAAACTGTATCCTTTGATTCCAAGTTGCAAAAGTACAAACTTTTATCAGTATTTTTGTCACAACAGATTATTTTTGCACTAACATTGCCTTTTCCGGAAAGGCCTGCGGAAGAAGATTCTTACCTGCAGGACTTACCCTGATTTGATAATCATGATCATTGGATCCGACATACTGTATTTTGATTCACTGACATCTACAAATGCGACGGCCTCACAGATGCTCCTGGGAAAGAAGCCTGAAGAGGGTACAGTGATCAGGGCAGGATTCCAGACCGCAGGAAAGGGGCAAAAAGGCAATAGCTGGGAAAGCGGAAAAGACAAAAATTTATTATTCAGTGTGATTCTTTACCCGTCAGCCTTAAGACCGGATGAACAATTCCTTCTATCCATGGCAATATCTCTGGGAATAAGCGATTTCCTGGAGAATCACATTCCCCGTCCGGATATCAAATGGCCCAATGACATCTATGCCGGAGGCAAAAAAATTGCCGGTATTCTGATAGAGAACTCAATCATGGACGGGATGATTGAATATTCCGTTGCAGGTATCGGAATCAATATCAACCAGCAAAAATTCAGTTCCGGCATCCGCGCTGCCGTATCCCTGGGAATAATCACCGGCAGGGAATACGACCCTGCCCTGTGCCTGCTTCAACTCCTGAATTTTCTCGATGTCAGATATAAACAATTGCTTTATGGCGACAGGAATGAAATAAGGAATGATTATTTTTCAAATCTTTACAGGGCCGGGGAATGGCACAGATACAGCTCGGACGGAGTGGTTTTCAGGGGAGCAATACGGGGAGTATCATCCTCAGGGATTCTGACGGTCGAAAAGGAAGGGAATGAATTTTCCGAATTCTCCTTCAGAGAGATTCAGTATCTTCAATGACATCATGCCAGCCTTCGAATTTTTCCATTTCATCCATAATGGTTTCAAGAAATTTATCCAGGAGCTCTTTGGCAAACATCAGGATAAATGGATTCAGTTCCGCCTCAACTGACAATGCTATTTCCGAATGACCGCCGGCAGAATTCCGTATATCAAGGATCATGTCAAAATTATTCTGCAGCAATGCATTTCCTGAATACACTATTTTATTTGACAAAATTTTATCTTTAATGGAAATGCTGACAGTTCCGACCGGATTCACCATAAAACTGCAGGAATCATGTTTAAAATCAAGATTACTGAAAGTGCCGGACGGAACAAAACGGCGGAAATTCCTTAAATCGGCAGCAAAATCATAAACCGTTTCCGGGGAATAATTGATTTTTGCAATCCTGCTTTCAAAGCGTGTCGTGCTGGCCATGGCGGGAATCAGTTTCTGCCCCAGTTTTCCGGATCAAGTCTCCAGTTCCTGAGAGTCTCCATCATATCTTCGGTAATATATCCCGTCTCCAGCGCTGTCTGAATCAGGATTGTGTAATTGGTCAGAGTATCCAGTCTGCAGTTTTCGGCAATAAATGCATCCACTGATTTTTTAAATTCATATGTAAAAATTGCAGCCAGGCCAAGTACCTGACAACCGGCATCCCTGAGAGTCCTTACGGCATTGAGACTGCTGCTGCCCGTGGAAATCAGGTCCTCAATCACAACTGTTTTCTGACCTGCCTCAAAAAAACCTTCTATCTGGTTTCCAAGGCCGTGACCCTTGACTCCTGATCTTACATACACAAAGGGAAGTTCGAGCCTGTCGGCAACCAGTGCACCATGTGAAATAGCTCCCGTGGCGACACCTGCTATCAGTTCAGCATCGGGATAATGTTCGTTTATCACCATCACAAAGGCATCCCTGATATATTTTCTCACCTTCGGAAATGACAGAGTCTTTCTGTTATCACAATAAACCGGGGACTTCCAGCCGGAAACCCATGTAAAGGGATTTGACGGTTGCAATTTTATTGCTTTAATTTGTAAAAGATATTCCGCTATCTTTTTTGAATAAGTGTCCATACAGATATGTATAAAGTTCATTTCGAAAACAGATTTATTCTTATCAGCTCCGAACCTGACCGGCTACAAAAGTACGGCTTATTCGTTAAATTCAATGACACGAATGAACTTTACAGGATTATCAATGATTTTCAGAGTGATACGAAGCTGGAATCAATAAATATCTATGGAACCAACATCAGACATATCTGGAAAATCTTCAGGATCTACTTCAGTGAGGTTGGTGCGGCAGGCGGACTGGTAAAGCATTCATCCGGCAGATACCTGTTTATTGAAAAGAATGGCAGACTGGATCTTCCCAAGGGACATATGGAACCGGGTGAAAAGCCGGAAATCTGCGCAATCCGTGAAGTGAGCGAGGAAGCAGGTATAAGGGGGCATTCAATAATAAAATCCCTGATGCCTACCTATCACACCTACACTATGAAAGGTATCTCATACCTGAAAAAAACCTCATGGTTCCTGATGAAATATGATGGTGAAATGGTGACCGAACCCCAGGTTGAGGAAGGAATCACCAAAGTGGAATGGCTGCTTCCCGACGAACTGAGTATTATAAAGAGTACTGCATGGCTTTCACTGATGGATATGATAAATACATCAGTGCTGAAATTCTAGTCTTCCTCCCCCCTGTATTCCTTCAGGTTTACTGCTTCCGGAACGAAGCCGGACGCATCACCTCCGCTGCGGATAATATCTCTTACGATGCTTGAATTAATCATAGTGTGCTCCGGTACCGTGAGCAGGAATACTGATTCAATTTCCGGACTGAGTGTCTTGTTGACCTGACCTATTGCCCTTTCAAACTCAAAATCCGCTGCTGTTCTCAAGCCTCTCAGGATATAGCTGGCACCATGCCTTTTACAATAGTCAACCGTCAGTCCCTCATAATGATCCACCTTAACCCGTGACTCATTCCGGAAAACCTTCGAAATCATGTTTTTCCTTGTTTCAAGGGAATAATAATTTTTTTTCAGGGCATTGGCTCCCACCGACACAATTATTTCATCGAAAAGTGAAAGTCCCCGCAAAACAATTCCTTCATGTCCGATGGTAAAAGGATCAAAGGATCCTGGAAATACGGCTATTTTTTTCATTCAAACACTATTTTCCTGGCATTACTGACTTTCTGCCTCAGGAGGGCCAGATCAAGTACATCCATTATACTATTAACATAATTGAATTTCAATCCCTTTATATATATATCCTTAATGACGCCAACATCCTTCCTGTTTTCTTCCGACAGAACAATCTCCCGGATATTTGCTCTTTTGGCGGCAAGAATCTTTTCCTTGATGCCACCAACAGGCAGAACCTTGCCACGCAGGGTTATTTCACCCGTCATTGCAAGATATTTCCTCACCTTTCTCTGGGTGAAAGCCGAAGCAATGGAAGTAGCCATGGCTATCCCGGCAGAAGGGCCATCCTTGGGTATTGCTCCCTCAGGCACATGAAGATGTACATTCCATTTTTCCGAGAAATTATCGGGCAGATCAAGAAGTCCGGCATTGGCTTTCAGATACTCAAGGGCAAGAATTGCCGATTCCTTCATAACCTCTCCCAGGTTTCCGGTCAGGGTGAGTTTCCCGTTGCCCTTGCTTATACTTGTCTCAACAAAAAGAATTTCTCCTCCGGCTGCCGTCCAGGCCAGTCCTGTAACTACTCCTGCCTGATCATTCCCGGAATACTGATCCCTGTTGTATTTCGCAGGTCCGAGTATCTTTTCCAGCGAGTTTGCGCTCAGATCATGCTTATATTTTGTTTTTGAAGCAATATTTTTTGCAGTAACCCTTACAATCTTTGCCAGCCGCTTGTCAAGCTCCCTGACACCCGATTCGCGGGTATAGCTGTCAATCAGCTTTTCCATGACATCCCTGCCTATTTTAAGCTGGTCTGCCTTTACCCCGTGATTCTCCAGCTGCCTGGGAAGGAGGTGCCGGTTTGCTATCTCCAGCTTCTCCTCAACCAGGTAGCCGGTTATTTCTATTGTCTCCATCCTGTCGCGGAGAGCAGGGCTTATTGTTGTCAGTGTATTGGCCGTGGCAATAAAAAGGACCTTCGAAAGGTCATATTCCATTTCAAGGAAATTATCGAAAAAGGAACTGTTCTGCTCGGGATCCAGAACTTCCAGAAGGGCTGAAGAGGGATCTCCCCTGAAATCCTGCCCCACCTTGTCAATTTCGTCAAGTATGAATACCGGATTTGATGATCCTGCACGTTTTATGTTCTGAATAATTCTTCCCGGCATGGCCCCGATATAGGTTTTTCTGTGACCTCTTATTTCCGCTTCATCATGAAGACCTCCGAGTGACATTCTGACATATTTTCTTCCCAGAGCCCTGGCAACAGATCTGCCGAGAGAAGTCTTGCCAACCCCGGGTGGTCCGTGCAGGCAGAGAATCGGCGATTTAAGATCGCCTTTCAGCTTCAGTACTGCCAGGTGTTCAAGTATCCTTTCCTTTACATCATCCAGTCCGAAATGGTCATTGTCAAGCACCTGTCTAGCATTCTGAAGATCAAGGTTGTCCTGGCTGTATTCACCCCAGGGAAGGTCGAGAAGTGTCTGTATGTAGTTGATCTGCACCGAATACTCGGCTGCTGCAGGATTCAGCCTGCGAAGCTTGTCCAGTTCCTTCTCAAACACCTGCCTGACCTCGGAATTCCATTTCTTGACAGCAGCCTTTTTGATATATTCTTCTATTTCCTTTTCAGCCGGGTTCCCTCCTAGTTCATTCTGAATGGTTTTCATCTGCTGATGAAGAAGAAACTCCCTCTGCTGCTGGTCAAGATCACTTTTTAACTTTGACTGCAATTCATTTTTCAGTTCAAGGATCTGGATTTCCTGTACCAGGAATTCCAGCAGCATGAAGCCCCTGTCACGTATGCTGTTTATTTCAAGCAGTTTCTGCTTGTCCTGAACCTTGATGTCAGTATTCGAACAGATAAAGTTGATAAGGTAAGTGTTGTTCTCAATATTTTTTATTGCGAAACTTGCCTCGGGACTAATATTCGGATTGATCTTTATAATCTTAAGCGACAAATCCTTAAGGGAGCCCACTATTGCATCGAAGTCCTTGCTTCGCTTATCCGGCCTCTTTTCCGGTATTGATTTGATTTTGGCAATAAAATATGGATCATCCGAAACAGGCTCACGAAGAATCATTCTTTGTCTGCCCTGAATAATAGCAGTAGTTGAGCCGTCCGGCATCTCCAGAAGTTTCACTATCTGACCAATTGTTCCGACCTTATGCAGGTCATCAAATCCGGGATTTTCCATATCCGGATCTTTCTGGGCAACAGTTCCTACTATCTTATCCGTGCGGTAAACATCCTTGATAAGCTGTATGGAACGGGGCCTTCCGATTGATATGGGTAATACCACCCCCGGGAAAAGCACAGTATTCCTAAGTGACAATACCGGCATGGCTTCGGGAATTTCAATATTCTCAAGATCCTTGTCATCGCCATCCGATATAATGGGAATAATGTCTCCTTCACCATCAATCATATCCGGGAGAAAAAGGTCATTTATCGTGAATCGGAATTTTCTTTCCATTTATCTTATTTAAGAAACACTGCTTTCCGGGAAAATGTCAAATTTACTTATAATTTCCTCAAAAAACCGTTTCTGTACTACGCAATCATTATGCCAAATGTTTCAGGTGGCAAAGACATTTTATTTCAAGGAAAAAAAAAGGCTCCTGTTCAGAGCCCTTGACATATCATGGATTTAAGATTGTTTCTCTTTTTTCTTGTTCACATGATCCCTGTAACGGTTCATATATTTGTCTACCCTTCCTGCAGTATCCACCAGCTTCATCTTTCCGGTGTAAAAAGGATGTGAGGTATTTGATATTTCCAGCTTAATGAGGGGATATTCATTTCCGTCCTCCCATTTAATGGTATCCTTTGAAGGAGCGGTCGATTTGCTCAGAAAGGAATATCCGTTTGACATATCCTGAAAAACCACAAACCTGTAATTATCCGGATGTATTCCCTGTTTCATCTGTTTATAATTTAATTTTAATTGTCAGATAACTTCCATTCTTCCCATGGTCGTTTCTGTACTGTATATTCTTATTAAATAAATCTCACCTTTTGGGGGTGTGCAAAATTAATCAGATATTTTCAACCCGCAAAAAAAACTGAAAAAAAATCATTCCTCCCTTCCTGCCATCGCTTCACGGTTCTTTTCAGCCTCACTCCTTTCGTCCTTATATCTGACAAACTGCAACTTGTCATTGATAAGATAGCGATAGGTGACATGAGTTTTTGTCCTTACCGTGTCAAGAGCACTGTAAAGAGCCATCATTTTGGGATTATAGTCTCCAACCCATGCAAATTCGAGGCTTTTCAGCCATTTTCTCTTTTTAAAGGCCTGGTAGAAATGGTGAAACAAAGCCGATTCAATTCCGGAATTCTGGTATGAATGATGAATTCCACCAACAATTGCCCGTGCTCTGTCTATTTCATGAGTATATTTATAATAAAGGAAGCGCAGCATGTTCCACAGACTGAGCCTGCCGTTAAAATGACGGAGTATCTGATTGAGATCGGGCAGGAGTATAAAAAATCCTATCGGTTTTTCATTGTGATATGCAAACCAGATCAGTTCTTCATCAATTATTATCCGTGCCTGTTTCATTGTTTCAATGAAAACAGCGGGATCAAGCGGCGTAAAATCTTCCTTGAGAAACACCCAGGTGGAGTTGTAGATCTCGCACATGTCACTGCTGAACTTATGTCTGTCGCTGAATTCAAAATGCCGGAAGCTGTAACCCGGCCGCCCGGCAATCCTTCCGGCAATTTTCATTATCCTTTCAGGAAAATCAATAATCCTTCCTTCAGAATCCCTTATTACCCTGGTCTGGGAATATTGTTCAAAATAGTTCCTGAATCCGTAAGTTTCAAAAAAATCCCTGTAATACTTTTTATTGTATGGCATGCCGAATACCGGCTGCTCAAAACCGTCAACCAACAGTCCCCAGTTATTATCATTTTCACCGAAATTAACCGGACCGTCAATTGCCTCCATTCCCGAGGCAGAAAGCCATTCCCTGGCAGTATCAAAAAGCATAAAGGCTGCTTTCTGATCATCAATGACTTCAAAAAACCCTATCCCCCCGGTGGGCTGAGCCTGGGCAGCTGATCTCTGTCTGTCGATAAAAGCAGCTATCCGTCCTGCAATTTTGCCATTGGCATCCCTGAGTATCCAGCGTTTTGCCTCCCCCTGCCTGAACAAATGATTCCTGAGAGGATCAAATACCGATTCAATCATTGAATCCAGAGGACATACCCAAAACGGATCATCATGATACAACTGCTTCGGGAATTCAATAAAATCCCTGCGCTCACGCCTGCTGACAACTTCTGTAATTTTCATGCAGATACCTCTTTTACTTGTACTGTTTTCTGTTATATTTTTTTACTGTTTCCTGTTATACTGTTTAACTGCTATACTATTATACTGTTTTACTGTTATTCTGTTTTACTGCTATACTGTTTTTTTTTACTGTTTACTGAATATCAATTATTCGTCGGTCGACAAGGAAAAATACCACTGCCGTCAGCACTGAATAGATCAGAAATATTTTAACGGGAATATAATCTGATGGTTTGATTTTCAGCTTAATCCACAAATATGCAGAGAGGTAGATTTTTGACACGCAATATACAATGAAGGTAGCAAGTGCCACGCCTACAATACCATATCCCCACTTTATCATGAGCAGGCTCAGGGGTATGTTCAGTCCGAGTTCAATCACGGCAGCTATCATGGTGATATGTGTTTTTCTTCTGCCAATCACAATGGTTTGCGGAAAAACGAGCCTTGGGATTATAAGAAGGGCGTAAACAAGAAAAACCCCCGCGCTTCTGTGAAATTCAGGTGCGAACAAACGCGGATAAAACCAGCGGGTGAAGAACATTATCACCATTGTCACCGGAAAAAGAAGATGCATCAGCTTTTCTGACCTGAGTTTAAGTTTGGCCAGCGATTCCCTCATTTTGCCTTTTATCGAAAATTCCGGGAGCATGGCATTGCTGAGACCATTGGCCAGAAGCAGAACCAGCGGGAATTCCTTCGCACCATAGCGGAACCAGGCAAACAATGCCGGATCCCTGTACACTGAGGAAATGATTACCCCGTCGACATACTGAGCCGATCCGCTGATAAGGGAAGTTATTATCAGTGGCCATCCCAGATACAGGTGTTCCTTCATAAATTTCAGGGAGATCTCCGGTTTTGCGTAACGCCTGAGCAGTATTATGAGCCACACCCAGCGTACCAGTGTTATTGCAAGCAGTCCGTAAACCGACCATATGATATCCTTTCCCGCCAGGACAGGGACTATGATAAATACCAGCTGTACGGAAAATGTATAGAATCCATACTGGAGGATACGGTGCGACCTGTTGTTCAGAAGATAAATATATTCTATCAGGCAGACCGGACTGCTTAAAAGAATATACAGCAATAAAAGATTTATAAAGGGAACGTTGCCTGAGAATTTAAAAACCGAAATATTCCCCTTCAGGGAATGACCCAGTACAAATACAAATAGACTGAATAGTGTAAGAAGAATGAAGGCATTGAATATTTCCGGTGATTTTTCGTTATCGGAATCACCGATCTTCCTGTAGGTTTTGTTTCGGTGATACAGAGGCAGGAGCGACTGGATTATCCCGGTAACCCAGAAGAAGGTGAGCATACCGGCAATGAACAGGAACATTTCCCATTTGCCTATTTCCGCACTGGTAAGATGGCCCTTGGTGAATACAATGCTGATTATAAGAAAAATGACAAATTTTAACAGCTGGAAGATCTGTAAACCGGAGATATTATCGATGAATTTTGTCCCTTTAAGCTTCATCCTGGCGTAAGGAGAATCTTCCTTGTTATTTAATGTGGCGGGCATGAACCGGCTTTCCCGGTTCCCGTAAAAACACACAAATATAGCAATTGACGAACAGCATAAGAAATTAATTTAAAATTTTGTCAATAAAAAAATTAAGGCTACTTTTGCGTTCCTGAAACGGTGGATGTAGCTCAGTTGGTTAGAGTACCGGATTGTGGTTCCGAGGGTCGTGGGTTCGAATCCCATCTTCCACCCACCAAATTATTTTTCCATTACCAGCCATGTATAGCTATTGGCCGGTATGGTGACAGTAACTGTCACGTTATAGTTCCTGTCTACCCTGTATCTCCGGGGTGTTCCCTCGCCTGTCCGTACAGACAGCCTCTCATGACAGGCTGTATAGTATACCGGAAGTCTGACAACACGTGTAATATCTTTATTCAAAGGATTGTAGAGCATCGCCAGGGCTTTCTCCCTGAGCCGGGGATTGACATGCATTATACCGTCCCAGTCGTTTCCGTCCGGGCGTCGCAGATGAATAATATCCGAATTGAGAATGTCACGGTATTTCCTGTACCAGCTTACAACCCTCTGTACAAGCTCACGGGTTTCGTCAGTGTCATACAGACGGGGCCCCCGGTAGCAGGCCTGGACTCCTGCACCGTAATACTGCATCATCAGCTGTTCATAATCGTCCAGATGTTCGCTGAGCGGCTCCAGTACAGCATCCGGTCCTCCGCCCTGATATACAGTAAGAGGTACAAAACCCCAGCCCATTGAAGGTGTTTTAAGCCAGGTACCGTCGTATATATTCTGGCGGTTTAGTATTCTCTGCCTGTCGCGTGGCAGGGAGAAATTGGTTTCACGGTAACCCAGTGCAATCTTGTTGGTGCCATCCAGGAAATACCAGTCTGGAGCGTTCACATATATTCCGTTTTCATTACACCAGCGGTAAAAGGATTTCTGCATCTCCATCTGCCGCCACTGCGAATCATGCAGCCCTTCATGACCGGGATGCGATACTGAAGCACATACATCGCCCGGATAGGGACCGTCATTCTCGAAAATGTCGAAGCCCGTTTCCGTAAACATGTATTTCAGGTTTTCAATGTATTTCAGTCCCCATTCACTTCCCAGGCACGGGGCATTACCGAAGAAAGCACCGCCCGGCTTTCCTGTCAGGGGGTCAATCACGTCCGTATCAGGACCAATGGTCCGGCTCGAAAACAATGAATAACAACCAATGAGAATATCCTTTTCATGTGCATAATCCGCCATCCTTTTCATTTTTACAAGGTTCCCGGGCGATGTGTCCTCAATATTTATATGACTCCCGAAACTGAGGATCAATGCTTCGTAACCCGTGGCAGCACACTGGTCAATGGCAGTATATACCTGATCATCACTACGGCTTACCAGGTGCATGAAAATGGGATTTTCCGTGACCCAGGGTGCAACGGTCCTGTACATCCGGCGGACAGTCAGTCCGTTACGTTCACGGTCATATCCGTCAAACAGCAGCTGAAAGCTGTGCGGCGACCGGAATGTCTGCCCTTCCTCCAGACGGATACAGGGATCTGTATTCGGATATATCTCCAGTATGCACGGAGTATCCAGGTTATAATTCACCTGGGATGTGTAGTCATAATCTCTTTTCCAGTGCGTGGTCTGGTCGCTTAAATGATAATTCATTGCATTGTTGAAGGCATAATTGCTTTCAACGTACAGGTAATGGGGTTTCAGCATTTTTTCAGGACTTCCCACCACGGCCGATTCTTCCTCTGCCAGTGCCAGCTTTTCGCTCACCACCCTGTTGACGACCAGTGAAGGCTGACTCTTGTTGGTTACTTCCACCCATTTATTCATAAGCGGGATGCCGTCGTACAATTCATAGTTTACTGCAACGCTTACATTTTTGATACGGGAAGTACTCAGCGGACTGTAGAAAAAAGTGAGTGTTTTTCCTGTCGGAAGATTTTTCCGGCCACTCCACCGTTGCGGCTTCCAGTTCACATATGGCCTGATATCCGATATTTTTATGCCGGACAGGCTGAAATCATTTTCCGCGGAAGTCATTGTGCCAATCCATTCAGGTTTCAGATAAGCCCTTTCAGGCTGTCCCTCCAGGCCGCCAAGGGAATACGGAATCAGGTCAATGGTGACAATCGCCTCCGGGCTTACAGCACGCAGCATCTGCTTTCCTGTTGTCAGATTCCGGTAGCTGATGCAGGCCACACCGGGATCAAGGGAGAATATGCGTTCCACCAGGCCGTTGGACATAATAATGCTTTTTCTGTCAGCCGAAACATAAATATCTGCCCTGCAGGCACTCCCGTCCAGCAGCCAGTCAGCGGGTTCAGCCTGTGGCTCATTGTAAACCGGCAAATGCCGGTAATCATCTGAAAGGAACTGTGCGCTGATTATTCCTGTAACAAGAAATAAAACAACGGCAAGTGTAGTATGCTTCATGATAATATAAATGGGATTCAGTCAAAAATCAGATTAAAACTATTACTGTAAGTTAAAGCTATTATACTGCAGGCGGCCTGATAAAAAACACAATCATGCCTGTTCTGTCCTTCTGAAACTTCTGTATTTTAAATATGCCATTACTGATACCGACACAAGTATAATAAGGCTGACATATACAAATACCGGCACGGGTACAGGATCACCACCTGCATATGAATGAAGACCTGAGAGATAATAATTGACCCCGAAATATGTCATCAGAACGGATAAAAAAGCAAAAAGCGCCAGGAGATTGAATGAATAGACATCCCTCATGCCCGGGATCATCCGTGAATGAATAACAAGAGTATAGACTATCATGGTAATGAGTGACCATGTCTCCTTGGGATCCCAGCCCCAGTATCTTCCCCAGGATTCATTCGCCCATATTGCTCCGAGAAATGTTCCTATGGTAAGGAAATAAAGTCCCAGGGTAAGTGTTTTATAATTTATTACGGTCAGTTCGTCAATGGTTGAGGATATTCTTTCCCTGTTTCCCGGCCGGACCAGTGTCAGAAGCACCATTGTAAGAAGTCCGAGCAGTGCCCCGAGTCCGAAAAACCCGTAGCTGCCGGTAATGACTGACACATGGAGGGTAAGCCAGTACGATTTAAGTACGGGTACCAGATTGGTAATCTCGGGATCCATGAAACTCATATGTGCCACCAGGAGAGTCAGTCCGGCCAGAACTGCAGTGGAAGAGAGTGCAAATTCCGATCTGCGCCTGAATATCAGTCCGGCAAGAAGGGTTATCCATGAAATAAAAATCATGGACTCATATCCGTTGCTCAGCGGAACATGTCCTGAAATATACCACCGAAGGGCCAGACCGGATGTATGCATTATAAATCCCGCCACCAGAAGCCACCGCAGTATTTTTAGAACGGGAGAGCTGACCGGCCTGTTCGTAATAACCGGTATTATCAGAATGATAATCATTATCAGTCCTGCAAGGAGATACAGCGGGAAGAGCCGCTCAAAGACAACAAGCCTGTAATAAAAGAGTTCGGAACCGACCCTCAGCCGGGAAGGCAGTTTATATTCTGCAAATCTTTCCTGATACATCCTTACCGAGGAAACAACCTGGGATGCTTTCACACTGCTGTTCTCCTGAACCGAATTTACCAGGGCAGGTATTATATTCTGAAGATACAGTGAATCTGCATGATCAGAGGCATTAACCAGGGCTTCATGCGGAGAGCCCCAGTTATGGGTAGTATCATTCAGGGGGAACATTCTCAGGAAATCACCTCTTGACATCATGAAGATGATATTAACCCTTTCGTCAACCTTCATGATCTCCTTGTCCGTTTTGTTCCTGCTGCCCGGTGATTTTGAATATGCTGTTCTTACATCCTCCGACAGTTTATAGTGCCCCTCCCCGCTGAAGTCAACCAGGTCGGAAAATGACGCATAACGGCCGTCAACTCCTGCTTTTTTCCTTATTTCCCCGTTATTCACCTTTATTACAGGCATCTCTTTCCAGTGATCAAAATCAAGCAGGAATCCCAGGAAGAACTGCATGGATGAATAATTACTGAATTTATTCCCGCCGGTTACTTTTCTTACAATATCATTGCTCATGGTGTACAGGGGCTTGGTCCTCCCCTTCTGATCCTGAATAAGAATTCTGCCCAGCTCATCCGAAGCCTTTTTCCCGGGAACAAATTGTTGTGCCGAAATATTTCCTAATCCCGACAATACAGTGAAAAACACCAGAAGAGTCAGGGTTTTTCTCAGTGCGGAATTCCACATCGTGGCCCGGACCGTACGGAATAATGATTTCCTGATCAGAAGTGAAATCAGGATGAAGAAAAACAGAAAGGAATAACCTGTATAGGTTACAATCATTCCTGCCCTGTCGCGGTTCACTGACAATACGGTTCCCATTTCATCAGGATCGTATGAAGACTGGTAAAACCTGTAACCCCTGTATTTAAGCACATTGTTCATAAAGATCACAAAGGGCATTTCAACATTTTCGCTTTCATCAATCACCGTGACATCGCTCCGGTAACCTGAAGGACTGTCAGATCCGGGATATCTCTCCAGCACAAATTCATTCAGGAAAAGGCTGAAGGGAAGTTTCATTGTCCCTGAACCGTAACTGATTTCAAAATACAGGCCATCCGCCTCTGCTGATCCTGCAGCCGGCGATCCGTCTGCTCCCGGTGAAAGCATAACCATCTCCGGCTTCCCTCCTCCGAAAAGATGGAAAACATACCTGTCTGACATCATTCCTGCAAAAACCAGTTCATAGTCTTTGTCCCTGATATGTATTTTTTGTTTTAAACCCGAAGAAGACAATTCCGAAGGCTTATGATCAATGGTCTTTTCAAGCAGTTTCAAGCCTGAAGAGTCACTGACCGTGTATGCCAGATACCTTTGGTTTGTGGTACAGATATCTGTTTTTTCCCCTTCGCGGATATGAATCTGCCCTTCCTGCCCGAAATAACGGGTAATACCCGCTCCGGCAAGTATCAGTATAAAGGCAAGGTGAAACAGTGCCACGGGAAGCCTGTCTTTTCTGAACAGCTTGTTTATCACCAGCTGTCCGATAAGATTAAGGGCGAGAAGAAGCAGTATCAGTTCAAACCACCGGGTATCATAAACCATTCCGTATGCAGCTCCGGAGCCGTAGTCATTTTCAATGAAAGTGGCTGCAGCCATGGCAAATGCGAAAATTATGAATAATGCCCCCATAAAGGCCGGAGAAAATAAAAATCTGACATATTTCATAAGCGTTGTATTATTTTTTCTTTGATGTTCAGCCTCTTTCTGAAATCAGCATCAGCTTGTCCCTGTCAAGTATCTTTATCCGGTTCGTTTCAGACTTTAAAATTCCGGCTTCTTCAAATTCCCCCAGTATCCTGACAACACTCTCCCTTGCCATGTTTGTCATCTCACCAAGTTCCTGCCGTGAAAGGATCATTTCAAACTCATCGGCCATGTAAAGATCGCCGGCAAAATATAAGAGAGTGTCTGCAAGCCTTCCGGGCATCTTCTTATGGTTCAGATTGATCATCCTCTCATACCACCTGTAATTCCTTGAACAGATATCCTGAAGCAGGCCTTCTGCAAAATCACCGTTAACCCTTACAAGATGACGGATCACATCAATCCGGATAAAACAGGCTTTCAGTTCGGTCAGGGCCGAAATGGAAAAATTATTCCTGGAATTCACGTAGGAATCCTGGCCGGTAAGCATCATTCCTGGCTTGTCAATACTGATTATGAAATTTTTTCCGCCCGGCCCTTCCATATATGTCTTGGCAAGTCCTGAAACAAGAAACAATGCATTGGATGCAGGAGAACCCTGTTTTATCACTATTTCCCCGCGTTTGTAAACAGCTTCAAATCTGTTTTGACTGACATAATCCAGCTCACCGGGACTGAGTGTTCTGAAGTTTTTCCATTCCTTCAGGTGCCCGCTGCAACTGTCTGCTGAAATGTTTTCGCTCATTCTGACCAAATT
>CAZFVQ010000004.1:0-50174 GCA_964522415.1 uncultured Rikenellaceae bacterium | reverse complement strand
TCTGCTGAAATGTTTTCGCTCATTCTGACCAAATTAACAGTACCGGAAAAATTAAATACCGGAATCAGTTTATTAATCCGGCAAATATCAATATATTTATTGACAAAAATCATCAATGCGGATATAATCTATCATTGATCTCTATTGCAAATAGCATAGTAGTCCTTAAAAAGATAACAGTGTGTTTTCGTAGATTGCATCCGCGTTTAAAAACTATATAAAAACAGGATTATGAACAGGGCGAAGCATTTTTTATCATTAATAAGCATGGCAGGGTTGATTCTGGCCTCATGTGAAGGACCGATGGGTCCTACAGGTGCTGACGGCAGGGACGGGACTGACGGAAAGGATGCCAATGAAACCTGTAAATTATGTCACAACAGCAATGTGGTACAGGCAAAAAGCCTTGAATACGGATATTCACGGCATTTCAGGGGAACGGCCCATGATCATGCCACCATGGCAGGCTGTATTCCCTGTCATACCCACAAGGGTTTCCTGGATGTGGTCAGCAATAACACTCCTGCTACATTTACACAAAATTCTTCGGATCCGGCGGGATATAAAAACAACTACACGGCAAGTGCATCTGCGCTTTCATTTCCCGGAAGCATAAGCTGCTTTACCTGTCACAGTTCCCTTCATACGGAATACAGTGCCGCAGAGTTTTTTCCCCTTACAACAACAGCAGAGGTGCCTATGACGATGTGGGGCGGGGCGAAAACCATCAGCTTCCAGAAAAATTCAGGCAATCTTTGTGCGAAATGTCATCAGCCAATGCCCATAACATCTCCCAACGGCGCCCTCATCGATTACTCCCGTCTGATTACGGAACCGGCTGCTACATATAATATGTCAGCGGTCAGTTACAGGACGGGTGTCCATTACGGAACTCATGGCGCCATGGCGGCAGGTGTCGGGGGAATCGAATTCGGATCAGGATATTCAAATTCCGAACATGTGACCAAAGCTTCCTGCACATCATGCCACATGGCTTCTCCCTCAGGACTCTCCGGAGGCCATTCCTTCAGTTCGGCAGGCAATTATGCCGGTTGCAACACCACAAACTGTCATTCCGGAATGAATGCAACAAACCCTTTGCTTACATCAACCATGGATTATATTGACACTAAGCTGAAGGAACTTGCAGCCAAAATCAATTCAATCGGCAACGGACATGATATCCTGCAGAAAGATCCGTCGGACGGTAATTATCACGGCTATATAGATATTTATGATGCAGGGGCAAATCCTACAGGCTTCTGGAATAATCCCGGACAGCTGTCAGTACCTTTCCCCGCACTTACAAACGCACAGTTCGGTGCTATAATCAATTACCAGCTGGTTTACAGGGATGCAAGCACGGGAGTTCATAATTATCCCTATATAAAGAAACTACTGGAAAACACAATCGCTGCATTCTAAAGAAACCTGGTCGTCTCTATATAGTAACAAGATGACAAGAGGCTGTCTCTTTATACTTTGAGACAGCCTCATTTTTTATTGTCAGCTCTTTTATAAGCAATCCGGATTAATTATCCGCTTATTTCTTGAAAGTCCGCATATAGTTAACTACATGCCAGATATCCTCATCCGACATTTTGCCGTCATACTTGGGCATTTCGCCTCTTCCAACCTTAGTCTTGTAAAAATGTTCCCCGTCAGTCTGATCCTGATAATATGCACCGGAGAAATCCCCGGCAAAATCCTTCAGGGCCCTGGCCTTTACTCCGTCACCAAGTCCGGTCTTGCCATGACAGGATGCACAAAACTTTGTATAAAGAACACCTCCGGTCTTGATACTGGCCGCATCGGCGGCAACGGGATTCTTCATATCCTTGTATTCTTCAGGCACCGGCCATGGTTTGGCCTGCCGCTCCTGGGCATTCAGATTCAACGAAATGAGCATAATGCCCGCAATAAAAAGTGTTGCTGCTGCTAAAATAGTTTTGTTTTTCTTCATGGTATAAATTTATTTTTCGTTAATAATACAAATTTCATGCAATTTCTCTTCCGGTTCACTCCTCCGGAAGTTCCCCTCCATACTAACTTTCCGGTAATTCCTCTTCCGGTTCATGGTATCCGGTAAGCATTCCTCTGAAAAGAGAAGAAGGCTTCGCCCCGAGAGTACAGGTGTAAATATGTATGACCAGGAAAACTGTCACCAGGAATCCCATTGTTATATGTAAAATATCAGTCAGTATGAATCCGCTTACGCCGAAAAGTTTCACAATGGTTATTTCCGGGAACATCAGGCCGAAACCTGAAATTATTATAAGAGGAAGTCCGGCATACATTACCAGGACGTAAGTGAGTTTTTGAAGGGGATTGAATTTTCTTTCCATACTAACCGGGAAGGGTTGTTTTTCGCCCCTGAACATTCCTGAAACATAGTATCTGAACTGTTTATCGAGTTCTGAAAATAAGTTCTTCCGGCTTATCCTGTAATATCCGGCATTCCCCGAGACAATATTCATTATGAGAAAAAAAACATAGCTTATTACAAGTATTACAGCTGTTATGTTATGCCATTCAGGAATCCGTCCCTCCGCCGCTCCATTGACTGAAACTTGTAAAGGGATGCCATCAGCAATGAATTTTTCGAATGGCATTCATTGCACAATTTTACTGCCCTGTCTTTTGGAAGAACCAGGTGTGAGACGAGAATGCTGTCATTTACCTGTGTATGACATTCTATGCATCTGACGCTTCTGAAATGAGATGCCTGATTCGGAAGCCAGTCATGCGTTTTCAGAAAATTCACTTCTTCACGGTCCGACAAAAGCTGGAAGCGGGAATAATCAGAATGGCAGTACAGACAGATATTATTGTCATAAAGAATCGTTTCCTTCATGTTTCTGCTGTCCCTCATATTGATTCTGTAGGTATGCGGATCATGACATTTCCAGCAGCTGAATCCCTCATTCTCCAGTTTGAAATGCACGCTTTTCATGTAGTCTTCCTCTATCATCTCGAAACTGAAAATGGAATAGGTCTCATCACCGCCATGGCAATCAAGACAGTTGAATTTAAGTTCCATCCTCAACTCTCCCGGATGAGGAAAAACATCATAATCAGTGGAATGACAGTCCATACAGCTGAAACTCCTGTGATTGGAACCATAGAAATCCTCACGCCGTATTATCTGGTTGGGACACATAAGGGCTCTCACCGTCGTTCCCAGCAGTTCATTTTCATATTCATACTTTCCCTGACCGTGACATTTGAAACAACTTTCATTATCTTCCATGAAGGGAGATACAAAAGTGAGGGTCTCCACGGTGTCTGAATCTGCTCTTCCGGATGGTACACGGGCCTCTGCATAAAAACTGAATGCTGCAGTAAATAAAACACCGGCAAAGAGCATTTTCATCTGTAGAGATATTAAAGCCTTACAGTAATGTTGAATCCAACAAGAAATTCGCCACCGGCATAATCATTCTGATTGAACACGAGGTTTCTCTGATTGATTATCTGGGAATAATTTGCCACAAACAACTGGAAGCAGTGTGTTGCAGTTCCAATTTCCCAGCCCAGTGATAGATTGGGCTTTGGCTGGACGTCAAGATCCTGCTTTGTCAGAAGCCGGTCATATTCAAAAAGAAGTGAATGACTCCCGAAAAAATTCATGCGTCCGCCTGCTGACAATCCCAGGTTAAAATTTCTGTAGCCTTCCGTATCACTGTACCTCGGAACAGAATTGTAATATATGACCGAAGGCGCCAGCTGCAGGGAAAGCTTTTCACTCATCTTGCGGGCAACAATGAACTGGGTGAAATATGAAATTCTGTGTATGTGCCGGTAGGATGCTTCCGGTCCGAAAGCAGCATCTTCCCTCAGATCAAGAACCATGTTCCCGTAATAGGAAAGAGATACCGGCATTTTGTCATCCTCTGTCTGACGGAGCATCAGATATTTCCACTGGAAATCCTGCAGTTTATAATCCTTGGTAGTGCCTATTCCGGCCATCAGCCTGTCAGTAATACCATAATTGAGTCCCAGCCTTGTATTTGCAGCACCATAAATACCAAACAGATTGTGAATATTCTCAATAAGACTGAATCTGTGATGGATTTCAAGTTCAAGTCCTCCCTTGTACGGAGAAACAATGGTCTGGTTATCTATCAGCAAACCTGCTTCGAAAATGAATCTGACAGGTTTTGATTCCGCAGCAGGCTGACTCTCTTCCTGTGCATAGAGTGTGGTCAGAAACACAAATAACACCAGAATTGAAAAGGTTCGTTTCATCTTATCGGGTTTCATTATGGTTTTTATTATTTATTATTCTTTGCTCCCTGGGTAATCCAGTACAGTATCTTCAGTTTTTCCTCGGGCAGGGTATAGGCAGAATGTCCGCCGGAAACAATCTTCCGGTACAGCCTGCTCTCCTCGGCAGGCAGCGTGACATAGCCTCCGGTGACAAGAGATTCGTAGGATTTGTCTGCACGCAGGTCAGGATCCTTTGAACCACCGTGACAGGCTGCACATTTTTTCTCCAGAAGAGGCTGAATCACAGCCCCGAAATAAACAGAATCGACGGGATCAACTGTTTCCACCAGAAATGAATGATGTTCGCATGACGATAACATGGCCACGCCTGCCATCAAAACAAAAAGCAATGCTCCGAATATTCTCCGCATATTCCTATATTCCATCTGAGACTGATTGTTAAATTTTTCACAAAGATACCCGACAGTACATATTAACGCCAATATACCAGCCTGATTTTTCGTCATGACAACATGCTGTTTGTCATGTTGAAAGCTGACATTAATCACTATAAATTATGATATAGTCCGAAAAGACCCTTCTATAACACAATTACCGTGACTGTTACAGAATTGACCCGGAATTATATCAGGACGCATAGAAACGAATCAGGGTACATCAGAGTACATCGGAACACATCAGGACCCTTCAGACCATGCCATGGAATGTCGGGATACACCGGAACCCATCAGGACGCATCAGAATTTATAGGCATTATCCTCAATCAGCTTATCAGCAATTCTCCTTCTGGCCGATTTGACATTCACGCCCCTCACTGCAGTCAGTGAATCGACAGTTCTGATCAGGGCTCCGGCCTGTTCCTCCTCTGCAAAAGCGTATATTGCATCGTATGCCGATTTGCGTATCCTGAAAGCGGTATCAAAAATATTGACATCCAGGATATCCCTGTAAACCGCCGTGTCACTTTTCAGTGATTCCAGTTTCTGAACCCTCAGGCTCAGTGATTCGGACAAATAGGTTTCAATGATCATGTCGGCAATATTGTTCAGTACCTCCTGCTGATGTACAAGTGTTCTTCCGAATCGTTCAACGGCACCATGGATACAAATGAGTATTGTCTTTTTGAAATTTCCGGTGTATCCGGATTTTTCAGTAAAATAATCATCATCCCCCTTTAGTGTTCCTTGCAGATTATCCAGACCGGCATACAACTCTGCTGCCTTGCCGAAGAGATCGAAATCGCCCTTCATTGCCCGTTTCATTGCAGTATCGGAAACAAGCAGCCTGTTGATTTCATTTGTGCCTTCAAAGATCCTGTTGATCCGGGAATCACGGTAACCCCTTTCAACATCTGTCTCGGCCGAATAACCCATTCCCCCGTATATCTGTACTGCTTCATCCGCAACATAATCGAGCATTTCCGAACCGGCAACCTTCAGAATTGCAGCTTCCACGGCATAATGGCCTATTGCTTCAATCGCTGCACGAGCCGTGTCACCGGATTCTTCCTTCAGCTTCTCTGTCAGGTCATCAATATCCCTGCTTACACGATAAACGGCAGATTCACATGTAAAAAGCCTGATCACCTGTTCGGCCAGTTTCTGCCTGATTGCTCCGAATGCTGATATAAAAACACCGAACTGTTTCCGTTCATTGGCGTATTTCACCGAATCCTCAACAGCTTTTTTGGCACTGCCAAGAACATTTGCCCCCAGCTTTATCCGTCCCATATGAAGGATATTGAGAGCAATACGAAAACCCTCTCCCCTTTTTCCAAGAAGGTTTCCTGCAGGAACTTTCACATCATTATAATAAATCTGGGCTGTTGACGAACCCTTTATACCCATCTTTTGTTCATCCGGTCCGATAACCACGCCGGGGTAACTGCTTTCCACAATGAAAGCGCTCAGAACACGGTCCCTGTCTATCTTGGCGAACACAATCTGAATATCAGCAAACCCTGCATTTGTTATCCACATCTTCTGTCCGTTCAGAATATAATATTCGCCATCTTCAGACAATATGGCAGATGTTTTTCCGGCATTGGCATCGCTCCCGGCACCGGGTTCGGTAAGGCAATAGGATCCGATAAGTTCACCGCCGGCAAGTTTCGGAATATATTTTTCCTGCTGTTCCCTGTTGCCGTAATACAGTATCGGAAGAGTCCCTATACCGCAATGTGCCATGAATGCAACAGAAAATGAATATCCCGCTCCGCAGGCTTCTGCAACAAGCATCTGGGTAACAAATGACTGTCCGAATCCCCCGTACTCCTCCGGTATCGAAATACCCATCAGTCCGAGTTCACCTGATTTTCTGAGTATGTTTTTCATCAGTTCACGGTTGCCTTTTTCAAGCTCTGCCATCCGGGGACTGACTTCCATGTCGAGAAAATCGCGGCACGACTGTGCAATCATAAGCTGCTCTTCATTGAATTCCTCAGGTATGAACACATTTGCGGCATCAGTATCAGCCACAAGAAATTCGCCGCTTTTAAGGTTTTTTTTGATTTCCATTATTGATTATTTTTTGCTGCATTTCTTACGGAATGCAGGATTTGTTACAAACCAAGTGACTGTACCACCAGTTCCGCAATGTCCAGGTTTTTTATCTCATCCTCCCTGTTTTTATATTTCAGTCCGTCAGTGATCATGGTCATACAGAACGGACAGGCACTTGCAATAACGGAAGCCTGTGTGAGAAGGGCTTCCTCCGTTCTCTCAATGAATATTTCCTTTTCCCCTTTTTCGGCTTCCTTGAACATCTGGGCACCCCCGGCACCACAACACAGGGCACGGCTGCGATTCCTGCCCATCTCCGAAATATCATTTCCGAGCTTCTGAAGTATCCTGCGCGGATCATCATACAGACCATTGGCCCTGCCCAGGTAGCAGGGATCATGATAAGTAACAGTACTCCTTCCGGCTGAGCCAGGGAAAGATGGTACAAGCCTGCCCTCATCCATATGCCTGCGGATAAAACCAAGATAGCTGATAACTTCAAAATTACCGTCCAGGTCGGGATATTCATTCCTGAAGGTATTGTAACAATGCGGACAAATGGTGATTATCTTTTTAATACCGTAGCTCCTGAACAGTTCAATCACCTGAAGGGCCTGCATCTGGAAAAGCATTTCATTTCCGGCACGCCGGGCGGGATCGCCCGTACATGTCTCCTCCCTGCCCAGAACTGCATAACTCACGTTCAGATGATTCAGTATCGTGGCAAAAGCCCTGGCAACTTTCCTGTACCTGTCATCAAATGCGCCGGCACAACCTACCCAGAAAAGATATTCCGGTTTTTTATTCCCGGCATGAAGATCTGCCATTACAGGTACTTCAAAATCAAGGCCTTCACACCAGTTAAGCCTGTCTTCCGAAGAATACTGCCACGGCGCCCCGTTATTCTCAATATTGCTGAATACCGATTTCAGTCCCCCGGGTGCCGATGCCTCCTCAAGGACAAGATACCTGCGCATGTCAACTATCAGTGAAGGCTGATCAATATTCACCGGACATTCCGCTGCACATGCATTGCATGTTGTGCATGCCCACAACTCCTCCTCGCTGATATAATCTCTCACAAGAGATCTGTTGTCGCTGTAATTCCTTCCGTTCCTGATCATCAGGGGTCCCTTTTCCTTCATCCTTGCCCTGAGATCCATCATTATTTTTCTGGGCGACAGCAACTTGCCGGTAATATTTGCAGGACATACCGAAGTGCATCTGCCACATTCGGTACATGAGAGGGAATCAAAGTAATTCTTCCAGCCTGCATCCTCAGCGTCCTTTATTCCAAAGCGTTCCGGCGGAATATCCGGAGAAGTTCCGGCAAAGACAGTTTCGGGATTCATCATCAGCCTGACTTCCCTGGTGATGCTTTCCATATTTGTCAGCTTACCCGGTGGGTCAAGTCTGGAAAGGAAAACATTTGGGACAGAAAGGAATACATGGAAATGCTTTGACCAGGGCAGGTAGTTTGCAAAAAAGAAAATAAGCAGTATATGTGTCCACCAGGATAGCTCATGAATGATACGGAAGGTTTCAGTACTGAAAGCCGGAAAAAAGCCGGAAAGGAAAAAGCTCACAGGGTAAACACCTGCAATCTCTTCACCCGACAATCTTTTCATGCCCGTATATCCCGTGTTCATCGCAATAAGCGAAATCATCAGCAACAGTATCAGGGAAAGGGAAATATTTGCATCCCTGTGTGAGCGTTTTTTCATCTCAGGACCTTCAAACCTCGGAATATTCATAAGAATACGGCGGAACAGGAAAACTGTTACCGACACTGTTACCATTACTGCAAAAATATCGCCTGCTGCCATCAGGAAGTCATACAGGGATCCCAGGAATTTCAATGCCTTTTCACTTCCCGTAAGTCCGTCAATAACCATTTCAATACTTCCGAAGATAATTATGCAGAAGCCCCAGAACACCAGTGCATGCAAAAATCCGATCACGGGCCGGCGAAAAATTTTGGTCTGCCCGAAGGCAACCTTCATCATCAGTAAGAGTCTCCTGCCGGGATTCCTTACCTTATAGCCGGGCTTTGTAAACCTGAAATAGCTGATAATCCTGCAGGCAGACCATGAAAATACTGCAAGCGTTATCAGCAGACTTATTGCGAAAATAATCTGACGAACCATAAATAAAAATAATGCTACGGATGATTACAGCAATATCCGTATTATTTTTTTTTGAGTATTTCTGCCAGTTTCGGCAGTATTGTCATTGCATCGCCAACAATGCCATATTGAGCAGCTTCAAATATCGGAGCATCCCTGTCAGTGTTGATGGCTACTATATATTTTGAGGAACTAACACCTGCAAGGTGCTGTGTTGCCCCGGAAATACCCACGGCAATATACAGGTTCGGTGCAATTATCTTGCCCGTCTGTCCGGCATGTTCTTCATGCGGCCTCCAGCCTTCATCGGAAACAGGTCTGGAACAGGCTGTTGCTGCACCCAGGCCTTCGGCCAGTTCAAGCAGCGGAGCCCAGTTATCGGGTGATTTCATTCCCCTGCCTCCCGACACCACGATATCGGCATCAGTAAGCAATATCTTTCCTGATTGCCTGATTACCTCCCGCACCGTGGTTGTGACAAGTGCCTTGTCAACCGGTATTTCCATTCTCTCAACGGAAGGATTGCCGGCTGATTCAATACAGGCAAATGAGTTCCTGGCAAGAGTGATGATCCTGACCGCGGTTTTCAGAACGACATGTGCAAATGCATTTCCGGAAAATACTTTTTTGTAAACAACAAAGGGATCTGTTGAAACCGGCAGCCGGCTCACTCCTGAACCGACAGCTGCCTTAAGCCTGACAGATAATCCGGGTGCAACAGCCCTGCCGGTGTTGTTATCGGAAAGGATGATCACCGTGGCACCGGTTTTACGGGCTGCTTCAGATATCACATATGAACAGGCCCGGTTGTCAAGACCTGATGGAAGACTGTTTTCCACTGATATTATCCGGTTCGCACCATAGTCTCCAAGCTTCATCAATTCGGATTCGTCAACCTCTCCCGTTGATAGGGCTGTAAGCGTGCAATTCAGCATTTTCGCCGTTTCCGATGCATAGGAGACCAGTTCAAAAATATGTTTCCTGAATCTCCCGCCCTGGTTTTCAGTATATACAAGAACTGACATATATTTGGATTATTTATATTTCATTTTAAATGACTTTAGCCTCATTTTGAAGCAGATCGATCAGTTGTTCCGGATTACCGGCATCAATGAATTTACATGCTCCCCTGGCCGGTGGTTTTTCAAAAACATTTATCTCTGTAAGGGGTTCTGCCGGACCGGGTTCATAAACCCTGATCTGCTTGCCCCGGGCCATCATTATTCCCCTCATTGCCGCAATCCTGGGTTCCTTTGCTATACCTTTCTGTACAATACCCGTAAATGGTAAAGGAACGCTCACAATTTCCTTTCCTTCATCAGTCTCACGTGTGATGGTCACATTCCCGCCTTCAGCATTTATTGCCGAAATACCCGACACCGACGGTATTTCAAGGAATTCAGCCAGCATCCCCCCAACCATCGATCCGTTGTAATCACTTGATTCCACACCGCACAGGATCATGTCATACTGCTCCCTGCGCACTACCTCTGCAATCCCGGCCGCCACACTGTAAGCATCACCGGAGGATGAATCAATCCTCACCGCATCATCAGCCCCGATAGCAAGAGCCTTCCGGATGGTGGGCTCAGCTGATGCCGGCCCCGAATGGATTACCGTAACGGACTTAAATCCGCTGGACGGATCATCCCTCAGTTCAAGTGCACGCGTCAGAGACAGTTCATCCCAGGGATTAATAACCCACTGGACACCAGAAGTGTCAACTGATGTGTTCCCCTCATTAAATCTGATTTTAGTGGTGGTGTCGGGAACATTGCTGATGCAAACCAAAATTTTCATCTGTCTGTAATTTAATAAGAATGGTCAGATTAAGAGCCCCATTCCTTACATGGTCGTTTTATTTAATTATTCCAATAATTATTTTATTATCCAATGTATTATATAAAATATGGATTCAGTTTACCATATCAGAGGCGGCAAATATAATAATTTATGATTCACATTCAAATCTGCAGAAAAGGAAAATCAGAAAACAATTCGAAAGCCTTGTTGTCTTTAATTCATTGAAACACATTTTATTACACAGAAAATACATTCGAGGCGCCCTCTGGGGTCGAATTGCACCTGACTGCATCCGGGCCTGATGCAGCTTTCTACGGAGAGGATTCTGTTAATTGAATAATATGGTTTAAATTCGCCCCCGCCGGAAAATTGTCCCGGCAGTCATGAATGAAAAAATTTACACTTAAATATGGTACTGTCACTCTCTCCATGGTATTCTGGGCCTTTTCCTTCATCTGGTTCAAGGTTGCCAATGAAACTTACCGGCCCCTGACAATCGTATTTATCCGCCTTTTAATATCGGTAATACTACTCAATATTTTTATCTCTGCAAGCCGCAGCCGTACAAGGATAAAAAAGAAAGACAGGAAGCTTTTTATTCTCCTTGCAGTGTTTGAACCCTTTCTCTACTTCCTGGGAGAAAGTTTCGGACTGACCTATGTAAGTGCAACAACCGGCTCGGTTATAATATCAACCATTCCCGTCTTTGCCGCAACAGGGGCCTGGATACTGTTCAGGGAAAAACTGAAACCTGTCAACTATGCAGGAATCATTGTGTCCTTTACCGGGATACTGGTTTTCCTTCTCAACCGCGACGGTTCATTGTCATTCGATATCAGGGGGATTCTTCTTCTGACCTTCGCAGTGTTTTCGGCAGTGGGCTACAACCTGACACTGAGCCGCCTGGTGGGTTCCTATGATCCTATCTGTATTGTCAACATTCAAAACATGATAGGTGCACTGCTCTTCCTCCCGGTATTCCTCATTTCCGATCTGCAACATTTTATAAGCACACCCTTTCATGCAAAGAATCTGATACCTGTTGTCAAGCTGGCAATATTTGCCTCATGTGGCGCCTTCATACTGTTCGCTCATGCAGTAAGGCAAATGGGAGTGACAAAGGCAAACGTGTTTACCAATTGTATTCCCCTGTTCACTGCATTATTTTCTTTCTTCATACTGGGAGACAAAATGACTCTGCAGAATATTGCAGGAATGGCAATAGTGATTGCAGGACTTTTCATGTCGCAGTTTAACGGCCGTTCAGGGAAAAGCGGGGAAGCAATGGTACTGACAGGCAAAACAGCCTGACTGAACCGGCATTTCACTTATCATGTTCTGCTGCCTTGTGTTCAGATTCTTGCTATCTTTGGCCATTGCATAAAAACATGGGAAAAAGAATCTTCTATATTTTCCTGACAGTCATGCTGGCTGTAAATTCAGGTGCACAGACAGGCGGCGACAATGTTTATGAATTCCTGAACCTCACCCACTCCGGCCTTGTATCATCCCTCGGGGGAACAAATGTCTCAATTTATTCAGACAATCTGAACATGGTTTACCATAATCCCTCCCTTCTCAGCTCGGAAATGAACAAGTCGCTTGCAATGAATTTTGTCAGTTATTTCGCCGGAATAAATTACGGACAGGTGATGTATGCCTTTTCCGTTCCGGAGGCAGGAGATTTCGCTGCAGGAATCACCTATCTGAATTACGGCTCATTTACTGAAGCCGACCCTTCAGGAAACATTACAGGAAACTTCTATGCATCCGAATATGCATTTTCCCTTGTCTGGTCGCGGGAAATCCATAAGGGATTCAATGCCGGAATAAGTTTAAAGCCTGTCCTGTCACATCTTGAAAGATACAGCTCTTTTGGACTGGCGGTGGATATCGGAGGCAGCTATCACAGTGAGTCGGGCCTTTTCTCGACAGGCCTGACAATCAGAAACCTGGGAGTTCAGATCAGCACATATGCAGGGGAAAAGCGCCTCAGTCCCCCTTTTGAGATCCAGGCAGGACTGAGCCGGCAGCTGGCACATTCTCCTTTTAGATTCTCCCTGACCCTGAGGCATCTTCAGAAATACAACCTGACTCATCTCTATGATGATCCGGAAGAAAGCACAAAGGATTCCGGATTTCTTGAAAACCTGATGAGACATGCAGTTTTTGGGGTGGAAATGATTCCTCACAGGAATTTTTACCTGTCTGCCGGATACAATTACCAGAGAAGACGGGAATTGAAAATCGAATCACGAAGTTCAGCAGTCGGGTTTTCGTGGGGCTTCGGAATCAATACTTCCGCAATGAATATTGAATTCGGAAGGGCAACATACCATCTTGCCGGATCCTCAAATCATGTTTCACTGATACTTAAAACAGACAGGATTTATAAAAAACTATGGACAAAAGACTGACAATAGCCATCGACGGTTACTCTTCCAGCGGCAAGAGCACATTTGCAAAGGAAATAGCAAAGGAACTCGGATATATTTATATAGACAGCGGGGCAATGTACAGGGCTGTAACTCTTTATTGCATCAGAAAGGGTCTGGCCGGTAAGGATACGATCAATATCCAGGGTATTACAGAAGCAATGAAGGAAATCCGGATTGAATTCGTTTATAACCCGGACTCGGGTGAATATGAGACATATCTCAATTCAGAGAATGTGGAAAAGGAGATCAGGGGACTTGATGTTTCTGCCCATGTAAGTGCAATAGGCAAGATCAGTGAAGTCCGCACCAGACTGGTGCACCTTCAGAGACAAATGGGCACAGATAAAGGTATTGTTATGGATGGCAGGGATATAGGTACAACGGTATTCCCCGATGCCGATCTAAAGATATTCATGACCGCCCCGGTCGACATCAGGGCAAAAAGAAGATATGAGGAACTGAAAAACAAAGGTATTGATGCGAGCCTGGAAGAAATCAGAAGCAATATCATTACAAGGGATATTACTGACGAGAACAGGGATATCAGTCCCCTGCGCAGGGCCGATGATGCAGTGATTCTGGACAACAACAGAATGAGTGTCGCCGGACAGATGGAATGGGTTCGGAAACTGATTGAAGAAAAACTGAATGATCGTTGAAACTGACAATTTATCGGGATTCTGCTTCGGAGTCCGCAATGCGGTGGAAATAGCAGAAAAAGCACTAAGGAACGGTGAAGAAATTTATTCCCTTGGACTGATTGTTCATAATGAAGCGGAGATCAGCAGGCTTGTTGCCCTGGGACTCAGAATGATTAACCATGAAATGCTGTATAGCCTGAAGGACAGCAAGCTGCTTATAAGGGCCCATGGCGAACCGCCGGAAACATACCGTATTGCGGAAAGAAACAATACTACAATAATTGATGCCACCTGTCCCATAGTAAAAAAACTTCAGGCAAGGATAAGGAAGACCTGGCTTGAATCGCGGAAAAACGACGGACAGGTTGTGATATACGGCAAGCCGGGACATGCCGAAGTAGTCGGATTGCTCGGACATATAAACAATGACGGCATCCTTGTTTCCGGTCCGGACGATCTGTCGGGAATAGATTTTAACAAGCCGGTAATGCTCTTTTCCCAGACCACCATGAGTGTGCAGGAATACGACAGGATAGCACAGTTAATACGTGAAAACATGACAGTAAGCGGAATCACAGACAGGGATAAATTCCTGAAGGTTCATAACAGCATATGTGCCCAGGTATCGGGAAGGGAATCACAGCTGAAATCTTTTGCCCGGGAACATGACATTATAATTTTTGTAAGCGGGAAAGACAGTTCCAACGGGAAACTTCTCTATTCTGTATGCAAATCCGCCAATCCCGACAGCTGGTTTGTATCTTCCCCCGGCGAGATAGAAAAATCATGGTTCGAAGGAAAAAGATCCGCCGGAATATGCGGGGCCACCTCCACTCCGAAATGGCTTATCGAGGAAATACGCAATCTTGTAATCAGTTTCTGACGGCTCTTTTATTGCTGATTCTGATATTAATAATTTCTGACTACTTTTACGGCTTTAAAATAATCTCATGGAAAAATCAAAGGTTTATTTTACAGATCTCAGGATAAAACCTGGTTTGAATCTGTTGAAAAAACTTAATAACCTGATCATTAAAGCCGGAATAAAACAAATAGACTTTGAAAAGAAGATAGTTGCTATCAAGATTCATTTCGGGGAACCCGGCAATCTTGCCTACCTGAGGCCCAACTATGCAGCACGTATTGTAAAATTTCTCAAATCAGAAAAAGCACTTCCCTTTCTTACCGACTGCAATACATTATATCACGGGAAACGTGCAAATGCCCCGGAACATCTTGAGGCAGCATTTGAACACGGATACAATCCGCTGATGACCGGATGTCCGGTAATAATCGCTGACGGAATAAGGGGCGGCGAATACCGTGAAATAGAATTGAATCTGGAACTTACCCGCTCGGCAAAAATAGGTTCGGCAATAGCCGACTCCGACATCATTATTACTATGAATCACTTCAAGGGACATGAGCTTACCGGGTTCGGAGGAGCCCTCAAGAACCTGGGAATGGGATGTGCATCAGTGGGAGGCAAGCTGTATCTTCATTCCGGCACATCACCGGTTATAACAGAAGAGAATTGTACCGGGTGCAAAATGTGTGAGAGATACTGTGCCCACGATGCAATAAAAGTGGGCAGTGACAAAATAGCACGTATCGACTATGAAAAATGTGTGGGTTGCGGTCAGTGTGTTGCAGTCTGCCAGTATAACGCGGCAGGCTTCATACTGAATCACTCATCTGAACTTGCCTGCAGGAGAATATCCGAATATGCCCTGGCTGTCGTCATGGATAAACCCTCATTCCATATAAACTTCATTGTGGATGTCTCTCCCGATTGTGACTGCTGGGACACAAATGATGTTCCCATAGTCCCCGATATAGGTATTGCAGCTTCATTTGACCCGGTGGCACTGGACAAAGCCTCCGCCGACATGGTTACTTCCTCACCCGGTCTCCGGGGCAGTAAAATATTCCAAAAGCCCTCGGACAGGGATCTCAGCGGCATTGACAAATTCAGGATGACTCACCCTGATACCTACTGGCAGTCAGGTATTGAACATGCTGTTAAGATAGGACTGGGAAAGGCAGATTATGAACTGATACATGTGTGATGGCATCAAACGTCCGGATAATTCCTGAAAATAAAAACCACGACTGATCCCGGTCAAAATGAATCTAAAAGTTAAAACCGCCCGACTCTCAATCATTTCGAATACCTTACTTATTATTCTTAAGCTGGGAGCCGGTCTGGTAAGTGGTTCCGTCAGCATCATTTCAGAAGCAATTCACTCTCTCATGGATTTGCTGGCAGCAGTTATTGCATTTTTCTCGGTTAAGATTTCGGATAATCCCCCCGATGCCAGACATCCCTACGGACACGGGAAAGTGGAAAACGTATCCGGGGTTATTGAAGCCCTCCTGATCCTCGCCGCTGCCGGATTTATCATCATTGAAGCCGTAAAAAAACTCACGGGAAAACCCTTTCAACTCGAATTTATCTGGGTAGCTATCTCCGTAATGATTATTTCGGCAATAATCAACTTTTTTGTGTCGCGCCGGCTTTATAAAGTGGCAAAGGATACGGATTCCATTGCACTGGAAGCAGATGCCCTGCATCTCAAAACCGATGTTTACACATCCCTGGGCGTTGCGGCCGGACTGGGACTGATAGTGCTGACAGGTATAAAATGGCTGGACCCCCTGGTGGCACTGCTGGTTGCGTTCATGATCATCTATGAGTCGTTCAAACTGCTCAGGAAGGCATTCTCGCCGCTTTTAGACACAGCCTGGACCGATGAGGAAATAGGGCTGCTCAGGGAAAAACTTGAAATGATGCAGGTCAATTATCATGATCTCAGAACCCGCGTTGCCGGAAACTACAGATTCATCGACATCAATGTCGTGATTCCGGCAGATCGCTCAGTTGCTGATGCACACAGGTTCTGTGACATGATCGAGGATGAACTGTCAAGAAATTACAAGAACCTGTCGGTGAACATACATGTGGAACCCGCATGATTTATCTCGAACGTATCTCCCTTCTCATAAAGGTAACATAGGATATCACAAAGCAGAATACGGTGGCTGCAATAAGTCCCGTCAGCTGAGGCCATATCAGCAGAAGACTCTGCCCGAGCGGCAACGGACCGGGTATTGCTCCGACAATCTGTTCCATGGTAAGGGGTCCCAGACTTCTTACAGAAGGCATCAGAATGGTTGTTGTCGCATCACTGTAAAGTTCACCGGGCAATATCCTCATCAGGGTCATTATTATTTCCTGATAACGCAATACCTGATGGGTGCCTGCCATAGCCGGAGGTGCAATAGCCTTGGCTATCAGATTGACGATAATATTGTAAAAAACCGTGAGAAACAGCCAGACGGCGATACATGCCAGGGCAGATGTTGCGGGCTGGCGAAAGGCCACTGAAAAGAGAATCGCCAGGTTAAGCCAGAAAGCAACATATAAAATGCTTACAAGGATGAAGAAGACAATCCTCCAGAATTCTTCCGGCGTCGGAGGCAGTCCTGTAATAACCATTCCCAGTCCCATAAACAAAAATCCCAGTGCAAAAAACAGTACGCTGATCACTGTAAGAGCCGACACGAATTTTGCATTAATAAGAAAATCGCGGTGAATAGGCTGTGACATCAGGCGGCTGAGAGTTCCTTTCGTCTGCTCCGAGTTGACTGTGTCAAATCCCAGACTGATTCCCAGCAATGGTCCCAGGAAGCTGATAAATACAAAAAACGACGGAAGGGTTCCGTCCGAGATAGTATATAACTTGAGAAACAAAAAGCTTCCCTCCGGATCATTGGCCTGCACTGCACTTCCTATATTTGTCAGGGCTGTGTACATCGACCCGAAGCAGGTGAGACTGATTATAAAAAGCAGGATGATGAAGCGCCAGCTGCTTACCTGGTCGGAAATCTCCTTGTGAACGATCACCCTGAAAGGGTGTACCACCTCATCAGCCTTCCACAGTCTTCTCCTTTTTTTCACTGTTGCTGTCATGTCATTCATTATTCCTCCCTCCCTTCAAAATAACGGTGATAAATATCATCCAGTCCGTATTCCTTTTTGTTCAGATAGTTGAGACCTGCACCGGATTCCACCACCTTTGCCGCTATCTCCGAAGCCACATCACGCGTACACTCAACCATGTATTTTCCATAATTCAGACTGACATTTCCCACACCATCTATATTACCCAGAAGTCCCTGCAGCCATCTTGCACTGTTCTGATCATGATAGCCCTGGGGAGGATTTTTTATTCCGACTTCTACCGTATACGGACTTCCTGAAAAAAGATTCTCCGAAAGGGTCCGGATATCTCCCTCGGCCAGAAGTCTTCCTTCCACAAATATCCCGACACGGTCACATACCTGCTGTACCTGATGAAGATGATGGGAACAGAACAATACTGTTATTCCCTGTTCCCTGCTGAGACGTACTATCAGGTCCAGGAACTCCCTCACACCGGAAGGATCAATGCCAAGAGTGGGTTCGTCAAGTATGATTATTTGCGGGTTCTTGATAAGCACATCGGCAAGCCCCAGTCTCTGAAGCATTCCCCGCGAATACTTCAGGGTCTTCTTGCCGGCGTGTTCCGTCAGACCAACCTTTTCCAGAAGTTCCTCCGCCTTCCCCATTGCCTCTTTTCCTGAAACAGAGTTCAGACGACCGGTAAAAATCAGATTCTGAAGACCTGTCATATCCTCATAAAATCCGACATTCTCAGGCAGATATCCAATCTTTCTCTTGACTTCGGTCGGATTGCCTGTTGAATCAATTCCGCATACCCTCACACTTCCCGAAGTCGGATCAGTCAGTCCAAGTATCATCAGGATAGTGGTTGTCTTCCCTGCACCGTTCGGACCAAGAAGACCAAATATCTCACCTCCGCGTATTGCCAGACTCAGCTGGTCAACCGCTGTGAAGGATCCGTATTTCTTTGTAAGATCCCTTAGTTCAATGATGGTTTCCGCCACTCCTACCTCCTCCCGTATTTGCGGAACAGAAAATAGACACTGCCCAGTGCGGCAATAATAACAGCTACTCCTATCCATCCCAGAAGCATGGGAGTCTTTACCGATATCCTGATCGCAGCCCTGGAAGACACTTCAGGTGTTTTTGCTTCAAGATTTACCACATAATCACCTGCAATCGCCTTCTTGTCGGCTTTGACCGTGGCAAAAACCTTCGTGTTGCTGCCTGCCTCTATCCTGTCAATCTTCGGGGGATCAAAAACCACATCCCAGTTAAGAGGTGCTGAAAAGGACATTTCCACCTCTTCAAGGCCGGACGAACCGGTGTTTCTGACAATAAGCTCAATCCTCTTCAGGTCGCCTGCCGTGATTCCGGTACTCAGTAATCCGCTGGGCGTTGTGAGCTCAATATTGAACGATCCGGTTATTACAACCTCCAGATCCAGACTTGCGGAAGTGACATTTGTAGCTGCAACAACAGGAATCTGATATGTTCCTGCCTGAATATTCACAGGAGGTTTTATTTCAATTGTGACATTGGAAACACTGTTCGGCTCAATCTCAACTGATGTTGCCTGGTTGTAATTCGGCTTGAATATCACATTCCAGCCTCTCGGGGCATTGGTTCTGAAAGCATAGGACTGAGTCTCCCCGGTCCGGTTTCTGAGCTCCGTGGAAAATGTAAAGGCAGATGTCGAATGGCCCTGCATGTTCGACTGTTTTGTCGTGAATTCAGTCTCGTATGTTCCCTGCTCCGTCACCACTATGACCAGGGGCAGGCTTATACCACTCCCTCCTGCAACTGAAAACCGGTAGCTTCCCTTGTTAACCTTCATGGGAATATCCACCTTCAGGGTGAGTGTCTGCTTCTGCCCGGGCAGTACGGCTATCCGGCCAACCTTGTAATTGCCCGACGTGAGGGAATAAACCCAGGTGCGTGGAATTCCGGGTACCGAAATATCCATATTCCTGACTTCCTTACTGTTGTTGATGACGTCAATGCTGTAGGTAATCGATTCACCCGGGGGAACGGAAATCCTGGTGTTCGGAGTGAATAAGGTCACACTGTCGGCTGATGCACCGGCTTCCGTGCCGGATAAAAAACTCCCGAAAAAAATAAGCGCTGTAAGACCAAGAATTTTAGAATAATTTAACATAAGAAATCCTCCAAGTTTTTTAGGCAGTTAATACGGCAGACAAATTTAACATTTGAAAAGAAATATAGGAATATATCATATTCTTAAAAATTTGTTAAATTTTATTTGCCCTGCCCTTCCACCGTTTGCTGCAATAACTCCTGTTCCTGACAATATCCACCGTTTGTTCCAATATATCCTGGTCCCGACAATATCCACCGTTTGCTCCAATATATCCTGGTCCTGACAATATCCACCGTTTGTTCCAATATATCCTGGTCCCGACAATATCCACCGTTTGCTGCAATAACTCCTGCCTGTTACAATACCCCCCTTTATACAATATCTCCTGTTTGTTACAATGATACCCCTGTATTTGTATCTTTGCACAAAATTTTTCCGAAATATTCAAACCGGATCGGCATGTCACGTGTTTAAATGATTGCAGATGATCTTACCGGGACAGCGAAGTTAATCCGGCTGGCGAAATGCGGGGAGGGTAACGAAGTAACCCGAGGCAACGAAGGCAACAGAAAGAAACAGGGGTAACAAAAAATTATGAAGGATAACAAAGAAAACAGGGAAAAAAGTTCTGCATCAGGCTGGCGGGAGCTTCTGAAACTTTACAGGTTTCTGAGGCCTTACCGCTGGATTTTCATCCTGGGATTATTTTTCCTGCTCATCTCAAGCGCGGCAAGCCTTATGTTTCCGAAATACCTGGGAAACATGGTGGATATTGCAAACAGGGGAAGCATGGCTGCCGAAATAAGTAAAACCGGACTGATACTGCTGGTCATTGTGATTATCCAGGCAATATTCTCCTATTCCCGGACAAGGATTTTCGTTTATGTCACGGAAAAAACACTGGCTTCCATACGTCAGCATATTTACAATCATCTTATAAAAATGCCGATGTCCTTCTTTGCCGAGCGCAGGGTTGGTGAGCTCAACAGCCGTATTTCCTCCGATGTATCTATCCTTCAGCATTCACTCACTGAAACCCTCGCGGACTTCCTGTCACAGCTTCTTATAATCACCGGAGCCGTATCGCTCATGATGGTGACTTCCTTTAAACTAACCCTTTTCATGCTTGCCGTTATACCTCCGATGGCTCTCTTTGCTTTTTTCTCAGGAAGGGCAATACGCAAATATTCAAGAAAAGCACAGTCCCATGTTGCGGAATCGAACACCATCGTTGAAGAGACATTACAGGGTATACAGAATGTGAAAGCATTCACCAATGAGCTTTTTGAAATAAACAGGTACCGCGACAAAACCGATGAGGTGGCCCGGACAGGGATCAAAGGCGGGAAATACCAGGCAGCTGTCTCCTTCATAATACTGGGGTTCTTTATTGCCATGGGACTTGTAATCTGGAAAGGAGCCCTTCTGATAGCAACAGGTGAAATGGAAGCCGGTCAGCTTTTTTCGTTTGTAATCTATTCAGGTTTCATTGCAGGGAACATAGCCGGAATGGCCGGTGTTTACACAAGACTTCAGAGGACAATAGGTGCAGCGGAAAATCTTTTGCTGCTGATGGATGAACCGACAGAAATAATTGATGAGCAATATATTCCCGATCCCGGCTATATCATTCACGGGCAAATCGATTTTGACCATGTTTATTTCCGTTATCCCTCGAGGGATGAGATGACAGTCCTGGAGGATGTGAGCTTAAGCATAAAACCCGGACAGGAAATTGCCATCGTGGGACCAAGTGGTGCAGGGAAATCAACAATAGCATCCCTTCTGTTGAAATTCTATGAACCCGACAAGGGAAGAATACTTTTTGACGGCCGCGACAGCAGGGATTTCCCCGTAACAGCCCTGCGGTCACAGATGGCCGTGGTTATGCAGGATGTCTTTCTTTTCGGGGGTACCATACGGGAAAATATTGCGTACGGCAAACCCGGAGCTGCCGATGAGGAAATAATTGAAGCCGCGGTAAAAGCAAATGCATGGGATTTTATCAAGTCATTCCCCGGGAAACTCGATACTGTTGTGGGGGAACGCGGGGTACAGCTCTCCGGAGGCCAGCGGCAACGAATATCCATAGCCCGTGCAGTACTCAAGAATCCGAAAATACTGCTCCTTGATGAAGCAACCTCTTCACTTGATTCAGAATCCGAAAGACTGGTGCAGGAAGCACTCGACATGCTGCTGAGGGGAAGAACCTCACTCGTTATTGCGCACCGCCTGTCAACCATCATGCATGCCGACCATATCTGCGTTTTGGAAAACGGGAAAATAATAGAGGAAGGGGATCATAACAGCCTGCTTGAAAAACAGGGACTGTATCATGCCATGTGGAGACAGCAGACAGGCGAAAGGGAAAACAGTAAATTTATCAGCCGGCCTGAAGTTATTTAAACCCGGAAATGGATAGTCCGGTTTTTTAATGTACCTTTGATATCTGCCTGGTTAGATATCTGCCTGGTTTTTCAATTTTGTGCATCACTATGATCATTTCCCAGGATTGATTCATCACCGCATTCCATCATTTATAAAGCCGGCAACTTTTTATTATTAATCTTCATTAAAATTACATGGCAAGATCGCAGGAGACATTCGGAAAGAAAGAAGTAAGAAACAGAAAAGAAAAAAAGAGAAAGGAAAAGGAACAGAAACGCGCCCAGAGAAAAAGTGAAGGGAAAAACAGCTTTAACGACATGATAGCATATGTGGATGAATACGGAGTCATATCATCAACGCCCCCGGACCCAGACAGAAAAGTTGAAGTGGATGCCGAAAGCATCGAACTTACAATAAGACATAACAGTCCTGATGCAGATCACGACCCCGTAAAAAAAGGCGTTGTCACCTTTTTTAACAATTCGAAGGGCTTCGGCTTCATCCGCGACAACGATTCCGGTCAGCGGATATTTGTACACGTGAACAGCCTCCTTGAACCTGTTGCTGAAAACGATGTGGTCAGCTATGAAATAACCAAAGGCTTCAAGGGACCGTCTGCAGTAAAAGTCAAACTGTTCAGGGAATAGAACATAATTCGTAACAAGACAAAAGGAAAAAAGGAAAGTTTCCGAAAGCTCCCCGAGGTCAGGACAAATTAAATACCTGAATATCAGCATACAAGCCGACAATTAATAAATTCCGTGATAAAACTTCCGCCGAAAAACCGCGAACCGGAAAACCGGAAACAGGGAAACCTTTATAAGCTAAATACCGAAGACGCAAAAACCAAAGCCGGGAAAAACCGAAAACATGAAATCTGAAAACAATAGCCGGAATATGGATTCCAAACCAATGTTCTCGGTAATAATAGCTACCTACAACAGGGGGGAACTACTCGAAAGAGCCCTGAAATCCCTTTCAGGGCAGAGCGAAAAGGACTGGGAAGGGATAATTGCCGATGATGAAAGCACTGATAACACTTATGCCAGAATACTTCCCTTCCTGAAAGCGGACAACAGAATCAAATACTTCAGGAAAAAACACAGTGGCGAAGCCCTGACAAAAAATTATGGCATCACGATGTCGTCAGGAAAATATATAACCTTTCTCGATTCGGATGACGAGTATCACCGTGATCACCTCGCATCCAGAAAAAAAATCCTGATTCAAAATCCCGGCATCAGCTTTCTGTACGGAGGCGTGGAGATTCTGGGCAATCAGTATGTGCCGGACAGGAATGATCCGTCCAGACCAATTCATCTGAAAGACTGCATTATAGGAGGTACATTCGTGATCGGGAAGGAAACACTGATATCTCTTGAAGGATTCAGAAATATTGAACTGGGTCCCGACAGCGATCTCTTTGAGAGAGCCCTGGGGAAAAAGGTACCCATGATGAAGACTGACCTGCCAACCTACATCTATCATCATGAAAATCCCGATTCAATAACCAACATCCTGTTCGGAAAAATAAAGTGATTTTAAAGACTCTGTTCCCGGCAAAGCCCCAATAAATACGTCTGCCGGATAAAATCAGACTGAAAAAGCCCATATTGGAAATAAGGGATAAATCATATAAATTGCGCAGCGTTTTTAACAATGATGCCGGAACGGGGACTCCTGTGAAACAGACATGCAGGAATAACGGAAGTATTTTCCGGACAGGGTCTTCCGGCTTTACGGACATCGGGCATCATTGAAAATACATCATTCTGATATGAACAGGATTGTTTTTTTAACAACAATAGTTCTGATGACTGCCGGTCTGGCCCTGAACGGACAGACAGTCACTGATCCGGACAAAAAAACCGACTGGTGGGGAGATATCGACGGCTTTCTGAATCAGCAGGCTAAAATAACTCTTAACCTTGCAGACATCGCATTACGTGAAAATCCTCCGGCACCGGAAGAGAATCTGGCACGTAAAATGGCTCTGACAATGATAGATAATGTCCTTCATGAGGAAAAAGCCCAGTATCGTCCGGCGGTTCAGCAGTTCTACCACAACAGGATCGAAAACGCCATTAATGAGATCCGAAGCATGGAAGTGAATTCCGGTGCCGTGATCTGGAAACTCTACAATCATACTTTCATCATAAAAACCCCGTCTGTTACCATCGGTTTCGATATTCAGAGAGGTATACCCGGAAATGAGAATTTTGCCTTCAGCAGGGAAATGACGGACCGGCTGATCAGCCTGGTGGATGTTCTGTTCATAACCCATTATCACAATGATCATGCCGACGACTGGGTTGCCGGAAGGTTCATTGAACAGAACAAGCCTGTTGTCACTCCACCCGGCCTCTGGGAAAAGCTACCCGTTTACAGTAAAATAATTCACCCCGAACGGACGGCTGACAGGATTCAGGAAATTCATCTTCCCGAAAGACAGATCAGTCTAAAAACCGTTATATGTCCCGGGCATCAGGGTGCTGACATCCTCAATAACGTCTACCTGATATATTCCCCTGAAGGGATGTGTTTCGCACATACGGGTGACCAGTCATTCAACCAGGATCTCGAATGGATAGATAAAACAGGTGATAAATACAGGATTGATGTGCTGATGATAAATTCATGGTCATATTATCCGGAAAACAGGCTGGCCAGGGGATTCCGCCCCAGGCTGATAATTCCGGGACATGAAAATGAACTGAACCACAGCATAGATCACCGTGAACCCTACTGGCTTAATTATGCAAGACTGGGGAATGATCCTGCTTTTCCCTGGATACAGATGGCCCCGGGGGAAAATTATCATTATTATTCCGGTATGCAATAAACAGGGCCAGGAACTGTTTTATTGCTGTCATACAAAACTCTTATAACACATATATTGTTTAACCGGTAAATAAATTTTAATTAAGAAAAAATGGAAGACATTGAAATCTGCCACTGTAACGGCATCATGAAAAGCGAAATTGTAAAGGCAATAAAGGAAAAAGGCTTAAAGACCGTCGAGGAAGTTCAGGACGCAACAGAAGCGGGAACCGTATGCGGCGGATGTATACCGGATATTGAAGATATCCTCAGTGAAATAAACGACTAAAACGGACTATGGGGAAAAACGAATTCGGAAAAGGAAAAAAATTCTCGTTTGCGGACAGTATTTCGTATGCTGAAAAATCCGTGGTGAGCAAGCATGTACTCAAAAAAGAGACAGGAAACATCAGTCTCATGTCATTTGACAAGGAAGAAGGCCTTACTGAACATACTTCACCCTTTGATGCAGTGGTATATATTGTTGACGGCAAAGCTGACATAGTAATTGATGGTATTTCAAATATCCTCGAAACCGGGGATACTATCATCATGCCGGCTAACATCCCCCACTCACTGTCAGCCGTTGAAAAATTCAAGATGGTCCTCATTATGATCAGAAGCGAACAATAGGCAATTATTAATAAGCATGGTAATAGGAATAGATATCGGCAGCACTACCACCAAGGTGGCAGCATTCAGACCCGACAAAAGGATCATCAAAATAAAAACAAGAGCCATTGATGCCATTACTTCGGCAACAGGGGCATTCGGAAAGCTGATAGTTGAAAATCATTTCAGCCTTGACAGTATCGATAAGATCAACATCACCGGGGTGGGTGCGGCCAGGATCACGGATAATCTGTTTGGAATAAAGACCAACAGGGTTGACGAAATGACAGCAATAGGAACCGGCGGCAGATACCTCGCAAAAAATGACCGTATCATAATTTCAAATATAGGTACGGGAACAGCCATTATTGAGGTTAACGGTACCGGCATCAATCATCTTGGCGGAACAGGGGTAGGCGGCGGTACAATTACCGGCCTGTCAAAAATAATGCTCGGAACAACCGATATCAACACCATAATGCAATATGCTTCAAAAGGATCAATAAACAATGTCGACCTGCTGATCGGCGATATTGCAGACACCAATATCAGCTTCCTCGACAAGGAATTCACTGCATCCAACTTCGGTAAAATGCTTGATATTGCGGGAAAAGAAGATCTGGCAATGGGGATATTCAATCTGACATACCAGGTTATTGGCATGGTCTCGGTATTTGCAGCCAAAAGCAAACATAACAATACCGTTGTGGTTACCGGCAAGGGAAGCAATAATCCCATCGGCCAGAAAATACTGAAGCATATTTCCCGGGTACATAAAATAAATTTCGAATTTCCTGCCGACGCCGAATATGCCACAGCAATAGGTGCTGCATTGTCGGTCTGAAAAAATTGTCTGAATACCGGAACATAAACCGGCTGGCACGAAACCTGCCACGTTCAGGACGGTTTCATGACAGAGCATTTCCGGGAATACTGACAGGAATTCTGCCGCGGATACCGTACAGATCACTGCAATATATGGCACAGACCGGAACGGAAACTGCAGCAGAATATTTCTCAGTGAACTTTTGACAAAGCTTCTGTGTTTTTATATTACTCAGGATTTTAAAAACACCAAAAATGTCAATATTATTATCTCCTTTTACCATTAAAAATGTAACTCTCCGCAACAGGATAGCAATGTCGCCCATGTGCCAGTATTCGGCAACAGACGGGTTTGCCAACGACTGGCATCTTGTTCACTACGGAAACCGGAATGAAGAAATAACATGGCCAAAACAATATCTCAGGACAAAATGAATAAGGAAAGGTTCCCCATAAACCGGGACAAGTAATCTGACCATTAAAATCAAAATTATATTATAATGAAAACAACAGATGTATTAGTTATTGGAGGAAGTGCAGCAGGTATGGTGGCTGCCTTAACAGGAAAATCATCATGGCCGGAAAAAAGTTTCATCCTTGTGAAGAAACAGAAGGATATGATGGTACCATGCGGAATACCTTACATATTCGGGACTCTGGACAGCGTTAGCCAGAATATCATGCCGGTCGATACGATGATGGAAAAGGCCGGGATTGAATCCATAGTGGATGAAGCAACCTTTATCAGCACTGAAAACAAATATGTTGACCTCGCCAGCGGAGAAAAGATAAAATATGACAAGCTTGTCATTGCCACCGGTTCAACTCCTGTAAAACCTGCCTGGCTTAAAGGAGGCAATAAGGAAAATGTATACGTCATTCCGAAAGACAAGGTTTACCTTGAGGATATGAAAACCAGGCTGGCTTCCCAGAAAAAGGTTGTAGTGATCGGAGCAGGTTTCATAGGTGTTGAATTTGCGGATGAACTTGTAAAAAGCGGTCATGAAGTCCTGCTTGTGGAAAAGCTTCCTGATATTCTGATGCTTGCCTTTGATTCGGAATTATCAACGAGAATTGAGGAGATACTGATTCAAAGAGGAGTTAAAGTAATTACCGGCAATGGAATAAAAGAGATTCACGGTGACAGTAAGGTTGAAAAAGTTGAGCTGGAAAACGGAGAGTTTTTTGATGCCGATGCAGTAGTCCTTTCCGTTGGATACAAGCCAAATGTTGAACTTGCTCGTAAATCGGGAATATATGTTGACGAAAGTAATTTTATTGCCATTGATGAATATATGCGCACACATGTTAAGGATATTTTTGCTGTAGGTGACTGTGCACAGAAACGCGATTTTGTGACCCGTGCAAGGGTGTCCACCATGCTGGCTTCAACGGCATGTGCCGAAGGCCGCATTGCAGGAATGAATCTGTTTAATCTCAATGTGGTGAAAACATTCAGTGGCACAATTGCAATCTATTCCACTGCTATCGGCGACACTGGATTCGGAACGGCCGGAATAACGGAAGCAAGGGCAAAACTGGAAGGAATAGATACGGTAACCGGTGTGTTTGAAGGCATTGACCGTCATCCGGGAAATCTGCCCGGAGCTCAGAAACAACTTGTCAAACTGATTGTCGCCCGTCATTCCGGAGTTATTATCGGGGGTGAAGTCATCGGCGGACTGAGTGCGGGAGAACTTACAAACGTTATAGGCCTGATTATTCAGAACCGAATGACTGTGAACTCACTGCTGACTACCCAGATTGGAACACATCCCTGCCTGACTGCCTCACCGGCAGGCTATCCCCTGATCAAGGCTGCAGAAATAATTGCAGGAAAAATAATTGGAAGATAAAACAGGATTTTCCGGACAAGCTTCCGCCTCTCCTGCAGCTCTTTAAATATCTGTGGCTAAAGCTACAGCTTCAAATCCAGTGACAATGAAAATCTGGAGATGAAGGGCATGCCGGAACCGGCAGGATTCCATCCCTGGAAATTCGGAGCAATACTGACGCCGGGGGCCAGACTGATATCCATACCAGCAACAACAAGCTGACCGGACTTTCTCAGGTTCCATGAATCAACACCACTGAGGGCAGTAACGGAAGCAACATGATCAAACCTTCCGAACAGGCGGAGCCTGTCACCCACGGCTACCGCGCCGTTAAAGGATAAACCATGGTAATTATGTCCTTCCATCAGATTATTGTTTTTCCTGAAATTATATGCTCCCGACAGACTTAAGCCGTCATTTTCATAAGCTGCTATAAACTCAGCCGTATGCTGGTTTCTACTTTTTCCTGCCATAATATCATAATAAGCCCGCAGTGAAAAATTATCCGCCGGTGTAAGTGTGATACCCGCTGCACTTTTAAGGATTGAATCAGTTTCAGTGAGCTTGAATCCCTCACCATTCATTATTGTCAGATCAGCCGACAGCAGTGAGGATATTTTGTAACCGATACTCAGTCCAAGATCAGCTGAAGTGCCAAAACCATATTCATCATGCATAGTCTTGTACACATAGCGGAAACCCCATTTCCTGTCACCGTGATCATATTCGGGAAGAGGTATCATACCACCCGTTATGGTCCATCTGTCAGTCTGATAGCGTAAATATGCAAATTTCAGCATGCCTGAAAATTTAAGATTGCCTGCCGACGGATCTGCAACATCATATACTATCCTCCCGCTGAATTTCTGAGAAAAATTGTAACTGTAACCCAGGTAAGCCCGTGCAATGTCAAACTTATTGTGATTTTCACCATCGGCGAATGTGCTGCTCAGACTTGTAAAGATCCTGGCTTCCGGTTTGCCTCCGGGTTTGAAAACCTCCGCTTCCTGCCCCGATAAATGGCCTGCAGCAAATGATCCGCTGATCAGCAGGATGATGAAGCGGAATTTAATACTGGTAATGCATGAAACCAGAAACCTGAAATATTTATTCTTCTGCATATAAGTTTGTTTTTTCATCTCATAAAATTTCCCCTGCCGGATTCTGAGTCCCGGCACCAGGAATTTCCGGGTGTAAATTAAGTAAAGATTATTTCGCTGATGCCGGGTCCCTTGAATGGCAGGCTAAGGGGGAAAACCTGCAAATACTTAAACTAAGTTTTTAATTGATTGATATTGAATTTGTAACATTTATGGTTGGAAAATCAGGCCTGGATAAAGACGTATATAAAAATACGATTTTATGCCCACTAAATAATTTGCAACAGATTTAATCTTTGTGAACAGAATAAATCCTAACCAAAATATCACAAAATGACTGAAGGAAAAAAATCTGAAACTGCTGTTAAATTCAATATCGGACAGGATTGGGCATCAGTTGTAACCGGCTTTATACTGATAATTTTTGTAATTGCCACAGGCTATTCTGTTGCCATACCATCCTTAGGCGGTAAGGAAGGCTGGTCAGGGCTTGGCAGCATTGCCGCAATGCTTGACGGAAAGTTTGGAATGTCCGCTATTTACACTTTCCTGGTTTTTGGACTTATCTCTGCCCTGGGAATGTTTCTAAGTGGTGATTCACTGAAAAAATTCTTCTCCGGATTCCTTGCAGTTTTTTTACTTGCATTGATTGCACAATTCATTGCATCATATTCACTTTTCAAGACACTTGGTCTTGAAACTGTTTTTTTCTCCCTTATTCTCGGACTGATTATCGGAAATTTCTTCAGGCTGCCGGCATGGGTGAAGGCGGGTGTCCAGACAGAGCTGTATGTCAAGATAGGCCTTATCCTTCTCGGAGCAACAATACTGTTCAAGGATATTCTCACTGCAGGAACATTCGGACTTATTCAGGCAGTAATTGTTGTGATAACTGTGTGGTACTTCGCATTCTGGATTGCCCGGAAACTGAAGGTTGACGATGAATTTTCGACCATACTGGCCAGTGCGGTTTCAATCTGCGGTGTATCAGCAGCAATTGCCACTGCAGGCGCCATCAACGGAGACAAGAAAAAGCTTTCATTCACCATTTCCCTGGTTCTGATAGTTGCCATTCCGATGATGATATTCCTTCCCATCATTGCCAAATGGATGGGACTTTCCGATATTGTGACCGGAGCGTGGCTCGGAGGTACCATCGATACCACCGGAGCAGTGGTGGCTGCCGGTACCATAACCGGTGAAACGGGACTCAAATATGCTACAATAGTAAAATTCTCACAGAATGTCCTCCTTGGTCTGGCTGCATTCATTATTTCAATATTCTGGGCATACAGGAGTAAAGATGGAAAGAATAATAAAGATCGTGTCCCCATAAGCGTTATATGGGAACGCTTCCCGAAATTTGTACTGGGCTTCATCATGGCTTCCCTGCTATTCTCATTCATACTGAGTCCGGCAACAGCAGCATCTTCCGGAAAAGTAATGAAGGCATTCAGCGGGTTCTGGTTCAACCTTGCCTTTATCAGCATAGGTCTGGAGACCCGGTTTTCCGATTTCAGGCAGATGGACAGCAAAAGACCTTTTTATAGTTTCCTCATTGCCCAGGGATTCAATATCATTTTTACCCTTGGAGTATCCCTGGTACTGTTTCAGCTGCTGAAGCCCGTATAAAAAGGGAATCATGGGTTTCCGAAACGGAGTTTCATTGACAGACCGCCATATCTTATCCTGAGATTGAGGCTTGTAAGATCACTGACAGGAAGCTGAAGAAATGGCTCTATGAGCATGGTACCGGTTTTAGCGTATGTGAAGGTGTATCCGGCTGAAAGGTTGGCAAGCCCAAAAAAGTCGGTACGACTGAACGAGCCGTAATCCTTTTCAAACTCAAGGGTTGAGAAACGGGATTCGGTTCCATATTGGCCGGTCGCAGCATCCAGGGTAACCCTGGTGTATTCATTTACATAATCGGCCGTAAATTGCTGGCTGAGATATATCATGGTGGATGCTCCGGCTGAGACATAAAAGCCAGAACCATTTCTGTCGGTGATCCTGAAAACAATATTCAGCGGCACTTCCATTGCCAGCATGTTCAGCTTTCCGTCATATGAATAAGGGTTTCCGCCTGTTCCGTCAGAAAGCGACAAAGGAGAATCTTTGTAAAAATCTGAAGTTTTAACGTAACCATTACCGTTCACGAGTCCGAATGACTGTCTGGCAAGCGCAAGACCCGGCCGGATAGAGATCCTTCTGGTGATTTTCTGATCCAGATAGAGCCCTGCCGAAAGACCGGAAGACGGGGAAGCAGATCCGGCGCTCCGGGCAAGCAATCCTGAAAAACCGGCAATCAGTGCTCTTCCTCCATGACGTTTTTCCTGTCCGGATGTCTCCCCGGAAAAATCAATTCCGCCGGATGCCGTACCCGGTGATTCCAGGACTGTGGGTATTAATTCTCCGCTGCTGATGTCTTCGTGCAATTCTTTCAGTCCTCCCGCCTCCTGAAGATCTGATAATGCATTCTGGAGTAAAAAGCGGCTTTCCGCTGCCCTCATCCCCGGCCGGTTTTCACCGTAGACGGTTTCCGAAATGGCTGTGCCTTCTGTAACGGCTGCAGTCCCTGAAACGGCTGCAGTCCCTGAAACGGCTGCAGTCCCTGAAACGGCTGTCCTTTCTGCAATGGCTGCAGCTCCTGTAATGCCTGTACCACCAGCAACAGCAATGGCCTCTGCAACGGCAGCGTCCCTGGTAACAACTGCAGGCATTTGCTGATCTTCCTGCATCATTGATTCAGATTTTGAAACGATTTCCCGGGTAGGCTGCCGTATTGATAATCTGTAAGCAACGAAAATACCAAGACCAATGATCAAAAGAACTGAAGCTGCCCGTGCCAGCAGAGGAATAACTGTCATACGCCTGTTCCGGACTTTCTTTGCGGAAACAAAGGAATTCCATCCCTCGCCGGCAAGGTGATCAGCATTATAGCTGCCAAAAACTTTCTTAATATTTTCCCTGAACAGGTCGTCAAACTGTTTCATTCCTCTTGCTTTTCAGGCTTGAAATTCCTGTTATACAACATCCTGAGCATCTTTTTTGCCCGGAAAAGATTCGATCTCGAAGTTGATGTACTGATATTGAGCATCTGTCCTATTTCTTCATGAGAATACCCTTCGATTTCAAAAAGATTGAAGGTCATTCTGTAATTATCCGGCAGCCGGTTAAACAGTTCCAGGATTTCATTTGCAGAAAGTTCAGCACTGACCGGGGCTTCGTGTTCTTCCGTCATCTCAAAATCGGTGAATTGCAGATGCGACACATGCTTTGCATTTCTTCGGTAATTATCGATGGCCGAATTGACCAGGATCCTGCCGTACCACGACCTGAAGGATTTCGAACTGTCGAGATTCTTTATGCTGCCAAGCACCTTCATATAACTGTCATTTACTATCTCCATGGCTTCATACTGATCGCCCGTATACCTGATACATATCGACATCGCGAATGAGAAATAGCGTCTGTAGAGAAGTTCCTCCGCACGTTTATCCCCTTCGGAACAGCGCCTGATAAGCTCCGGGTCGGGTATTGTATGGTCATCCTTCTCTCTCCTTCTCATTACCTGCATTCAGATTAAGCTTCATCAAAATAACTTAATTTGAATGGTTTTATGACAATATTATTCATATTTCTGTTTTCATATTATGTTTTACCTGAATACAAAACCGAACTGCACTTCAACCCGTTTAATACTGGTAACAAGTTCCGTAACAGTTCCATTCCCCCGCCCGGGCACACTGCTGTAAATAACTCTCTGAAAACGGTAGCCGACACCTATGTTCACTGCATTTCTCCGCCATGAAGCAAGTTCGAGACCCGCTCCCGTATTGAACATGAATCCGCCCCTCCTTTCGGGATAGTAATAATGATAATACTGCCCTTCCTCCCTGTCCTTCCTGTCGCGATATGCGAATGCCCAGCCGCTTTTTGTCCATATAAACGGTGACAGGCGGGATCTGAGAAAATAATATCTCAGTTCGGAATATACTGGTATCAAAGACATATCAAATTCCTCAATACCGGTTCCGAGACCAATGCTCAACCCGTTACGGAACCGGTAGGAATTTGACAGCAGAATACTCATGTCCCTGATGTTTTCTTCACTGTTGCGGCCCGCCAGTACCGATGCTGAAATCCCCATCGCATACCCCCGCCTGTCTGCAGGGGGCCGTTCAATATTCAGAACCGGAGTATCCGGTGATATTTCTGATTTATACACCTGTATAACCCGGGGACTGGTTATTTTCACAGTCAGATAATCCGTGGAATCAGCCAGAATGATGCCGGTAATCAATGTTCCTCCATTCAGAACAATTGTCTGTTTCTTCTGTTTCTGGGCAGCAAGACTGCCGCTCAGAGAAAGCAGGATGAGAACCGCAGAGATTCCTGTTTGATTCATGTTTTATTTACTGCTGCATTTTACTTACTGCCGCCACTGATTGGTATATGACTTATCTGAACAATATTTTCAGGATCGGAATAATCGTACTGATATATCCCTTTCTCTCCGACAAGCATGAGGACCCCCTTCACGGGTATGACGTCATAGGTGAAGAATTCGGGATAATGAGCCACTTTCCTGTTTATAATATCAAGCGGATCAGAACGGTCATAAATTTTCAGTCCGGCTGAACCATCACAGATAAAGAGAAGATCATCGTCAATACCAAGTCCGTGAGGATTATACATTGGATAGGATTTTAACAGGTAGGGATGTTCAATTGATGAAATATCAATAACCTCAAGGAGGTTTTGTGTGTTCCTGCACCTGCTCCCGGAACGGAGCGTTACGTATGCATAATTTTCATCGGCCACCACCGGGTCGCATGCGGTGACATGATCATAATGTGAAATCAGAACGGGTTTTGTTGCATCCGTAACATCATAAATGAGCATGCCGGTGGTTGTTCCTATAAACATTCTTCCCCCGAGCAGGAAAAGAGTTTCCATATTGCGGGAAACTCCCACGCTGTCAGCAATAATCATTTCCTTCGCATTTTCCACATTAACTGTCTTCAGCATCCAGGGATGGGCAATGACATGCAGATATTTGTCATTCAGCATAAATCTTGCCACTGAGCCGGCTGTTCCGGCGCCGGCCGACCAGCTGGCTGCATCCCCGGCGGCATAGTTAGTCATCAGTGTCATCTTTCCCCTGTATATCCATCCTTCATGACTGCTTCCCGGCTCATACTCTTCAGTTATTGTTTTGGTTTTCCAGCCGACTATCACACCCTTCGACTTGTCAACCATTGCATAGGGCAGCCATTCATCCCCTTCCGGCATCACTTCGGGAAAAACATTCTCAATCCTGCTGACCTCAACCGGCCTTTCCACATCTGTTATGTCAATTGCAAGCAGATCGATAAAACTGTCTGCAAACAGGATGTTTCCCCTGACTGCCATGTCTACATTTCCCGGAATCTCATAGAAACCGGCTTTCCGGGGATTTGCCGGATCAGCATTATCAATAACATGTATTCCTTTCCCCGTTTCGTTAACGAAAAGATAATTATCCTTGAAATAGATCTTGCCCGGAAAAGAGATCTCTTTAGCTTCACTTATATGAAAGCTGTTCCGGAATTCATTGAATTCCATATATACCGGCACGTTTGCCTTGTATGTTATCCGCTCCACGGTCTTGTCCATGCAACCCGGCAGGGATGCGGTCAGAACCAGAAGGACGATGGATGTTTTCACGATAGTTTTCATTTTTCCATTTAAAAATTAAAGGTTTGATTTTATCAGATATTCAAGATTTAGTGTTTATCGGTCCGTGTTCAGCGTTCAGTATTCAGTATTCAGTATTCAGTATTCAGTATTCAGTATTCAGCGTTCAGCGTTCAGTATTCAGTATTCAGTATTCAGCGTTCAGCATTTAGTGTTATCTACCCCGGATTCACCACCTGACCGATGAACAGAAGAGCGTTTGTTGTCCGTTCGCGTATGGCAAAAATGAATGACTTGTCAACAACAAAGACATGCGGTGAAGGAGGACCAATACTTAACTCCTTGATGCCGATCGTAGTGACTGCTGCTGCCTCCGTACCTTCCTCATCAACCTCAACAAAGGTGTTCTGCTTCACAAAACTGACATAGATTTGCTTGTCGGAGATACCCGACAGATCAGCCCGGAACTCTGAAAAGGCATCAATCATTCCCATAGCCTGTAGCTGGTCGTTGAGATACTTTTCATATTCGAAGCTGAACCTGGGCATGGAAACTATCACTTTGCCAAACTCATCGATCCTGTCAAGTTCAGAGGTCAGCTCTTCCCATTTCGGGGCTGTGAATGAAGAATAAAAATCTTTCAGCGTACCCTCAGGCACTATCACCGTCATTGTGAAATTGGTTCTTCCATATGGCATTTCAATGGCTTTGAAACCATTGCCATAAACCACTCTTGAACCCACTTCGCCATTCATGGTATTTACGTCAATCGTACTGCCACCATCAGGATAAAAAGGCCGCTCCTGTGTCAGGGATTTGTCAAACTGATAACTCCAGTCACCATTGAAATAGAGGGCATTCATGATAAACATTACTGCATCAGGATCAATTTCATCCAGCACTTCCGGAATTTTACCATTGGTATTGTCGCTTGCCCACTTGTTTATTGTTTTCAGCGCTGAGGGTGCCATAAAATCGAGGGCTTCAGCCGTAGCATTGTAATCCCCGCTCATTGCTGCAAGAAACGGTGGCTTCACACTGAAACTGTTGTGATAGAAAATTGCATTTGCAAGTGCAAGCTTCACTTTCGGATCAGCATTCAGAAGCTGGTCAACAAGGCTCCTGTAAGCTTCATTGATATCGCCAATGGTCATTCCTTCCGGGTATTTGAGTGTCCCCTGCAGCTGGGAATAGCTATCTCCGCCGCAGCCGTTGAGAAGCATGGTAAGTGCCGTGCTGGCACTGAGCGGCGAAAGCATGAGATTCCTGTTTCCCGTTTCGCAAACCCTGGTAAAAAGTTCCACTCCGAATTCATTACTGCTCTGAATGGCCTGAGGCGCCACTGCTGTCAGAGTAATGCTCTTTGGTGTGAGATTGATTTCTTCCTTACTGTCACTCTTTGAACATGAGCCGGCAAAAGAAAAAATAAGTGCTGCTGCAAAAAATATAAAAACCGTATTCTTCATAATCATTATTGCTTAATATTTCAACTGAATTCCTGGTTCATAATTCCTCATCCTCATCTTATTCCTCCGGATTCACCACCTGACCGATAAACAGAAGAGCGTTTGTTGTCCGTTCGCGTATGGCAAAAACAAATGACTTGTCTATTACAAAGACAGGACTGGACGGACCAGTACCACTTGTAGTCCCAAAGACGCCGATCGTAGTGACTGCTGCTGCCTCCGTACCTTCCTCATCAACCTCAACAAAGGTGTTCTGCTTCACAAAACTGACATAGATTTGCTTGTCGGAGATACCCGACAGATCAGCCCGGAACTCTGAAAAGGCATCAATCATTCCCATAGCCTGTAGCTGGTCGTTGAGATACTTTTCATATTCGAAGCTGAACCTGGGCATGGAAACTATCACTTTGCCAAACTCATCGATCCTGTCAAGTTCAGAGGTCAGCTCTTCCCATTTCGGGGCTGTGAATGAAGAATAAAAATCTTTCAGCGTACCCTCAGGCACTATCACCGTCATTGTGAAATTGGTTCTTCCATATGGCATTTCAATGGCTTTGAAACCATTGCCATAAACCACTCTTGAACCCACTTCGCCATTCATGGTATTTACGTCAATCGTACTGCCACCATCAGGATAAAAAGGCCGCTCCTGTGTCAGGGATTTGTCAAACTGATAACTCCAGTCACCATTGAAATAGAGGGCATTCATGATAAACATTACTGCATCAGGATCAATTTCATCCAGCACTTCCGGAATTTTACCATTGGTATTGTCGCTTGCCCACTTGTTTATTGTTTTCAGCGCTGAGGGTGCCATAAAATCGAGGGCTTCAGCCGTAGCATTGTAATCCCCGCTCATTGCTGCAAGAAACGGTGGCTTCACACTGAAACTGTTGTGATAGAAAATTGCATTTGCAAGTGCAAGCTTCACTTTCGGATCAGCATTCAGAAGCTGGTCAACAAGGCTCCTGTAAGCTTCATTGATATCGCCAATGGTCATTCCTTCCGGGTATTTGAGTGTCCCCTGCAGCTGGGAATAGCTATCTCCGCCGCAGCCGTTGAGAAGCATGGTAAGTGCCGTGCTGGCACTGAGCGGCGAAAGCATGAGATTCCTGTTTCCCGTTTCGCAAACCCTGGTAAAAAGTTCCACTCCGAATTCATTACTGCTCTGAATGGCCTGAGGCGCCACTGCTGTCAGAGTAATGCTCTTTGGTGTGAGATTGATTTCTTCCTTACTGTCACTCTTTGAACATGAGCCGGTAAAAGAAAAGATAAGTACTGCTGCAAAAAATATCAGGACATTGTTTTTCATGATTTCAGGTTTTAAATAATGTTTCTTATAATTTTTCATATCCTCTTGTGTGTTTGTATCATGGAGGTTTCATTCTTCGTTAAGATATTCAGCAATCTATACTTAAGGGAATATGGTTCGGCTTGAATAACTTTTGTTACATTTAAAACATATTCGAAGCCTTCTTCAAAGTCAAATCCTTCTATTTCAATGAGGACCAGCCAATTGTCTGTGCCTGCTTTTTTTGTAAGTAAGGCATCATAAATCTTTGGTATTGATTCATTTTCTTCAAATTCAATTGGGAATCGCGGCATAAATCTGACTGTTTGAGCTGAGACAAAAAGTTCAATGTCCTCTTCACTGTTTTCTGTAATTACTTTTTCCTTTGACAGAAGTTCAATAAAAACATACTTGACTGATGAAACATCCTGAGGTGGTTCATGCATCCAGACTTTTTTAGCCTTGAAGATATATTTATATCCTCTCTCATAGTCAAAATCGAATTCTTCAAAAATGATATCAACCAGCAACCGGTTTTGATTGTCATCGTTATCGGAAAAAATAAGGGTTTGAGTCCAGATATCGCTCATCAGACTTGAGCCGTAACCTGTTTCGGGATAAATTGTGACTTCAACGATTTTCTCTTTATCAGTACTGTCATCTTTTAGACAACCGGTAAAAAATGAACTGAAAATGATAAAGGGAACAAATAAAAATAATCGTTTCATTTTGTTTATATTAAGGCTGATAATCATTCTGTAATGTTAATAACTCCAGATAAGTTGCCGGGCTTTATAATAACGCATATCGCCCGTTTAAATCTGGTTTTTCAATACTCATACGCAGAAAGGCTCTGAAACGCTGCAGCAGGTTTATTTTTTTTTACGGTAAGATTATTGCCTGTTTAGACAACATTAAGAAAGATACTCACTTACAATAATATAAGAATGAATATTATCATTGTAAAGTGAGATTATATTGCGCTATCGCGAACTGACTGACTGAGATTTATATTTCTCCCCAGATAATCTCTTTTATTGTCGGATCATGCTTCAATTCATTTACCAGGGCTTCTAAAATTTTCAGATCCGGTTTATCGAATGTGATATGGAAAACCATTCCTTCTTCGCTTTTATCAATTGAAAAAGTATCAATATTCAGCTCATCGTCTTCCAGCAGATTCTTAAGCAGTTTTGTATTTCCGGTAATAATTTTAAGGGATTTTTTATTGAATTTTCTGGAAAAGACGCGTTCAAACGGCTTAATGGCCCAGAGGATGAACAAAGCTATGATGGTAGTGGTTCCGGCAGCAAAATAGAGTCCGCCACCCGTGGCAAGTCCGATAGCGGCAACAGCCCACAGACCGGCTGCCGTAGTAAGCCCGTGCACCACCCCCTGCTTTGAAAACAATATGGTACCGGCGCCTATGAAGCCTATTCCTGATACCACCTGGGCTGCCACCCTTGAAGGGTCAAGTGCAACATGGTCAGTTCCCAGTATATCGGAAAATCCGAAAGAGGAAACAATCATTATCAAACTGGAAGCAACACAAACCATCATGTGGGTTCTTAAACCCGCCGTCCAGTTTTTCCTTTCCCTTTCCAGGCCTATAAGTGCTCCAAACAGGGAGGCCAGCAATAAACGAATCAATATTTCACTCCAGCTGATCATTTATTTTAACCTTTTAAAACGCTTCGTTTAAAATCAGTATTGCCGTTATCTGCATTTTCACAGTAGAACACGGAAACAGCCTTATGAGACTGTACAGTACAGCAAACAAAGATAAGCATATATTGCAAAAAAGAACAGAATCACTTCCCCGCTTTAAGGAGAAGTCCAAAGGCTGGAATTCTCATTTTGATATGGCATGCATACTAACAAAATCTGTTTGCCGTTTTTTGATGGTACTGTCTTTAAAATCAGGGCAACAATTTATAGAGACCAGCGTAAAAGGATTAGTATTAAAGTCTTTAAAAGATAATAACCAGATAATTGTATAACAATAATCCGATATGTATACTGATTTTTTGAAAATTGAAATCTAAAATGGCAAAGCCAGATTAAATATTGAAAATTATCATTTAACAATTAAAACAAATTTATTATGAAAAAAGTAATGTTATTATCCATGACCTTTTTTATTCTGTTGTTCAGCGGCTGCGAGAAAGAGAAAACGGAACTCTCCGAATTCATTGTGGGTGACTGGACCACCGGCGAATTAACCTTGCCCGGAGGACAGGAAAGTGAGATCTTTATAACATTCAATAACAGCAATGAATATGTACTTAGAGTTTCTATGGCCCCGGCCAAGAACGGTGCAATTACAGGAACCTTTGAGGTAGATAATAAAAACCGGATGCTTACGATGGAAAATGACGAATTATTCAGGCTGTTCGGATTTGAAACCTCAGGTGATCCGATCATGTTCAACGTTGAATTCAGCACCAGCGGTGATGTTGACAAAATGACTCTGACACTGACATCCCTTCCGACAGAAGCCAGCGGACTCTCATTTTTCATTACTTTAACAAGAGTAACCGACCTGAGTTCCTGAATCCCCGGTCTGCCGGTCTCCTCATTGCCGGCCGAGACTCATGATATACAACCGGGGTTGACGCTCGCTACCCATCGCTGTTTTTTATGCAGGGCGGCACTACCCCAACGGGATTCAAAATATACAAACGGGGCTCTCGCTGCCGTCCTGGAGCGGAGTCCTTTTTTTGTTTACTGACCTTTTCTCAGCCCTCGCTCCCACTGCCTGATTGACGTCAGCAATTACCTCAGACCGGTGAAATGACTGGCGCAGCCAGCCAAGCTGTCTGTTTTGATCCGTCTTAATGACATCCATACAGAATTTTTCCTACCTTCAAGGCTGATAAATAATCCGGGAATCCCATCAATCATATAAAAAATATACCCGGAAAACAGAGACACTAATTAATATATGTTCCCGGGAAAACAATATTAATCAATCTTCAAACATAGTAAAATGAAAAAAAATATTTTATTGTTGGCAGGTATCATGATGATTGTTGCCGCCTGTACAAATAAAGAATCTAAAACGAAAAACGTTAAAACCGTAAAAGTAGCTTCTGTGGAGCATTATGGTGAAACGGGCACTCTGAGCTTTCCGGGCAAAGTAAAAGCTGCCTCGGACATAAATCTGTCATTTCGTATTGCAGGACCCATTACAAGACTGCATGTGGATGTGGGAAATTATGTCAAAAAAGGGCAGGTTTTGGCTGAAATTGATGCACGCGACTATAACATTCAGTTAGCAGCAACGGAAGCAGAATATAACCAGATTAAAGCAGAAGCAGAGCGTGTTATTGCTCTTTATGAAAAAAATGGCGTTACTCCCAACGATTATGACAAGGGAGTGTATGGTCTGCAACAGATTACTGCCAAACTGAATGCCCATGAAAATGCATTGGCTGACACAAAGTTGCGTGCTCAGTTTAATGGTTATGTACAAAAACTTTTCTACAGCGAAGGCGAAACTGTAGGTGCGGGAATGCCGGTGATGTCGATAATCAGCAGTAATTCACCAAATGTTGAGATTAATATTCCTTCTTCCGAATTTATCCGTCGCAACAACTTTGACAGCTTTTCATGTGTTGCAGATATATATCCCGATATGATTTTCCCACTCGAACTTATAGGTATAGCTCAGAAAGCAAATCTCAACCAACTTTATACAATGAGATTAAAAGTAAAAGGTGAGTCAAACCCATTGCTTAAACCAGGAATGGCAGTAACAGTGGACATAAGACTTCAATCAAATGAGTCTGATCTTGTGAGCATCCCTGTTTCAGCAGTATTTGAATCAGATAGCCAATCGGCTGTGTGGGTATATAACGAGAATAGTAAAACAGTTGAATCCCGAATAATAAAAATTATGGAAATCCATACTGACGGGGCAGTTATTGTATCAGAAGGATTAAATGAAAAAGAAACAGTGGTAGCTGCAGGTGTAAATTCACTTCACGAAGGTGAAACGGTCAGGTTGCTTCCAGCAGTGTCTAACACAAATATCGGAGGTTTACTATGAAAGATTGGGGAAACTGGGCTTTAGACAACCGTAAGCTGGTGTATTTTATTATTGCAGTAATGGTTGTTGGAGGTGTGTTTGCTCTTAATGATATGAGCAAGCTTGAAGACCCTGAAATAAAAGTGAAGCTGGCAATGGTGATCACTCCCTACCCGGGGGCATCGGCGCACCAGGTAGAATTAGAGGTAACCGATGTATTGGAAAAGAGTATTCGTTCGATGAAAAATCTGGATGCTGTTTCCAGTCGCTCAATGAACGATTTGTCGATCATTACTGTCGGCTTATCCACCCTGGTCAAGAATAAGGATGTGGAGCAGAACTGGGATATTTTGCGGCGTAAGGTTAATGATGTTCAAAGCCAAATGCCTGAGGGTGCGGTTAATTCAACAGTGATGGACAACTTTGGCGATGTGTACGGCATTCTCTATGCCATGACCGCCGATGGATTTTCCAGCCGTGAAATGGATAACTACGCAGAATTGATCAAACGTGAAATCCTTGCCATTGAAGGTATTTCGGATATCATAATCTATGGAAAACAAAAATCCTGTATCAACATTGAGTTGAATGAAGACCGTATGGCAACTCTTGGGGTACACCCAACCGAAGTGTTATCCACGCTTAACGGACAAAACAAAACAGTTTACCCGGGTTATTATGAAAGTGCTGATTATCGTTTGCGTGTATCGGTGAATGATAAATACACAACGATTGCCGATATTGGAAATCTTATTTTGCAGGGACACGAAAATGACCAGTTGCGATTAAGGGATATTGCCAATGTTTCCGAAGATTTTGAAATGCCTGTGCGCAATGAAATGCGATACGATCAACAGCCGGCGTTGGGAATTGCAATATCGGCAATGAGCGGAACAGACATTACCAAGATTGGCAGGCAGGTGGAAAGTACTTTAATGCAGCTCGAAGCTAATATGTTGCCTGCCGGTATAGAGTTGCATAAAGTGTTTTATCAGCCCGAAAGGGTAAGCAATGCCCTGGGTACCTTCTTGCTTAACCTGCTTGAATCAATACTTATCGTTATTGGCATACTGATGCTGACAATGGGTTTTAAGAGTGGACTTATAATTGGAGTAAATCTTTTCATTGTTGTTACAGGTTCTTTCCTGGTGCTCAATATGTTTGACGGAACCCTGCAACGGGTATCCCTGGGTGCTTTTATCCTTGCAATGGGAATGTTGGTAGATAATGCGATTGTGATTGCCGATGGGATATTGGTTGATTTAAAAAGAGGTAAATCACGAAGAGATGCTCTCACGGATATCGGACGAAAAACAGGTTTGCCATTATTGGCCGCCACGGTAATTGCCATACTCGCTTTTTTGCCTATTTATCTTTCACCCGACACAGCCGGAATTTATGTGCGCGATTTGTTTATCGTGTTAGCAGTGTCACTTTTACTGAGCTGGGTTTTAGCACTCACATTGGTTCCAATTCAGGCAGATACAATGTTGCCAAAAATTAAAAAAGATGAAGACAAAGGCCTTTTTAATAATAAAATCTACCAATTATTCCGAAGCATTCTCTCGTGGCTTCTGCAACACAAATGGCTGACAGTAAGCTTTGCCGTAATATTGATTTTGATAAGCGCATTCAGTTTCCGGTTTATACCCCGGGGCTTCTTCCCTGATATGGATTACGATCAGCTTTATATCGAGTATAAGTTACCTGAAGGGAATGCCAACACACGTGTGAAAGCTGACTTAATGTCAATAGAAGATTATCTTATTAACCGCGGGGAAATAAAACATGTAACCACTTCCATTGGAGGAACGCCGGCACGCTATAACCTGGTTCGTGCCATAGCTGACCCTTCTCTTTCCTATGGTGAATTGATTGTAGATTTTAATTCATCAAAAGAACTTTTGAAAAATATGGAAGAAATCCAGGCTCACCTGACTGCTGCATATCCTGACGCTTATGTGCGGTTGAAACGTTATAACCTGATGTATAAGAAATATCCGATTGAGCTGCAATTCAATGGTCCCGACCCAACGGTTTTGCGTGATCTCACTGCACAAGCTGAAAGTATCATGAACAGCAGCGATAAGATATTTCTTGTAAACACTGATTGGGAACCAAAAGTGCCAGGCTTGATGGTGGATTACAATCAGCCCATTGCCCGGAATATTGGTCTGAGCCGCCAGGATGTTGCGCTTTCTTTGCTGACAGCAACTGGCGGAATACCGGTTAGCTCGTTTTATAGTGGTGATTACAAACAAAATATTTATTTGAAGAGTGTTGACAAGGATGGGAAGCCAGTAGAGGCATTGGAGAATATATCAGTTTTCAGCATGATGCCATCGTTCAGTGGATTGAATAAGCAGACCATTCAGGGATTGATGACTGGTGTAATTTCAGAGGAAGAGTTGCTGGAGTCTGTTTTGCGAACAGTACCCTTAAGTCAGGCTTCCAATGGGGTTAAATTGGTTTGGGAAGAACCTGTTGTAATACGTCACAACGGACAGCGGGCTATGCGGACACAGGCAAATCCGGTCTTTGGCACATCGCCGGAAGATGCCAGGCAAACTATCGTCGGGGAGATTGAAAAAATCAAATTGCCGGAGGGCTACACTATGCAATGGGAAGGTGAATACAGTGCAAGTTCACAATCAACAAAATACTTGTTCGCCTATTTGCCATTGGCAATTATCCTGATGGTGCTTATCCTTATTGCATTGTTCAAAGATTATAGAAAACCGCTAATAATATTCTGTTATATACCACTTGTGTTGGTTGGAGTAGTCACTGCCATGTTAATTTCAGGCAAAACCTTCGGATTTGTTGCCATTGTTAGTGTACTGGGTCTGATAGGGATGATGGTTAAAAATGGCATTGTGCTTATGGATGAAATTACATTACAGATAGCTTCGGGCGTGGAATCCACTAAGGCCCTGTCTGACAGTGCCGTAATACGATTTCGCCCTGTAATGATGGCTTCACTGACAACAATCCTGGGTATGACTCCTCTACTTTCCGACAGCCTGTATGGCCCGGGTGCAACGGCCATTATGGGGGGACTGCTGTTTGGAACATTGGTTACCTTACTGTTTGTTCCTGTATTATATGCCATATTTTTCAATATAAAAATCAAGAAGTGATGAAAATAAGATATATAACCTTGTTGATGACTGCTTTCATTCTGTCAAATGGGAGCGTAAAATCGCAAGAAACAATGACACTCGAAGAATGTCGTAAACTGGCTTTGGAAAATAATAAGTCAACTGTTATCGCGGCACGGAACAAAGAGAAAGCCGAACTCACCAAAAAAGCGTATCGGGCAAATTATTTGCCTAAGATATCTGCTTCCGGAAACTATCTTTATTCTAATTCCGTAACAAGCAAAAGCATTGCGGGAGGCTTTTTGCCGACTTTTGTTCCCGATCCGGCAACAGGACAGTTAGTGCCGAACATACTGGCCATGGAACCCGATGGAAGTCCGATATTTAAAGAGTACGCCTTTTTCCCGGATATGGATTTTACGCTGAAATTGGGTGGTATTTTCAGGACGGGTATTGGTGCAGAACAACCGGTTTACACAGGCGGTAAAATAACTTCGGCATACAAGATGTCGCAAATAGGCAGTGAGATAGCAAATTTAAATCAGGAGCTTACCCGTACTGAAATCATTGTAAAAACCGATGAGGCTTACTGGATGTATGTCCAGGCCAACGAAATGTTGAAATTGGCATCGTCCTACCGAACTGTCCTGATGGAGTTGCTGCGCAATGTACAGGATGCAGAGGAGCTTGGGTTAAAACACAAAAATGATGTACTTAAAGTGCAGGTAAAGGTAAACGAAGCCGAACTTCAGATTCGCCAGGCGGAAAATGGTATAAAACTTTCGCGTAAAAATCTATGCCACATAATGGGCATTCCACTCGACAGTGAAGTAGCTCTGCCTGAATCTTTTAACGAGCCATTTTTGGTCAGTCCGGACTGTTTGGGTACTTATACGAATCGTCCGGAATATGGCATACTCGAAAAGCAGATTCAGCTGAAAGAACAGCAGGTGAAACTTGTTAAAAGTGACTTTCTGCCTAAAAGTGGTATAAGAGCAGATTATGGATATACCAACGGTGTGAAATTAAATGGCGATAAACTCTTTGATAACACCTCATTCTTAGCTATTGCAACTGTAAGTATTCCGATTTTTCAATGGGGTGAGGGTTATAATAAGGTTCGTGTAGCACAAGCCGAACGTGATATGAGTCGGTTACAACGCGATGAGATTACTGAAAAAATGGAGCTTGAGCTGACCAGGGCTTTCGATAAGTGTGATGAATCAATTCTGGAAGTTGAATTAACCGCCCTCTCGCTGGAGCAGGCTCACGAAAACATGAGGATAAGCGGCTACCAGTATGAGGAGGGGATGGAAACACTCGCTGATTACCTGGAAGCTCAAACCGTGTGGCAGCGTGCATATCTGGAAAACATTAATGCAAAAAATCGCCAACGTCTGAATCAGACCTATTATCTGAAAGCAGCAGGCATATTATAAAAAACATTGCTGCCGATTGATGCTGTTCAATCAGTTGAATTCAGTACCGGCGGGCTGGCAGTGGGTTTCTCCTGTACCTTAAAACCATACTTCCCACCCTCTGTTTGGGGTTCACCTGCAGTACCAATCCCGGGCACATCGCCGGGCAAATAATAGTAAGTCCTTGTCTTGCCTACACTATACCTGATATAGACATAGAGCGTACCCCCGTCAAGCGTGGCGTTGTCATCCCTTGCGGGGTGTTTTGCAATCAGTAAAAAATCTTGTAGCTTTAGTATCTGAATCAAACTCAACACCAGAAATGAAGAGATTATTTTTTATTTATCTGACAGCTTGTGCCATTATCCTGGCATCATGCGGAGGCGAAGGCGGAACAACGCAAAAAGCAACCACAACGGATGACAAGAAAGCACAACCGGAAGCAAAAGCCAATATGCTCGACAGGGAGGTACTGGAGGCAAAACTGAAAGAAATAGGTTTCCCCATATACCCCGGGGCAGAATTTGAAAAGCTGCAAAAAGCGAGCGGCTACTTCAAAGGTTATTATATTCAGTACAATTTACCTGAAATAAGCTCAGAGAGTAAGGAAGCCGTTGAAAAGTTCTACGAAGATGTTTTTGAAAAAATGAAAGAATCCGGGTGGGAAGATGTGCTCGGCCTTTACTGGAAAAAGGGAGATATGCTTTTGCATTTGGGTCATCATTGCAGTGACCTGGGAGCCGGAATGCACTTTTTGGGGATCAGTTTCGGACTGCGTAGTGAACAATAAACGGTCGCTGCCGTTAATTAATGGCGGTACGGTTACGGGTTGCAAAACATAAATAACAACGACAATTGTAACGGACTTGCGGGTTTGAAAGAAGCTATTTGCTGTCGAGCAATTCCTGTATCTGTTCCAGATTGTCCCTGATGGCTATCTCCTTCATCATCTTGTCGCTTCCCTCTTTCATCCTGTCAAGATTTTTGAGCATACTGTCATATACCCTGCTGATAGTTTTTTTGTCCTTGCCGGCCAGCACCTGTTCAATGACCGCCCTGCGATAGGTTGAGCTGTTTTTGAGGTTTTCCAGAGTCTTCAGATAATATTTCTCAGTTCCCGGATCGAACTCTTCCAATATCAACCCATACTCAGAGTATGGCAGTTCTCCGACATAATATTTCAGCTCCTTTTCCGGCTTGATTACATCATCCCCCGGGGGATGCGAGTCAACGCGCTTCACCTCTCCGTCCGGACCAATCAGAAATACCCCTTCAAGTTTCTGTCTGACGGAATGTATACCGGTGTCCTTTGAACTCTTCTCATCCCATCCTTCATGTTTAGGGCTTATGCTGAAAGTCACACCCTCCCGTGAGGGTACAATCACTGCTTTCCACCGTGAAAGAGAATAGGGCAGGTCGCCACAATCGAACAGACGGGTTAAGCGAATGCCGGCCGTATCAATGGAGTAGAGGGATATATTGTTATACAGGTTCCTGACCTGTCCCTCAACCGGTAGTATAAACCAGAGATTCCTGCCTTTCTGCCATGCCCGGGCCTGGCAGACGAAGTAGATCTGTGAATAGTCGGGTGAACAGACTGCACCCTGGTGATCAATGTCGGCAGACAGGTTGATTTCATGACCATAATACCTTGAACAGGAACCGGATATTAACATTATGATTGCAATACGTGAAAGGAAAACGGCTTTCATGATTTTTATTGTTAAAGTTATCACCGGACCCTTGCCCGGTGATCATTGGTAAGCCCAAGTTACGAAAATCATCGGATCAGGGATTGACGCTGCCGGAAAAACTTCCTTATGCAGCCGGATACCGGGAATGGATACGTAAGCAGGCAATAGCCCCGGCCGAAAAAGCCGTGTAACACAGACAACAAGGATACGAAACAGGACAATTTTAACAATTTCCGGGATTACAACCGTCCCGGGTCGTGATTTTTTCGTAAATTTCATACATGTAAATAGTTAGCTTTCGGCAGTAGTGATACCGGAATATTATTAACCTGATAAAACATTATTATGAGAAAGATCGCGATTTTCCTGGCAGCAATACTGCTGGCTCCTGCATGCGGGGAGAAGACTCCTCAACCGGGCAATGACGACCTTGAAGGGGTATGGGAATGCATTAAGGGCTGCGAGGCAGAAATGCTGGAGTTCAATATTGCAGATGAGGGCCAGGTATTCTTCCTCTTTACCGGACAGCGTATGTACCATTCAGGAACATGGAAACTGGAGAAGAACCGGCTGACACTGGCCTATGATAATGAAGAAACGCTGACATATCCCCTTACTCTGAAAAACGACACCCTGGTGCTGGGAAACAATGAAATGGTGTTTACTGCTTACACCCCGGCAGAAGATCCATGCGATCTGTCTTCCTTTTTTGCGTTGATGGACGATATCAGTTTCAGTCAGCCAATGCTGGAGGATTTTCCCTGGAATGTTTCAACCGATTCAGGTACTGAAGAGGTGATTATAAATGGCCAGATGGTTCAGACCATAGTAAGGCTGGAAGGGGATTTTTCAGCAATATGGAAAACAGCTGGTACAGTTGCCGCCGAACTCAGGAATCTGGGCTTTGACACCGATCCCCTAATGGTTTCAGACCTTGTTTCCGGATACAGAAAAGGGAGCTGTGTTGTTATTTTCCGGCCGGAGATTGACGATGAAGACGATACCGAAGCTGAAGTGCCGCTCAGTATTTATTTTGGAAAATTACCTTGACAAATGGTCAGACCTGGAATCACTGCCTGCCGCTGCCTGGTAATTGTCGACATAATTGGTGAAGTATCCAGAGAATACTCGGAAAAGGGTGCATTTGATTCAGTAATCCGGTTTCCGGAACGATAACCGGATTGGAGAAATGATTCTTTTTGCGCTCTATCGGATATTTGGATTTCCGTTGCAAGATTATACCCTTCTTGCAATTTGTCAAAAGAAGAGAGTTCTTAAGGTTTAACTAATTAAAGCAATAAAAATGAAAAAACAACTAACTTATGAGAATTTGGTTATAAAGCGAAAGTCATGCAAAATATGCAAAGACCTGGCAAATCCTTCCCGCATAAACGGCGGACAATTTGATTCAAACCATATAGGACCGTGGTCCATTTGGCAGGGAAACCTAAATGCTGATATTTTAATCGTAGGACAAGATTGGGGAGATATAAATTATTTTACTAAATGGAAAGGCAAAGATAAGCCGGCTAAAAATCCTACGAACGAGAATTTGCAAGGTTTACTGAAAAGTATTGGTATAAACATCAAAACACCTGGAGAGAAGCAAGACCAAATAGTCTTTCTAACAAATCTTATTTTATGTCTTAAAACTGGAGGCTTACAAGCACCTATTGAGGATGAATGGTCAACCAATTGTTCAATTCACTTTTTCAAGCCTCTGGTTGATATTATAAAACCCAGGGTTATCATTCCTTTGGGCAAAAAAACCACAGAAGTAATTTTCAACCTATACGGTTACCAAATAAAAAAATCATTACCCTACAAAAACATGGTAATAAATGCACCATATAATTTTACAAAATCACTAACTGTATTTCCGGTATATCACTGTGGTGCGGGCAGTGTAAACCGCAATCGCTCACTTTCGGAACAATATCGTGACTGGGAGAAAATCGGAAAATGGCTTAAAACACATTAAAAACCCTTTTCATCTTAAAAGATTAAACCTTCAATATCGTGAAAAACAGACCAGCTATAATAGCCTCTCCGCCAAGGCGGGAAATTAGCCTGCTAAATATCGAGCAGATTAATTTTTCCCTCATTTATTAGTTTCAGGATCAGCTCCC
>CAZFVQ010000003.1:0-140050 GCA_964522415.1 uncultured Rikenellaceae bacterium | reverse complement strand
TGATTACAGAACGGCAGCAAAAGTGATTACAGAACGGCAGCAAAAGTGATTACAGGGCAGCAGCAGATTAGAATCATTCTAAAATGCCCCGGATATTTGCTTTATCAACAAAGGATTTATATATTGTAAAATCAGGATAAAAAGATATAAATGAAACCAATAGCACAGCAAGAGCTATACAAATATATGATAATGACTATTAATTGTTAGCTGAATTATAAAGTACACCTGAAAAGGGGGCTTTATAGTCCCCTTTTTTGGTAAAAAATAAAATACGAATTACTACCATCACACACAATGACTACAAGCGGAAAGGGAGATAATTACGAAAAGGAAACATTGCAGCACAAAACAACAATCAGGGAAGACGCCAGGAAAATGCTGATAAAACAGTTGAATTATACCAACAAGCAATTTCAGACGGAAGAAAACAACAGGAGATTCAATATTCACAGCTATACCAGGCATAAATCCAAAGCCAATCCCAATTTCTTCAGATGGCTGTTTGATGATTATGAGAATATCGGCCTTTACGGGGCAAATCTGACCAATGAACAGAAGGAAGTATACAAGGCATGGTTACACGAGTTATAATTTAGACAGAGGAGGTAATTATGACATCAATATGGAAATGTGGATTTTGTGAAGTATCTCACTACAAGTACAGCATTATACGAAAGCATGAAAGAATTTGTCCGTCAAATCCCAGGAACAAACTATGTTTTTCCTGTGATAATCACATCCCCGGCGTTAATATGTGTTCGGAGAACATAATGACCTACAATGTTTATACTTCTGCCATTCCCTGCAGCCGCTGGTCAGGGAAAAAGCAGAATTAAAATCACACATCAGGAGGAACCCGGTTTTTTACCCGATGCTTGCAATAATCATATTCTCAAAGAATGATAATAACGGAATAGCTTATTACCTTTAGGCACTTTGTTTATACTTTGTATCCTAAAACTCATTCTTTGAACCTCATGAAAACAAAAAAACTCTGGACCGCCTATGTTCTTGTAACGGTAATCAGTTTTGCCGTTCTGATAATTTTCGGACGTGAGATTTACAGGGAAAAGCCACCGGTTCCTGAAAAGGTAATCACGGAAAGCGGTGTTTTGCTTTTTAGCGCACAGGATATTAAAGACGGTCAGAATATCTGGCAGTCAATCGGAGGACAGCAGGTTGGATCAATCTGGGGACATGGCGCCTATGTTGCTCCGGACTGGTCGGCTGACTGGCTTCATAAGGAAGCTGTTTTCCTGCTCGACAAATGGTCGCGGGAAAATTTCGGAATTCTGTACGATGACCTTGACCCGGAACGGAAGGCCATGCTGGAGGTAAGGATTCAGAATGCTTTGCGGCTTAATACATATGACAGCAAAACCGGAATTCTTACAATTTCAGACGAGAGGGCGGATGCTGTCAGAAGCATCAGCCGGCATTATCAGGGACTTTTTATGGATGATCCTTCGCTGGATGAGGAGAGGGCTGCCTATGCAATCCCTGTCAATACTATCAGGGATCCCGGCCGTATGGACAGAATGAATGCTTTTTTCTTCTGGACTGCCTGGGCCTGTATAACAAACAGACCGGATTCGGAACTGACATATACGAGCAACTGGCCTCCCGACCAGGTTATCGGGAATACGGCATCGGCAGGACTGGTGCTGTGGACCGGATTCAGCGTAATAATGCTTCTTGTGGGTATCGGACTGCTGGCTTATTACAATGCAAGAAACAAGTCTGACATCCTGGATCCTTCCCTTTTGCCACAGAATGATCCGCTTGGCGGATTAAATCCCACTCCCTCAATGAAGGCAACCCTGAAATATTACTGGATTGTCCTGGGCCTCATTCTTATGCAGATCCTGTTTGGTGTGGTTACGGCACATTACGGAGTTGAAGGCAAAGGTTTTTACGGATTAAGCCTGGACAATATCCTGCCATATTCCATATCGCGTACCTGGCATATCCAGCTCGCCCTTTTCTGGATCGCCACTTCATGGCTTGCCGCCGGCCTGTACATTGCCCCGGCTGTATCCGGACATGAGCCAAAGTATCAGAAACTTGGTGTTAACTTACTCTTTTCTGCCCTGCTGATTATTGTTGTGGGCTCACTCATAGGTGAATGGATGGGAGTAATGCAGAAATTCGGCCTTGTTCACAATTTCTGGTTCGGACATCAGGGCTATGAATATGTTGATCTGGGAAGGTTCTGGCAGATATTCCTCCTGACCGGCTTTTTTATCTGGTTCTTCCTGATGCTCCGTGCCCTGTGGCCTGCACTGGTAAAACCATCAGAAAACCGGCAGCTGTTAATAATGTTTATTATAGCCTCGTTTGCAATTGCCGGATTCTATGGTGCAGGACTTGCATGGGGAAGACAGACACATTTATCTATTGCCGAGTACTGGAGATGGTGGGTAGTTCATCTCTGGGTGGAAGGATTCTTTGAGGTTTTTGCCACCGTTATTGCTGCTTTCCTGTTTGTAAGAATGGGTTTGCTGAATATCAGATTTGCAACCACAGGAGTAATCTTTGCAGCCATCGTATACATGGCCGGCGGGGTTATTGGCACTTTCCACCATCTTTATTTTGCGGGAACACCCACTGCCATTATTGCCCTGGGTGCATCCTTCAGCGCCCTTGAAGTTGTTCCACTTGTATTTATGGGATTTGAAGCATATAATAACCTGCAGCTGAGCAGGGCAACGCCCTGGGTCAAATCCTACAAATGGCCCATTTATTTCATTATCTCCGTCAGCTTCTGGAATCTTGTCGGAGCCGGACTGTTCGGCTTCCTTATCAATCCCCCGATAGCCCTGTATTATATGCAGGGACTTAATACAACACCTGTTCACGGACATGCTGCCCTGTTTGGCGTATTTGGAATGCTGGGAATAGGATTAATGCTGTTTGTACTTAAAGGACTGACAGTTAAGTATGTATGGAAAACAAAATTCCTGAGCTTCGCCTTCTGGTCCCTGAATGTGGGATTAATGCTTATGTTACTGTTAAGCCTTCTTCCGGTAGGGGTATTACAAACAATTGCAAGTATAAAGCATGGAATGTGGTATGCCCGGTCGGCAGAATTCATGCAGGATTCCACAATGCAGACACTGCGATGGCTCCGGATTGTGGGTGATACCGTTTTTGCAGCGGGATCAGTTGCCCTGGCTATTTTTGTGATCGGCCTGAAAACCGGCTGGTCAATAGACAAAAGTCATAAGCTTTATGAGAATCAGTAAGGATTAAACATCCTTCTGCATAAGAAATTCCTTTAAGGCAACGGCATTGTTATATCTTTCCTCCCTGGAAGAATACAGAAATGTAATGGTTCCGTGCCGGGCTTCCAGCTGCCTCAGCTTTTCAAGCTGGCCGGATTTACCGGACAGTTCCTTTTTATACAGTTTCCTGAATTCCTCCCATTTTGAAGGATCATGACTGAACCATCTTCGTAATTCATTACTGGGTGATACATCCTTCATCCATTCATCCCATGTTGCCTTTTCTTTGGACAATCCCCGCGGCCAGAGCCTGTCAATAAAAATCCTGTAACCCTCATCCGCTTCTTCCCGTTCATAAACCCTTCTCAGTGTAATCATTCTGTTGGATTTTTTAAATGCTTTAAAGCAAAACAATCACCGGAATAATTTGTTTAAGAAATGACTTAAAAGAATGATGTATGATTTTCTGAAATGATGCCCGCCGAAAACTGACCTGCCGGATGAATCACCGAAGGTTTAATAATTTATTTTTCTGATTTGAAATGAAAAAAATAATTGTCATCGGAGGCGGATTTGCAGGTTTGCAGTTTATCAAAAACCTGAAAAAAGGATTGTATGACATCATGCTGTTCGACCGCCTGAATCATCACCAGTTCCAGCCATTGTTCTATCAGGTTGCCACATCCCAGATTGAACCCACAAGTATTTCCTTCCCGCTGAGAAAAATATTCCAGAAAAGAAAGGATGTCAGCATCCGGTATGCGGAAGTATTATCCGTCAACCCGGATAAAAATTCCATTACCACCACTGCCGGTGACTTCAGTTATGATTTCCTTGTAATTGCAAGCGGCGGGAAAACGAATTTCTATGGGAATGAGCAAATAATGAAGAATGCTTTAAGTCTGAAATCAACTTATGAGGCAATGAAAATCCGCAATGTCATACTGGAAAATTTTGAAAAAATAATCAATGCCGGTGACGGATACGAGGATGGCCTTTTCAATATCGTGGTTGTGGGAGGCGGACCGACGGGCGTTGAACTCTCCGGGGCATTTGCTGAAATAAAAAGAGACATTCTCCCAAAGGATTTTTCCGGAATAGATTTCTCAAGACTGAATATTTTCCTTCTGGAAGGCGGGAAGCATACCCTGAGCAGCATGAGTGATATGGCGAAAAGAATTTCGGAAAAATATCTCCTTGACCTGGGAGTGATAATCAAAAAGGAAATTTTTGTGCTGGATTACGACGGTGAAACATTGAAATTAAGCAACGGAGAATTTATTGAAAGCAAAAATGTAATATGGGCTGCCGGAATTACCGGTAATATAATTGAAGGGCTGGCTCCCGAAACAATAACTCTTACAAACCGGATCAGGGTTGACAGACTAAACAAGGCAAAAGGATATAAAAATATTTATGCCCTCGGCGACATTGCCTATATGGAAACACCAAAATATCCGAAAGGCCATCCCCAGGTTGCCAATGTTGCAATCAACCAGGGCAGGAATCTTGCAGGAAACTTTAAGGCAATGGCCCGTGGCAGGAAGCAGACCGAATATGAGTACAGGGATCTGGGTTCAATGGCTACAGTGGGAAGGAACAAGGCCATTGTGGATCTGTCCTTTATCAGGTTCCACGGATATTTTGCATGGTACTTCTGGATGTTCCTTCATCTCATGCTTATCCTGAGTGTAAGAAACAAACTGATCATATTCATTAACTGGGCATGGAACTATGTTACAAAAAACAGTTCCCTGCGGCTGATACTTCAGACAGACCGACGGCCTTCTGAAGTTTCTCCACCGGAAGATCCTTTCCCGTAAATTCATAAATGACATGCATTCTGCTGAAGTGTTTGGAATGTTCCTCAGTCAGATCCCCTTCCACAATAACATTCAATGAATCGAAACGGACACGCATTTTTTTCAGGATAGCCACCACATCCATGGCAGTGCAGCCTCAGCCATATTCCCAAGCCACCGGGTATAAGTAGATTCTTTTTTTCTGTTTCAATAAACTTTCCCATCTGAAAGCAGTACTGAACAAAACAGCCTGTTCTGTATCAGAGAACAGGCATTCTGTCTGCTTCCCGGTATTTTTGTGCCTCTCTGATAAGAAAATCTTTTATTCTCATTCCGATAAAACGGTTTACCTCCTCCCCGTCCTTTAACAATATAATTACAAAAACCAATGCTCCTGTAATGATCAATACCGTTTTCATATCAAGTTTCTATCCTCCGACTTTAATTATACCAATGTGTCACTGTCAACAATTATTTCAGCCCACTTGTTCAATGTGACTGTTCCCTCAGGAAATCCGGAACCGGGCCACAACGGGAAAAAAGCATATCATCCGCTTTTTCCTCTGCTTATATCATTAGTATTATTATTTTTACGCAAAACAAAATCCTAGCTATGAAACGGCCATGTAAAGAGATTACACATGCGGGTATGGTTTTGGGTTCATGGGAGCAGACCCTGATAAACCGGGACAAGTTCCCGGTAAACCGGGGCAGGTAATCTGATCATTAAACTTAAAATTAAATTACAGACAAATGAAAATAATATCCTGGAACGTTAACGGCATCCGGGCAATAGCAAAAAAGACATTCTTTACTGATCTTAAACTTATTGACCCCGATATTACCTGCATTCAGGAGACCAAGGCAAATGATCAGCAGGTCAGTGAAACACTTGAGCCCCTCCATGACAAGCATATTTATACAAATTCGGCGGTCAGGCCGGGATACTCCGGAACAGCTGTCATTTCAAAGGTCAGTCCCCTTGCCATAACAAAAGACATAGGTATCAGTGAACACGATACCGAAGGACGGGTACTGTGCCTTGAATTTGAGCAATTCTTTCTGGTAAACGTGTATGTACCCAATTCCGGAGCTGAGCTGGCAAGGCTGGATTACAGGCAGGAATGGGACAAGGCCTTTTTTGACTATCTGAAAAATCTGGAAAAAACCAAGCCTCTGATCTTATGCGGTGATCTGAATGTTGCCCACAGGGAAATCGACCTGGCCAGGCCTAAGGCCAATTACAACAAAACAGCCGGGTATATGCAGGAAGAAATTGACGGGATGGACAGACTTGTAAACGGAGGATTCAGTGATACGTTCCGCCATTTTTATCCTGACCAGGCAGAAAGATATTCGTGGTGGAGCTTCAGAGCTGCTGCAAGATCCAGGAACATTGGCTGGAGAATCGATTATTTTCTGGTAAGCCATTCCCTCCTGCCAAAAGTTAAAGATGCCTTTATCCACGAGAAAGTCATGGGATCAGATCACTGTCCCGTGGGAATCATTCTTGACCTGTAGAGGTGATAGAAATTTATTATTTTTGGATTCAGACCCTGAATAATTGAAAAAATATAAAACCATAAAATCATGAACCCTGAAAACAATGCTATTATGAAATCTTCCCCGAAGGGCGAATGTGAACAGGCAGAACTTTTTCAAGGATCATACAGAACAGGCAGACAGATGCACTATCCGGTTTTTTTGCTGCTTGTAATCCTGGTTTCCGCTGCTGTATTCACCGCTTGCCGTGAAGAAGATAAGGATGAGAACCTGCTTGAGTTTGGAATGGGGCATCTGCTGAACAATACAGAGTTGCAGGCATTTGGAGAAAAGCTTTTCTTTGACAGTAATTTATCAACACCTTCCGGCCAGGCCTGCGCCACATGTCACGGACCCGAAGCAGGCTGGACAGGACCAGACGGAAAGATAAATGCAAAAGGTGCCGTATATGAAGGTGCCGTAAAGGGCCGGTTCAGCAACAGAAAACCACCGAGTGCTGCCTATGCCACATACAGTCCTGTCTTCAGCGCCATGCTTGAAGAGGGGGAGCTGCTTTTTGTAGGAGGTAATTTCTGGGATGGGAGGGCAACAGGCTATCTGCTTGGTAATGCAGCAGCTGATCAGGCACAGCAGCCATTTCTCAATCCCGTGGAACAGAACATTTCTGACGAAAAGGGAGTTGTGGAAAAAGTGCTGAACTCTGATTATTCGGATCTCTATCATAAAATAGCCCGTGATATCTGGAACATAGACGACATTGCCTCCTGTGAGGATCTGAACATGCAGTTCGGTATTATCGGTCTGGCTCTTGCCGCCTTTGAACATTCGGACAAGGTAAACGCCTTCAGCTCCAAATATGACTATTACCTACAGGGTAAAGTAAGACTGACCCCCCAGGAGGAAAAGGGAATGGATCTGTTCAGGAACAAGGGACTGTGTGCCGAATGTCATCCCATGGATTTCCTTGAAGACGGAACACCGCCCCTCTTCACTGATTTCACCTATGACAACCTGGGAATGCCTGCCAACCCTGACAATTCCTGGTATACAGTGGATAAATCCTTCAACAGTGAAGGCAGTGAATACAGGGACCCTGGACTGGGAGGTTTTCTGAAGCAGCTTCCCCATTATGCAATGTTTGCTGAAGAGAGCCTGGGCATGCACAGGGTTCCAACACTGAGAAATGTAGATAAACGCCCGTCACCGGATTTTATAAAGTGCTACGGTCATAATGGCTATTTCAAGAGCCTGGAGGAAATTGTTCATTTTTACAATACACGTGACATCCTCCCCCTGGCGGATGAGGTTGATGACCCCAGACCCGGAATCAACTGCTGGCCGGAACCGGAAATCGCACAGAATATTAACCTTGATGAGCTGGGTGACCTCGGACTGACACCTGAAGAGGAAGATGCCATAGTGGCATTCATGAAAACCCTGTCAGACGGCTACGAATTACCCGGTAATTAATGGTGAACTAAGGCGTCAGTGGGAAAATACGGTTTATCGCCCGGCGGTTTTTGCCCGGCTGATCTATCGCCCGGCAGCTCTATTCCCCGGCAGCTCTATTCCCCGGATACCTGTTCATTTTCCTCCCTTATCTGAACCCTTCTTATCTTGCCGCTGATGGTCTTCGGCAATTCGCTGACAAACTCAACTATCCTCGGATATTTATAAGGTGCGGTTACTCTTTTCACATGCTCCTGAAGCTCTTTCGCAAGTTCATCTCCGGGAGAGTAATTCCTTGACAGAATAACCGTGGCTTTCACTATCTGTCCCCTGTCGGGATCGGGGACTGCGGTAACGGCACATTCAAGCACCGCGGGATGTTCAATCAGGGCACTTTCAACTTCAAAAGGACCAATACGGTAACCGGAACTTTTAATGATATCATCAGCCCTGCCCACAAACCAGAAGTAACCGTCTTCATCCCGCCAGGCCATATCACCTGTTTTATACAGTCCTTCAGGCCATACACTTCTTGTCAGTTCCTCATCACGGTAATAGCCTCTGAACATACCCACAGGCTTTCTCCGGGAGGTATATATGACAATCTCTCCTTCATAACCAATCTCACAAGAATTACCTGATTCATCAACAATGTCGATATCATATCCCGGTGTTGGCTTTCCCATCGATCCCGGCTTGGGCTCCATCCACGGATAGGTTGCTATTGCCACGGTGCATTCAGTCTGCCCGTATCCTTCCATCAGCTTCAGACCGGTTTTTTCAAGGAAATATCTGTATACTTCGGGATTCAGAGGTTCTCCTGCCACAACACAGTTTTTAAGCCTGCTCAGATCATAACGGGTCAGGTCTTCCTTGATCAGGAACCTGTATATTGTAGGAGGCGCACAGAATGTGGTAACTCCGTATTTTTCAATTACTGAAAGTATGTCTCCAGGTACAAACTTGTCGTAATCATAGGTCATTACGGCACTGCCTGATATCCACTGACCATAGATTTTCCCCCAGGCCGACTTTGCCCAGCCGGTATCTGCAATAGTGAAATGAAGACCGTCATTCAATACGCCCTGCCAGTATTTTGCCGTTACTATATGCCCGAGGGGATAGGTGAAATCGTGACTTACCATCTTTGGCATTCCTGTTGTTCCCGAAGTAAAGTAGAGAAGCATGGTATCGGCGTTTTCAGCTGCATCATCCCCTGACGGCCTGGGAAATTCAGCCGGACTCTCTTCCATGCCCTTGGAAAAATTCAGCCACCCTTCCCTGTCCTGATCAATCAACATCTTGTATTTCAATGTGGGCGACTGACTTTCTGCTTCCTCAATATGTGCCATGACAAGAGGGTCGGGAACGCTTACTATCATTTTTATATCCGCGGCATTATTCCTGTAAACAATGTCTTTTGCAGAAAGCAGATGAGTCGCCGGGATTGTGACTGCTCCGATCCTGTTCAGGGCAAGGGTGCAGAACCAGTAGCTGAAATGTCTTTTCAGTATAAGCATCACACGGTCACCTTTCCGTATCCCAAGCGATCTAAAATAGCCGGCAGCCTTGCTGCTGTAATATTTCATCTGTTCAAAAGTGAAAACAGCTTCATTCCCCTTGTCATCACACCAAACCATTGCAATTTTCCCGGGTGTTACCGCAGCCGTTTCATCAACTATATCATAGGCAAAATTGAAATTTTGCGGAATTCTTATTTCAAAACCGGATCTGAAATTCTCATATGATTCAAATTCAGTCTGCCCAAGGTATTTCTCCAATATCATTACTTCCCTAAACTTTTATTCTGTACTTTCCCTATAAAACCATTGCCAGGAATCTCACCTGTTCATTATTGAGAGCTTTCATTGCATGATTATATCCTGAATCAAAAAAGATTGAATCCCCTTCAGTGAGGATTATCTCATGCCCGTCAATTATTGTCATCATGGCACCTTCAAGTACATAATTGAATTCCTGTCCGGGATGGGAATTGAACTCAAGCAAAGTGTCTTCAGGTTTTGGATCAATGGTAACCATGAATATTTCAGCTTTTTTATTCATAAAATTCCAGGCAAGGCTCTCATACCTGTATTGTTGCCTGCGTTCCAGTCTTAATCCCTTTCCCTTTCTGACTATGCTGTAAACATGCAGTTTCGGATTATTTCCTCCCAGGAGAACCGAGAGTTCAACATTGAACATTTCCGATATTTCGAAAACAATGCCTACAGGAATGTCGGTATCCCCGCTTTCATACCTGTTATAAAGTTCCTCCGGAAGGCCCAGCTTCAGTGCAAGTACTTCGGCAGAAACACCGGAAATCTCACGGATCTCCCTGATTCTCGCAGCAATCTGTTTGATTTGTTCTGTCATGATCAAGGGTTTTTTGAAATTCCAATATTACATAAATTATCTCATTATTATTCTCCGTGAACCGTCTGATTAAAATATCAGACTCCCTGCAGCTGTTCCTGTGCGTTCCTTATCATAAAATGCAGCCGGTTATAAATGTTGACATCGCTTACGCCACTGTCAAAATCAAGTGACAGTATATTCATTTCCGGAAAAAGCTGTCGTACCCGCTTTTCAATGCCCTTTGATACAATGTGATTGGCAATGCATCCGAAAGGCTGAAGACTGAGCACATTGTTAATCCCGCTTTCTGCAAAATGAACCATTTCAGCCGGAATCCTCCATCCTTCACCGAACTGGGAATTCAGATTTATTATTGCGGAAGCCTTTTGTGCATCGGTATCCGGATCACTGATTCCCCGGCAGTGGGGAAAATCCTTAACCATTGAGCCCATACGGTCAATCATCCTTTGTATATATGCTTTTGCAACATCAGAAATGAAGCGCGGAAATTTCCTCCTGGAGATATTACCATTTATCCTTGCTTCATAACTGGCAAATCCGTCAGTAAAAAAATTCGTTATCGGAGGGACAACCGGTTCCACTCCCTGTGTAATAAGCCAGTTTATCACATCCTTGTGCGCAAAATTATTGTATTTCACATATATCTCTCCCACAATCCCGACCCGGGGAACAGGTCTGCCATTGACTGCGGATGCAAAACCGGCTGCCATTTCTCCGGCAAGTTCAAAAAACCTGTCGGCCGAATTTTGCCTTAAAGCCTCTATTCCCAGTTCCAGATACTTCTCTTTCAAAGCTTTGGAAATACCGGGTTCCTTCTCCCTCGGAGCCGTGGAATAATACATCTGCGACAGATAATCGGCAAAGAGCATACATGCAATAACTGACTTATATATCCTGCCCCATTTCATTTCAAAGCCGGGCTGCTCATTTCCGATACTGCTTCCAAGGGCGATGGAAACAACGGGAATATCTTCATATCCTGATGAAATCATTGCTTTCTTTATAAGGGAAATATAGCTTGTGGCCCTGCACTGACCCCCGGTCTGAGACATTCCGACAACTATTTCATTCCTGTCATAACGACCGCTGTCAAGAGCTTTCATGATATCACCAACTACCAGGGTAGCCGGGTAACATATTTCATTATTTGAATATTTCAGTCCGTAATCTGCAGAGAGCTGATTGCTGGGAGGCAGGTTCTCAGCCTCATAGCCCGACAGTTCAAAAAGTGCAGGGAAAAAGGGAGAATAAAAATCACCAAACCATGGCATAAGGATCTTCCTCTTTCTCTCCTTCCTGGTAAATATCCTGGTATTTATTATACTGTTTACCGGATTATTCCGGCTGTCATCCCTTAGTCTGATACTTTCAAGCAACGATCTGATCCTCAGCCTTGTTGAGCCAAGATTATTGATATCATCAATCTTAAGGAAAGTTGCATTCTTCCCTTTCCTTCTGAGAATATCAGAAACTTCATCCAGGATAAAAGCATCCGGGCCGCATCCGAATGATGTAAGCTGGACATAATGAACATTCATGGGAGCATCAGCTGCCCACAGGGCTGATTTGATTATCCTGTTCGGCCAGGCCCACTGGCTGATGCTTTGTACCCTTTCGCCGTCAAACTCATTTCCTCTTACAATATCCTCGGATATCACATCCGCCCCGAAATCGGAAATAATATCCGAAATCTTGTGCTGTATGAAGGGATCGGTATGATAGGGGCGTCCTGCCAGAAGAATCACAAGACGATTATCATCAATTGCTTTCCCGGCAACAGTCCTGCATTCTTCAGCAAGCCGTCTTTCAAACTTTTCCTGCTCCCTGAGAGCCATATTGAATGCATTGTCAATTTTCTGCCGGGAGATCCCGGGAGAAACAGAAAGTATATATTCCATGCAGGCTTTTTTAAGGAGACGACGGTCATGGAAGGTAACAGCCGGGGAATCAAAGGGCAAACCGTACTTTTCCGCTGTATCTATTGAACTTTTAAGCACCTCGGAATAGCCTGTCACAATCGGGCAGTTGTAACTGTTAACCGAATTCCTGTCATCCTTTTTTTCATATACCACAAAAGGGAAAAATATGCGGTCGACATTTTTTTCTGTCAGATTCAGTACATGTCCATTGGCAATTTTGGCAGGGAAACATATATTGTCGGACATCACCGTTGCGGCTCCCACGTCATTAAGGCGTGCAGTGGATGCGTCGGACAGAATCACCTCAAAGCCCGATCCGGTCAGCAATGTGTGCCAGAAGGGATAATTCTCATATATTCCCAGTACACGCGGAATGCCTATTCTTATCCCGGTTCCGGAAAGACTGTCAGATCTTTCAAACAAATACTTCCTCTTTTCTGCATACAGATTGAAACCCCTGACCGGCCTTGATCCCGAATTGCAGAAAATCTTTTCGCATTTGTTTCCTGTATAATGCCTTTTCCCGCCGTTAAATTCAAACGTCGTTACAGTACATTGATTTTCACAGCCTTTGCATATCGTAGTCCTGTTGCTCCTGCTTTGCTTCAGCCTCAGTTCAGAAAGATTCAGTCTTGTTGTCCTGCCTTCCCTGTATTCCTTTATTGCATGAAGGGCTGCACCATAGGCTCCCATCAGTTCCGGAAAATCGGTAATCATCACGGATCTGCCCGTTTCAAGCTCCAGGGCACGGATTATTGACATATTCCTGAAGGATCCCCCCTGAACCATGATATTCTCACCCAGTTCAGAAAAATCCTTCAGCTTCAGGACTTTAAAAAGGCAATTTTTGACAACTGAATATCCCAGACCGGCAGCAATATCTGCCACCCCGGCTCCTTCCCGCAATGACTGTTTAACTTTTGAATTCATGAATACCGTACAACGGGTCCCGAGATCACAGGGTTCTTCCGATTGTACCGAGAGATCTGAAAATCCTGCACAGCTGTAATTCAGTGAACGTGCAAATTCCTCGATAAAAGATCCGCAGCCCGAGGAACAGGCTTCGTTGATTTCAATCCTGTCGATCAGTCCGTTTTTCACGAAGATTGCCTTCATGTCCTGGCCTCCGATATCAAGAATGAATGACACCCGGGGATTGAAATGACTGGCAGCAAGATAATGGGCTATGGTCTCCACCTGACCTGAACCGACGGGAAATGCGGCCATGACAAGATCCTCCCCGTAGCCGGTAACACAGCTCCCTGCAACTGTCATATTCTTTCCGGCATCCTCAAGTTCCTTTTTCAGAATATTCAAACCCCTGTTGATTGTTCCCAGGGAATCACCACTGTTTTTTTCATAAAAATGATAGAAGATCCTCCCCTGCCTGTCCGTGGCAACGACTTTTGTCGTGGTGGAGCCACTGTCGATACCTATGAAACACTCAGAGTCCACGAGGTCTTCAATAGTCACGGAAGGCAGGCAGTACTTTTCCTTCTCAGATTTCCACCGCTCCATTTCAGGTTCATCACGGAAGAGGGGATCCAGCCTGTGTGTCTCAGAACAGTTGCTCCTGTGTATTGATTTTTCAATTCTTTCACGGTATTCCCTGATGCCTGAAGACTCAGCGGATTCTCCGGAGCATATCGCAGCTCCCCATGCACTTATTACCTCCGAATGGGCAGGAAGGATGACCAGACCGGAAGGGATGTTCAGTTCCCTTGCAAAGACATGCCGCAGATAAGGAAGAAAAGTGAAGGGTCCTCCGCTTAACAGAATGGCAGGCTCAATTTCATGTCCCCTCGCAAGCGATGTTATTACCTGAATCACCACCGCATGAAAAACGGAAGCCGCTATATCCTCCCTGCTTACGTTCCGGCTCAGCAGGTTTTGTATGTCGGTCTTGCAAAATACGCCGCAACGGGAAGAAATAGGATAAGTAACAGAAGATCTTTCCGCCATACTGTTGAGTGTCCTCGGATCGGTATTGAGTAATGAAGCAACCTGATCAATGAAAGAACCTGTTCCCCCTGCGCAATTACCATTCATCCTTATATCGGGAATTTTCTCCCCCTTGAAAAATATCATCTTGGAATCTTCTCCGCCTATATCCACAAATGTCCTGGTCTGCGGATATTCTGAACTGATCACTTCACATGCCGCAACAACCTCCTGAACAAAACTGATCCCGCTTTTCTCAGCAACTCCCATACCGGCCGATCCTGTTATGCACAGACTAGCCCTGCAATTGCCGAGATCATTGTCAAGTCTGTTCAACATGGCTGCAACAGCTTCTCCTATATCGGCATAATGCCTGCGGTAATCCTTGAACAGAATGGAATTATCCCCTGAAGCGGCAACAACCTTAATGGTTGTGGAGCCGATATCTATTCCGATCTTTACAGCTGAGTACATTTGCAAAAGTTGATTTTATGTTAAAATGAATTGTATAATAAAATACTGTTATCCCGTCCGGGAAATTTATAGCTTAAGACTCTGTAAAATTATCCTGAGATTTTCTTCCCTGCGATGATTTACAAATTCCCTGTAATCATTTCCGTTTCCGGAAAAACCCTTCCTGAGTATTGGATTCAGCATGAACAACATTCCGTTTAATGACACAATTGCAAGTATAATATCCAGAAAGGTCATTTCCCGGATATGTCCTTTCCTGATTTCTTCCTTTAATTCGTCATTTAAAATATCATAAACCTTCACATAATTTTCATCCAGACTGTCTATCAGGATATTTAACCTTTCTTCATTCTGTATCAGTTCAGTAAAAATAAAAAACGGCAACTGCTGATTTTTTATCAGCATGTCAAAATGAGCTTCAGCCATTTTCCTGATCTTCTCTTCAAAAGGCACATTTTTCCTGCCTCCATCTGTGAAATTAGCCAGAAACAGATATACCTTCTGCTGAAATATCCTTGTAAACAGTCTTTCCTTGGTCCGGTAATAATAATGAACCAGTGCCTGATTACAGCCTGCCTCCCTTGCTATTTCCGTGGTGGAAGTCAAAGCAAAACCCTTCCGGAGAAACAGCTTTTCAGCTGCAACAAGGATATCCTGTTCAGTATTATTATTGTTATCAGTCATTAGTTAATAGTTTTATTTAATCATGTTATTAAAAACAAATTTAATATTTGTTACCGATATATCTGCAAAAAACCTCATCTTTTTAATTGTCTTCCTGAAGCGAAGCAGAAGGCTTTCTGTTGCAGGATTGTATGCCGTATAAAAAACAAAAGACGGTTTGCGGGGAGCAAAACCATCCTTAACTCTGATTTCGACAAAATGACAGATAAGATCTGTGTAAAAAGGGATTTCTGATAATGATCAGAATATCTTGTGCTTGTTTAGTATTTCTGTTGTACTAAGATGAAAATCAATATATTGTGTGCGGTTGAAGAGGATTTCGTTTCCGGAAATTTTCCGTGAAAGTTTTCCCCTGAAATCTCCGATTGATGCATATTTGTTTGCATCCATCCACATGGTGATTTCCCTGAGAATTTTCTCAATAACTTCAATCTGGTTAAGATACAGTGTGCTTACCACCTGTACACAATCAGCGCCTGCAAGAATCATTTTTACCACGTCGTCACCGTTGAATATCCCGGAGCTTGTGCATATTGAAGCTTTAAGGTTTCCGTACAGCAAACCGGCAAAGCGCAAAGGCAGCCGCTTATCCTCCAGATTGCTCAGGTTATAGGGAAAACGGTGCTTCTGGGTTTCAGTATCAATATCGGGCTGGAAGAGCCGGTTAAACAGAACAAATCCATCGGCCCCCGCTTTGTCAAGATCATGAATCAGAGCGAGGGGATTTGTATAGAAGGGACTCAGTTTAACCGATACCGGAATTTTGACGGCAGCTTTAACGGCACTTAGAATTCTTGCATGTTTCTTTTCAACCACACCGTATATATTATCCAGTTTTTCGGGAACGGTATAAAAATTCAGTTCAAGCGCATCAACACCCGTTTCCTCAATTTTAACGGCATATTCCACCCACGACTCGTCATAGACGGCGTTAAGGCTGGCTATCACCGGTATGGAAACGGTTTCCTTTGCCCGCTTCAGATTCAGCAGGTGTTCTTCCGGATATGAAGGTTCCTTTCCGGCATTTGGGAACAGGGTTACCATTTCGGCATAACGGTCTTCATATTCCGATCTCAGTTCATATAATTCCAGATTTTCAAGATGGAACTGCTCTTCGAAAAGTGATTTGTAGACCACTGCTGCCGCGCCGGCCTTTTCTATTTTTATAAGATTGTCCTTATTCAGGGAAAGATTACATGCCCCGGCAATCACCGGGTTCTTCAGCTTCAGTCCCATGTACACTGTTTGCAGATCAGCCATGATGATAATTGTTTTAATTATAAAACAATTTTGTTTGAAATTGGTTCAATAAAACGTCAGCGTTCGATACTGTATCTTTTTTCATTTCTGTAACTTCTTATGTTCTGATTCCTCTTCAGATAGGAGATTAGTGCATCAGCCGTTGAAATGTACAGTGACTGACCGGGATCTCCGTGCTGATACCGGTAAACCTGTGTCATATAGCTGTTCATTGCAACGGAATAGGTTTTATCCATATCGAGCGGTGCCCCGCTTCCGGTCAGAAGGGTCACATCTGCAAGTTCACCCTTTGTTCCGGGTTTCAGTACAATGAATATTCCTGAAGAAAAAACCGGCTGCCTGTCATCCATCGGATATGCCGAAAGCATTAAGGAATGAATCTCTTTCCCGGTAAGACGGGTAACTATCAGATCATTTCCGAAGGGATCAAGCTGATACACATCCATAACCCTTACAGGGCCCTTCTCCAGACTGTGTATCCTCACGCCGCCCGGATTTACAAGTGCAATATCAGCTCCGGCAACATCCCTCTGGGCATCAGCCATCAGGTATCCCAGTTCCTCTTTTGATGAAAAATCATCGTCTGCCAATGCAATCACCTCCCTGAGCAGGGGATTGTCATTGTATTCATCAACCATGACACGAATGGAAGGATTCTCGCTTTTTGCCTTCCTGATACTGATCAGCTCCATGCTTCTGTCGAGAGTTCCGTCATTTTTGAGGGATAATATAATCAGAGTGCCATAGTTAAGTTTATTTTCAGCCTGGGTGATCATGATCCCGTTATGGATCTGTTCCTTTTCAACCCTTGTATGGGAATGCCCTCCAATTATCAGGTCTATCCCCGGCGGCATGGTCTCGGCAAGTTTCACATCGTTTTCAAATCCGATATGAGTCAGGGCAATAAAAATATCACTCTGCTCCTTTAACCAGAAATAATCGCGGGCTGCCTCAAAAGGGGAACGAAAAGAAAAACCCTCCAGTTTCTCCGGATGCGAATCGGGAATACCGTTCCGGTTAATCTGCAAAAGTCCGAGAAAAGCAAGTTTCAATCCGTTTGGGAGAGTGATGATTTTCCAGGGTTCAATTTTAAAATTATCCGGATTATCCGCAGACATGTTTGCACAGATAAAATCGAAATCAGCTTTTCTGATCAGATTACTGAAACCTTCAGGACTTGAATCGAATTCATGGTTTCCCACTGCACTCAGGTTAAAGCCCGTGGCATTCATCAGCTCAATCATCGGCAAACCTCTTTCGGGATACTGATCATTCACCGGATTTCCTGTCTGATTGTCCCCGGCTCCGACCAGAAGCATGTCCGGATAGAGTGTGCGTAAACTGTCGGCAATGTATGCGAATTTCGGAAAATTATCAATGGCTGCATGCATGTCGTTAACTGCAAAAATGACAACCTCCCTTTCATCCCGGCTTATGGGGACGGCTTTCCGTGATGAGCCGCAGGCAGACAAAAGTCCGGAAAGAAACAATGTCAGAAGAAGCTGCGGCAGGGATGTCCCCTGCCGGCTCCCCTGCCTGATAAAAAGCGAATTCCCCTCACCCAGCTCACCCTCCGGGTCAAGCCTGTTTCCATATCCGTCCTCAACCCGCGGGAAAGGCCGGGGAACCTTCTTCCCCTGCCGGAAATAATATTTAAGAACTGCATCCTTTACTTTCGCCCCGTAATGAAGTTCAAGCGAAATATTGTTTACTCCGATTTTCATAATCAGCTGTTTTAAACTTACAAAAAAACTTAAATATTTTTAATTTGAAACAAAATACCCGGCTTATACCGGACCATGTCCTCCGATATGCCTTACTGCAGCAAATGCCATTTCAGCATGGAAAGCCCTGCAGGAGCGGATGACCGCGAATAACTAAAATTTGTTAAAAAGCAAGGCAAATAAATATTTATGACCCGGATATTAAATAATAATTATACTTTTACCAATCGTAACACTAAATTATAAATTTGTAATACTTTTACGGCCTGTTTAATCTTGTAATAAACCATGAAACCAAAGAAACTTATTTTCCTTGTCCTGTCCGGGCTCCTGCCATATTTAAGCATCCATTCCCAGATATCGTTGCTCGATACAGTAAAACTAAATGCAGTTGTTGTAACTGCAACAAAAACATTCCGCAACCTGAACGAAGTGCCTGCAAGGATTTCCCTTGTCAGAAAGGGTCTTATAGAATCATCTCCTGTCATGCAGGTGGATGATATTCTGCGCTTCATGCCCGGGGTCAATGTAAACCGCAGCTCCGGACTGTATACTCAGCGTCCCATGGTTACCCTGCGGGGCCTGTCAGGCGATGAACAGTCCAGAACCCTTGTCCTGGTCAACGGGGTTCCCGTCAACACCTCCGACGAAGGCGGTGTTAACTGGAACAGAATCAATCAGTTTGACATTGAAAGAATTGAAATTTTCAAAGGACCCGGTTCATCTCTGTATGGCAACAATGCAATGGGTGGTGTGATCAACCTGATTACAAAAAAGCCGTCAAAGCCCCAGGAAATATATGGCGCTGTAAGCTACGGCACCTTCAACACATTAAGGCAGGATCTGAACATAAGGGTACGTACGGATAAGGGATATTACGGTACGATATCGCAATATTTCCTGAAAAGCGACGGATACAACAGTATAGAGGAAGAAAAGCGCACTCCCTATGATATTCCGAGATCACTTGAGGAAACAGGAGTATCAGCCAGGGCTGGATTTGATAAAAGCAAATGGTTTAACTGGGAACTGCAATATGATGTTTTCAGGGACAAGAGAGGAGAGGGATATCAGATTTATACTCCCGAGGGCTGCTACCGTAATTTCAATACAAATCTTTTCAGGACCAATCTCAGGGGAGGCGATCTTAAGACGAGCTATGACCTGAATCTTTTCTATCAGCTTGAACATTATTATGATATCAACGAAGTAATGAGAGGAACAAGCTATTCCCGCTATGATGTGAATTCCTTCAGGAAAGACCTGGGATCGCTGCTGAACATCAACAGGGATCTTTCGGACAATAACACTCTTACGGCAGGAATTGAATTAAAACGGGGCAGTGTCAGCGGTGGCGATTATTACCAGACACCCCGGCAGGTGAGTGACGATGTTCAGGTGTATGACACCATATATAATGCCGGTACCATAGGAACTTTCGCCCTTTATGTCCAGGATGAACACGCTCTCCTTGACAACAGGATCAGGCTGATAGCCGGATTGCGCTACGACAGGGTTTCCTTCAGTGACGGCAAATACAAATCCACCGATCCCTGGAGTGTCCTGCCCGAGCTGAAAGACAATAGCTGGTCTGAATTTTCCCCCCGTCTCGGAATGCGCCTGAACTTCCTGGATGAAGTAAGCACATATCTTTCATATTCCCATGGTTTCAGGGCTTCCATACTTGACGATCTCACCCGAACGGGCTGGATGTGGGTTGGCCCGAAATATGCCAATCCCGAACTGGGACCCGAATCCCTTAACAATTATGAGATCGGCATGGATTTCGTTCCCCTCAGCACACTGAAAGCTTCTGTTACCGCATACTATGCCCGTGGCAAAGATTTTCTCTACTATGTGTCAACCGGCGACTTTTTATTCGGCCGTCCCATATATATCAGGAAAAATGTAACCAACGTCAGCATGAAGGGTGCTGAAGCAGAAATAAGTTATGAAATCACCAAAGATCTTGATGTTATTGCAAATTACACATTCACTGATGCCAGGATTGATAAATTTTCCGAAAGGCCGGAACTGGAAAATAAGTATCTGAAATATACTCCCCGGCATACTGCCTCAGCTTCATTATTCTGGAAAAACAAAATTGTAAACACAAGCATCAGGGCTTTCTATAAAAGTAAAATATTCAGTGACGATATAAATGAAACGGAGCTCGACTCCTATTTCACAATGGATCTGATGCTTTCAAGGCAGGTATTCCGGAATTTCACAATATCCCTTGACATACAGGATATCTTTGATAACCAGCATCTGGAAACCAGGGAATACCTTTCCCCCGGCAGACTGATCAACGGACGCATTGCATTTACATTCTGAAATGACCGGATCAAAATATAGAGTTCTGTTTTTCCCCGTGCTGTTACTGCTTTTTATGATCGCCTGCGGCAATCCGGGCAGCTCCGGTGACAGGGATAAACAAACTGCTGACAGAAGCGGACAGGCCGCAGCCGGAAGCAGACAGACTGCGGACAGGAACAGACAGACAGATGGCAGAAACGCACAGACAGCGGTCAGGGACATACTTGGCAGGGAAGTTTTCATTCCTTCACATATTGACCGTGTCATTGGCCTGAGGGCCGGAGCATTACGGCTGCTGATATATATGGACCTTACGGACAGGATTGCCGGAGTGGAACAGAATGAGAAACAGGGCACAACACCTTACATGACAGCATATCCGGACCTGGCGAAACTGCCTTCCCTGGGTCCGTCAATGGGCGGTGATGCAGAACTGATACTAAAATCAGATCCCGACGTGATTTTCATTACATATACAACAGCGGGTGATGCTGATGCCCTGCAGCAAAAAACCGGCATTCCCGTAATTGCCCTCGAGTGTCCTGAATTTGGCACGGCAAGGGACACACTTTTTGCTTCCCTTATACTGATAGGCAGGATCATGGACAGGAGCGGCAGGGCCGATACACTGATAAATTATATAAATAGTTCCCTTGCTGACATGAACGGGCGCACATCCGGAACAGCGGATACGGAAAAGCCGGCCGTATACATAGGAGGTGTCGGCTATTCCGGGTCATATGGCATCAAATCGACTCAACCCTTTTATCCTCCCTTCATGTTTGTGAATGCCCGGAATCCGGCATCGGAAATAGATAAAAGGCTCATTTCCCATGTCAAAGGTACGCATATCGATACGGAACAACTGATTCTCTGGGATCCGGATATTCTTTTTATTGATGAAGCCGGACTGGCTCTGGCAAAACAGGATCTCCGCAGGGGAACAGCCCTGCACAACAGTCTTAAGGCCATAAAAGGAAACAGGATATATACCCTTCTCCCCTATAACAACTATGCAACCAACTATGAAATGGTTCTGGCTAATGCGTGGTTTACAGGAAAAATACTCTATCCTGAAAAATTCCGGGACATTGATATTGAGGAAAAAACAGGGGAGGTGTACCGGGCATTTCTGGGAAAGGATATTTCCCGGGAAACAGCACATTCTTCAGTCGCTTTCAGGACAATCAATAAAAATGAACTCTGATGTCAGCACAGGTTTTAGCCCGATACCAGGATTATCAGAAAAAAAGGATGTATTTTTTTCTCTTCCTCTTCCTTTTGCTGATTATTATTGTTGCCTTTTCCCTTTTCTCAGGATCAGCTGACATAGGTTTGAGGGATTTATACAAACTCATCAGGGGGGAAGGAACGGAAGTATCCCGCCAGATTATTTACAAAATACGTCTGCCAAGGATTACAGGGGCTTTTCTGGCAGGAACGGCACTTTCCGTTTCAGGAGCAGTCATTCAGAGCATACTGAGAAATCCTCTCGCATCGCCTTTCACACTGGGTATTTCAGGAGCATCTGCATTCGGTGCGGCCTTTGCAATAATTGTCCTGGGAGCAGGCAGCAGTTACAGCGGATCCAATGATATGGCCGTTATCAGCAATCCCTACCTGGTAACGGTGTCGGCATTTCTGTGGAGCCTGTGCAGTGTGGCCATCATCCTGCTGCTGTCTAAATACAGGGGAGCAACACCTGAAATAATTATTCTTTCCGGAATAATCATTTCTTCATTGTTCGGAGCAGGTATATCGGCAATGCAGTATTTTTCCGATAACGTTCAGCTTGCATCAATTGTCTTTTGGACTTTCGGCGACATCGGAAGGGCTTCATGGAACAATTGCCTGATAATTGCGGTTATACTGGGCCCTGCCCTGATCTTTTTCATGAGTCAGAGCTGGAACTATAAATCACTCCAGTCAGGTGACGAATATGCAAAAAGTCTGGGAGTAAATGTGTCGGGGGTCAGACTGACGGGACTGGTAGCAGCTTCACTGGCAACGGCCGTTGTTGTTTCTTTTTACGGAATCATTGCCTTTGTGGGACTGGTAGTGCCGCATATTGTACGCAGAATCATCGGAGGCGACGAACAGTTCCTGATACCGGCCTCCGCAATCTGTGGGGGTATATTTTTATTATTGTCCGACACTCTTGCAAGGACAATCATTTCTCCCGTCATTCTTCCGGTGGGAATATTAACCTCCTTCGTCGGAGCACCATTATTCCTGTTTTTACTGATAAGGGGAATGGGAAAAGATTACTGGACATGAAAATCACTATACAGAATATTGAATTCAGCTATAACGGCTTTCCTGCACTCGAAAATGTGAACAACAAATTTGAGAAAGGAGATTTTGTTGCACTTGTCGGCCCGAACGGATCAGGCAAAAGTACCCTGATCAAATGCATGAACGGAATACTGAAAGTCAGGAAAGGCACCGTCCTGGTTGATAACAGGTCAATATCTTCATTCAATCCGAATGAACTGGCAAGGGAGATAGCCTATGTTCCCCAAAGTGAAAACAGGAAAGCAGTACTTAATGTTTTTGACATTGTACTTCTCGGCAGAAAACCCTATATCAACTGGAAACCGTCAGAACGTGATCTGAGGATAACATCGGAAATACTGGAAAGTCTCAATCTTGATCATCTGGCAATGAGGGATTTCAATAAACTTAGCGGCGGACAGCAACAGTCGGTTTATATAGCCCGCGCCCTGGCCCAGGAACCTGATATCCTGCTTCTTGATGAACCAATTGCCAATCTGGACCTCAGGCATCAGATTGAAGTACTGGATTTGCTGAAAAGTCTGTCACAAAAAGGCATCACGGTCATTATTGCCCTGCACGATATTAACATGGCCGCCCGTTATGCCTCAAAGATCATGATGCTCAGGGGCGGAAAGGTGTTTGCCAGCGGCGGCAGGGAAATAATCACAAAACAGAATATTGAAAGTCTTTATGACATCAGGGTAAAAATTATCGAAAATGAGGGTCATACCTTTATAATACCCGACGGATTACAGAAATATCATTAAAAATGAATCAATGAATACATACACTATCAGACCTGTCGGTATTGTCCGCAATGAATATGATAATCCTGTTGATTATCACAGGATAAAAGAAAAGCCAAGCACCATAATTGTAAATGATGAATACAGTGAGGCTCTCCTGAATATTAATGAATGTGAATACCTGGATATTGTTTTCTGGTTTCACAAGTCAGAAAAAGGAAGTCTTTCCGGAAAAACTCATTCCGGCTTACACAGAGGGGTTTTTGCCTCACGCAGTCCGAAAAGACCCAATTTAATCGGGATCACAACTGTTAAGCTGCTGGAACGAAATAAGAATGAACTTGTTGTGGAAGGGCTTGATGCCATTAACAATACTCCCGTAATTGATATAAAGAACTGTGACACCTCGTTGTTTGCTTCAGTAAGCGAATCAGATCCCGTTCATAATTCCATACTTAAATCTGATCCGAGAATTGAAATCAGAAACAACATTGCGAAGGGGCAGACTGATATATTGCTTATCAAGGCAGCACAGATGCACGGCCATTTCTGTCCGGGTCTTGCCATGGGAGTCATGGCAGCTGTTCATGCCATGAGGGAAATGAAGGCTGATTCCGACGGCATGGAAAATATTCTGGCTGTTACCGAGACAAACAATTGTTTTTCAGACGGAGTGCAGTTTATCACAGGATGTTCATTCGGTAATAATTCTCTTATTTACAGGGATCTCGGGAAAACAGCATTTACACTTGCCGGAAGAGACGGTGAAGGAATCAGAATCTGTTCCCGTCATGAATCAAGAGATATAATAGAGGCGGCATTTCCGGATTTCCGCAAATACTACCAGTCCGTAATTGTTGAACAGGAACGTGATCCTGAAATGCTTTCCGAATATAAGAAAATTGCACAGGAAAGAGCATTCGGCACTTTAAATATTCCTTTCGGAAATTTATTCACCGTTGAACGGGTTCATACGGAAATACCGGATTTTGCCGGAATAGATGAAAGTGTGGTATGCCGGCTTTGCAATGAAAGTGTAATGAGATCGAGAACAACAGAACAAGATGATTCCTTTACCTGTTTCAGCTGCAGCGGCAGGGATTACGGTATTCTGGACGGAAACGGCATTCACCTGTAAGCTTTCACGAAACAGGCCACCCTTACCGGTCATCCGGCAAACGGCGATGTCCGGATCTAAAACATTTTCGCATTACCACACTCCCTCACCGGAATTGCCGGCAGGACATCACATTCATTTTCATGCCACAGCAGGGCTCCCCTGGTGATTATAACGGCAGGAATCATATCCGTTTTCATACCACGGGCGGAATCCAGTAGTGGTCTTACTGCCTTCATATTTTCCTATCTTTGCGCTTTCCCTGAAAAATGGAAATCACTGAAAAGCTGACATACCGGAAAATTTTTATTTTCTGGGGACCGCTGGCGCTTACCTGGCTGATGATGGCCTTTGAACAGCCATTTCTTATTGCCTTCATTGCACGGCTGAATGATGCAAAATTCAATCTTGCAGCCTTTGGCATAGCAGCATCCTTTGCCATGATAATCGAGTCTCCCATCATAATGCTTATGAGTGCTTCCACTGCACTGGTCACGGGACGCAATTCATACAGAAAGCTGAAAAGATTCACCGACCTGCTTAATGCCGGCATCACAACAATTCAGCTGATCATTCTTATTCCGCCGGTATTCAATTTTATTGTTATCAATCTTATGGGAATGCCTGAGGATATTGCAAGACTTGCACATATCGCACTTCTCATTTTTCTTCCCTGGGCCGCATCTATCGGTTACAGGAGATTCTATCAGGGTATACTCATCAGGAATAATCTCACAAGGCGGGTCACTTACGGCACTCTTGTCCGGCTGGTGGTAATAATAATCATGGGAATAATCCTTTATTCAGCAGGCGTGAAAGGAGCCTATGTCGGCGCGGGAGCAATGTCACTGGCAGTTTTTCTTGAAGCAATAGCAACAAGAATGATGGTTTCCCGCACTCTGAAGATCCTTCTTCAGAAAGACGATACTGAAAACAGCAGTCTCCGTTTAAGGTCAATTGCACAATTCTATTTCCCTCTTGCCCTGACCTCAATATTGTCGCTCGGGGTACAGCCCTTCGTTACTTTTTTCCTCGGCAGAAGCCGTATGGCAGTGGAATCGCTGGCTGTTCTTCCTGTTGTGAACTCACTGGTATTTATTTTCAGGAGTATGGGACTGTCATTTCAGGAAGTGAATATTGCACTGATAGGAAAAGAAAAACAGAATTACGGGGTTTTAAAGAATTATGCCATTTTCCTCGGACTGGTGGTGACGGTGTTGATAACGGTACTGGCCTTCTCCCCTCTTGCAAATCTGTGGTTTATTAACATATCGGGACTGAGTCTGGAACTGGCAAATCTGTCATATCTCCCGCTGAAAATCATGATATTCATTCCAGCCCTCACTGTCCTTCTTAACTTCCAGAGATCCTGCCTCATTATAAACGGCACCACGCGCCCCATTTCGGTGGCAACGGCAATGGAACTTTCAGCCATCATAGTGATGTTGCTTATCGGTATAGGTTTTCTCAACCTTATAGGAGTAGTCGCTGCCGCCATTGCCTTCATGACTGGCAGGATAATGTCAAACCTCTACCTGATACAAAAACAGGTTTCAGCCGTGAAGGAATGGAATCTGCAATCTCAAAAATTTAACGTATTATTGTAATAAACGACCTGTTCATCTAATAACCTTAAAACCTCTATTATGTCAGAAAGATTATCAAGACTCGATTTTTTGAAAACTACAGGACTGGCTGCATCGGGAATTGTATTAGGCAAGACAACCGCTGCTCAGGGCCGGGGTCCTGAAATATTACCTTCCGGAAGATTGTCGGGCCGGACGGGAAAAGTTAATCTTGCCCTGATAGGGATTGCAAATCAGGGAGCAGGAATAGCAAGGCAATTCATCAATTCAGGTCTTGCAAATATTGTAGCCGTTTGTGATGTGGATCTCGACTCAAAAGGCTGCCAGGAAACGATAAAGCTGGTTCCTGAAGCAAAACAATTCAGGGATTTCAGGATTATGTTCGATAAAATGGCAGGAGATATTGATGCGGTACAGGTAGCAATTCCCGATTTTGCACATTTCCCTGTGTGTATGGCAGCAATGCAACTTGGCAAGAGTGTGTTTGTTGAAAAACCAATGACAAGGACATTCCTTGAAGCTGAGATTCTGGCCCGCATGGCCGTAAACAATCCCAAAATTGTAACACAGGTTGGCAACCAGGGACATTCAGGAGAGAACTATTTCCAGTTCAGGGCCTGGAAGGATGCCGGCATAATAAGAGATGTCACATCTGTTACAGCATTCATGAATGGCAGCCGCCGCTGGCATCCCTATGATCCGGGCATCAGGAAATATCCTGAAGCTCAGCCATTGCCGGAAGGAATGACTGAAACAGACTGGGATATATGGCTAAGCACAGCCGCTTATCACGATTTCAACGAAAAATATCATCCCGGAAACTGGAGAGGCTGGTATGATTTCGGATTGGGAGCCCTTGGCGACTGGGGAGCTCATATTCTCGACACAATCCATGAATTTCTCGATCTTGGATTACCGTATGAGATTGAACCTCTGCATATTAAAAATCTCAACGACTATTTCTTCCCGCTTGAAACAACTATTCGCTTCCGTTTCCCGGCCCGCGGAAATATGCCTCCGTGCGATATCACATGGTATGACGGTGTGGAAAATCTTCCGCCCTTCCCTGAAGGATATGATTCTGTTTCAGCAACGGTTGACAGTACCATACCTCCTCCCGGAGGAGTGACCCGTCCGGCAAGAACAGGACAGAAGCCCGATCAGCCGCGAAGGCCTCAGGCAGGTAAGATCATTTACAGCAAAGAGCTCACATTCAAGGGAGGCACACATTCTGCTCCCCTCTTTATTATTCCTGAGACTAAGGCAAAGGAAATGGCTTCGAAATTACCACCCGTTCCTGAAAGTACGTCAGATCATTATGTCAACTTCCTGAAAGCCTGTATGGGGGAAGAAAAGACACGCTCTCCCTTCCAGATATTTGCACCCCTTTCACAGATATTTTCTCTCGGCATTATTGCAGTCCGCCGTAATAAAAAATTAATATTTAACAGGGAAACAAAGGAATTTATCAATGATAAGTTCGCAAACTCATTGCTGACAGACAGACCTCCCAGAAAAGGATGGGAAAGCTATTATAACATATAGGGCTGTTTGTCGTTGGAACAGAACATGTTCACACTGACATTTAACTTTCAGAAAGTATTTCCCCCCTCTGCGGGGGATACTTTTGTTTTCTCCGGAGCTGTTATCCGGAATAATGTAAGGCTGTCCCGGAACAAAGGGCAGATTTGAATTGTTGTTTATTCAAACATATTTTGTAATATCCGGATGATACCATCCCTGTCACAGGGTGAATTGATAAAGCCAGAATGTATGTATTCCGGCAGAACAGGCTGACGAACCACCTCTTCCGGTACTGATTTGAAGAATGATTGAAGGGATCAGCAAAACATAAGCTAACAGAAACAATAACAAATTAATACATTATGTTCAACTACACGGCAATTTATACCGACCATTACCAGCTTACCATGGCTCAGGCTTATTTCCTGAACGGACAGAAGGAGAACATTTCAGTGTTCGACTATTTCTTCCGAAAGCTGCCTTTCAGCAGCGGATATGCCGTATTCGCCGGACTGGAAGACCTGCTGGACATTCTTCAGGAGCTGAAATTTGACAAGGATGACCTCGAATTTCTCAGGTCAAACGGGTTCCATCCGGAATTCCTGAAATACCTGGAACAATTCAGATTCAGGGGAAACATTTACTCTTCACAGGAGGGAGACCTGGTATTCCCGGTCAGACCGGTCCTGCAGGTTGAAGCAGATATTATTGAAGCCCAGATAGTGGAAACCATACTTCTGAATATTCTGAATTTCCAGACTCTTGTTGCAACAAAAGCCAGCCGTATGCGAAAAGCGGCAGGAAATGACACACTGATTGATTTCGGACTGAGAAGGGCTCAGGGTCCCGGCGGATACTATGCAAGCCGGGCAGCCTTCATAGGTGGATTTGATGCAACAAGCAATGTATCCGCCGGCCGTGATTACGGTATCCCGGTATCAGGAACAATGGCACATTCATATATTCAAAGTATTGATGACGAGCTTGAGGCATTCAATCATTTCGCCGACGTGCATCCCGATAACAGTGTGTTGCTGGTTGACACTTACGATACTCTCAAAAGCGGTATCCCCAATGCAATAAAAACAGCTAAAAGGCTGGAAGAGAAAGGTCATAGACTGCAGGGCATCAGACTCGACAGCGGCGATCTTGCCTATCTTGCCAAAAAAAGCCGTAAAATGCTTAATAAAGCAGGACTAAATTATGTCAAAATAGCTGTGTCGAACCAGCTTGACGAATATATTATAAAAAGTCTCAAGGCCCAGAAAGCGCCGATTGATGTTTTTGGGGTGGGTACAAGCCTGGTGACCGGCTTTCCGGATGCAGCACTTGACGGAGTATATAAAATGGCATATTCGGACGGCAAGCCGCGAATCAAAATATCTGAAAACGTTACCAAGATCACATTGCCTCACCGCAAACAGGTGCTGAGGGTGTTTGATAACGACGGCAGATGTACAGGCGCAGATGTGATTATCCTTGATACCGAAAAGGATACGGATATAATGTATCATCCCCTGTATCCTACTAAATCATTTTCCTTCAGAAACAAAAAGAAGGAAGCTTTACTGAAAATGGTAATGGAAGGCGGAAAGCGATCGTCAGAATCCGCCAGTCTGAAGGAAACAGCACAATACAGTATGGAAAGGCTGGCTCATTTACCGGATGAATATAAGCGATTCGATAATCCGCATGCCTACAAGGTAGGACTCAGCGAAAAACTCGTTAAAGAAAGAAACCGGCTGATAGCAGATCACAAAAAATACTGAAATTAAACGACCATGGAAGAAATGGGGGCAGGTTCCCGATAAACCAGGACAGGTAATCTGACCATTAAAATTAAAATACAGACAGATGAAAACACTTCTGATAATTGATATACAGAATGATTTTATACCCGGAGGTTCACTTGAGGTCCCTTTCTCTGACAGGGTGATTCCGCTGATCAACAGCATTCAGGGACATTTTGATCTTGTTCTGGCCACCCAGGACTGGCATCCGCAGGACCATATAAGCTTTGCATCCGGGCATCCCGGAAAGAAGGTCTTTGACACAATCGATCTGAATGGAAACGAACAGACATTGTGGCCTGATCACTGTGTCCAGGGCACTCCCGGGGCAATGTTCCATCCGGATCTCGAAACGGACAGGATCGCAGCCATCTTCCGCAAAGGAATGAATCCCGCCGTTGACAGTTACAGCGGTTTCTACGACAACATGCATCAGATAAGCACCGGCTTGTCAGGCTATCTCAGGGACAAAGGAGCTACTGATTTGTATTTCTGCGGTATTGCCGGGGACATATGCGTGTACCACAGCATTAATGATGCGATTGATGAAGGTTTCAGGGCAACACTGATAGAGGATGCTTCAGCAGCCCTGAACAGGGAAACCTTTGAGGCGCAGAAAAAAGAACTTAAGGGGAAAGGGGTATGCATCATCAGCAGCAGGGAGATCTGATTTTCAGCTGTCCCGGTGTTTTGTCTCCGCTTTGTGTCTTCTTATCAGAACATAAATGATCAGCAAACCCAAAAATTTATTGAACTATAGCAAATCAGGATCTTCTTCAATAAATTAAAAAATGTCCGGTTGGCTGATTTTTTCAGATATTCATTTTATCTTCACCGCAAAAAAATTATCAGGGTTTTAGTGCTATATGATCTTGATCCCGAATGGGATAGTTTTGAAATCAATGACGTCAGGCATTCAAACAGTATGGTTTATGAATCACTGAAGGAAGAAGGCATTGAAGTCTGTATTGAAGAACTGAATGATCCTCATCTTAAAAAGATACTTAAGTGCTACAACCCTGCAGATACAATCATTTTCAATCTTTGCGAAAGCCTGCCGGGGATTCCGGACAGCGAAAGAAGGGTTGCCGGGATAATTGAATCTGAAGGATTCACCTATACAGGAAATACACCCGGGGTAATAGATTTGAGTTACGATAAGTTCAGGGTAAAGGAAATCCTTGTTTCCCTCGGGATAAAAGTGCCCCGCGGAGCAGTTCTCACTCCAGCAGAGGCAGCAGAATGGAAACTCTTTCCTGCCATAGTCAAGCCCTCCCGTGAACACTGCAGTCTTACCATCACGGAAAAATCAGTTGTTTATGATACGGCTTCCCTGCAGGAACAGATCCTCCATGTCAACACTCTGCTGAAACAGCCTGCAATGGTTGAAGACTTCATAGACGGCCGTGAATTTCACGTATCAGTATGGAATAATGAAATACCGGAAATGCTTCCTCCTGCTGAAATGGATTTCTCCGCCTTTTCCGAGGCCAGGGAAAGACTGTGCACCTATGATTCCAAGTTCATGCCCGGATCGCTGCATTATGAAAAGATAGAGACCCTGATACCTGCACCACTGAATGAAAAACAGTTTGAAAAGCTGGAGAGAATTGTTCTGAAAACCTGGAGGGAATTCGGATGCCGGGATTATGCACGCTTCGATTTCCGGCTGCGTGATAATGATTTTTATCTCCTCGACATAAATCCCAATAACGATATCAGTGCTGATACCAGCTTTGCCCTGGCTGCAGAAATAAAAAATTATTCCTATGGCCGGATGGTAAAACGGATTGCAATGATGGCAGCCGGAAGGCATCCCGAATTTACTGAAGAAATTCAGGAACAGGCCTGGGCCGGTAACGGTTCTGAAAACTTCTGTTCACAGGGTTCAGGACATTTTAAGTCCTGAATGCATCAAAACTCCTGGTTTTGCGAACTATTTTGAGCCGCCGGGATTATCAGGTATATCATTTAATTTGCTGTGCTTCCTTCCGTAAAGGAAATATATTAACATCCCAATGGCTGTCCAGGCGCCCAGCCGTACCCAGGTGGAAGGCGGGAGAGATGTCATGAGATACAGGCAGCCTGCCGCGCCGGCCGATGCAACAAAATAGACAGCCGGCGTTTTAAAGGGACGATGCATATCAGGCCGTTTAACCCTGAGAATTACAATACTTACACAGACCATCGAAAATGCAAGCAATGTGCCCATTGAAACCAGTTCACCTATCAGATCAATGGGAAAGAGACCTGCAATGACAGCTACTATTGAACCCACGATTATCGTGGTGATATGGGGTGTTCTGTATTTCCTGTGAACCCTTCCTATCACCGGCGGCAGAAGTCCGTCAATGGACATTATGTATAATATCCTCGGCATTCCCGTCAGCAATACCAGGATGACCGAACTCATTCCGGCTATGGCACCGATTTTTATAATGGGCCGCAACCAGAAGAGCTTGCTGCCGGCCGCATTGATTCCCACAGCAATCGGATCCGGGACATTCAGAAACTTGTAATTGACCATTCCGGTCAGAACAAGGGATACGGCAATATAGAGTACTGTCACTATAGCCAGTGAACCCAGAATACCTATAGGCATATCGCGTTGCGGATTTTTTGATTCCTGTGCAACTGTCGAAACTGCATCAAAGCCCAGATATGCAAGAAATACTATTCCTGCAGCCCTGAATATTCCACTCCAGCCGAAATGCCCCACCTCTCCGGTATTTTCAGGAATAAAAGGACTGTAATTTTCCGGATTGATGTAGAAAAGGCCAAATCCTATAAAAAGAAGGATCACCGCAACTTTGATGATGACAATAATATTATTGAATTTCACTGATTCTTTTATGCCAAAAATAAGGACTGTTGTAATCAGGCCAACAATAAATACCGAAGGAAAATTAAGCAGGGCACCGGTTGCTATCCACCCGTCCTTGTATGTGAACGGGGCACTGCTCAGTTCAGGCGGAATCACAATACCAAAATCCTTCAGGAAACTAACCACATAACCCGACCATCCGACTGCCACCAGTGATGCCCCGAAAATATACTCCAACACCAGATTCCATCCTATGAACCATGCAAGTATTTCTCCTACAGTTATGTATGCATAAGAATAAGCACTTCCGGATATTGGTATCATTGATGCGAATTCCGTATAGCAAAGGGCTACAAACATGCATACAACGGCCGATATCAAAAAGGAAATACTCAGTGCAGGTCCTGCATACTGAGCTGCTGCCGTACCTGTTATTACAAAAATTCCCGTGCCTACAATACATCCTATGCCTATAAAAACAAGATTTGTTGCCGATAAAGCACGTTTTAGCCCATGTTCGGTATCCGATGCAGCCTCCATCATCTGCTGAAGAGACTTGGTCCTGAAAAGATTGTTTGCCATAATCCGGTGTGAATAAACTTACTATAATTCTGTTTCCACATCCGGACCGGGCAGATTCGCTGTTATTACTGCCGGAAAGGAAAGCCGGAGGTATGCCGGGAACAGAAACAGAGGCTAAAATAATGGAAATATTCCATTCTGATCAACGAAAAGGAATATCTTATCTGGCTTTCGCAGGTAAATACTTAATTTTCTGAAGTAAAACCGGAAAAAAGATAATGGAAGGTCTGCCAAAAACAGGAATACCAAAACACCGCAAGAAATCCAGGAAAAAACTAATGATGGATCCGCCAGAAAGCAGGAATACCAAAACACCGCAAGAAATCCAGGAAAAAACTAATGATGGATCCGCCAGAAAACAGGAATACCAAAACACCGCAAGAAATCCAGGAAAAAGGTGAAGGAATATTAGTTTAAAAATATATATTAAATCAATGAATTATTTGTGAAATGAACATATGTTCATTTATTTTGTTTATAAAAATTTTTATTCCCATGGCCTCTGACTACCTTTGTTTTTATTGTCTTGCACGATCCGCTGAAAGTCTGCTGGAGAAAATATCCATGCCGGCAGAAAAGAAGAAAAATATTACGCTTGATTTGATTGATCTTTATCTTGAATGGCAGAAAAAGGAGCTTGCTCCCGATTTTTCGCGTGACATGTACAGGATACTTAAAGGATATTCCGGAATTGACGACCCCTACAAAACCGAAAAACACATAAGCAACCTTCAGGCTCTTGAACTGATTCCGAAACTGGAAAAGATCACCAGACAGTCTGCTGACCCCTTTGTTACTGCCATAGGTCTGGCTATTGCCGGCAATGTGATCGATTTTGCAGTAAGGGGAATGTATGAAATAGCCAGGGTCATTTCAAATGAATATGATGCACCTTCTACCCTGCCTGAAAAATCAGGCAGGGAGCTCAGGGAACATTTCCGCAAGGCGGATCTGATAATCTCAAAGGGTCAGGGAAATCTTGAGGGATTATACAAATCAGATGATAAAAGAATTTTCTTCATCCTGCTGGTTAAATGCACTGTTATTGCCGAACTGCTCAGAGTTGAAAAGAACAGTCTTGTGACCTTTAATTCATCATATCTGAAATAAACATATACAATATCAGTGGATACCACCTTACCCAAAGCAAAAACGGGAATAAATAATTACTCCTCCTTTCCCAGTTCCCCGATCCGCCTTTCAATCTCTTTCTGTGACCGTTTAAGAGCTTCGGCTTGGGATTTCAGAATTCCAAGCTCGCCTTCCCTGCTCAATGAAGAAGTCCATGGATATCCTGGCATGTTTGAACGGGGATGATAATCAGGTGAAAGGCCACGGCCACTACCGAAGCCACCACCACGGGCGAAGCCACCACCACTACCGAAGCCACCACCACGACCGCAGCCACAACCACGGTAACGGTGAGCTCCGCCCCTGATACTGCTGAATCCTCTGTCTATCCTCTTTCCCGGTCCTGTCATATAACCGGGATTCTCAAATCCATAACAAAATCCTGATGCTCTTCCGGTTCCGGGACCTTGTCCCAGCGGTCCGGTACGATCTCCTGCCGGCATGTCAATTTATTTTTATGTTAAATAATTAATTCTGTCACAACGCAAATATAATAATTAAAATGAACATATGTTCATTTCGTCTGATATTTTCTTCTCCTCCCGGTATCTGAGGAAGATGTGCAGAATTACTTTCTGTCGGGTTTTCAGAAATTATAAATGAAAAAGTGAAGATGTCGGTGAATCAGGTTTCGTCCTTAGGGTCTTTCCGGATTTTTTGTCCCTTTTTACCATCCGTAACAACTTCATTCAGAGTGGTTAAATTATCAGAATCGCATTCCGGACAATGACCCACCGGATGATCGGTAACCGTGGTTTCATAGCATTCCCCGCATTTATACCAGTAATCATCAGCCACAAATGTTCCTCCCTGAATCACTATAGCCTTTCCTTCAACAAAAGCTCTGGCAACATTTTTACGGGCTTTGTCATATAAACGTGTGAATGTTGGCCTCGAAATATTCATCCTTTGTGCAGCTTCGGCGTGTAAAAGGTTTTCATAATCAGCAAGCCGCAAAGCTTCAAATTCTTCATATAAAAGAATCACGGATTCAAGTTTCCGCATGGGAATCCCAAAAGGCTTGTAGCCTTCCATTCTTGGAGGATTGGTAAGTCTTCTGTGCCTTCTTCTGTTTGGCATTGATGAAATGGATATTTTCTGATAAATATTTTTACAAACTTAAGCTTTAAATGGACATATGTTCATTTATTATTCTTATTTTTACAGATAGATTATTGTTTTTCATTATAATCAGATAAATGTAAAACAAACAAACAGGAAGAAATTATGAAAATCAACCATCTTATCAGTGCCTTAATTTTATTTGGATTAACAGCTGTGGGTTATTCCCAGGATAAAGCCGCCGACCAGCCGCAGCAGCTCCCTGTTCCTGCCGGACGTGGAATGTATGTCGATACAAACAATAATGGAATTTGCGATAATTTCGAAATACGCGGTGCATATTACGGATTTGGCCGGGGTCAGGCAGCAGCACCGGGATATGGCAGAGGCCAGGCAGCAGTGCAGGGATACGGCAGGGGGCAGGCAGCAGCACCCCGCCGCGGATGGGGCGGTGCCATGGTTCCAGGTCAGGGCCGTGGCTTAGGTCCTGCAACAGGCCGGGGCCGGGGCATGGGACCCGGACAGGGTCAGGGGCTTGCACCGGGAGGAAGGTTTTTTACTGATGAAAACAAAAACGGTATCTGTGACTTCTATGAGGAATCCGTTAAAAACCAGCCAACCGCTCCTTAAACAATCCCGGTATTTTCAGTGCGGGACGCCGGAAGAATCAAGTTTCAGATCCTTTATCAATTCATTCATTTCCCTGCGGGCTGTATCGAATGTATCATATCTGTTGACCACAATCTTACGGGATCCGTCCCTGCTCACCAGGGCCAGTCTGATATCCCTGTCCTTCAGGGCTGAAGAGGGGGAATTCCTCCGGCTGCGGACTAAGGATCTTCTCTCTGAGGTATAAATGGTAAATTTCCTGAAATGGTCAACACTCTGCCATTTACCTGCTCTAATCCATCCGAACAGACATATATAACTTTTCAGCCTGCGCCTGCCAAAATCAATAATGGTGCCTTCATAGGTGAATACCACAAATATCCCTGCGATTACCAGGAACAGGCCGGTAATGCTGAAACAGGAGATTATCACTCCGGAAACGATAAGGAAATATCCGGCATATATGAATGTTTGTCCGAACAATTTGCCCAGTCTGTAATCTTCCTTCATGCTTCAAAGATTAATAGAATATTACTTCCGGATTTTCTACCGGAATCAGCCGGCAGTGTCTTCTGCAATAAAGTTAACATTTCGTTGCGAAGAACATGTTCATCCGGTGATTATTAATATTATTTTTGCAGGGTAATGGCAAATGTAATAATAGGTATCCACGGGCTGGGAAACAAGCCACCGGAGGATTTACTCGGGAAATGGTGGAAGGCTGCAATGGCTGAAGGTCTGAGAAATTCCGGCCACGATACCGCCATGTTCAGTCTCAGGCTGGCATACTGGGCTGACATTCTTTATGATAAAAGGCAGGATCCCGATGAAAAAAATCCGGCAAGTCCGTATTTCATGGATGAAAAATATAATGAAGCTGCCAGGGATTTTACCGGAGAAGATTACACCACGCGGAAAAAAGTTATTGATTTCCTGGGCCGTCAGATGAACCGCATATTTCTGAACGAAGACCTGACCCTGAATTATTCATCCATTACTGATACCTTAATGCGCAGGTATTTTAATGATCTTAAAGTTTATTACTCAGGCGATATCCTTGATTTAAAAAGCAATGAGTCGTTCAGGGCCGGCGAACTGATAAGGGAACGCCTGCACTCCCTCCTGAAGGCTCACAGGAACGAGGAAATCATGCTGATCAGCCATTCAATGGGAACGATCATTGCTTATGATGTTCTGACATTTCTTGCACCCGACATCCGGATCAATACTTTTGTAACAATGGGATCACCTCTTGGTCTGCCTGTTATTATAAGCAGAATAGCCGCTGAAGGCAGTCCGGAAGGTATATACAATAAACGGCTGACCACCCCTCCCGGAGTAATAAGAAATTGGTATAATTTTTCGGATTTACACGACAAGGTTTCCTTTAATTATAAATTATCGGATCACTATTCCGGGAATGCCCATGACGTTAAGCCTATCGACATACTGATTGTCAACAACTATGAAAGCAATGGCGTCAGGAATCCCCATAAATCATTCGGATATCTCCGTGCTCCCGAATTTTCCGAAATCCTGAATGAATTCATCCTTTCAGAAAAATTATCGTTTATACAGAAAACAGGCCGCAGTTTCAGCAGGATGACAGGAAGCCTGAAATCATTGGTTTCTCCTGCAGGGAAAAAGAATAAGTGATGATTTTTATGTAAGTTTGAAAACTGATGTAATAAGGTATATGCTTATTACAGGCAGAAACAATTCATTTTGAAACAATGAACAGTTATACGTTTTTCCTTTCCGTGATCGCTGCCATGGGAGGTTTCCTTTTCGGATACGACACGGCAGTAATTTCAGGTACTATTTCACAGGTTGCATTGCAGTTTGGTCTCGATTCAATCCAGACCGGCTGGTATGTGGGATGCGCTCTTCTGGGTTCAATTATAGGAGTCAGTTTTGCAGGCATACTGAGCGATTATCTCGGAAGGAAAAATACAATGTTCATTTCAGCTGTTCTGTTCACCGTATCCGCTGCTGGCTGTGCAATAGCAAACGACTTCAACGGCCTGGTCATCTACAGGATAATCGGAGGAATGGGTATAGGAGTGGCATCAATCGTATCTCCCGTCTATATTTCGGAAATATCTGCGCCAAAGCACAGAGGAAGCATGGTAGCGCTGTACCAGCTTGCAATAACCATAGGATTTCTTGCAGCATACCTGTTCAATTACCTGCTTCTGGGTTATTCCGTCAGGACTTCCTTTACCAATCCCCTGATGTACAAAATATTCAACACTGAAGTATGGCGCGCTATGCTTGGACTGGAATCCCTTCCCGCATTATTATTCATTATTCTGATATTTTTCGTGCCTGAAAGCCCGCGCTGGCTCATTCTGAAAAACAAGATTGAAAAAAGCCGGAACATCATTTACCGTATTCACAGAAACAGTCAGGATGCCGAACATGAAATAAATTCCATACGTGAATCAACCGGCCGGGAAACAAAATCGGAATGGGCATTACTGCTGAAACCAGGAATTTTCAAAGCCGTTCTGATCGGAATGGCAATCGCCATGCTCGGACAATTCATGGGAGTAAATGCAGTTCTGTACTACGGACCAACAATATTCGAAAAAAGCGGCCTGTCAACAGGAGATTCCCTGTTTTACCAGGTTATGGTCGGACTGGTAAATATGGGCACAACCATTATTGCACTTCTGATAATAGACAGGGTCGGCCGTAAAAAACTTGTTTACTGGGGTGTGTCGGGAATGATCATTTCCCTGGTACTTATAGGCCTGTATTTTCTGTACGGAGAAAAGGCAGGATTGTCATCCCTGTATCTCCTTATATTTTTCCTTTTCTACATCTTTTGCTGTGCCATTTCCATCTGTGCCGTAATATTTGTTTTATTGTCAGAGATGTACCCGACCAAAGTACGCGGACTGGCAATGTCGGTGGCAGGCATTTCCCTATGGGTAGGAACCTATCTGATCGGTCAGCTCACTCCCTGGCTGCTTGAAAATCTTACACCCTCGGGGACATTCTTCCTTTTCGCGCTGATGTGCCTCCCCTATTTGTGGATAATGTGGAAAAAAATTCCTGAAACAACCGGAAAATCACTGGAGGAAATTGAAGAATACTGGCTTGGCCCGAAGAGTGCCTGAATCCTGTCAGAAAATCAATCCGTTTTGCTCATCAGTAACTTGCCGTGCTTAATACCCTTTATAGCTATCAGATTGTCGGCCAGTTCAGTCAGTTTATTTGCCTTGCCCCTGACTGCAATGACTTCCAGACATATATCCTGGTTCAGGTGGAAGTGCTGGGAAGATAAAATAACATCGAAATAGTTATGCCGGATTTCATTCGATCTTGTTATGATATCCTTCTTTTGCTGATCATAGATAATGATCACTGCTCCTGCAACAATATTGTTGCACTGCCATTTTTCCTCAACTATGTTTTTTTCTATAAGATACCTCAGACCCTGTGAACGGTTGGCGAAATTATTATTTCCGACGTACTCATCAAGTTCCTGAAGCAGCTTTTCCTCAAGACTTACACTGAACCGAACAACACTCATCGTAACACAAATTTCAACAAAGGTAAGATTTTCCCAGTACAACACAGTCTGCCGACCTTGTTCCATACGGGAACTATCCCTGGTCCGGCCGGCCTTGCGTATCAGACGCAGGTACTATTCAGAAAATGCCCGGCGGGTATTACTGGCACTTAAGATTGGTTCTCTGTGCCTTTGATGCTTCAACAAACGGTCCGTACATGGCATTCTTAAATGAAGCACATGCTTCGGAATTCTGGCCTTTTCCCGCCTGTGCAACAGCCAGCTGGTAATAGAACTTGGCCTTTGCTTCAGCATCACCGGTTTCCATACTCAGGCCTCTCTGTGCATATTCCACACCGCTGTTGTAATTTTCCTGCTTATTGTACACATCGGCAAAATAATAGAACAGGTCCTTGTCATCTCCGTATTTTGCAGATTTGTTAAGCAGGACCAGGGCTTCTTCAAGATTATCAGCCTGGTTGGCCCGTGAGCCGGCTGCACGAAAATATTCAAGAGCAACTCCCGAAGCCTGTTTTGCCCGTGCCGTATCATTTGCTGCCGATGTCTTTTCAATGAACAGATCTATGGTTTCCTCAAAACTCTCTGCATTGTCCTGATTCCTGTACAGCAATGCCTTATTGAATATTGCAGCAGTATATTCGGGGTTTATGGCGAGAAGAGAATCATAAATCGGCAGGGCAGTTTCATAATCCCTGGCAGTAAAATATTCATTGCCCAGATTATAGTATCCCTGTACGAGTAACTTATTTGCGTTTTCCCTGTTTGTTTCATTGTTATATTTTTCAGCAGCAGCAACTGCAGTCTTTGATGCTTTAATCAGTTCTGTTGCCGGTTTCTTTTCACTGAGCGCATCAGATGCAAGTCTGACATACAATCCCGGTAAAATTTGTACAGCCCTGTCCCGGAGATCATCACAGGTTTCGCCAACTTCAGCGGCAAGTTTTATAACATTTTCAAATGCTTCAATTGAAACATTTACGTCTGTTTTAACGGTTTTTGCCCCTTCGTTGTAAACCTTGATAACATCGCTTCTGGTCTGCCCGTTAAGGTTAAAACATAAAACGGCAGAAATGATCAGCATACCTGCAACACTTCTTAATAAACGTAAGTTCATAACAAATCAGATTTAATTAATAATCAAAACCTGCAAATTAATAAAATATAATTTATCCGGTCCGGTTTTCAGCCTGCCACGAAGGCAAAAATAATAATACTGATCACTTAACATGATATTTTTTAAATAATTATATTATGCATTGGTCAAAATTTGTTAAAATTGCTGCTTTTCTCCCATTATGAACAAATGTTCATTAGCTTTGCAGTCCTGATCTGCCTGATGGTCATCAGGCATCTCCGGTCATGAATGTTTCGTATCCGGCACATACTGGGAAATGTTCATTGGCAGGCAGGAAAGCGGGAAGGGCCCTGTAGCGGAAGAATAATAGAAAAATTCAAAATAATAAAACATGAAAGTAGCAATTACCAGTACAGGCAGCACATCTGACAGCAAGCTTGATCCGAGGTTTGGCAGATGTTCGTATTTCGCCATTTATGATACTGATACCAGGGAAATGGAATTCATTCCGAATCCCGGCAAGGACGCAACGGAAGGTGCCGGACCGGCATCGGTTCAAATAGTTGCTTCCCGGAATATTAAAAAAATCATATCCGGGGAATTTGGTACCAGGGTCAGACCCCTGCTTGACAGTCTGGGGATTGAGATAACAACAGTCAGGGATACTGAAAAAAGTATATCGGAAATTATAAACATGCTGGATCAGGAATAAATTTCAAACACAGGAAACGGCCATGACAGGAAACACCTGGAGGCCTTGTTAAACAAAAACACAAACAGATGAAAAAAAGAATAGCCGTCCCGCTTGAAAACGGGATATTATGTACACATTTCGGCCATTGCCAGCAATTTGCCATTATTGACACAAATGAAAATATTATTACTGATGAACAACTTGTTACGCCACCGCCTCATGAGCCCGGTCTTCTTCCCGCCTGGCTGGCAGAAAAGGGTGTTACAGATGTTATTGCCGGCGGAATGGGGCAAAGGGCCATCAGCTTATTCAATCAGCAGAAAATAAATGTATTTGTCGGAGCTCCGATCAAGGCGCCAAAGGAGCTGGCAGACGACCTGCTCAGTGATTCACTGAAAGCAGGAGCAAATTATTGTGATCACTGAAATTATCCGGGCATTTTGACCCTGCCTGTACGATAATGATAAAAATTGCGATTGCCAGCGGAAAAGGCGGAACGGGGAAAACATTTATTGCCACGAATATCTTCCATGTACTGACACAGAAGCATGTCCGTTCTGTTCTTGCCGACTGTGATGCCGAAGCCCCGAATGCACTTTCATTCTTTGAGACCGTCGGGAAAGAGACTCATGAGGTTGTCCAGTCCGTGCCGGTGATAGATATCAGTAAATGCACTTACTGTGGAAAATGTCATGAATATTGCAATTACAATGCCATATTCATCCTTCCGCCGTCAAAAATAATCACTGTGATTGAAGATCTCTGCCATGGCTGCGGTGCCTGCAGTGTTGCCTGTGAATATGATGCCATTACCGAGAAACCTTTTCCGCTTGGCAGTGTTAATATTCATTTGTACAACAGTGTACACCCTATAATTGAAGCAAGGATGAACACGGGGATTATGTCGCCGGTAAGAGTTATCAAGCAAGCCCTCAGGCATATCAACCAGGAGGCTGATATAGCGATTCTGGACTCTCCTCCGGGAACATCCTGTCCTTTTATCCAGACAGTTAACCAGTCTGATTATGTAATACTCGTGACTGAACCCACTCCCTTCGGCCTGAGCGATCTCAGACAAAGTGTGGAAACACTGAAAACAATGAAGAGGCAGTACGGTGTGATTATCAACAAAGCAGGACTGGGAAATAACGATGTCAGGGAATACCTGGAAAGGGAAGGAATAACTCTTTTACTGGAAATACCTTACAGTAGAAAGATTGCCGGACTTTATTCGACCGGTACACTGCTTGCGGAATCAGATAAATCCTTCGGGGCACAATTGCTGAATGTTATTGAAAACATCACCGTCATATATGGAAATAGCAATAATAAGCGGTAAGGGCGGCACTGGCAAGTCCAGCATAAGTGCATCGTTTGCAACGATCGGTGACAGGGTTGTTATTGCAGATTGTGACGTTGATGCTGCAAATCTTTATCTGATATTCAATCCGGTTAATGAAGAGGAAACTATATATGTGTCAGGTCATAATGCTGTTATAAACTATGATTTGTGCACTGACTGCGGTTTATGTGAGAACTACTGTCGCTTTGATGCAATATCAACGAGGTGGGATGGAAAAGTAATTATCTCTGAAATTTCCTGTGACGGTTGCTTTCTTTGTTCACGCATTTGTCCCGAAAAAGCCATTGATATGATCCCCAATGACAAAAGCCGGATGTATTCAGGATCGTTCCGTAACGGGAAAATGGTTTACGGAAAACTTGCACCGGGAGAAGAAAATACAGGGAAGCTTGTAAATATGGTACGTGAAAAAGCCAGGGAAACAGCCCGGGAAAATGGTATTGACACAATTATCCTGGACGGTCCCCCGGGAATAGGATGCCCTGTAATCTCAACCATAACGGGTGCTGACAGGGTTGTGATAGTAACGGAACCGACCCTTTCCGGATTGCTGGACCTCAGGAGGACGACAGATGTGGTACGGAAATTCAGTCTGCCTGCATATGCCATTATCAACAAACATGATCTCAATACTGAAATGTGTCGTCAGATTGAAGAGTGGTGTAATGAGAACGGAATCCGGGTCATCGCAAAACTGCCCTTTGACAGCCGGGTAACGGAAGCAATGATACAATCAAAAAGCATAACGGAATATAATCCGCAAATTGATATCAGTAAAAAATTGGAAGAAATATGGAAAAAAATCCTCAATCAAAGCAAATGAATGATCTTTTTGAAAAAATCCCCATGGAAGGGATTAAGAATATTATTGTTGTGGCATCCGGCAAAGGCGGAGTCGGAAAATCAACCGTAGCTGTCAATCTTGCCGTCACACTTGCCAGGAACGGTCTTAATACCGCATTGTTCGATGCAGACATATTCGGTCCCTCAATTCCGAAAATGTTCGGACTGGAAGACGTCAGACCGGAAGTATCGGCAATCGGAGACAAGGAAATCTTTTTCCCCGTAAAAAAATTCGGGGTAAACATTATTTCAATAGGCTTTTTTATTGATCCGAGTCAGTCACTCATATGGCGCGGACCCATGGCAGGAAAAGCTGTCACACAACTTCTCGGTGACACCCAGTGGGGTGAAATTGATTATATGATAATTGATTTCCCTCCGGGAACCAGTGATATTCAGCTTACGACAGTTCAGAAGCTCAATCTTTCCGGAGCAGTGATTGTAACCACTCCACAGGAAATTTCACTCAATGATGCACGGAAAGCTGCTTCCATGTTCAATAATCCTGATCTCAATGTTCCCATTCTGGGGGTTATTGAAAACATGTCGTGGTTTACACCGGAGAAGCATCCGGATGAGGTGTATTATATATTCGGGAAAGGCGGCGGACTCAGGCTGGCAAAAGAATTCAACACGGACCTGCTCGGACAGATACCTCTGGTTATGGAAGTGGGTGAAGCAGCAGATCAGGGCCTGAGTGTGTTCAACCAGAAGAACAAGCCGGTTGTAAGCGCTTTTGAGCAGATTGCAGAATCAATAATTGCAAAAACCGAAACAGGAAAATAAATCCGGAATCAGAAAACCAGGACATCTCCGGTTTTGATCTGCCGGATGCCGAAAGCTTCATAAAAAGCTGACAGTGCCGGAAGTTCAGTGCAATGTGATGGGAAAACATGTCGCGCTCCCGTTTCCCTGAGGTATTTTATTGTTTCTATGGTCTGTGTATCAGTCTCTTTCAAATGAAATCCTCCCATTATTCCGTATAATTCTCCGGTTCCGGTTACTTTCCCCGCATATTCACAGGTATTGACAATACCCGAATGACCGCAACCGGTTATTATAAAGAGGCCCTGGGGAAGCACAAAAGCAAGTGCACTATCATCTGCCACAAAATCAGCACTGCCGTCTTCAAGCCTGAAAGTTGTCTCCTTCGATTCAAAATCCGTAAGTCTTGGTATTTCTCCCAGGAAAACTATTTTCCCGCTCAGCCATAACGGATCCACAGTAGTATTCAGATCGAATTCTGAGGATATTTCCTCCTCCGTCAAGCCTAGTCCTAAATAGCTGCCGTCCTGTCCCCTGAAGCGCCTGACAAAGCATCCCGGATGACAAACTAGTCTTCCTCCTCCCGGCAAAAAAGCGAGTCCGTTCCCGTGATCAAAATGACCATGACTCAAAACTGTTATATCCCTGTTATCAAGGCCGGCGTTCAGCTTTTCCGCATTCCTGAGAAACATATCACTCTGTCCGGTATCAAATAATATTTTCTTCCCGTCATATTCAATCAAATATGAAAGACCGTGCTCGGCAGGGAAAAAAGATCCCGCATGATTGTCTGTCAGTACTGATATTTTCATAAATAGCTAATTAACAATATATTATCAAACAGGCATTATTTTAATATAACATTCATAATCAAATATATACATTTGACAGAAATCAACAAACCCAAAAGTTTAACGAACTGTTGTGATATAAATTTAATATTTATTACTTTCCCGGTCTTTTTATCTTATTATTAAATCTTAATAAGTTTGTAAAGGCATAAGAAAATTGAATTTTGCCAATCAAATCATCGGCTTCCTGACCGGCGGCATTGCGGTAATCCCCGGACTGTACCTTTCACGGGTGCCGGGATGACTGATTCTGAATTAATAACACTAATCCTCCGGGGCGACAGGGATTCATTCCGTATTCTTGTTGAACGCTATCAGCAGACGGTATTCAGAACATGCATGGGATACCTGCATAACAGGGAAGACGCGGAAGATCTGACACAGGATGTTTTCATCCAGGTCTATCAGTCCCTTTCCCGTTTCAGGGGCGAATCTGCTTTCTCCACCTGGCTTTACAGGATTGCCGTCAACGCTTCACTTAACAGGATCAGGAGATCCCCCCTGAAAATGATTTTTGAAGTATTGGATAATCGCAGCATGCCGGCTCCGCTAATAAATGAGGATGATCCTGAAAAAATACTGATTGGCAGGGAACATGGCGCATGGCTCCGGCGGGCAGTCAATTCACTTCCTGAAAATCAGAGGACAGCAATCATACTGAACAAATATGAGGACCTGTCCCAGAAAGAGATTGCAGAAATAATGATGACAAGCGAAGGAGCAGTGGAATCACTGTTATTCCGCGCAAAAAGAAATCTTCGTAAAAGATTGTCAGCCGGTAGTAAAAAGCATGAAAACAGGCACAGGAAAAATTAATATTTTGTTACTAATCATATAAAGAGTTAAAATGAATTGCCGTTTATGTCAGAAAGAATTTGATTCATACCTGGAAGGAAGATCCGATCCGGGCACAAAGGATCAGATTGAGGCTCATCTCAGGGAATGCAGGGAATGCAGGGAGTTTTACAGGATTCAGCTACTGGCTGAAAAGCTGATAACGGAAGAAAAACAACTGAAGGTAAATCCCTTCCTTTCAGCCCGCGTGATGCACCGGATTGAAAATCCGGAATCCTTCACACAGAAAAAAGTTTCGGGCATACTAAAGCCTGCCCTTGTGGTATTGTCTGTTGCAGCAGCAATTTTCCTGGGTGTCGTGATGGGAAGTATTCCGGTCCTGAACCGGGACAGCATGCCTGTTCCGCTTGAACTGAGTCTGATGAATGATGCCCGGCTGGAGTCAGTTGATATGCTGGCAATTGATTAAACTGAACATCATGAGAACCGGACGCAGATACTCCTGGATGATATGGGCAATAGTTTCCCTCGCCCTTATGAATATCACAACCTTTGCAACTATCCTGGTGCATACGGGCAGAACTGAAAAGTCAGACCTGTCCCGCCTGCCGGAACAAACGGAATCTGAAAACAGCTCACTCCGTTACAGCGGAAGATATTTCCGCGACCATCTGGGTCTGACCAGACAACAAATGTCGAGGTTCACAGAATTCAATCCTGAATTCAGAAGAAATGCAAGAGAGATAAACATCAGCCTGGCGAACCTTAGACAGCAGATGATGAGAGAAATGACGGCTGAAAGAAGTGATACCACAAAACTGAATGAGATTTCAGATTCAATAGGCAGCCTACATGCCCGCCTGAAAAAAATAAGCTGGGAATATTACCTGGATTTAAAAGAAATATGCAATAAGGAGCAGGAAACAAGGCTGGAAGAAATGTTTGGATCCATGTTTACTGTTGACGGTCAGGAATTCCGGCAAGGGCCCCGGGGACCGCGGAATCCGCCCGGACGGGGAAAGGGCAGGCAGTTCAATAATTGAAATTGCTGCAATAAAATTTTAAAAAAAGCGCAGGAAAAAACAGGATTCTGTTTCCAATAGTAAAAGCATTTTTATCAGATGTTATGTTAAATTAAAAAGTACATACCTATGAAAACGAAACTATTTATAAGCGCTATTATCCTGTTGATTACAACAGCACTGGCAAATGCCCAGGAAAAGGATACAGAACAGGTACTTCAAAATCCTCCGGTCAGGGGCGTGTGGGTGGATACAAATAATAACGGTATATGCGACAATTTTGAAGCACGTGCAGCATACGGTTTCAGAAACGGTGGCCGCGCCTTCATGAGAGCAGGCCGTCAGGGTTTTAATACAGGGGCAGCATTCCGGAACCCCCGGCCGGGATACGGATATTGCAGATACTTCATAAATCCCGGAAACAGTGACAACATCAGTCCGGAAAACAGCGGCAACATAAATCCCGGAAACAGTGACAACATCAGTCCGGGATACGGGGGATACGGAAGGTACTACACCAACCCGGGATACAGGGGATACGGAAGGTACTACACCAACCCGGGATACAGGGGATACGGCAGGTACTACATCGATGCAAACAACAACGGTATCTGTGATTACCGGGAAATTCCCGAATAATCGTCAGTCCTGCCCTATGAAAAAAAAGAATTTCTTTAATCTTCGCAGTTTCACCAGTTTCAGTCTGGTTATTTCAACAATTCTAATGTCATGGTCCGGTTTTATCCTGTATTTTGCACCTCCGGGAAGAATTGCCAACTGGACCGGCTGGAAGCTTATGCTTTTCACCAAGGCTGAATGGCAGGCTTTTCATACAATATTCTCATTCATGTTTTTCATCCTGTTCATCATTCATCTGTTTTTTGTGAACTGGAAGGCTTTCCTTACCTATTTCAGAAGCAGGCTAAAGAAGGGCCTGAACAGAAAACGTGAGCTATTTGCAGCTGTTGGCATTTCGCTGATATTCTTTATCGGAACCCTCGGGTCGTGGGCACCATTCAGTACCGTCATGGATTTCGGCGAAACATTGAAGGAAGGCTGGGATAAAAAATATGAAAGTCCGGAAATAGCACATATGGAAGAGTTCACTCTTATGAGACTTGCAACTGTCTTCAGGGAAGTCAGCACCGAAGATCTTATTACCACACTGAGGGACAGCAGTATTGTTATCAGCGGGAAAAATGTCAAATTAAAACGAATTGCCGCTGACAACGGAGTGACTCCTGCCAGGCTGTATGAGATACTTACAAGGAAATATCCGCCAGATGAGGGGATGCATAAATACGAGGTACCTGCAGGAATCGGTAAAATGACAATAAACATGGTAGCTTCAAGACTTGGGAAAGATCCTTCAGTACTGATCGGAATAATAAGGGAAAACGGTGTCTCCGCCGGGGGTGAAAGCACAATGAAAGCAATAGCCGGTCAGCTTGGTATATCCCCCCATGATCTTTACTCCCTGCTGGCGGAAGATTAATGCTGCCAGCCTGTTTTAATAAACTGTTGTCTGAACATTACCGGCATAAATCAGTTTATTATTATACCCTGAGTGAAAAGATACACTATTGAATAAAACCAGGGTCTTATAATGAAATATCAATAATAGTTATACAATGCCGAAAAGAAAATGCACAAAAATTGTCAGGGGGCAGAATGCCGTTGACGGTGCGGGTGTCCGTCTGAAAAGAGTTCGATCCCTTTCTTATGCTGGACGGCTTTGATTCAGACGATCCTCAGGATTACATAAAGGGATTTCCATGGCATCCTCACAGGGGAATTGAAACGGTTACCTATCTTCTGGAAGGTGAAATAGAACATGGAGACAGTCTGGGAAACAGTGGTGTTATCGGCGGACTTCAGTGCCAGTGGATGACTGCCGGATCAGGTATCATTCACCAGGAAATGCCTCAGGAATCCGACAGATTACTGGGATGTCAGCTCTGGGTCAACCTTCCGGAAAAGGATAAGATGACCCGGCCGGCATACCGGGATATAAGACAGGAAGATGTAGCAGTGGTAAGGGAAAAAAATGCTGCCATCAGGGTTCTCTCCGGAAATTACAAAGGCTCCGGGGGAGCAGTAAAAGGTGAATATGTAAAAGTACAGTATCTCAATGTCTCACTGGATCCCGGCACGGAATGGACATACGGGGAAACACCCAATAAGCAGACACTGTTTCTTTATCTGATCAGCGGGAGCCTTGCTGCTGATGAAGACCTTGAAAAATTTGAGGAGAAGGCCTGTGCAATGCTGATGACTGCCTCTTCAGAAAATGAATCGGAATATGATGAAGTGAGGGTAAAATCGGGCAGCGACGGTGCCAGATTCTTACTGATTGCCGCCATACCACTGAACGAACCGGTTGCATGCAGATCCTGCATGCAGCAGAATAGCTTTATGGCAGCGAATACGGCGTCATGGTCCAGAATCCTCCCTGGTAATAATGCCATACAGTATCCATTCCGGTTGGAAGATGACGTTCAATATAGTCGCTTCTGATAACTATCCTGTCATATTTTATTTCTTTTTCAAAGAGCTTCATGATTATTCCCCTGCTGTATGAAAAGATATAAAGAAAAGATGTTCCCCGGAAATCATTTATAACAACCAGTTCAAGATCACCGTCGCTATTAAAGTCAAATTCCGAAATTGTAAGCCTGGTAATATCATCCCCGACAGGCTGTCTCAGCTTTCTGTCCTTGTATTCTATTTCAAAAAAACAAACATTCTGCTCACAGCCTACACTTACCAGTTCTCCGGAAGTAAGCTTGCCCGTGGCTTTTAACGCATCCTTCTTTACCGTAAGGATGAGATTCCTGTAATCGGCAAATGTGACATCTGATTCTGCCTTCTGTCCGGAAAGAACGGCGGAAAGCAGCATGAAAACAACAGCAGCTGCATGTCTCATGGCTAACAAGATTAATAAATACACGAAAACTTCAAGTTATCCTGGCATTTCTCTCCTCTGAAATTCCAGAAGGCTTTCAAGATAAGAAATTTAAATTAAATATGCTTCCACAGATCAGCAGAATAAATATTACAGTGTTTCCCGCTATCCGGCAGTAAATCCGGGAAGGCCGGAATGAGCACCTGAGCAGGGCCGGAAGAATCCCGGACTCCGCAAAGACACGAAAAATCGTGGGGACACCGGCACAGGAACAACAGCAAAGGAGCAGAAACAGCAGCAGCAACGGGGCGGAATAACAGCAGCACCGGCGTATTTTCAACTTTGTTATAAATCATATGGAATAATATTTTTTGTTTCGCGGAAAAGATTATTTTTGCGAACGTTTGAACAGTTGCTCATATATAAAAATAAATGAAAACCAGGAAACCGGATCAGCATAAAAATGAATACATCGAAAGCATAAAGGTTAAGTCTGTTATGAGCAGAATGAAATCTGACAGATGTTTTCAGGATCTGGCTGAAACATTCAGGGCAATGAGTGATCCGACGCGTGTTAAAATCATATTTGCCCTTTGCCAGGAAGAGGAATTATGCGTCAGTGATATAGCTTCCATCATTGCTTCATCAAAATCTGCAATATCGCATCATCTGAGGACATTGCGGAACATGAAGCTCGTCAAGTACAACAAAGTGGGGAAGATTGCATTTTATTCGCTTGACGACATACATATAAACAATCTCTTTGAAGAGGGATTGAGACATGTTGAGGAAAAATAACAGATATTTAAAATATGAATATCCCAGGAAAATCCAGGAGTTTAACTGAACTACAGGAAGGTCAGTCAGGCATTGTACTGTCATTGAACGGTGGCCGGAATCTTACCAAACGTCTGGCAGACCTGGGAATGGGTCCCGGGACAAGGATTACGGTTTTAAGGACTTCCCTGTTTGCCGGTCCCGTACAGGTGGAGGTCAGCGGGTCGAAGCTGGTTCTGGGCAAAGGCCTGGCATCAAAAATTCTTGTGGAAATGATATGAATGATAATAAAAGAATCAATGTTGTTCTTGCCGGTCAGGGTAATACGGGCAAAACATCTATATTCAACTTTTATACCGGATCGCATCAGCATACCGGGAACTGGGCAGGCAAAACCATAGAGAAACTTGAGGGAACACTGTACTATAAGGATTACACAATTGATATTCTGGATCTTCCGGGTATCTATTCCCTGACCACATTATCCGATGAGGAACTGATAGCCAGGGAGTATATAATAAAGCACAAGCCTGATGTTGTTATCAATATTGTTGATTCCACCAATCTGGAAAGGAATCTCATCTTCACCCTTCAGCTGCTCGAACTGGAATGCCCGCTTATCATAGCTCTGAACATGGTGGATCTTGCCAAAAAGAAAGGTATTGAAATCAATACCGGCAAGCTTCAGGAAAAGTTTAATGTTCCTGTTATTCCGACTGTTGCATCGCGCGGCACGGGCCTGACCGAGCTGATGGACAAAGTAATTGAAATAAAGGAAAACGGGCATAAACGCGGGGTAATCCGTTACGGCAGGGAAATCGAGAGCTGTGTTGATGAATTATCTGCTGAGCTTAAGAATACCGAACTTCTTTACCCTGAAAGATGGATTGCAATAAAACTTCTGGAAAAAGACAGTGAGATCACAAAAGCCATCAGTCAGATCAGACCTGATCTGACTGAAAAGAAAAAGACCCTTGCCGGGGGACTTGAAGAAATTCACGGACAGGACTCCTCACTGGTGATCGCGGATGAAAGGAGTCATTATGCATCCCAGATCGTCAGGGAGACTGCAACAATTACTCCCCACCGGAAACTTTCCTGCATCGACCGGCTGGATATTATTACAACCCACAAATTCACCGGCTACATTGTGATGATATTCATTATCGGCGGAATGTTTCTATCTGTTTTCAAACTTGGTAACTGGCTGTCATCGGTTCTGGAAACAGTATTTTCCAGCTGGCACGAATGGTGGAATGTCAATGTAGGGGAATCATTTTTTGCTGCACTGGGCTGGTCCGCCATTGAAGGTGTTCTTGCCCTTGTTGAAATTGCCCTTCCCTATATCCTGCCATTTTACATAATACTGTATATTCTTGAGGAATGGGGCTACATTGCCCGCATCTCGTTTCTGATGGACAACCTGATGCACAAAATAGGCATTCACGGGAAAGGTTGTATATCATTCATCATCGGCCTGGGCTGTAATGTCCCCGGCTGCCTTTCATGCCGGATAATGGAATCCAGACGTGAACGATTCCTTACCGCTGTCCTTGTAACACTTGTTCCATGTTCAGCCGTTTCAGTGATTGTTTTCGGCCTGGTCGGGAAATATGTGGGTATCGTCTGGGCAATGGGTCTGTATCTGTTTGCAATGGTAGTAATTTTCATTGCCGGCAAGATCCTGTCAAAGCTTCTGCCTGGTGAGCCTGTTGAACTCATTATGCCAATGCCCGATTATAAGACACCGAACCTGAAGTCCATTCTTTACCAGACCTGGGATGCATTAAAGGAATTCATCTATATAGCAGCTCCGATAGTGATCATTGCCGGTGTTGTGATTCAGGCTATTAACCTGGCCGGATGGATGCCTGCAATATCCTCTTTCCTTAGTCCGGTTACCGTTAACTGGCTCGGGCTTCCGGCAATAGCAGGAATCCTCCTGATATTCGGTATTTTAAGAAAGGAGCTTATACTCGTCATGCTGGCAGCATACCTTGGAACAACAGAGTTTGCCGAAGTACTCAGTCACGTGCAAATGATCACCCTTGCCGTGGTGAGTATGTTCTATGTACCATGTATTGCCACCGTATCGGTTCTGTGGAAGGAATACGGATGGAAAAAGGCTCTTGCCGTCACCCTTATTGAAATCCTGTTCGCAATTGTGCTGGCAGGCCTGGTGTACAGGCTGCTTACTCTATTTGGCATGTGATTTCACGCTGTGAAAATACATTGCAAATGAGCGGTAAAGGAAGTGTGTCCATTTGCCAAAGGGTACTATGATCAGGGCCCACTGTACAAGTATGGTCAGATGGAAAAGATAGAGCCAGAGATTATTCTCCAGCCATCCCAGATCAATAAACAGGCGTACCGCAAAGGCCGACAGTCCCATAAGTACAAGCCATACAACAAACATCCAGTCGGATGCATGTGAGAATTTGCTCACTTCCTTATTCTTTCTGATCCGGCCGGAAACAAAATCAATTGTGACAATGAAAACAATTGCGCTAACCAGGTATCCCAGTATTATCACAAATAAACTGTCACTCGAGAACCAGTCGAGAACAACTGTGGTGAACAGCAGTGCAAGATATCCTAATACGAGCAGGAAATGCTCAAGCCATCTGAAATTATTGTCTTCGCAGTCGCGTGCCCTTTTTTGTGTGAACATGTGCACAAACAGATCCGCTGCTCCCCTGAAATAGTTTGCCGCCGGTATTTTTATTCCCGGTTTCAGTATTGTGAACCACCACATCCTGATCAGGTTGGGAATAAAAATGAGTGCAAGGATCGTTCCGATAGCGATCATTTCAAAATAATGGCCTGTATGCATTATGGCCTGAAGGTTGAAATCCCTTGAGATGCTGAAGGCAATAACGGCTGCTGCAGCAAGGATCATGGCTGTCACCGTTGCAGGAAGGAACCTGTAAAGGAGGCCGGACAGTCCGGTCCAGTCGTACACTGATGTAAGCCATCTCCTCAGCGACATCATCAGCTCGCCGGGATTGGCCGTTTGCGGACAGTGTGTGCTGCATTCACCGCAATAGTAGCAGAGCCAGGGTTTAAGTGATGATTTTATTTCATCTTCCAGTCCCAGGACACTGAATCTTACCATTTCCCTGGGGAAGGAATCTTCCTCCGTAGATAGTGAGCAGACTGCAGTACATGTACCACAGTTGTAACAGGCATTAAAATCAAATCCGCCGTATCTCTTCAGATCTCTCCCGTATTCAGTATTTATTGAAGCCATTATTTTTTGAGTTTGTAGGAAAAATACTCGTCCATGTCATCTATGTCACCCGGTTCAACACTGCCGTATTTTACAAGGGTCATCAGGTAATACACAATTTCATGGCCGGGCCTTTCAAGCTTCTTTCCAAGTTCATCTACCGTCATATCCTTTTCCTTAAGAGCACCGAGAATCTCTCTTTTGGCCCTGTTGAATTCCTTAAGCCTGTCTTTGACATCCTGCGAAACCTCGCGTTTTTCCCTCAGATATCTGAAAGTTTTTCCCTTTTCTGCTTCTTCCATGAGCGAGAATAATTATTGTGTTGTTATTAACGGATAATTTCCTGCCAGGGCATCAATCATGCTTTCCATCTCCCTGTTTGAATATGCTGTCAGTTCTATTGCATCAACGGGACAGACAGGAAGGCACATACCGCATCCCTTGCAGACTGAATTATTGATTTCAGCCACCTCTTTCGGTCCCTTATCTGTTTTCTTTATTGCACCGAAGGGACAGACTGCGGAACATGCTCCGCACCATTCGCAGACTTCCTCATCTATGGTTGCGACAATTGGTTCCATTTCAAGCTCACCCCTGTTAACCAGGGAAAAGCATTTTACTGCTGCTGAAAGTGCGGAATTGACTGATTCCGTAATATTCTTCGGACCCTGGCATGCGCCGCAAATACTGACTCCGTCTATTACAGTCTCCACCGGCCGCAGTTTCATGTGAATCTCATTAAAGAAGTTGTCCCTTCCCCTTGGCAGTTTAAAGAGTGCACCCAGAGAATTGTCTGCCCGCGGTACCATTCCCGTCACCAGAACCACAAGATCAGGCTCAACGGATATCTCCCTCTTTCCGCTGAGAATATCATTTATCCTGACTTTTATCCTCTTGTCTGTTACTTCAACCACCGGCGGATCATCCTCATAGGACTGAAGGTAGATATCTCCTCCCTTCAGCGACTCCGCGTACAACAGCTCCTGCTTGCCGTAAGTCCTGATACCTCGCGTGAAATGATAGCCGGTAATATCCCTGAATTTCTTTCCTGCCTGTATAGCAGAATGTATAACCGAAGTACAGCAATAACGTGAACAATATTTATTATCACCTTCCGACTGACGGCTTCCGACACAATAGATATAGGCTATTTTCTTGATTTCCTTTCCGTTATGGATAAGTTTTGAACCACTGAGATCAAGCAGTCTTTTAAATCCGGGAAGTGTGATTACCTTATCTGACAGCCCGTATCCGAATTCACCATCGCCGGGGGTGTAGGGATCAAATCCTGTGGCAACCAGTACAGAGCCCACATTAATATCAATTACCTCCTCTTCCTGCGAGAAATCAATGTCCGGACATATTTTTTCACATTCCCCGCAACGTGTGCAGTTTTTAATATCAATAACGGGTGTCCGGGGAAACTGGCCGGGATGATTACGGTAAACAGCCTTGCGTTTTGTCAGATTGAAATTGAATTCATCAGGCAGTTCAACCGGGCATGCAGCAATGGATGCTTTTACTTTGTCCTCCTCACAGTCCGCCGGAATATATCCGGGTGTCAGGCGTACCTTTAATTTAAAATCGCCGATATTACCGCTGCCTGAAATTATTTCAGCTCCTGTAAGGAGCTTTATATTATCCCTTTTCAGCAATTCCCCGTAGAGTTCCGAAACCAGTTGTTTTCCCGTCTGGCCGGAAGTAAAGAGAACATCCCACTGTGAAGTTCTCCCTCCGAAAAAGGGAGACTTCTCTATAAGATATACCGGACATCCCATGTCTGAAAGTTCCAGTGCGGCCCTCATTCCTGAAACGCCTCCGCCGGCTATGGCAACAGCCTTTACTGCAGGAAATCTGAAAGGCACAAGAGCTTCGGCAAGGCGTACTTTTGCAATTGCCGATTTTACGATCTGTACAGCTTTATCGGTTGCTCCGGCCTTGTTGTCGGAATGTGCCCAGGATACCTGTTCCCTGATGTTTGCATGCACATAGTTGTATTTATTCAGTCCGGCCCTTTCGGTGACTGCCCTGAATGTCAGGAGATGAAGCTTCGGGGAGCAGGATGCAACTATGACACCGTCAAGTCCGTTATTTTTTATATCCTCAACCATTTCCTTCTGGTTGGCATCACCGCAGGCAAACATTGTTGTTTTTGCAATAAAAACCCCGTCATCGTTTTCCACTGCCTGTCTCACCTTTTCAACATCAACATAATCAGATATGTTTCCACCGCAATGACATATATATACTCCTATTTTCCTGTTCATTGTTACTGTTTTAAATAACTTATTGCCTCTGATGAGGCAGCACCTGCGGAAAGGATCGAGTCAGGAATATCCATTGGTCCTGATGCAGTTCCTGCAACAAAAACACCTTTTATACTCGTTCTGGCAGGACTTGAAAGAACTTCAGCCTGATCCACGAAACTGAATGGATCTTCCTTTAATTCACCGTTTCTGAAAAACGAAAGGGGATCGGTATTCGGCAGAACTCCCACAGAAAGAACCACCATGTCATGTTCTTCCTCCATCACTCTGTTTTCGTTTATATCTTCATATCTGAGTATGAGGTTTCCTTTTTCCGTTTCAGTAATCCTGCCCACCTTGCCTTTGACGAAATTAACTCCCATACCCTTAGCCTGTTCATAAAACTCCTCAAAGCCCTTCCCGAATGATCTGATATTAATATAATAGATTGTCACATCGGCCAGAGGAAGGGCTCCCATCAGCAACTGGGCCTGTTTCAGTGAATACATGCAGCATATCTGTGAACAGATCGGATTCCCTGCGGTATCGTCACGGGATCCGGCACAGAGGATATAGGCAATCCTGTCCGGCATCTTGCCATCGCCGGGTCTGAGGATGGTATTGAAAGGCCTTGTGGGAGCCAGCTGTCTTTCCATCTCCATGGAAGTCAGAATATTCTTGTAAAGTCCATAGCCATACCGCGGTATTTTCAGGGGATCAAACAGTTTAAATCCCGTGGCAACAATGACTGTAGCCGACCTTACAATATAATTCTCCGTTTCCTGGGTGAAGTCGATACATTTTGGAGGACAGGCCTTTTCACATGCCCCGCACAGTGTACAGTTTTCTATGTCTATTGCTGCAACCCTTGGACTGGCTATGCTGAAGGGAATAAATGCAGCTTTCCGGCCCACAAGATTATACTGGTATTCGTCCTGAACCACTACGGGGCAGACCTCCTCACACAGCTGACATGCCGTGCAGTCTTCCTCAACAACATAGCGGGGTCTTTTGATTATTGCGGTTTCAAATTCCCTCTCACTTTTCTTTTCAATGGAAGTGACTTCAGTACCGGTAAAAACGGTTATGCCGGGATGTCTTGAAATCTCTGATACCTTGGGAGTAGTGATACAGGCAGCGCAGTCAAGCGTGGGAAACACCTTGCTGAGAAGTATCATTTTCCCTCCCAGGGAAAGATCCTTCTCAACCAGAAGTACTTTGTACCCGTTATTGGCCAGATCAAGTGCAGCTTCACCTCCGGCAATGCCACCGCCTATGACAAGTGCATCAAAGGAGGCAACTCTTGTTTCGTCTGACATAATTAGTTTTTTGAATTCCTGAGCAAGTATTCATTAAAGCTTTTTATCTGCTTTACAAAAGATTCGCTGCATATGGAACATATTGCAGCCATTCTTAGCCGGGCCGGCTCTATATCCTTCTGTCTCATCAGTTCATGAGCCTGGTCCACAAGCTTCCCGGTTCTCTCCGTACATGAATCCCCGTAAGAACAGTCTGTCCCGTCAGCAGCAATGAATACACCATCAAAACCCTTTTCATAGGCATGCAGTATCCACCGCGGCTTTATGCCGGAGGAACACGGAACTGCGATGGTGTATACCGTGGGAGGATAATGCAGTTTAAGCAATCCCGCCATATCAATGGCTGGATCCGATATCTTTTCTGTGGAAAACACCAGGATCCTGGCGCTTTTCTTAGCAGGACCCGGCATTTCTATTTTTTCCTGAGTAAGATCTTGTAATATCCGCTTTCCTCAATGGTTCCCAGGTATTCATGTCCCTGCTTGCCACACCATTTGGGAATATCCACCCTGGTGCCCTCATCTGCGGAAAGAATCTCCATTATCTCTCCCGATTTAATTGTTCCTATAGCCTTTTTTGCTTCAAGCAAGGGACCGGGGCATGCTGTTCCCCTGGCATCAACGGATTTTGTCACATCCAGACTTTTTAATTCTTCTGCTGTCATAAGTTTAAATTTTGTGATGATTATTTTTTTAAAGATTATTTATAATTTACTGATCGGCTGATTAAATAAACAGTTGTATGCTGCTTTCATTAGCATCCGCAACGAATGTGGCTGCCCCTGCATATCTTAAATGGGGATAATCAATTATTTCCCCGGGTTTAAAACCCATGAGATTCATCGACATTTCACATACTGTTATCTCGATGCCAAGCTCTCCTGCTTCCCTGAACATCTGTTCAAGGGAAAGCACATTCTGCTTTTTCATAAGATATCTGATCATGAGCGGACCCATACCACACATATTCATTTTTGAAAGTTTCAGCTTGTTTTTCCCCGAAGGAAGCATAAAACCAAACATTCTGGATATGAAATCTTTTCCCGGGACTTTCTTCTTTTTGTCCCTCAGTGCCGACAAAGCCCAGAATGAAAAGAACAGTTTTACCCTGGTATCCATGGCTGCTGCAGCAATTGATATTATCATTGCCGCAAGTATCTTGTCCATATCTCCCGAAACAACCGCAATCGAAAGCTGATCTTTTCTCTGGTTTTCAAGGGTTTCAATCTTTCCCTTCAGCATTTCGATCTGGGACTGCAGCTCAAGCAGCCTCGCGTTTAAATCATTTTCCATGCTTTCTGACAATTATTATATTATGTTAAACCTTTACATCTATCCTCTGTGCTGAAGTAGCCATCACAAAATATTTCGTTTATCCGGTTCTGAAATAATTTAGTTGCTTCCGGGGCATTCTATTATTGTTAAATCTTTTATTATTAGTTGTTAATCAGTAAGTTAATCGTTTTAAGCCTGTTCTTTTCAATGTTACAAAAATAACAATTAGTTCCATACGGCTTAATTCAAGCTGCAAAATATCATTTCTTGTCTTTCACCACTTTCCGCGGGGCAAACAGCAAAGACATGGAGTACTATCCGGGGCTGTCCGGCATTATGTTCCTTATAATGGTAAAAACCGCTTTCCGGGGATCGGATTTTCTCACATCAAAAACAATTACATTTTCCAGATTCCATTTGTTCCTGACTTTTTCTACAAATTCCCGGCGTACGGTCATGATAATATTATGTCCTGATTTTCCGAGCAGGTCAGTCACGGAGTCATGCCAGCCCTGTCCGCGAAGCTCAAGGCGCCCGACTTCGTCAATTACAACAATATCTGTTTCTGCAGACAGCAGGGCGGTAAACAGGGTCTTCCCTCCTTCCAGGCCCTCCGGACATATATAAAATCTTCCTATTCTGTCACTGCCGTATGTATCTTCATTCCGGAGAAAGGCCAGTCTTTCTCCTGTTTCCAGATTTACAATGTCATATCCCCCGGATTCCCGGCCATCTGCCAGGGCTTCAGCAATTATTCCCGACACCGACAGTTTTTTTTCCCTGAGCAGATCAATCACTTTCCGGAGAAAGGTTGTTTTCCCCTTCCCCCTGGGGCCGCTGACAATGAATATTTTTCTCTCCCCGGGTTTTTTATCCCTGATCTCTGACAGTCTGCGGTCAGCCTGTGAAATCACATTATAAAATATTGACACGGGTTTTTTCATCAGGCTCTTCAGGTCCGGTACTGAAGAAATGAACAGGGGCAGACTTTCGACGGAGAGTTCAAGTGCCAGCGGAACATTTTTGAATGCGGTTTTCTGAAAGAATTCCCTTATGACGGGATTATATAATTCCGTCCCGAGGCTTGCAAATCCGACAACTATCACAACAGCCCTGAAATTCATCTGGATACCTGTGAGGAGGCCCTGCTGCCATGAAATATCACCACCCTTTGCCACTGTAAAAGCAAATGCGGTTATCAGTGTCACAAAGACAAAAAACAGCCAGAATTTCGGTCTTGAAAGCTGACGAACAGCTCTTTTATAACGTAGCGACCAGACAGCAACCATTCCGCTTATCACCAGGGTCCAGACATACCAGGGGCTGTGATAGATCATCAGAAAGGCAAAAATCATTAAAAGTATGTCAATAAAGAGCCAGGCAAGAGAATAGCTGAATTCCCTTCCGGTTTCCGGACCGGTACCCGCACCGGACTCATTCACGGGACTGCTGAAATCAGAACCAGGCTGCCTCAGCATCCTTCTGCCAACCATGATCCCGGTCAATCCGGCTAACAGTCCGAAGATGGCAAAGATCACAAAAAGGAAAATTATGGGAAGCCATACTATGTCGGTCTGGATATTGAGCTGTTTCTGTGCCCATCTCAGCAGATTATTATAAACCTCTATGATATTTGACCCGTAAATAATAATATAATTGGCTATTTTTTGAAAGAGATTCCACGACATGGCCAGGATGGCTCCCAGAAGATAGGCCGGAACGGTTCTTCCCAAGAATCTCAGAGGGAGTTCAAGAAGAAGTGATTCGGCAAGGATTGCAATCATTGGTCCGAATATTATCGCACTGGGCGACATGGTTTTCATCAATGCACAGATCAGTCCTGCCCGCCAGAAAATCCCGCGGTCACGCCAGATATGACTCACGGATACCAGAATGACAATACCTATTGCTGTCAGGATGTTACCGCTGAAAGGGACTCTCAGGTTATGCAGGAAACTTCCGAGCACAATTTCGGAAGCTGCCCACATCGTACCGGTGATTGATGCCTTTATCCATGTTTCACTCAGTCCTCCCTTCATTTTCCCTTAATATGCAAATCTTCGACGCACAATATTCAAACAAATGATAGCCGGGACCTCCTTCACTTACGATGCTGAATACTATTTCCGGTCTTGTGATCCGTATTCCGCCCACTATGCTTACACCCTTTTCAAACAGCATATCGGGGATAATGCCGCCTGAAGGACCCGCGACAATTATCTGGCATCCGGGTGATACAAAAGATAACAATTCATCTATTGTGCCATTCACCAGCGTTTGTCCGGTAATAAGCAGCACATCGGAAACCACCAGGTTTTCGATCTTCTTAATATATCTGTCCTTCAGCAGGTAATAGGTTTCATTAAAAATCATACCTTCTGTTTATCCGTTCAGGGCTGGAAATCAGTCGACACCGGCAGCAAAGTCGCGTAACATTCTTATTGCAGTGAAAAGCACTCCGGCTTCCCCCCTGAAAGTACCCGATCCCCTTGGTTTATTATCAACGGTATACCATTCATAGAATCCGTCATTATCCATTACTCTTTTTACCATTGGCCGGATCTGTTCATAAGCTTCTTCAACGAAGCCGTAACTGATGAGCTGCTGTATCATTCTGCCCCCGAACCAGGTCCAGTCGCCCCCGTTCTGATAACTGTATTCCACACTCATAATTTTATTCTCAAAGTATCCGGCGGGATATGGAGGATAGAGTGTCAGTCCAATCGAAGCTGCTCCCGCAAGCTTCACCCTTTCCAGCATTTCATCCAGTGAAATTTTTATTTCCTCCCCTGAGAGCAGTCCTGCTTCAATTGCAACTGCCGTACCCCCGAAATAATAAATCTGATTTTCATCAAAATCCGGAGGGAATGGCGACCCTCTTTCCAGATAAATATGGGGAATAAATTTCCTGTTCTTTTCATCCCATAAATGCTTTCTGACGTTCCGGGCAATCATTTCCCTTATCGGAGCCCATTTTTCCCCTGTTTCAGGAATTGCTTCAACAAGATTATCCAGGGCAATAATGAACATTGCATTATCATAAATATCTATTGCCGGATAAGTGTTTTCGTCCCAGGCAACTCCCCATCCGTGTCCCGGCTGCACATCACCCCAGTCTGCCGTGGTGGCTCCGTAAACAAGACCGTATTCTTCACTGAAGCGGTGATTCATCAGGAACTGCATTGCCAGCTCCAGTCTTTCCGCAACACTTTTTCCCGCAACCGTCTCAGACAATAACGATATGTCGGAAGTCAGTTTAATATATTTGTACACTGCCTGTACCAGTGACGACTCCTGATCCGTCTCCACGGTATTCTTATGTCCCGCATAACGGGGTTCAAGATCCGTATAATAAAAATCATATCCGACGTCACCCGCTGCTTCAGCGGGTGTGAATCCGTCGAGTATGCCTCCGTCCTCCCCCTGCATTCTGAAAAACACCATAAGATTCTCCCTGAGTTCTTCAGCCGGATGCACTGCGGCGGCAAGTTCGATAAAAGTATTATAATCCCTGATCCATACTTCCCGGTAGCCGTCTCCGGCATTAAATCCGCTCCTTATCATTTCAAGGGCTTTCTTTTCCGTGAAAGCAAAATATTCATTGTTCCGGATCTGCTCTGCAATCATCCTTTTTTTCCTGACCGCAGGGGATGAACATGAAACAGCTGCCAGTAGAATCAACAATACCTGCCGGATGCATTTTTTCATCGGTAATAATTTTTTAATTGTTTGAAAAACAGTATATATCCCGTCTTTTCGGTATTACTGTCTGTCAGCTATTCCTCCCGGCTGAATGCCTCACGCAGCAGTTCAAGGCTTTTGGGAACTGCAGTCAGAGGATCCTCGTTGCCTTCAAATTCGAGAGATACATATCCCCTGTAATTAACCTTTCTGAATATTTCTGCAACGCGGTTATAATCTATATCGAGTGTATACCATTTCCCGCCTCCGTAATAGGTCTTTGCCTGAACAAGGAAGGTCTGCGGAGCCATCATTTCAAGCTGTTCATACATATTTTCCAGGAAGTTACCGGTATCAGAAGTTATTTGAAGCCACGGAGAATCCACTGTGTTCACTATTCTCAGCACACCCTCCGCAGTCCTTCCCAGTCCCCAGTGATTCTCCAGTCCCAGTACAACCCCGCATTTTTCAGCTGTCGGGATACATTGTGCAATTGAATCTGTTACCCAATCAAAACCCTGGTCATCGGTATAGCCTTCTATATTCGGCTCAATTCCCTTGTTGGCCATCAAATCATCGAATGATCCGGTGGTGTTCCATCTGCCGGTGTTGAGTCTCATAGTCGGAATCCCGAGCTTGTAGGCAAGTTCAATCTGATGTATTGTCAATGCAACCTGTTCATCCCGGATTTTTTTATCCGGATATATGAAAGCCTGGTGGGTTGAAAAACCCATAATATCCAGTCCGGCATGAAATGCCTGCCGCTTCAGCTTCTGAAGATAACTGTTGTCTTCTGATGCCATCTGTCTGAGAAGAAGTTCTATACCATCAAAACCCATTGCAGCGGCTTTATCTATACAGTCCTCGATGGGTGCATTCTCTTTGGGACCATTAAACTGCCAGAAAGAGTATGTTGACACCCCTATTCTGTTTCTGTGGATTTTTTTCAGATTTTTCCCGGCTTCCTTTTCAGATTTTCCTTTCTCCCCGGAGCATGAGAATCCTATTCCGGCAGCTGCAGCAACAAGACTGCCTGTACGGATAAATGAACGGCGTGTTGTTTTCATGGTTGATTTTTTTAATTATTGGAAAGGCCCGTCCAGTCGACAAGGGGCGATTTATAATAATTGATACCCATGGCATCAAAACGTTCCCCGTGTCTGCCCAGCCTTGTCCTGTATTCCTCCCATTTCCTTGATTCCGCAGGAGTCCATCCTATTTCAGCAATACCGGCAAGACGCGGAAAAACCATGTATTCAATCTGATCAATATTGGTAATGTTCTCAGTCCACAGCGGCGATTCCACTCCCACGATATCTTCCTTGCCCACACCCGGAACAAGCATGGCGGGATCCCAGTTATAGGAAACATCCACTTCAACAAATCCTGCCCACTGAAGTCCGTATTTTGTTGTTTTGTCATATTTCATGTCAATATAGGCCTTGCTGGCAGGCGACATAAGGATTTTTGCACCCTGGGCAACCGCTTTGTTTGCATTCTTCGGATTTGCCCAGTTCTGGGCAATACTGTTCGGCTTCATTTTTGCATTGGCAATTTCATCCCAGCCTATGCACTGTTTGCCATGACTTTCCGCGATTTCCTGAACTCTTTCCATGAAAGGTATATAATCCGATAATTTTGTAGCATGCGATTCATCACCTCCTATATGGAAATATGGTCCCGGTGTCATTTCCGAAATTTCCCTGATCACGTCATCAATAAACTTATAGGTTATCTCCTTATGAATACAAAATGAACTGAAACCAACTTCTATTCCGGTATAAAGTTCCGTGGCCCTGCCATCACAATTCAGCTCGGGATAGGATGACAATGCTGAATTTGTATGTCCGGGCATATCTATTTCAGGGATTATGGTGATATAGTTTTCTTCGGCATAGTCAATAATAGCCCTGTACTGCTCCTGGGTAAAATATCCGCCCGGGCCCCCGCCTACTTCGGTACTTCCTCCGTGCAGGGTGAGATTCGGCCAGGATTTGATCTCTATCCTCCAGCCCTGGTCATCCGATAAATGCAGATGAAGCCTGTTCATTTTGTAATACGCAAGAAAATCGATAAAACGTCTCACATCATCCACACCGAAAAAATGACGGGCAACATCAAGCATTGCTCCCCTGTAGGAATATTCCGGATAATCCCTGATTGTTCCCGTGGCAACTTTCCATGGTCCTTCCTGCTTTTCCTTCATTTCAATCCTTGCCGGCAGCAATTGCCTGATGGTCTGAACTCCCCTGAACAGGCCCGCATATGTAGCGGCAGTAAGCTTCATCTGCTTCCCTGTAATAACCAGCTCATAGCCTTCACTGTTCGAACCGGCATCAGAAGCTCCTTCTATGCTCAGCAGTATGGAAGCCTTCCCGGGATCATCAGATGTTGATTTAACATTCAGGCTGTATCCGGTTGACGGCCTCAGTCTGTCGGCAAGGTAATGCCCGATATTCAGCAGTTCGGATGATTCACCCATTACAAATATGCCAGTGCCTGGTCTTAGGGTAAAATAATCGCCTGTTGAAACAACTGAAACCGGTTTCGGAATTATACTTTCCGCGGACAGATCTGATGGCTCCTGCTTTGTGCATGATACTTGGATCATCACTGCAATGGCCAGTATCAATAAAGGCAGAATCTGTTTTTGTTTTTTGTAATGCATTGTTATTTAATTTATTAGTAAATTTATTTCGCTGCTATAAGAATTTCAGACCAGATCACAGGCTTCGGGAGGCATCCAGTGTGCATCCCTGCCATCCCACTTGACATTGCATCCTATGGGATTGGTAACCGGAACCGTTACCGGTCTGCCTGATACCAGTTCCTCAAGGGCATTTTCCAGGTCGTTTACCGTCATTCCTGAAACATTACGGGGACTGTCGACTCCCCTTCCTGTATAAACAAGAACTCTCTCTTCATCAAACACATAGAAATGAGGTGTTCTCAGTGCGCCGTAGGCCTTTGCCACTGACTGATCCTGGTCATAAAGATATACCCAGGGGAAACGCTGCTGTTTCATCCTTTTTACCATGTTCGGAAAACTGTCTTCCTCATATGTAGACTCACTGTTGGAATTGATTCCTGCAAAGCCCACCCCTTTTCCCATATATTTTTCAGCGGTGGCTCTTGTAATTTCATCCGATCCTGTAACATAGGGACAATGGTTACAGGTAAAAAAGATTACCAGAAATTTATTGCTGCTGAAATCCGACAGACTGTACTTCTTTCCGTCGGTTGCAGGAAGTGTAAAATCCACTGCCTTTTGACCAATCTGTAATGTAAATGACATATTATGAATTAATTTTATTTTAAAACTAACAATAAATAACTGTAAGTGTTTGCTGTGATATTTGATTTTTGCCTATTGCCCTGAAAAGCCTGTGGTCAGCGGATTTTCTGATCTGTTAAAAAATTCATTCTGAAGTTGTTCTATTGTATTGTTTTCCTTCAGGTACTTTACCAGCCGGGCAAGCTGGCTTCCCCATTTTTCTATCAGCAGTTCCCCCAGTTTTCTGTCAGGTTCCGCAACATCGGAGGAATAATGATTCGGATACCGGGCATACCACCATATTCCGGTATAGCCGTATTGCATCCGGTTCAGCCTGCCCTGGTCAAGTCCGGACTCATCCTTTATTAACTTAATGTTCACGAGGTCGGGCCGGATAAAATACATCATTGAAGTTTCTTCTTCTCCTGCATGACCATCAAGACTTGCTTTTTTCAAAGCATTGATCTGCGGGTCATATACGGGATCCGCTTCTTCCTGGAAAAGCACTGCAATATAATCCCTGCGGCTTGCAAGCTGAGACTGGCAGAAATACTGCAGGAAGCTTGTACTTCCTCCGTGACCGTTTGCAAAGATGATCTTCTTCAGACCGTTTCTGGATAATTCATTGCATGTTTCCTCAAGCATCTTCCACATCAGTTCGTTGCTGTAGGCTATTGTTCCGGGCTGATGCTTTGCCTCAAATATCTGACCGCAGTAATATGGCGGAAAAACAATCACATATTCTTTTCCTGCTGCATTGAATGAGGCTTCGCGGGCTTCAAAGAGATCAGTACCCAAAGGCAGGTGAGGACCATGTTTTTCAATTATCCCCAGGGGAATTATACATACCCCGCCAGCCTGTTCAACAGCTTTCTGAAACTGCGGAGATGACAGTTCTTCCATTTTGAAAGGAAGATTCACTTTGCCTGACTGCGCATCCAGGGCAACAATCCATGTCAGTGTAAGTAGAAATACAGATAATTTTTTCATGATTTAAGAATTTATTTTCATACTTGTCAGGGTTTGCTGAATCAATTATTTTACCAAATTTAAGCGGATTTTCAAATAATCACCAATATGGCAGGCGAAATTTACAATACGGGTCTGGTTTTAAGTGGAGGTGGCACACGGGGATTTGCCCATCTCGGAGTACTGAAAGCCCTTAACGAGGCAGGCATTTACCCGGATGTTGTTTCGGGGACAAGTGCCGGAGCTCTTGCCGGATTAATGTATTGTGACGGCATCAGTCCTCCAGAGGCAATGAAAATAATGAAAGGCAGCCACCGGCTTAGCTATATGAGGCCCACCATGCCCCGTGACGGACTTTTACAGCTTTCAGGCATAAGGAAAATCCTTGAAGACCATGTGACTGCCAGAAGATTCGAGGATCTGAATATTCCGCTGTATGTTTCTGCAACCGACCTGAACAATGGCAGGCTTGTTTATTTTTCCAAAGGCGACCTGATGGATGTTGTGATTGCATCTGCAAGTATTCCGGTTCTTTTCAGACCTGTTGTAATCAATGATATTTTTTATGCTGACGGAGGAATACTCGACAACATGCCGGTCCTTCCCATAGAAAACCAATGCAGGCTGATTATCGGTTCATTTGTAAATCCGGTAGGAAAGGAAGCATCCCTTCACAGTCTGATCAAAATAACAGAAAGGACCTTCATGATCATGATGGCAAAGGAAATCAACGAAAAATCAAGGAAATTTAATCTTTACATTTCTCCCGAAGAGCTCAGTAATTACGGAATACTCAATCCGGAAGAGGCTGAGGCTGTTTTCAGAATAGGTTACAGGGCAACAATAGAAAAGCTGAGGGATTCGAAAGTCCTGAAATTGTTCTCCTGAAACTTAGCGTTACAGCCTAAAAATAGCCTGATCCGTCCCAGCAGTGAGTACAGAGCTTTTCCCTGGGAAGTCCTATTGCAGCTATCAGATCATCGAGCCGCTGGTATAAAAGTGAATCAAGATCAAGTTTTTCAGCAATTTTTTCAACCATTTTCCTGTATTTTTCCGAATCGGGGTCGGAATATTCCCTGAGTTCATCGTCCCGGCCTCCAAGTTCCTTTACTGCCCTGCGTGCAGCCAGCTCCATCGGGGTTCTTGACTCAATGAAATTAAGAAAATCGCAGGGATATAAAATGGGGGGACTTGCTATTCGCATGTGGAGTTCCTTTGCGCCATACTTCCTCATATCGTCTGTATTATGCCGGAGCTGTGTACCCCTCACAATACTGTCATCAATGAAAATCATCTTTTTTCCGCTGATAATTGCCCTGTTGGGTATCAGTTTCATTCTGGCAACAAGATTCCTCTGGCCCTGAAAAGAGGGAAGGAAGCTCCTGGGCCAGGTAGCAGTATATTTGGAATAGGCTCTTTTATTCGGGATCTGCTTTTCATTTCCATATCCTATTGCATGGCCCACGCCCGAATCGGGTATTCCGCATACAAAATCAGCTTCGACGGAATCCCTGCGGGCAAGAACGGCACCGCAGCGGTAACGACATTCATCAACGTTTATACCTTCGTAGTATGAAGGAGGGTATCCGTAATAAACCCACAGGAATGCACATATCTGCAATGTGTTTCCCGGTTTTCTCAGTTGAGTGTATCCTTCGGAACCAAGCTTAACAATTTCACCGGGACCCATGAAATAATCCAGTTCAAATCCGGTATTGGGAAATGAGCACGATTCTGAAGCAACCGCATATGCCCCATCCTTTCTTCCTATAACCACCGGTGTTCTCCCGCACTTATCCCTTGCGGCAATAATCCCGTCTTCAGTCATTATCATCAGTGAACAGGAACCCCTGACATTATCAAAAACATATTCTATGCCCTCGATAAAACTGTCCTTTTCACAGATGAGACTTGCAACAACTTCAGTAGGGTTGATGGTACCTTCAAAATTTTCCGTGAAATGTTTCCTGCGGCGGAGTATTTTGGCTTCAAGTTCCGCAATGTTCACCAGACGGCTTACGGTAACTATTGCAAAGCGTCCCAGGTGAGATGTAAAAAGAATGGGTTGCGGATCCGTGTCACTTATTATACCCATTCCCACATTGCCTTTGAAATCCTTCAGATCATCTTCAAATTTTGTTCTGAAATATGAATTCTCCAGTGTGTGTATGGATCTCCGGAAGCCTTTCTTGGGCACGATAAACACCATTCCGGCACGTTTTGTGCCCAGATGGGAATGATAATCGGTACCATAGAATACTTCCCTGACACAATCCTGATTTGAAACCACACCAAAAAAGCCACTCATATAATTGATTTTAAATAGAATAATTATTACCTAATTATTTGTAAAATTAATCATTGATTCGGATTTTGTAATATAGCAGGTTATGATTATTTTTCATAATTTTGCAAACCTGGAATTCATTAAACTCATTTAACAATGACTGATACAAATTATCAAACTGATAAGACCGATAAAAAGATCACTCCCGTCGGAATGATTGCCACGACAATAATTCTGGCTGCCGTACTTATTTTTCTTATTGTGATGTATTTCGATCAGAAGCATAAAATGGTTGAAATGGAAACAGTACTTACCGAGGAAAAGGATTCACTCACGAATGAGTTGAAGAATATGGCTGCAGCATATGATACAATGAAAACCACAAATGACACTCTCAATGCCAGTCTGGAAAAAGAAAAAAACAGGATTATTCAGCTTCTGGCAATAAATGCTTCAAATGCACAAGTGATAAAGAAATACAGAAGCGAGATCACCACTATGAGAGAAATAATGAAGAGCTATATTGTTCAGATTGATTCCCTTAATACACGGAATAAAATGCTTACCGCGGAAAATGTGCAGTACCGGCAGGAAATAGCAAAAGTCCAGAATACGAATGTTCAGCTGGAGAAGGAAAGAGTCGTCCTTTCAACCAAAGTGGAAACGGCTTCGGTTATCCAGGCAAAAAATATTGTGGTTGCAGCACTGAACAAGAAAAGAAAGGAAACAAACAGGATCAACCTGATGGAATCAGTCAGGGTATGTTTCACGCTACGGGAAAACCCGATTGCCGTGGCAGGACAAAAGGAAGTGTTCATGAGGGTTATCAGACCCGATTCACTGGTTATTACCGGAAGTCCTGACAATCTTTTCGAATACAAGGGAAATAAAATGATATTTTCTGAAAAGCGTATGGCGGATTATATGAACCATGATCTCGAAATGTGTATTTTCCTGTCCAATAACGGTGATTTTATTACCGGTAACTACAGTATTGAGCTATATCTTGAAAACAATAAAATAGGCCGTACAACATTTATGCTTTCAAAAAGATAGGTGCTGTCCGGGAGAAGGCATTATAAACTCTGAAATAATATTGTCTGATATCATCTTGCCCTGATTGGTAAGAAAGAGATTATTGTCATCCTGTCTCATCAATCCGTAATTAATGAACTTTCCGCTGAGATTGACAATATAATCATATCCCTCCTTTTCAAAGATTTTTTCAACATACCGGAGATCGATTCCCCACATTGTCCGGAGTGAAGTCATTACATATTCATTGAACTTTGTCCTGATATCAAGTTCTTCCTTTTCAAAAAGCAGTCTGCCGGAATTGACTGAATGAATATATTTTTTCACATCGCTGATATTCCATTGCCTTGAATATCCGTTGAATGAATGTGCAGAGGGCCCCAGCCCCAGATAGGGTATCTGTTTCCAGTAGTTGGTGTTATGTATGGAGAAATATCCCGGTTTCCCGAAATTCGATATTTCATAATTAATAAAACCGGCTTTCCCGGTTTTTTCCAGCAATATATTAAATTCCACAGTGCTTTCATCTTCATCAACTTCCATGATCTCTCCCTTTTCCTTCATCTGATAAAAAACGGTTCCGGGTTCAATAGTAAGATGATAGGCTGAAAGATGCCTGATATCAAATGAAAGTGTTTCATCAATATTTGCAGCCCAGTTATCCGGACCCATTCCGGAAATTCCGTATATCAGATCTGCTGAAACATTGTCAAAACCTGATTTCAGGATATTATCAAGGGCTTCCATGGCCTGGGCTGCAGTATGCCGGCGGTTCATCAGTCGCAGATCTTCATCCCTCAGGGACTGTATTCCTATACTGATCCTGTTGACACCGGCACTGTACAAATCCTTCATATAGTTCAGGCTTACATCGTCAGGATTGACTTCCAGGGTGATCTCCGCCTCACTGTCCACCCTGAACAGGTTCCTGATATGATCCAGGACAGATGCTGTTTCTTCAGCCTTCAATACCGAAGGTGTTCCTCCCCCGAAATAAATAGTTGAAACATTGCTGCCTGCAAGATAATCCTTCCTTAATATCAGTTCCTTCTTCAAAGCATCAATAAACAAGGAATTATCACCATGTGAAACCACACGGTAAAAATCACAGTAATAACACTGCTGCCTGCAAAAAGGTATGTGTAGATAAATTCCAGCCATTGGTCAAAAATACTTTCACAAATACAAAGAAACACAATAGATCAGAATTTTCTATGTTTTAAAAGGACTAATTGATAAATTTGCCGGAAAATTTTAAGAATTGCTGAAAAAAAATATTTATACGGTAACTGTTTCGCTGATTATTTTATATCTGAGCCTTGCAACACCAAAATCGATTGTCAGGACCGGCATTTTTGACATACCTCATTTTGACAAGCTTGCTCATTTTGGCCTTTATTTCCTTCTTATGGGCACAATGATTATTGAACACAGAAAATCACTGACCGATACAAGGAAACTGATGATGATGTCACTTATTCCCCTTTTTTTTGGAATCTCCATTGAATTTATCCAGTCACTGTTTACCAGGAACCGTACTGGTGAAATCCTGGACGGTATAGCAGATGCAGCAGGTGTTGCAGTTGCCGTATTACTCTGGATCTTTTTCCGGCCTTATTATTATCTGAAGGAAAAAATCAAATAACTATCCTGTCCGATTCCTCAGCCTGCCTGAGAAGATCATGAATGGTTCTCTTCCTGAAAAGATCAACAAGATTCCTGCGTATCAATGAATAATCGTTGTGAAGAATACATTCCTCCCCCCTTTCATGTACCTCTCTGCAGCTTAACCCATGTATTATACAATTATTGAAAATATCATCCCCTTCAATCACTTTTACAATCTCATAAAGAGTTATCTCCTTCGGGTCCTTTAAAAGTGAAAAACCGCCATGTGGTCCCTTTAATGAACTAAGTATCTTATGCCTTACCAGCTGCTGCAGTATTTTAGCAAGGAAAGGGGCAGGAAGATCAAGATCCCTGGATATTGTTGAAATCCCGGTCTGAATCTTTTTATCCGGCCGGCCGGCAAGATAAATAACTGCACGTATACCATATCTGGATGAATTTGAAAGCATTTCAATTTGTTTTTAAAGGTATTTTGTCAATTCGTCTTTTATGTCTCCCTCCTTCAAAACCTGTTTCAAGAAAGGTTTTAACAATAAGATAAGCTTCAGATTCCGAAATAAATCTTCCCGGTAATGCACATATATTGGCATCATTATGAGCTCTTGCAAGACGGCTTATTTCTTCATTCCAGCATAATGCACTCCTTATCCCCTGATGTTTGTTTGCAGTAATGTTAATACCATTGCCCGTACCACAAATTGATATTCCGGTATCATATTCACCTGCCGATATGGATTCTGCCATCTTATGGGCAAAATCAGGATAATCCACACTGTCAAAGGAATAGGATCCAAAATCCCTGACTTCGTAATTTTTCTTTTTTAAATAATCAAGTATTCTCCCTTTCAGATAAAAACCGGCATGATCAGAAACAATTGCAATCTTTTTCTTTTTCACATCAAATAATTTTATTGTTGATAAAACTGTAGACAAATTTTAACAAAATACAATTTCCGGTTTAATTTATTGCAAAAGCATCAGATTCCTGCCTTTTTCAATAAATCAAAAATACTTTTCATCAAATTATATCAAGAAATTAAACATAAATGAACATTAAAAATATAAATTTGTTTCATCAGTCCTACTGAAATGTGATTATTAACAACTGTTGGTTATAAAAGTAAAATACTGTAAATCAAAAATGGTATATTTTTTGAACTGTTGATAAATTGTTTGCATTATGGCATAAATGACAAATACAATGAAATTCATTTAATATTTCCAACACAATTAACAGCATATTATTATTATCATATATACTATTTAAAATTATATTACATTATATATGTTGTTAATATTGTAAAAAATAATGCAGGTAATGCAAAACGCGGATTATATATCAGCAATAAACAGAATGAGGCAGGAAAAAAATGCAATCATTCTGGCTCATTATTATCAAACTCCGGTAATTCAGGATATTGCAGATTATGTTGGTGATTCCTTAGCTCTTTCGCAGAAAGCTGTATACAACGAAGCTGATATAATACTGTTCGCCGGTGTGAAATTCATGGCAGAAACAGCAAAAATACTGTCCCCGCAAAAGAAGGTATTACTTCCGGATATGGATGCAGGATGCTCTCTTGCCGATTCGTGTACTACGGGGGGACTGAAAAAATTTATTGCAGAAAATCCCGGAAGAACCCTTATTGCATATATTAATTCAACAACGGAGGTAAAGGCAATGGCAGATATAATCTGTACCTCTGCCAATGTGGTTCAGGTAATTGATTCGCTTCCTGAAAATGAAAAAATAATTTTTGTTCCTGACAGGAATATGGGAAGCTATGTCAGGGAAAAAACAGGACGTGACATTATTGTTTGGGACGGAGCATGCCATGTTCATGAAAATTTTTCGCCCGATGGCATCCTGAGGCTCAGAAATGAAAATCCTGAAGCAATAATTCTTGTTCATCCGGAGTGTGAATTACCGGTCCGGCAGCTTGCCGATTATATAGGTTCAACGGCAGGTATGCTCGAATATGCCGGAAAGGATAAAAATAAAACATATATTGTTGTTACTGAACCGGGCATTATTCATCAGATGAAGAAAAGTAATCCGGCAGGTAAATATATTACTGCACCTCCGAAAGCAGCCCTTAGAGCCAGTAATGAATGTAATTTTATGAAAATCATAACGATTGAAAAAATATACAACTGCCTGAAATATGAAGAACCATTTATCACACTTGATTCAGATTTGATAGCTGCTGCCCGTATACCAGTGGAAAGAATGCTTGATATTTCTGAAATATTTGCCGGAAAGCGATGAAAAAATATGTGATAGTCGTCATATTGTTTATTTTTTCTGCCTGTCTGGGATTTTCCCAGGGGGATGAGATCATTACGAATGGCTATCAGGTGTTTCGCTATCCCAACGGTACAATTTCAAGCGAGGGACTCATGAAAAACGGGAAACCTGAAGGTTACTGGAAAAGCTATTATGTTACAGGAGTAAAGAAATCCGAGGGAAAGCGGACAAGTTTCCTGCTTGACAGTATCTGGATATTTTATGACCAGGTTGGTGATACCACTGAAAAGATTAGTTATCTCCTGGGCAGGAAAAACGGATATTACCTCAGATTTAAAAAAGATGCTTCTTCCAGGCTGTATTTATGGTCTAGGGAATTATTTGCCGGTGACAGGAAGGAAGGAACTGCTTATATTTATTATCCTGACGGAAAGGTTCAGAATACTGTTTCATACAGCGGAGGAAGAAAAGAAGGCATGTCGAGGGAATATGACAGAAACGGGGAAATTATTTCTCTTCTTGAATATAACAATGATTTTCTGATCAGTAGGGAAAGGATTAACAGAACTGATTCAAAGGGTCTTAAACAGGGTCCGTGGAAAGAATTTTATCCTTCGGGAAATATCAGGACCGAAAGGAATTACAGGGATGATCTGGTACATGGTTATTACAAGGAATATGACAACAGGGGAAGGCTTACGCTTACCATGCTGTATGACAATGGGGCAATAGTAAAATCCAGGGTTGAAGATGAACCGGATATTGAAATCGTTAACCGTTATGATAGTGACAACAAACTGATATACAGTGGACCGTTTAGAAATAACACTGCTGTGGGAACTCACAGGGAATATGGGAAAGACGGTAAGGTAATTAATGCTTTTATTTATAATGACAACGGTCTGCTGATTTCGGAAGGTATTGTGGATGATGCGGGAAATTCAAACGGTCAGTGGAAAAACTTTTACCCTGACGGCAGGGTTATGGCTGAAGGTACATATACAGACAACAGACGTAGTGGTATATGGAAATTTTATAACAATGACGGGAAGACGGAACAGACTGGAAACTATAATTACGGAAGACCTGACGGGTTGTGGAAATGGTACTATAATGACGGATCATTGCTCAGGGAAGAGGAATATTTCCAGGGTGAAAGGGAGGGAATTTTTGTGGAATATTCCGGGGAAGGAGAAATAATAGCTGAAGGCCAGTATGCTGACGGGGAGAAGAACGGCTTCTGGAAACACAGGACAGAGTATTACAGTGAGGAAGGAAATTATATTATCGGACTTAAGGACGGACAGTGGAAATCATTTTACAGTGACGGGACTCTTAAATTCAGGGGAAATTATTTGCAGGGAAACCCGGACGGACAGCATTTTTATTATTTTGATTCCGGCAGGCTGAAGGAGGAACAGTTTTATCGGATGGGATTAAGACAGAGAACCTGGAAAAAGTATGATGAGGAAGGAAGTGTTATACTTACGATAACATACAAGGATGACACCGAAGTGAGTATTAACGGGGTAAGAATAGATCTTCCGGAAAGCGACACAAAGCTTATAAAATAGTTTATCCGTGAAATGGAGGAAAAATTTAATATAAGAAAAGAGAAGGAATCAGCTGAAGAACTGGAATTTGATAAACAACTAAGACCTCTTTTCTTTTCTGATTTCAAGGGACAGAAAAATATTATTGATAACCTTGAAGTGTTTGTGAAAGCTGCCGGCCAGAGGATGGAATCTCTTGATCATGTATTGCTTCATGGTCCGCCGGGACTTGGTAAAACTACTCTTGCGGCAATAATAGCAAATGAGCTCAGGGTCGGGATCAGGGTTACCTCAGGACCCGTTCTGGATAAACCGGGAGATCTTGCCGGACTGCTTACCAACCTGGAGGAGGGCGAAGTACTTTTCATTGATGAAATACACAGGCTTTCACCCGTTGTGGAGGAATATCTGTATTCCGCAATGGAAGATTTCCAGATAGATATAATGATTGACAAAGGACCCGGTGCGAGATCTGTTCAGCTGAATCTGAATAAATTCACTCTGATAGGGGCCACAACACGGTCGGGACTGCTTACCAGTCCCCTGAGAGCCCGTTTTGGCATTAAATTTCACCTGGAATATTATGATCATGAAGTTCTTTCCGGTATTGTCAAAAGATCGGCAGGCATTCTTAAAATTGAAATAGATGATAAAGCTGCAGAAGAGATTGCCAGAAGAAGCCGGGGAACGCCCAGGGTGGCCAATGCTCTTTTAAGGAGAATCAGGGATTTTGCACAGGTTAAGGGTACAGGAATAATAGATTTGGAAATCACCCGGTTTGGTCTTAATTCCCTGAATATCGACATATACGGACTTGATGAGATGGATAACAAAATCCTTTCGGCCATAGTCAATAAGTTTGGAGGGGGACCAGTGGGGCTGAATACCATTGCTACTGCTGTTGGGGAGGATAGCGGAACCATTGAAGAGGTCTATGAACCCTTTCTTATCAAGGAGGGATTTCTTAAAAGAACACCAAGGGGAAGGGAAGCAACTGAACATGCTTACAGGCATCTTGGAATACTTTACAGGAAGGATTTGAGCGGCAAGCTTTTCTGAAAAGTTACGGGGAATATCAGCCAAGAAGATTGCTGATATTTTCCAGTGCCCTGGTGTTCAATATACGGATACGTCTTCCCTGCAGCTCAACCAGACCGTTGCTTTTAAATTCCGACAAGAGGCGGATGACTGATTCCGTTGCTGTACCGATAATATTTGCTATTTCTTCACGGGTGAGGGAAATTCTTAGATAATTATTATCATCAAGACCAAAGTCCCTGACAAGGTAAAGAAGTATTTCTGCTAGTCTTTCCCTTACTGTTTTCTGGGCTATATCAGTGATAAAGGTATTTGCTTCGCCAAGTTCATGACAGGCCAGTTTAAGAAGTTCATGAGCAAATGTGGAATTTGATTTTATAAATGAAATAAGAATGTCGGCAGGTATGAAACATATTTTACAGTCAGCAACTACCCTGGCTGTGGTACAGGCAACTTCGTTGCTAAGAACACTGCGGTAGGCTATTATATCTCCGGCTTTTGCGAAACGTATTATCTGCTCCTTGCCGTCAAAACCTGTTTTGAATACTTTTATTATTCCGCTGTGAATACAGTAAAATCCGCTGATACGGCTTCCTTCCCTGTAAAGAACATCCCCGCGCCTGAATTTCCTGAAATCTTTCCTGTAGTTAAGCTGATCCAGTTCAGACGGAACAAGATGCCGGAAAATGGAATCTGCTTCAGGTGCACATTTTTCACAAACGGGAAAGGAATTTTCTTCCTTCATTTCAGGAAATTTTTTACAGGTTAATATTTATTGTTACAGCATAACAATGTAGTTTTAAAAGTACAATATAACAGTAAAGTACTTAATATCAGAATGCAGTTTTAAACTGTTCAAGAAATCTAAGATCATTCTCGTAATACATCCGAAGGTCATTAACCTGATATTTAAGCATTGCCGGCCTTTCTATTCCCATTCCAAAAGCGAAACCGGTATATTTCGTGCTGTCAATACCAGATGCTTCCAGCACTGCCGGATGTACCATTCCACATCCCAGTACTTCAAGCCATCCGGTGTATTTGCAGACATTACAGCCCTTTCCGCCGCATATGGTACAGCTTACATCCATTTCACCGGATGGCTCGGTAAAAGGGAAATATGAAGGTCTGAGCCTTATTTTCGTTTTTTTGCCGTACATCTCCCTTGCAAAAAACAGGAGGGTTTGCTTAAGATCTGCAAATGAGACATTTTCATCAATATACAATCCTTCTACCTGGTGAAAGATGCAGTGGGCCCGGGCAGATATGGCTTCATTTCGGAATACCCTTCCGGGGGAAATGGTTCTTATAGGAGGTTTCTGCTTTTGCATTACCCTTACCTGAACTGAGGAAGTATGAGTGCGTAAAAGAATATCACCCGGATTTGAATCCTCAGCTGATATGCGGGAAATGTAAAAAGTATCCTGCATATCCCTCGCAGGATGCTCCGGTGCGAAATTCAGACGTGTAAAATTATTATCATCACTTTCTATTTCCGGACCCTCCGATACGCTGAAACCTATCTTTTCAAAAATACTGATAATTTCCCCCCTGACTATTGATATGGGATGCCTTGTCCCAGGGCTGCAGGGAAAGGATGGTCTGGAAAGATCGTTTAAGCGTGAAGCAACGGAAACCGGCTTCAGGGTATTCCTGTATGAATTGTATTTTTCAATAACAGACTGCTTGAGTATATTAAGCTTTATACCGACTTCCTTTTTCTCCTGAGCCGGCATCTGTTTGAATTCCTCGAACAGCCCGGAAATAATACCCTTCTTACTCATGTACCTGATACGAAATGCCTCCAGTTCCTCTATATCGCTGACTGTGAATTCCGATATCACTGTTAGTAATTTATCTATTTTCTCCAGCATTGACAATCCCTTCTTTTATATTATTTATTTTGATAAAATTTTCATTTTCAGTATTCTGATATCCGAAAGCGGACGGTCCTGATTATTTGTTTTTACTGCAGCGATCTTGTCAATTACCTCAATACCTTCAGTTACCTCACCGAAAACGGTATAGCTGCCGTCAAGACGGGGAACACCTCCGATAGTCCTGTAAACGGAGCGCTGTTCGTCGCTTATGACGTAGTTTTCATTTTTTGTCAGATATTCAAACATCAGGGATGATGCTTTTTCGTGAATTTCACTATCAGCGGGACGAAGTCCGGCCTGGCGGGAACTGTCGGCAACCTGTCTGAGTAATCTGGAAAACATACCCTGCCGGAGTGAGTTGTTAATACTTTGTTCAGCAAGATCCAGTTCCTGATCTGTAAGCGTTGTTCCCTGAACAAGATAAAACTGGGTCCCGGATGACCTCATTTCCGGGTTGATTTCATTTCCCTGTCGGGCAGCAGCAAGTGCACCCTTTTTATGAAAAAGCCTTGTGTTAAATTCTGCCGGGACAGTATAGCTTGTCAGGGAATCAGCTCCGGAGGGTATTCCCTGGGGCTTTGTCTGAGGATCACCTCCCTGAATCATAAAGTTATTTATTACGCGGTGAAACGAGACACCGTCATATACTCCGGCTTTTATCAGTTTTATAAAATTTTCCCTGTGAAGAGGCGTTTCGTCGTATAGTTTAAGTTTTATATCCCCAAGGGTTGTTTGCATGAGAATATGTGTATTCTCGTTGGAATGTTGGGGTTTACAGCATAATATTCCATTGATGAGGAATATGAACATGGGAAGAAGAGCAGCTTTATGCATGTCATTCAGATTAGATGTATAATACGGAAATATCCGGAGGGCAAAGATATTTAACTTTAAACTATTGTGATAACTATTATGCATATTGTGTGTATAAATGATTGAACGCTTACGGAAATATTTAAAATCTTAAACCTATATTTGTATTCATTTAATTAAAGTGAACGAAGTCAGGACATTAGCCAGACAGACTTTTATTTACGGTTTCGGAACAATCGTTCCGAGATTTCTTAATTACGGAATACTTACCTTTTTGTACACCAGATTGTTTGACAAAGGACAATATGGTGTGGTCACAGAGCTTTACGGATGGATGGTATTTCTGCTGATTATTCTTACCTATGGCATGGAAACAGGCTTTTTCCGTTTTGCCCAGAAGGAAGATGATTATGAAAGGGTTTATTCCACGGCCATGGTAAGCCTGCTTATTTCCTCTCTTTTATTCCTTGTGCTTGTAAATATTTTCATCGGTCCGGTATCTGTTGCCCTTAAATATGAGGATAATCCCGGTTATATCAGACTCTTTGCTGCTATTGTCGCTACGGATGCCTTTACTGCCATACCTTTTGCAAAATTGCGAATGGAAAAAAAGGCCTTTCTTTTCAGTACAATTAAAATACTGAATGTTATAATTACCATTGTTGCTGTATTGGTTCTTCTTGTTTTTGCTCCGCGTGCCTATGAAAACGGGAACCGTTTTCTCGGAGGGTTTTATGACCCTGATTACGGGGTCGGTTATGTCTTCGTTGCCAATCTTATAGGGAGTGTATCTACAATGGTAATTCTTCTTCCATATACCTTCAGGGTAAAAATGTTGTTTGACAAGGCTTTGTGGTTTAGAATGGTATCTTATTCTTTTCCGCTGATGATTGCCGGGCTGGGCGGAGCTGTCAATGAAACACTTGACAAGGTTATCATGCGCCGGGTAGCAGGCGAGGAAAATGGGCTGGAAATGGTTGGTGAATATGGGGCAGGCTATAAAATTGCTGTTCTGATGTCACTGTTTATTCAGATGTTCAGGTTTGCAGCTGAACCTTTTTTCTTCGAAAGGGCTAAACAGGAAGGAGCCAAAGCCACTTACGCTTACGTTATGAAATATTTTGTCATAGCCATGTTGCTGGTATATTTGGTTATCAATCTTTACCTAAGCGGATTCAAACATATTATTGGTGAGTCTTTCAGGGAATCGGTGAAAGTTGTTCCTGTGGTTGGAATGGGATTTCTTTTCTATGGAATATATGTTAATCACAGTATATGGTATAAACTGAATGATCTTACCAGATTCGGCATTTATATCACTTTCTGCGGTGCTCTTATTACCATCATGATAAATGTTTTTTTTATTCCTGTTTATGGATATATGGCTTCAGCCTGGGCACATGTTGCTTCCTACGGAGCCATGATTATTCTTTCCTTTGTTATGGCGCGGCGGCATTATAAAATTGATTACAGAATGGTTAAATTGCTTCCCTATTTCGTGACCGCTATTGTGATTGTTGTTTTTATTAATTTAATTGAATATAATAATCCCGTAATTGAACTGTTAGTTAATACACTGTTTCTGGTTTTTTTCATCCTGCTCGCACAGTACCGCGACGGGCTGCTGACAGTGATGTTCGGAAAGGAGAAATGATGAAAATCAAAATTGTTAATAAATCTAAACATAAGTTGCCGGAATATTCCACTGTGGCTTCAGCCGGAATGGATCTCAGGGCTAATCTCGATGAGGATATTATTCTTGCGCCACGAAAAAGAGTTCTTGTACCGACCGGCCTTTTTTTAGAACTTCCTGTGGGATATGAAGCACAGATTCGACCCAGAAGTGGTCTGGCGATACATAAGGGGGTTACGGTACTCAATTCCCCTGGGACAATTGATGCTGATTACCGGGGTGAAATACTTGTCATCCTTGTCAATCTTTCTGACGAGGATTTCATTGTTTCGGATGGCGAAAGGATTTGCCAGATGATAATCAGCAGACATGAACAGGCGGATTGGATTTTGGTTGAGGAGCTTAAAGAAACAGAACGGGGAAGCGGCGGCTTCGGACACACAGGAAATTAAATGGGGATGATTAAAAATTTGGTTAGCAGAGGATTGATTCTCGTATGCATTGCATTTACACTATCCTGTTCAAAAAAAGCTGCTCCGTCTATTTCCGGACTGCCTAAAGGAAGGAATTATGATTCGGCTGTGTTTGATTATGTTTACGTAGAAGCGCTCAGGCAAAAGCTTATCGGAAATGCGGGTGATGCTTTAAAGTATTTTGAACAATGTTCAAAATTAAATCCGGTGAATGATGCTGTATATTATCAGATGGCACAGATTCTATTTGCACAGGGGGATATATCCAACGGCAGGAAATATGCCTTAAAAGCTGCTGAGCTGAACGGTGAAAACCTATGGTATGTTATTATGCTTGCTGGCAGTTATTACCAGGAGAAAAATATTGACAGCGCCATTGTATGGTATGAAAAGGCTGTAAAAAATTATCCCGAAAAGGATGATCTGGTGGTTACTCTGGGAAACCTGTATGCGGAAAACAACAGGTTTGAGCAGGCAGATAAAATTTTCACTGAGCTTGACAAAAAATATGGAATAAATGAACGGTCTACGCTTGCAAATATAAAGAACCAGATCAATGCAGGGAATTTTGACAGGGCACTTGTACTTGTAGACAGGCTGCTGGAACAATTTCCCGATGAAATTCTTTATAATGGCCTTAAAGCGGAAATATTCCGTGAAAAAGGAGACAAACAGAAGGCTATGGAAGTTTATAACCTTCTTATGGAAAGAAATCCTGATAATGCAGATACACAGCTTTCTCTATGTGATTTCCTTCTAAATGAAAAAAAGTATGATGAACTTTTACAGCTTATTAATACTGTCATTTTTAACGATAATATTTCGAGGGAAGATAAAATAAGCTTATTTGCCAGAATACTTGAAAATGACGACATTCTTGAAACAAGAGGGAATGATGTAGCACTTAGCCTGATGATCCTTGAAGCGAACTACGGGAACGATTGGATAATTGTATTGCTGCGGCCGGAATTGTATCAGAAAACAGGCAGGATCAAAGATGCTACGGAAAGGCTTGAGGATATCACGGCGGAAATGCCTGACAATTATTATGCATGGGAAAGGCTGCTGCTTGTATATCTTGAAACACAGGATTTTAAAAATCTGGAAAAGAAAGGAGAGGAATGTGCATTAAAATTTAACAGGTCTTTTCTTGCAAAAGTTCTGTATGCTGCGGGAGCCACAGAAAATAAGAATTATGAAGTTGCGCTGAGAGAACTGAGGAAAGCTGAAATCCTTGCAGGAGATAATCAGGAAATGCTTTTGCAGGTTCTGGCTACACGTGCTGATGTTTATTACAGAATGAAGGAATATGACAGTGCATTCAGTATTTTTGAAGAGGCTCATAAAATGGATTCTGAGGATCTGACTGTACTTAATAATTATGCATATTACCTTGCAGAGCAAGACATGAGGCTTAAGGATGCTGAAAAAATGTCCCGGCAGGTCATCGAAAAGGAGGGAAACAATCATACCTTTCTGGACACATATGCATGGGTTCTTTACAAGAAGGGAAAGGTCAGGGAGGCTGAAAGAATTATGGATGGCATTTTAAAAGACAGCAGAAAGGAAACTGCAGAGTTTTATGAGCATATGGGATTTATTAAGAAGAAAAGAAAAAAATGTGAGCAAGCTGTAGAAAACTGGAAGAAAGCGCTTGAACTGGATGCGACAAAAACAGAATTGTTGAAAGAAATAGAAAAATGTCAGTAAGGAAATTTTTACTTCTTACCCTCATTATTGTCAGCGGCTGTTCCGTTTCACGGAAAATGACTCTTATGCCGCCCCCGGCGCCTGTGTTTGCAGAAGCTTCCCTTTTAAAACAGCTCGTTTCATCAAACATTACTGAAAAGGATTTTGATATTGTTAAGGCGGATATTGAGGTTGTAAGCAAGGGTTCCGGCCGTAAATTTCTGGGATCGGTCAAGTACAGGACGAATGGTGAATACCTTATTTCCCTTAAGCACAGGACCGGGCTTGAAGCTGCAAGAATTTTTATTTCAAGAGATACAGTAATGGTTAATGACAGGATATACAGGAATCTGTATATTGGATCAAATGACTGGCTGGTTAAAAATTACGGGATCGGAACCGGTCTTATACCGCTGATCTTTGGTGATTACGACGGAACTATGACTGAGGTGGTTACCCTCAGGGACTGCAGTACCGGAGTTTCTGAAATACAGGGATATGTAGGAGACCGTGAATTATGGTATTTTATAGACTGCAGAACAGGAAAAGCTTCTGCAGTTACGGTCAGTGACAAAACAGGCAGAAATTCTGTAAGGCTTAGTTTCGATGAGTACAGAAAATCCGGGACTTTTCTTTTTCCTGGAAGAATCAGTATTGAAGACATTTCCGGAAACAGCAGAATTAACATTGTTATCGGTTCTGTGGAGTTCAGAGATTCCCAAAGACTGGAATTCATTCCCGGAAACAATTATGAAAAAATTATTCTTAAGTGAGAATTTTCATTATCAGCGCTTTTATTCTGTTTATTTTTCAGACCCCTTCCATCGGACAGAGCAGGGCTGATCTGGAAGAACAGAGAAAACGCACGATAGAAGAAATAGACTATGTTGACGGAATGCTTAAAACCACTGAAAGGGAAAGGAATCAGGGTGTACAGGCTTTAAGGATCATAGGAAACAAGGTCAGCCTCAGGGAGTCGGTGCTGAAGGGAATGAATGATGAGATTAAATTGATTAATGACAGGATCAGCCTTAACAAGATTGCCATCGAAATGATGGAAGGTGATCTTAAATCGCTGAAAGCAGATTATTCCCGGTCTGTTGTCAATTCATACAAGTTTGCAAAGGCGAATCCCGATATAGTATATATCCTTTCAGCGAGGGATTTCAACCAGGGGTACAAGAGGGTAAGATATCTTCAGCAGATCACACGTTACAGAAGGAGTGAATCAGAGGTCATAAGAGAACTGATGCAGGAGATAGAGGGAACTAAGGAAAGGCTTGAGAAGGACCTGCAAAAAATTTCTGAGTTGCAGCAAAAGGAAACACAGCAGAAAGTCCTGCTGCAAAATGAACAGCGCCGGCAGCAAAGAATGGTTCAGTCCCTCGGTAATAAGGAAAAGCAGCTGAGAAAGGAGCTCGAGGACAAGAAAAGGATTGCAAGACGAATTGAAGCTGAAATTGCAAGGATTATTGAGGAAGAAAGAGTCAGGAACATGAAATCCCAGCTCAGCCCGGAACAGAAACTTATAAGCGACAATTTTCAGGATAATAAGGGCAGATTGCCCTGGCCTGTTGAAAGAGGTATTATAACAGCTCATTTTGGAATTCATCCGCATCCCGTGCTTAAATACGTGACAGAGGAAAATAAGGGAATTGAAATAAGCAGTAAGGGTAAAGTTATGGCGAGAAGTGTTTTCAAAGGGGAAGTATCTGCAATTTCCGTGATAGCGGGCGCAAATATCACTGTTATTATCAGGCACGGAAACTTTCTCAGCGTTTACAGCAATCTTATTAATGTAAAGGTGAGAAAGGGCGATAAGGTTGATACGAGGCAGGATGTGGGGGAAGTATATATTGATCCGCTGGGGGATAATAATGCTGTGCTTAAATTTATGATATTCGAGGATAAAACGGCACTGGATCCCGAAAAATGGATTGTAAACAACTAAAATTTTCTAATTCCGGAGAGAAGCAGGCTGTTTTTGTTGATAAGAAATTTATAAATATAAATAGTGCCTGTGAAACATATTTATTGTAATTTAGTATAAGGAATATTAAATTTCCATAATGCAACAGAAAATCAGGATAACTTCAGTAATAGACAATCTCAGATTAGTTGAAAATGCCATTGATAATCTGACAAATGACGCGGGAATAAGTCAGGATAGTTACGGAAAAATCCTGATCGGCACGCTTGAGGCAGTAAATAATGCCATTGTCCACGGAAACAATTCAGACAGCAGTAAATTTGTAGATGTGGAATTTATGCTGGATAAGGGAAACCTTACGGTTACAGTTACAGATGAAGGTGAAGGCTTTAATCCCGGGGAAATTCCTGATCCTACTCTTCCGGAAAATATCGAAGCCCTGACGGGAAGGGGGGTCTTCCTGATGTCTAGACTGGCTGATGAAATTAAGTTTAATAATGAAGGTAACAGTGTTACCATGACTTTTAAAGCATAAAGATTTTGTGGAAATCCGTTTTTTTTATGATGATGTAAAGTATCGCCTTAAAAAAGTAAAACAAATAAAAAACTTTATTGCTAAGGTCATCAGAGAGGAAAAGAAAATCCCGGGTGACCTTAGTTTTATTTTCACAAATGATAAAAAAATCAGGGAAATTAACCGGGAGTTTCTGCAACAAGATAACTTTACAGATGTTATAGCTTTTGATTACGGGAACAGCAAAATTACCGGAGGGGAAGTATATATCAGTGTTGATACAGTAAAACTCAATGCAGTTAACTATAAAGTTAGTTTGAGGACAGAGCTGATCAGGGTAATTTTGCATGGAACACTCCATTTATGCGGATACCGTGACGGAAATGTAGAAGAGTTAATGATTATGAAGAAAAGAGAGAATGAATTACTGGCGCGGTTTTTAGAGGGATAGGAAGTGGAATTCAGATACGAAATAATTGTGGTTGGAGGGGGTCATGCCGGATGTGAGGCTGCGCATGCTGCTGCCGTACTTGGGGCACGGACCCTGCTGCTTACGATGGATCTGACGAAGCTGGCGCAGATGTCCTGTAATCCTGCTATGGGAGGCATTGCAAAGGGTCAGATCGTCAGAGAGCTGGATGCCATGGGGGGAATGAGCGGACTCATTACTGACCGCAGTATGATTCAGTTCAGGATGCTTAACAAATCCAAGGGTCCTGCCATGTGGAGTCCCCGTGCCCAGTGTGACAGACTTCTTTTTTCCAAAGAGTGGAGGAAGGTTCTTGAAAGGACGCCCAATCTTTTTTTGTGGCAGGAACAGGCTGTTAAACTTATTATTGAGAATGACAGGTTAAGGGGTGTCGAAACAGAATTCGGGACAAGATTTACTGCTGATGCCGTCATTCTTACGAATGGTACTTTTCTTAACGGATTAATGCATGTAGGATTCAGGAATGTCAAAGGGGGCAGGGCTGGTGATGTGGAATCAGCCGGATTAAGTGATCAGCTCCGGGAACTCGGCTTTACGGTAGAGAGATTAAAAACAGGAACCAGTGCCAGGATTGACGGGAGGACTGTTGACTTTGGCAAAATGACGGAGCAGGCAGGAGATACTGAAGGAAGGAAATTTTCCTTTTTATCCGGTCATGAATTTACAGGCGCTCAGAAAAGCTGTTTTATTACACATACAAACAGGGATGTTCATAAAGAATTAAGCAGAGGTCTCGAATTCAGTCCCCTTTTTTCGGGAAGGATCAGAGGCAGGGGACCCAGGTACTGTCCGAGTATTGAAGATAAAATAGTCACCTTTGCGGATAAGGATTCTCATCAGCTTTTTCTGGAACCGGAAGGAATAGAGACTACAGAATTTTACCTGAGTGGTTTTGCAAGCAGTCTTCCGCTCGAATATCAGTTCCATGCCCTGCGGAAGATTCCCGGTCTGGAAAATGTAGAAATATACAGACCTGGATATGCAATTGAGTATGATTTTTTCCAGCCCACACAGTTAAAGCATACTCTTGAAACAAAAAGAGTGGAAAACCTTTATTTCGCCGGACAGATTAATGGAACTACAGGATACGAGGAAGCGGCTGCGCAGGGTCTCATGGCAGGTGTAAATGCTGTTTTTAAACTTAGGGGAAAGGAAAGGCTTGTTCTGGGGAGGGATGAATCATATATTGGTGTATTAATAGATGATCTTGTTACAAAGGGAGTCGATGAACCTTACCGGATGTTTACTTCAAGGGCTGAATACAGGATATTGCTGAGACAGGACAATGCGGATGAGAGGCTGACGGAAAAAGGATATAGTGCCGGACTGGCAGAAAAGGAAAGAGTAGACAGACTGAATGAGAAAAGGGAACTAGTAAATGAAATTATCTGGTTTCTTGAAAACAGAAGCATTTCCCCGGAAGAGATAAATTACTTTCTTGAAAAGAAAGGGACCAGCACAATAGGTCAAAAAATTAAAGCTCTAAGCCTGGCTGGCAGACCGCAGATTAAAACTGAGGAGCTGCTTAAGCTTATCAGTGAGTCCGGACAACTTAGGGCAGTTAATTCGGACAGATTTAAGGAACTTGCGGAATCTGCCGGGATAAGGATAAAATATGAAGGATATATCCAGAGGGAAAAAATGATTGCTGAAAAACTTAAAAGGCTAGAAAAGATTAAAATCCCGGAGGATATTAATTATAGCGAATTACTTTCAATTTCTACGGAAGGAAGGCAAAAACTGGGCAGAATCAGGCCTGAGTCCATAGGGCAGGCGGGAAGGATTAGCGGGGTCAGTCCTTCCGATCTTAATATTTTGCTAATGTATCTGGGGAGATAAATTGTTCCACGTGGAACAATTTATAAAAAATAATAATATTATTTCTTTAATTAATTCGTTTTGCCGTATCAGAATCCAGGATTGTGAAAGGGCGGGAAAACTAGCACGTAAAAGAATTCGGATGGTAATGATTATTTGATTCTGCAGTCTCCGGGCCCGGGTGAAAAATGATAGCAGATATTGTATGTAAAATCATTCAGGAGCTGGTACCTCTGCACACAACGGCAAGCTTTTATATTTAATTGATCTGTCAGTCGCAACTTCGGGTCGCAAACAGACAACAAAAAGTACTTGTAACATTTTTCCGGAACTGATACCGTGGCATAACTGGACAAAAGATTATATTTTCTTCAGATAAATCCAATCCAGAACTTAATGCGGATTGAGCAAGGGGAATAAATGGAAGGCAGGTGGAAATTCAGCTACTTAAATAACATTATCAGCTGAAAGTTCATTATTAAACAGGGGATATAATTAAGTGATATGGAAATCCGGTGAAATTTGCGAATATTTGATTAGCATTTCCAAAAGCCTTTATTGGCAAGGGATTAATATAATACTACATATATGAGAGTTTCAGGGAAAATAGTGGATATTCATCTGAGAAGAATTTACTCCGGAGAGGTGATTGCTGAAGGTTCACGGATAAACAATATTAAGGAAAAGGAAAAAACCGGAGATGTCTATATATTGCCCGGCCTCGTAGATGCGCACATACATATAGAAAGCTCCATGCTGACGCCGGGTTCATTTGCTGTGGCTGCTGTTTCACGTGGAACAACAGGAACTGTTTCCGATCCACATGAAATAGCAAATATACTCGGGAAAGAAGGTGTTGATTTTATGATAGAAGACGGAAGAAAAACTCCGTTTAAATTTTATTTCGGTGCGCCGTCGTGTGTGCCGGCAACAGATTTTGAAACAGCCGGAGCACGTCTGGGAGCCGCTGATATCAGGGAATTGCTGAGCAGGGATGAGATAAAATACCTGGCGGAAATGATGAATTATCCGGGGGTTGTAAATGAAGATAAGAAGGTTCTGGAAAAAATTGCCGTGGCAAGACAGTTGAAAAAGCCGGTTGACGGCCATGCTCCGGGACTTAGCGGAGAAGCTCTGCGGAAATATACTGAGGCCGGCATTGAAACAGACCATGAATGCAGTTCACTGGAAGAGGCGCTTGAAAAAATATCTCTGGGAATGAAGATCATTATACGTGAAGGAAGTGCAGGCAGAAACCTCAATGCCCTGAAGGATCTCTACAGGACCCATCCCTCTGTGATAATGCTCGGAAGCGATGATATTCATCCGGAAATGCTCAGGGAAAGACATCTGGACAAACTGGTAGCAGGACTGATCGGGGAAGGATATGACCTTTTCGACGTGATAAGGAGCGTAAGCCTTAATCCAGTGATGCATTACGGGCTTGACCCGGGACTGCTGAGGCCGGGGGATTTTGCGGACCTGATCATTGTTGACAGTCTGCAGGAAATGAATGTACTGGAAACATGGATAAACGGACAAAAAGTATATGATCGCGGCAAAGTTATGTTCTCATATAAACCCGGTCCCCCATTAAACAGATTCTGCTGTTCGGAAATAAGCAGGGAGGAAATCCTGGTAATGAATAGCGGATCTCCGTTCAGGGTGATCAATGCTTTTGACGGTGAGTTGTTTACAAAAGAAGTAACTCATAAAGCTCCAGAGGGAAAAACGGTGAAATCAAATACTTCTGAGGATATTTTGAAAATTGTTGTCAAGGACAGATACCATGATACAGCTCCGGCAGTTGCATTTATAAGAGGATTCGGACTCAAAACGGGAGCCTTCGCAGGCTCTGTCGCGCATGACAGTCATAATATAATCGCAATAGGTGTGGATGATGAAGATATTGTCGATGCAATAAATGAGGTTGTTAGGCTGAAAGGTGGAATGGCAGTTGCAGATTCCGGGAAAATCCATTCGATACAGCTCAGTGTTGCCGGAATAATGTCAGACAGGCCCTGTGAAGAGGTGGCTGCCGGATATCAGTTTCTCTCCGGACTGGTCAGGGACCTTGGCTGCAAAATGTCTGCCCCGTTTATGACCCTGTCTTTTATGGCACTCCTTGTGATACCTGAACTGAAACTTAGTGACAGGGGATTGTTTAACAGTAATAATTTCGCTTTTGTACCCCTGTTTGCGGAATGAGAGCCGGCTCACAGCATAAAATACAGGATGGCGTAAACGAATGCTGAAACGATTGCGGAAACAAAGGTGGAAACCATTGCGGAAGCGATTACGGAAACAATGGCCGAAACAGAGGCGGAAGCGATTACGGAAACAGATGTATAAATATCAGCAGCAGACGGGAAATACTGCAGCAGAAGAATTCATATCTTTGCCGGATGACACTGAAACCACAGGACATAGTACCCTTGCTTCCTGATAAACCCGGTGTTTACCAGTTTATTGATTCATCAGGGAAAATTATTTACGCGGGAAAGGCCAAAAACCTGAAAAAACGGGTAAGTTCCTATTTTTCAAAAAATCAGTCCGGGAAAACCAGGGTAATGCTTGCGAAAGCAGCCGGATGTAACCATATAGTGGTTGACAATGAATCAGAAGCCCTCCTGCTTGAAAATAATATAATCAAACAGCATCAGCCCAGGTACAATATACTGCTGAAAGACGATAAAACCTTTCCATGGATATGTATACGGAATGAACCTTTTCCCAGGGTTTACAGTACAAGAAATACCGTGAAGGACGGCTCAATTTATTATGGGCCCTATACTTCGGCCCTGATGGTTAAAACCCTGCTGGAACTTATCAGGAATATATACAAGATCAGAACATGTTCCCTGAATCTCAGCAGTGAAAATATAAAAGCAGGCAAGTTCAGGGTATGTCTTGAATATCACCTCGGAAACTGCAGGGCACCGTGTATCGGACTTCAGGATGAAGATGACTATTCTGAGAATATACAGCAGATAAAGGAAATTCTGAAAGGCAATATATCAACGGTGATTGATCATCTTAAAGGCATGATGATGAATTATGCCGCTGAAACACGCTATGAGGAGGCACAGGCGGTAAAGAACAAAATTGAAATCCTTTCAAAATTCAGAAGCCGTTCAACAGTGGTTAGTACCACTATAAGGAATGTGGATGTTTTTGCCATGGTCCAGGATACGGACAAGGCTTATATTAATTTTCTAAAAGTCGTCAAGGGCGCTGTTATACAGGCATATACACTGGAAATAAGGAGCCGCGTCGATGAGGAAAAAGAATCATTGCTTGGATTTGCAATCACAGAAATAAGGCAAAGACTTTCAAGTGATTCTCCTGAAGTAATTGTTCCCTTTAAACCGGATATCCTTTTTGAAAACATCAGATATATTGTGCCGAAGAAAGGGGATAAGCTTAAACTTCTGGAACTTGCTGAACGTAATGCATTGTATTACAAACTGGAGCAAAAAAAGAAGAAGGAAATCAAACCGCAGGGCGACAGGACCCTAAAAAATCTGGAAAAATTGCGTAATGATTTAAATATGAGCGTTCTGCCACTCCATATCGAATGTTTTGACAATTCCAGCATAATGGGGCAGAATCCGGTTGCAGCCTGTGTGGTCTTCCGGAATGGCAGACCCAGTAAAAAAGAGTACCGGCATTTCAATGTAAAAACTGTAACAGGACAGGATGATTACGGAACCATGGAGGAAATTGTCTTCAGACGATACAAAAGAACTACGGGGGAAGGGAAGCCTATGCCCCAGCTTATTGTTATTGATGGCGGCAAGGGACAGCTTTCCTCTGCAGTGAAGAGTCTGAGAAAACTGAATGTCCGGGATGAAACAACTGTTATCGGGATCGCAGAGAAACTTGAGGAAATCTATTTTCCCGGGGATAGTGTTCCGATTTATCTTGACAAGAGTTCAGTCAGCCTGAAAATTATTCAGCAGATCCGAAATGAAGCCCATCGTTTTGGATTAAATTTCCACAGAAACAAACGTTCCGGGGATTTGACAAAATCCTGTCTTGACCGGATTGAAGGCATTGGAATCAGAACAAAAGAAATTTTGCTGAAAAAAGTAGGGTCCGTGGATAAAATCCGCAATCTGCCCGAAGAGGAGCTTGAAAAGCTTATAGGCAGAAAAAAGGCTGAAATTTTAAGGAATTTTCTTAAAAATTCGTCCTGACAGCTTGATGGACATAAGCTTGTCAAACAGTATTCAACTGTCATGTTTTGAGGAAAGTAAGTATCTCCGGCCAGTCTTTTAACCCTGCAGGAAGCAGGTATTTGATCCTTACCCGGGGGGATTACCTGGAAACATCTCTTTTAGCAGGCTGTGCAGCTGCCCTGAATTTCCATTTTCCACGTTATAACAATAAGCCGTCATACCTGCTGATTCGGCTGCCCTGACATTTATATCCACATCGTCAATATAAAAACATTCTTCTGCCTTAAGCTGATATTTGTCGAGCAGGATCCGGTAGATCCTGATATCGGGTTTTGAATATCTTACCGCTGCCGATATGATTCCCCCGTCGAAATAATCAAAGAAATCATATTCATTTTTAACTTCCTCAAAAAAGTCAAGGGGGAAGTTGGAAAGGTAATACAGCTTAAAACCGCTTTTTTTTAAGCGAGGAAGCACTTTTATGTTGTCAGCAAGGGGACTTATGATTTCAGTCCTTAAACTGAAGAGAGAGCGTATAAACTCACTTTTCAGCGATGATGTCTGAGCTATCTGTTCAATTGCATCAGCAGTGGTGATATCTCCGTTATCGAGGGCGGACCAGACGGGACTGCTAAAAACATTTTTCATGATCAGGCTGACAGTATCGCTGTCACATCCTGATTTTTCAAAATACTGGTCGGGCTTCCAGCTTAAAAGCACATTTCCAAGGTCGAAAACAATATTTTTAATCATGTAAGGAAATTTTCCTGCAGGGGCTGTACGGACCGCTTCATTTTCCAGACCAAAGAACACAGCGGTTCCGGCCGGTGCAAAAATAAAGAAATGAGAAGTTGTCTGAACCCGGGATGGTTCAGGGAATTCAACAGATTATCTGTTTAATCCGGCCGACCAGTCCGTTTTCAAGTACCACCTTGATTCCGTGCGGATGGATCGGGGCTGTTGTAATAATTTCCTTGACACGCCCGCCCGTCAGCTTGCCGGATCTTTTATCTTCGTTTAATTCTACCAGCACTGCTAAACCGGGCTTGACATCTGATCTGTGGGTTCCTTCCATTTCAGGCAATTCTAATGATTAAACAGAATTTATACAATAATACCGTCACTAAACTTAATAACAATAATAAAACAATGATGCTGGATAAAAAATTAAAACCCTCTTCTGTTTTGTCAACCTCCGGTTTTATTTGACTAATACACTCCTTTTTTACGTGTATGAATTCTGTAAAGACTTTTACTGGCCGTTATATAAAGAATCTTTTTGTTTTTCCCGCCAAAACATACATTGGCTGTCCAGTTTTCGGGGATTTCAATATTCCCGAGCATTCTGCCGTTTTTATCAAATACCGTAACACCTTTTCCGGTAATATAAATATTGCCCTTGCTGTCAATGGTCATTCCGTCAGAACCCATGGCGCAAAACAATTTCCTGTCCGAGAGGGTTCCGTCGCTGTTGATTGTATATGACCATGTTTTATTGTCCCTGATATCAGAAACATAAAGCGTTTTTCCGTCCCGGGTTCCTATGATTCCGTTTGGCTGCCGGAGATCATCTTCCACGCTGATAAGGGTTTTGTGATCCGGATAGAGATAATAAACCCTCTGCTTTTCCTGGGGCATTTCCTTATAACTCCACCAGGTGCGCCTGTAAAAGGGATCTGTGAAATATATTCCTCCGCCGGGCGTGATCCACAGATCATTCGGTCCGTTCAGCGGGGCGCCATTGTAGGTGTTAAGAATAATTTCAACATTTTTATCCGGACTTATTTTCCATAATGCGGTATTTTCGTCCGCACATGACCATAGGTTGCCCCTGTTGTCGAAAAACATACCGTTTGACCTGCCGGAGGGCTGCATGAAGGTGATAAGCCTGTTATCTGTTGTCCATATCATTATCCTGTCATTGGGCTGATCGGTAAAATATACATTGCCCCGGCGGTCGGCTGCCGGTCCTTCCGTGAAACTGAATTCATCCGAAAGTTTTTCAGGCCGGGAACCCGGCTTGATAATCTTTTGAAGACCATGCTGCTGTCCGGCGGAAATGCCGGAGGAAAGCAGAATGAACAGGAAAAATATCCCCGGATACTTCATGTAAGTTAAAAATTTAAGTTAATCTTTTAGTCTGTCTGAAAATCACTAAGTACCGATGTTGTTCATCCTTGAAACGTAATCATCTATCTGTTCCGGTGATTCAAATCCCAGGATTATCATATCAATGGTTCCCAGGCCGAGTACAAATTTCAGTGAAGGATCCAGCTTTTCCGGTTCATTCCGGAACTTCCCCCCTCCTGCAAGTTTCATTCCTATAAGACCTTTTCCCGAATCATGACATTTCTGAATCAGAGGTATCACCAGCTCCGGATCCCGCTCGTCCATATTTTCACCATAGGGGTTTATCCTGACATGAATGACATCGACCCAGGGATCTTCGGATGCAGCTCTGAGTGCCTGGGATGAATGAACCGAAACGCCATGTGCCCGGATAACATTTCTGGCCTTAAGATTCTCGAGACCTTCCATATATCTCCTTTGCTGTGTCGTCCACTCTCCGTCGGTCATACAGTGAATCTGAACCAGGTCGATATAGTCTGTATCAAGTTCCTTTCTGAATCTGTCGACCACTGTTTCTGCATCAGGTCTTTCAGTTTCGGGAATACCGCCGGGAGCCACCCATATTTTTGTTCCTATGGTGTATTTTTCACGTGGCAATCCCCTGAGTGCCGCGGCAATAAAGGGGTGCGTCCCGTAACTGTCGGCACAGTCGAAATATCTTATGCCTGTATCCCAGGCATAACGTATGACAGATTCCGCCGTTCCTGCCCTGGTTATGGATGAGGAACGGTTATATCCGTTGTATCCCGTTCCCATTCCGAGGAAAGTGGTTTTTATACCTGTTTTTCCAAGACTAGTTTTCCGGAAAGGATCGGAAATCCGGCCTGATTTTCCTGAAAGGGAGGAACAGGCAGACGGCCCCAGCAGAATAGTCCCGGTTCCGGCTGCCATCGTTGTTAAAAATTTTCTCCGGCTAAGATTGCTCATTTTCTGTAAACTTTTAGGTTAAACCAAGCATACTGAATATTGAATCGAATCGGACAGGTTTCCCCTGCCTTGTTGCTACTCCTGTCACTCTGGCCTTCACTATGAGTTTCTCATCCGGTATCCTGTAAATATCCTGGATGAATGTCAGACGGATAAAGCCTTCCTTCCTGACCGCCGATCTGACCAGGAATCTGTCACGGCTCTTCAGGGGAAATTTGTATTCTATCTCTGCTTTTGTGACAATAAGATCCGTTCCTTCTTCATGAAGCTGTGAAAAATTTATTCCTCTGGATATGAGCAGTTCATGTCTGGCATGCTCAAGATAGTGAAGATAGTTGGCATTGTTTACCACACCCTGCAAATCGCATTCATAATCCCTGACAATAAATTCATGTTCTGCCAGGTATTCGGTTCCTTTCAAGGCTTTATTTTTTGTTTTCTCCAATTTTCCGGGTGTTTTAAATGGTTTGTTATTGTATCAGGATATTTTCGCTGTTTGATATTATTTTGAATTCCTGATAATTTCCTACGTATAAAGACTTAAAAATACAATAAAAATAATAACCGAAGCATATTTTTATTTATTTGGAAACTCCTAATTATAATTGCCTGTTATGACAAAGGAAAATACCAATAACGGATATCTCTTTCCCAGGAGGTATACCAATTACATTTTCATCCTCCTGTTTTTACTTTACATGTTCGATTACATTGACAGAATGGTGATTACGTCAATGTTTCCTGTAATAGAGCGGGACCTGGGAATATCACATACCCAGAGCGGAATGCTCGTGTCGGCTGTCTACTGGGCCATTGTGTTGCTGACATTCCCTGTTTCCCTGATGGTTGACCGCTGGAGCAGAACCAAAACCATCGGTATAATGGCTATTATCTGGAGTCTGGCAACCGCCCTTTGTGCCCTTACCGGAAATTATGTGCAGCTATTCATGGCCAGGGCCCTGATTGGTGCGGGGGAAGCAGGATATGCTCCGGGAGGCAGTGCGTTTATATCAGGGTTGTATCCGATAGAGAAACGATCCAGGATGATGGGTCTCTGGAATGCATCCATTCCGGTAGGAACAGCAATTGGTCATTTCCTTGGTGGTTTCATTGCCGTGAGCCTGGGCTGGAAGCATGCCTTTGGCATAGTGGCGCTGCCCGGTCTGATTATCGCAATTCTTTTCCTTTTCATGAAAGACTACAAGACTGTTGATCTTGCATTTATCAATAAGAACCAGCAGAAGATCAAAATGGAAAGAAAGGATATTGTCAGGGAATTCCTCAGCAGACCCTCGATACTGTTTACATATTTTGGAATAGCTGCGGTGGTTTTTACAACAACAGCACTTATCACATGGTTGTCAACATATTTTCAGAATGAACAGGGTTTGCCGATGGACAGTGCCGGAGCGAAAGCAAGCGTAGTTATGGTCCTTGCCGTGGTCGGGGCGCCTCTGGGAGGCTATCTGACTGATGCCTGGCGAAAGAGAAAGCCCAATGCCAGACTGCTTTTCCCGACTTTTTCAACTCTGATTTCCGCAGTGTTCTTGTTTGTGTCACTGTATTTTCTCAGGGGAACAGTGCAGTATGTATTCCTCCTCATGATGGGAATCAGCATAATGGGATTTATTTCCGGTGCGGCTGCAGTGACGCAGGATGTTATACATCCCGGACTGAGGGCTACCTCCTATGCCGTTGCCGTGGTGGTCCAGAACCTGCTCGGTTCATCCATGGCGCCAATTGTAATTGGGAAACTCTATGATCTGTATAATATTAAAACGGCTCTTCTCATGCTTCCTTTCATGCTGTTGCTGGGATCCCTGCTCTTCTACATGGGATCGAAACATTATGAAAAGGACATGCAAAAGGTGACAAAAGTTAAGCTTGAAGCAGCCTGAAAACTTGAAATAACCTGAGGATCATTGTCATTTTTCCCGGGAGACTGTATAATTGACGAATCTGCTGAGTGATTCCCTGACATCTGACGGGGGATAGGAACTGAGAATCTCCAGGGCACTGTCGCGGTACATAATCATTTTCTCCGCGGTATATTCAGGTCCGCCGGACAATTTTACGAAATCGATTACTTCATTAATGTCGGCCGTGGTCTTTTTTTTGTTCCTGACAATTGACATGATATGTCTTCTGGTTGAGAATGAGGTGTTATCCAGTGCATGGATCAGGGGAAGGGTTAACTTGCGCTCTTTTATGTCGTTACCTGTTATTTTCCCGGTAAGTCCACTGTTTTCATAGTCCAGAAGATCATCCTTTATCTGAAATGCCATTCCTATGTTTTCGCCGAAATCCTTCATCAGACTGATTGTGGCGGCATCAGAGGTAACCGATTTTGCACCGCATGCTGTACATGCTGCAAGCAGAGCCGCTGTTTTGCTTCTGATAATCCTGAAATAGTCATCTTCCCTGAGATTCATTTTCCTGGCCTTCTGAATCTGGAGCAGTTCCCCCTCACTCATGGACTGAACAGCTGCAGACACTATCTCCAGCATGTCGTAGCGGTTTTTTTCAAGACTTACCTCCAGTCCCCTGGACAGCATATAGTCACCAACAAGTACGGCAATTTTTGAATTCCAGAGGGCATTGACGGATAATGCTCCCCGGCGTTCACGGGCATCATCCACAACATCGTCATGAACCAGTGAAGCAGTGTGCAGAAGTTCAATAAGGGTGGCTGCAACAAAGGTGGCTTCAGAAATCCTGCCATGAAGACCGGCAGTCAGAAAGACGAGAAGCGGTCTCATCTGTTTTCCTTTCCTGCGAAGGATATAATTGAGGATGATTCTGAGAAGAGGTATCTCACTTTTCATTGTTCTGCTGAAGTAGGATTCAAATTTTCCCATCTCCTGTTCAACAGGTTTTCTTATCTCAGTGAGAATTGACATCAGATAATTATTTCAGCCAAACTTACATAAAAATATATCAGAATCATACACTATCCGGAAAATAGCATTCAGCTCCCCCCTGCTGTATAAACATGTTTGTATGTATGTTATTTTCTGCGTGATGCCGGACAGTCCTGCCTGTTGCTGCAGCGGATGAGGGAATTTTTCCGGATGGAAGCGGGACTCATGTAAAATCCCTGAACATTTTCTTCTGGAACAGAAGAATGGCAAAAACGCCGCAGGTAATGGCTGAATCAGCGATATTGAACACCGGCCTGAAAAAAATGAAGGATTCTCCCGGCCGGAAAGGTGACCAGTCAGGCCAGTGGGTGTTTATAACCGGGAAATAGAACATGTCCACAACTCTTCCGTGAAGGAAGGATGAATAGCCTCCGCCGGGAGGAAACATCAGAGCCGGCTGGTGGTAACTTTCACTGAAGATCATGCCGTAAAAGGCACTGTCAATCATATTGCCGACCGCACCCGCGAAAATGGCACTAACTGCCAGAATAAGACCCGTACTGGCTTTTTTCCTGATTATTGAATTAAGGAACCAGCCGATGGCAAAGATTGCAGCTATCCTGAATATGCTCAGGAACAGTTTTCCCGTTTTGCCGCCTATTTCCATTCCCAGGGCCATGCCGTTGTTTTCAATAAAGTGAAGCATTCCCTTTTTTCCCAGCAAGGGGATATCCTCACCAATGACCATATTTGTCTTGACCCAGATCTTTAATGCCTGATCCAGTATAAGGATGAGAGTTATTAAAAAAACAGCCTTTTTCCCTGATGACATTCCTGAAATTATATAAGAGGCTGGCAAAGTAATAAAAAAAATCCCGGTTTGCTACCGGGATTCTGAAAAATGATTGTATCAGGGACAGAATATATTTATATAATTGTCGTTCCAGCAATGCCATTCATTGTCTGCAAAGAATGCCTCACATTTCACCCTGCCATGCCTTTCCGTTGTACTCCATTCCACTTCCATGTCGTAGAAATCCGAACCGTTATAATAATGGATCAAATAATAGGCGTCGTAGGTTTCTCCGGGGCTTCTTCCAAATTCAATAAAACTTGTCCGGAAGGGATCATCCTCCCGTGAATCATTCAGTTCCCTTACGTAAGTATATTTTACGGATTGTATGTCCGTTCCGTCACTGGTCCAGTCTATCTGTATTACAGGCTCATTGTAGAATGAACAGTGATTCAGTATCCACTGTCCACCGGTACCGTCAAGCTTCGATTTCCCCTCCAGCCACAGAAATTCGGAAAAGCTGCTGTTCCCTTCTGTGCTTACATACATTTTCCATTCAACATTCTGACCGTATGTCCGGCCTGTAAGCCTGATCCGGTATGTTGCCGTAAATACCGGTGTATCATATTTCCATTCCCATGTGTTGTTTTCAAGATAAACAGGGCTCTGCTGACCGGCATAGCGGTAAGCTATCACCGGAATAGGAAGTGTTGTGACCATTAATGAATTCCAGTAACTTGCCGCAAGCGCCGAAAATGCCCAGCTGGTCGTTTCGATACCTTTTGACTCGAAGACGGAAGCCCGCTTCTTTTCTGTAATAAAATTACTGAAATCAATTGTCATGGATTCGATCGGGGGAAGAGCGGGCGGTACAGGATTCTCCTTGTTGCAGCCGGTTGTCAATCCTGCAATCACAGTCAGAATTAATAACAGATCAATAATCTTTTTCATGACGGGTATAGTTATCTGCTTCCTTTTAACGCAAATTTAATATGAAAGTTACATCAACGCTAAAATTTGTAGCATTAACAGAGGTTTTTATTAGATGAACTGAACAAAATAATACATATTGTGTTTTACTTGCAAAATTAACTTAAAAAATGAAACAACCATGCAGATATTCTACACCTACCGGTATGACATCAGATTCATGGGAGTTTTATCTGAACAGTAAAATTAAATTATAGACAGATGAAAAAATATTTTACAGTTATTTTATTTACAGGCCTGATTCTGACGTTAACCACGGGAATCACCCTGGCAGAAAAACCAATCAACAAAAAAGATTTTAACATGAAAGAATTTAAAACCAATGAATTTCCGGCTCTGCCTTATTCATATGATGCGCTGGAGCCTTACATCGATGCACAAACAATGGAAATACACTATGACAGGCATCACAGAACCTATTTCAATAATTTTATCGCAGCAATCAAGGGAAGCGATCTGGAAAATGCTTCAATAGAGAAAATTTTTGCCGAAGTGTCAAAAGCCGGCGATGCAGTGAGAAATAACGGGGGCGGTTTTTATAACCATGTGATTTTCTGGGAAAATCTTGGAAAAGGATCCTCCGGACCTTCTCCCGAGCTTGCCAAAGCTATTGATGCGGCCTTTGGTTCCTTTGAGAAATTCAGGGAAACATTCAGCAATGCTGCCAAAACACGTTTTGGAAGCGGATGGGCATGGCTTTATCTGACATCCGACAAAAAGCTGGCCGTGGGAAGCACGCCCAACCAGGACAATCCCCTGATGGATGTATCTCCGATAAAGGGTATTCCGCTGCTGACCATTGATGTGTGGGAGCATGCATATTATCTGAAATATCAGAACAGAAGGCCGGATTATGTTGAAGCATTCTGGAATGTTGTTGACTGGAATACGGTTAACCGCAGATATGCCGAAGCAGTCAGGTAGAGATTATTTCTGATATAAGTTATAAGAGGCTGTTTTAAAGAGGCTGTCTCAAACAAATGAGGCAGCTTTTTTTGTTCTCTATCGTCCGGAAAGGGGGGTATTTATGTGTTTTCAGATATAGAGAAAGCGTTTTATTTTGAGAGTTGCGGTTTTCTGAAAAGGAACAGGCTGAAGTACTACCTTGTTGATCTGACTGAACTTATTCACTTTGGTGTTTACATATTGCTGAAGTTCAAGAATTAATTCCTGAATTATCTCCTCGAACCGGTCTTCCATATCCTGTTTAAGACTCTTGTATTTCTTCTCCAGCTCTTCCATGTTCAGGTGAACATAGGCAACAAGCTTTCCTTTCTGCTGTATAACCAGGGATTCCATAACGAAGCGGAAATTATTTATAACCGATTCTATTTCTTCAGGGTATATATTTTCACCGCTTGCACCGACAATCATGTTTTTGAGCCGTCCCTTTATGTAGAGATTATTCCGGGAATCAAATACTCCGAGGTCACCGGTTTTGAACCATCCGTCAGGAGTAAGTACATCCGCAGTCATCTCCGGTTCCCTGTAATAACCCTTCATTACACTGGCGCCCCTGGCCCATATTTCACCTTCTCCTGTTTTCGGGTCGGGATTGTTGATTATTAATTCTATATCATGTATTGCAGGACCCGTTGAATCAAAAACCGTGAATTCGGGATTTGCACCCGCAAGCAGGGGAGATGTTTCCGTAAGTCCGTAGCCGATAGCATAGGGGAAGCGCGCTTCCAGCAGAAATCTTTCAACTGTTCTGTTGAGCTTGGATCCTCCGATACCGAAAAATTTAAGATTGCCGCCAAAGGTTTTCATCAGTTTAATTCCGGCTATCCTGTTCAGCTTTTTCCTGATAAAGGGAATATTGTAGAGTTGCTTCATAAGCCATTTTCCCGTCAGGGATGGCAGTATTTTGTTGTAATAGATTTTTTCGATTATGAGCGGAACGGAAAGCATGATGGTCGGCTTTACGGTTTCGAGTGCAGGAATAAGAACCGGGGGAGTGGGTGGCTTCCTGAGGTAATAGACACACGATCCTCCGAGCATTGGAAGAATAAGCCCCAGTGTATTCTCATAGGTATGTGAAAGAGGAAGCACTGAAAGGAACCTGTCATTTTTGTTCACAGGCTGAATCAACTCTCCTTTTAATGCATTGAAACAGATATTTTTATGTGTCAGCATCACTCCCTTGGAGCGGCCGGTGGTTCCCGAAGTGTAGATTATTGAGGCAAGGTCGTCTCCGGTCACCTCATATTTCTGCAGGGGGAGGGATCCGGGAGTATATTTCAGGGTTTCGTCACGGGCAGACAGAACAGAAAAATCCTCAATATTGAATATGGTTTCCGGTTTTCCGGGCTCCAGACCATCTGTCTTGTGTTTCAGACCTGATGATACAAACAATGCCCTGGCTCCAGAATGCTCAATGACGTTGATAATTTCCGTCGGTGAAAAGTCAGGCAGTATCGGTACTGCCACCGCTCCCATGAATACAACTGCGAAATAGCTGATTGCCCAGTTGGGCATGTTGGTACTCAGAATCGCTACCTTGTCGCCGGGAATGATTCCCGCAGATTCCAGAAGGGCTGTTACGGAAGATATCATCCCTGCTGCCTCTGTCCAGCTTATCGGCTCTTCACCGACAAATGCATAGGCATTTGATTCAGGATGATTCCTTAAGGTTCTTTCGAACAGTGCCGGGAATGTCAGATTCGTTTCTTTATTGCCCATTAATTACGTGGTTAAAAGTGAGCAAAGGTAAACTAAATAACGATTCCTGCCGGTAAATTATGTTAAATAATGCCCGTACATTGTAAAAAAGCGATCTATTCATGGATATTGACTAATTTTGGCAGGCGGAGGATAATTCATTTTAACATGAGCATTATAAGAGTTACGAGGGAATTCACCTTTGAGATGGCGCATGCGCTGAAAGGCTATGACGGGCCCTGTAAAAACGTTCACGGCCATTCATACCGTCTTTTTGTGACAGTATCGGGTATACCTGTCAGTGATAAATCCGGTCCGAAGAACGGAATGCTGATAGATTTTAATGTGCTCAGGGAAATTGTTCAGGAAAAAATCATTGACCGCTTTGATCATTCGCTGGTCATCAGCAGTGATTTTGATGATGAAAGGAAAAAAATGATGGGCGATGCATTTGGAAATATACTGATAGTGAATTATCAGCCTACATGTGAAAAACTGATAGAGAATTTTGCCGGAATACTTAATGATGTATTTCCGGCTGGCGTTAAACTGCATTCACTTAAATTGTACGAAACGGCAAAATCATATGCCGAATGGTATGCCAGTGATAATGAATAGACCATGCAAAACTCAGATACAAAAAAATTATTTCTCCTTGATGCCTACGCGTTGATTTTCCGTTCCTACTATGCATTTATCAGAAATCCCAGAATAACTTCCGGGGGACTCAACACATCTGCAATATTCGGTTTTGTCCTGACCCTTGAAGAAGTGCTCCGCAAGCAGAAGCCTACGCACATAGCCGTGGTATTTGATGCTCCGGGACCAACGTTCAGACATGAGATGTACAGCGAATACAAGGCCAACCGCGATGAAACACCCGAGGATATAAGAAAGGCAGTACCCTATATTAAAGAAATCCTGGAGGCTTACAAAATTCCCGTTATTGATTTTCCCGGCTATGAGGCGGATGATGTTATTGGTACTCTGGCAAAAAAAGCTTCCGGCAGGGGATTTACTACCTTTATGATGACTCCCGACAAGGATTTTGCCCAGCTTGTCTCCGACAATATCTTTATGTTCAAGCCCGCGCGGGGTGGAAATGAATCCGTACAGTGGGGAGTTGAGGATGTCAGAAGGGAATTCTCGGTTGAGAGGCCGGAACAGGTTATCGACATACTTGCCCTTATGGGTGATTCTGCGGACAATATTCCCGGTGCTCCCGGAGTCGGGCCAAAAACTGCAATGAAACTGATCGGGGAATATGGATCTGTTGAGGAACTCTTCCGGAACACTTCCGGACTGAAGGGTAAACTGAAGGAAACGATTGAAGGAAACAGGGATAAGATTGAACTGTCAAAAAAGCTTGCAACAATAATCATTGATGTGCCGGTTGAATTCAGGGAGGAGGAACTGATAAGCGAAACACCTGATGCAGCCAGGCTCATGACTCTTTTTGACGAGCTCGAGTTCAGGACTGTAGGAGCAAAGATACTTTCCGCTCTGGATAAGCCGGAGAATCCGGAAGCCGGACAGGCTGAAAAGGTTTCGGCAGGAGTATTCCAGGCTTCTCTTTTTCCTGCTTCTCCGGCAGTAAGTGATGGCGCTGAAACCGCTGAAACCGTTGATGGCGCTGAAACCGCTGAAACCGCTGAAACCGCTGAAACTGCGAGATCCGGTATTTCCGGCCGGAAACATGATTACAGGCTTGTCAGGGACCGGGACGAACTCCGGAAGATTGTTGACATTGCACTCAGACAAAAGGAATACTGCTTTGATACGGAAACAACCGGAATTGATGCCCTGGATTCGGAAATCGTTGCTCTTGCCCTTTCCTGGGAAAAGGATAAGGGTTATCTGGTGTATTTTCCGCCGGAACGGGATGAGACCATTGCCCTGCTGGAGATACTGAGGCCACTGTTTGAAAATGATAACATCCTGAAGATAGGGCAGAACTGCAAATTTGATATCCATGTGCTGGGAAATTACGGCATTGATGTGAAGGGCCCGCTGTTTGACACGATGATAGCCCATTATCTTCTTGAGCCCGACATGCGTCATAACATGAACCTTCTTTCGGAATTATACCTTTCATATACACCGGTTCGGATTGAATCGCTCATAGGCGAAAAAGGCAGGCAGCAAAGGAGTATGAGATCCGTCCCCCCGGAGCAGATAACGGAATATGCCGTGGAAGATGCGGATATAACACTTCAGCTCAGGAATGTTTTTGAACCCAGGATCAGGGAGGAGAGCCTGTATGAGCTGGCCGGGGAAATTGAAATGCCTCTGATACGGGTACTGGCAGCCATGGAAAGGAAGGGCGTGATACTTGATGAGGATGAGCTTGGATCCATTGCCACAGGTCTGCGCGAAGATATCATAAGCCTTGAAAATGAAATTCATGCTCTTGCCGGAAGCGATTTCAATATCTCATCACCCAGGCAGCTTGGCGATATACTTTTTCTGAAGCTCAGACTGGATGACAAGGCAAAGCTGACAAAGACAAAGCAGTTTGTTACCAGTGAAGAAACGCTCCAGCGTCTTGTCCATAAACATCCGATTATCAATAAGGTTTTAGAATACAGAGGTTTAAAAAAACTCTTGTCAACCTATGTTGAGGCTCTTCCGCAACTGATAAACAGGAAAACCGGAAGGATACATACTTCGTTTAACCAGGCTGTTGCATCAACGGGCAGACTGAGCTCCAACAATCCCAATCTTCAGAATATACCGGTAAGGGATGAGCGCGGAAGAGAAATACGAAAGGCTTTTATTCCTGCTGAGGGATGCCTGTTTTTTTCTGCCGATTATTCCCAGATTGAACTGAGGCTCATGGCACATCTCAGCGGGGATGAAGGTATGATTGCTGATTTTTTGTCGGGCAGTGACATTCATGCTGCCACTGCCGCAAAAATATATGGAATCAGTATAGAGGATGTAACGAGAGAAATGCGCAGCCGGGCAAAAACCGCAAACTTCGGTATTATTTACGGAATATCGGCATTCGGATTGTCGGAGCGGCTCAACATTGGCAGGAAGGAAGCCAAAGATCTGATTGACGGATATTTTGCATCCTATCCCGGCGTGAGAAAATATATGGATGAGAGTATACAGAAAGCCAGGGAAGCAGGCTATGTTACAACAATGTTCGGCAGGAGGAGATACCTGCGGGATATACTGTCAGGCAACCAGGTGGTCAGGGGCAATGCCGAGAGGAATGCCATCAATGCCCCCATTCAGGGTTCTGCCGCGGATATTATCAAGATAGCAATGATACGCATAGATGAAAGGCTGAAAAGGGAAGGTTTCAGTTCCGCAATGATACTGCAGGTTCATGATGAGCTTATTTTTGAAGTTCCGGAAAAGGAATTTGACCGGCTTCGGGAAATGGTCATACATGAAATGTCGAATGCAGCAAAGCTGGTCGTTCCGCTGAAAGTTGAGCAGGGGAGCGGCCGTAACTGGCTGGAGGCTCATTAGCCCTGAGAACGGGAAGACTCTTCCCGCTCAGTATTGAACTGTACCTCGTCTTGTCTTTCAGTATTTCAAGAGCCTTCTGTATCTGTACATCCCTTTTTACGGACCATATGATGGTTCCTTCCTCATAAAAATAGCGGCCGATAATCTCTTCTTCCAGCAACTGTGTTATTTCATCCCTGAAAATGGACAGATCCTGGTCCAGGTCATGGGCAATATCCTTTTCAAGCTCAGTAAAGATATCCTTGTGAAGCTCATAGTATTTTTCCTTTTTGGCATTGGCAATAAGTTCATTAAGGGATGCTTCCGTTACGGTTTTGTATTGAAACATCTTTTCCCTGAGGAAATTGCCAAAATCCTCAAAATCCTTGTCGGTGAATTTAAAATCCGAAATGCTTTTAATACCGGGATTGGCCCAGTAGTATCTGCTGGCAAAATCGAAAATAAAATTTCTCAGATATAGCTCGGTCGATATCTGGCTGAGCATTTCGGGGATTATGACCACATCGGGACTGATTCCTCCTCCGTCTTTTACCGTTCTGCCGTTGCGTGTTTTAAATTCCGTGATGAGTGAATCCGGAATGAATCCCACACTGCCGTCTTCATTCGGATGGGAAAAATCGAGTGCCTGAATGCATCTTCCCGACGGGATATAATATTTCGCGGTGGTTACCTTGAGCTGGGTGTTGTAGCTGAGAGGGCGGGTGACCTGAACCAGTCCCTTGCCATATGACCGCTGGCCCACAACCACTCCCCTGTCCAGGTCCTGAATTGCTCCTGCAACAATTTCTGCAGCCGAAGCCGACGATCTGTTGATAAGTACCGCAAGAGGAATAGTTTCATCGACTGCCGCCTTTGTGGTCCTGAAATTATCATCAAACTGTCTGACCTTGCCTTTGGTGGAAACAACATCATTACCGGGACCAACGAACAGGTTAACTATCTCAACGGCTTCCGAAAGTAGTCCGCCGGGATTGCTTCTCAGGTCAAGGATAAGCTGTTCCGGACCGGATTTCCTGAGCTCGGTAAGGGCATTTCTTACATCCGTAATACAGTTCTGTGTGAAATTTGTGAAGCGGATATAGGCAGTTTTATTGTCTATCATGCCATACCAGGGAACAGGGGGAATCATTATCCTCTCACGTTTCACTGAATGATCAGATTCCCTGCCGTTTCTTTCAATGGTCACAACAACTTCTGATCCCGGATTTCCCTTCAGCCTGTCACTGACCTTGTCAGTCGACATACCCCTGATGGAAACCCCGTCTACCTTTTTGATTATATCCCCGGCTCTTATTCCGGCCAGATCGGCAGGGAATCCCTTGTAAACCTGACTTATAACAACATATTCATCGCCCCCTCTCACCAGGGAGCCGATCCCGCCGTATTTTCCCGTTGTCATGAAGGCAAAATCGTCAGCTTCCGATTCAGGATAATACACGGTATAGGGATCAAGGGTTTTCAGCATGTTGTCAATCCCCGACTGAATAATTTTGTCGGGATTAATTTCATCAACGTAAAATGTGTTCAGTTCCCTGAAAAGTGTCAGGAAAATGTCAAGGTTCTTTGCAATCCTGAAATCACGTGTTTCCTGAATTCCCAGGAAACTTATTCCCAGACCACCCAGGGTCAGGATGAATATAACAACTGCCACTCTGGCTGAAATTTTCTTTTTCATATATTTTCAACAATTGAACGCACGAAAGTAATAAGAATAATCATTGCACAAGACCTTCCCCTGTCAGTTTCGGATGAAGCTTTTCCCGATAGCCTGCTCAGTACCGCTTCTCCCGGATTTCAGTACTGATTCTTTCAAGCATTTCCCGGACAGCCCTTTCCAGTGTACTGTATTCTTCAACAGAGTCTTTCCTGAATATAACCATCAATGCTATCTGAATGTTTTCCGAAACGAGAAATTTATAGAAGGGGAACTTGTTTTTCCTGTATGCTTCCCTGATCCTTCTTTTCAAAAGATTTCTTGTGACCGCATGCCTGAACTTTTTTTTAGGAACTGCAAATGCGATTCTGGCGGGGAAAGGGGAATCTGTTTCAGATTCTGCCCAGATCACCTTGAAATACCGTGTAAAAAAAGTATTTCCACTCTCAAACAGTTTTGTGATTGTCTTGCGGCTGGAAAGCCTTTCAGCTTTATTGAATGATTCGCGGGTAACAGTCATCCCCTTAAACCCTGTTGTCAGGGCCTGTTGATTTTTGCCGTTGTTTTGGTCTGCTGACCCTGAAAACAGGATCTTACTTGCAATTCCTGGTATAGTCTTTCAGGTAGTTGTCCAGAGCCATTGTCATGGAAGGAGCCTGTGAATTAGGTGCGTCAATATCAAGTCTTAGCCCTTCCTGTTCCACAGCACAGGCTGTTGTAGGCCCGAATGCCGCTATCTTGATGTCTCCCTGAACAAAATCGGGAAAATTCTCCTTGAGCGACTTTATTCCCGAGGGGCTGTAAAAAACCAGGATATCATAATCAAAATCCTTGATGTCGGTAAAGTCGCTGCTTACGGTTTTATATAATATGCCTATCTTATGTCTGATATTGTGTTTGGCAAGAAGATCGGGAATCTCGGCATTATGAGGTCTGGGAAGGGGAACGAAATAATTGTCATCCTTGTGCCTGCCGATGACTTCGATAAGATCCTTAAATCTGGCCTTGCCGTGGAAAATTCTCCTTTTTCTGTACACTATGTATTTCTGCAGATAAAAAGCAATGTTTTCGGTTATGCAGAAATATTTCATTGTGTCAGGAACAGTAACTCTCATCTCATTGCATATTCTGAAAAAATGATCTATTCCTGTCTTGCTTGTGAAAATTACAGCAGAAAAATCATTGATATTGATTTTCTGATGCCTGAAATCTTTGGCTGATACTCCTTTTACCTGGATGAATGGCTTGAAGTCTACTTTCAGATTGTATTTTTTTGCCAGATCGAAATATGGAGATTTCGGATTCAACGGTTCTGGCTGTGACACTAAAATCTTCCTTATTTTCAACTCCTTACGATTTTTAGTTTAACTTTTCGGGAATCCCAGGCTCTTTTAAAACAGATTTGTCAAATATCTTAAAACGACGAGTGCCGGCAGAAATTCCAGCGCACAAAGGTACAAAATCAAATAGAAAATCGAAACATCCCTTTTCAAAAAAATCAAAAACAGCCTGAATATGCGCATCAGATAGAACAGGACGGCAAGAATAAATCCTGTCCCCAGCAAAACTGCAGGAGGAAATAATCTGGTATAAACGAGTAGAATCGAAATGATGTATAGTGAAAAGCCTGTTATATGAAAAGACTGTAAAATGCTTGCCGCATATTCACCGAACACCGTTTTTTCACCGCTGATCATTCCCAGGATAAAGCAAATAATGATTCGGATTGTTATCAGGACAATAGTCAGTAAAAACAGCAGGAGCCAAAGTCGTATTCCCTGAATACCAAATGGATTAAAATCATGGTAATCTGTGGCAAGATACAGGAAGAGTGCCAGGGCTGAGAACGAAATAATGTTAACCAGACCCGAATGCCAGTTGAAAAAAGCTCCTTTCTCCCGGGATGAAGGATCTCCGATACCCTTGAAGAGCAGGAATGATTTGACATTGCTGATTAATTTTCCGGGGAAGGCTCTCAGACCGGCATAAATAAATGCCGTGACAATAACCGGGATCAGGATCCAGTCAGCATCGAAAGGCTGTGCAGGCAGGATTTCACCATCCCTGAGGTATCCTGTAATTACCCGGTCGTTTGGCAAAGGCGTTTTTTCTGCCGGTTCAGACAGGTAATTATAAGGGAAACGGATGGATTTATCGTTGTAAAAAGCATCCAGGGGATTTTCGCTGCCGCGGAGGATCAGTCCGGTGAAACTGTCTTCCGGAACTGTTGAAGTACTGTCATTATTCTCATTCCAGCTCTTGCCGAAGGCAGCTATGGTGATTGAATCTGCCCCTGCATCTTGATTCACCTTTTCTGATGTATCGGCGGGGAAGATGATTTTTTCAGGAAATGAATTGTTTGTCTGTTTTTCCGGATCCCGGAATATAATATTTTGATTTATATCAAAAATGATCATGTCTTTCCCCGGCAATTTCAGACAAAATATTGTTTGCCAGACGGCTCGATCCGATCCTGAAAAAATTATTATTCAGCCATTCTTTCCCCAGACAGTGTTCTGTAATCCTGTAGTAGCTAATGGCATCATTTACGCTTACAATTCCACCGGCGGGCTTGAAGCCCACTTTGATACCCGTTTCGGAATAGAAATGGGATATTGCCCTGCACATAACAAATGCTGCTTCGGGTGTTGCAGATATGCTGGTTTTTCCCGAAGAGGTTTTGATGAAATCTGCTCCGGCATCCATGGCTATCATTGATGCCTTGAATATGTTCTCATGGTCACCCAGCAGGCCGGACTCTATAATGATTTTCAGAACCTTATTACCCATGGCCTGCTTTATTTCCCGTATTTCATCCGCAACTGCCGCAAAATCATTGTTCAGGAAAGAGCCGACAGATATAACCAGATCTATTTCATCAGCTCCTGATTCCAGGGCCAGTTTACATTCAGCCAGTTTTATGGAGCGGAAAGTCTGGGATGTGGGAAAAGATCCTGCAACAGTTGCTATTTTTACGGTTTTAACCGCAAGCTTTTCCTTTACAACAGATACAAAATTCGGAAACACACAGATAGCTGCAACATTCGGAATATTTGTAAACCTGCCCGAAAAACTGTTGATTTTACCTGTGAGCTGCAATATATGGCTCTTATTGTCGGAAGTACCGAGACTGGTAAGGTCAAGGCAGCTCAATATTGTCATTAATAAATACTTGTCCGGGATCTCAGCCATAACTTCCGACACTTTCTTCAGTTCTTTTTTAATCTCTGATTCAGAAGGGCATTGTTTTATCAGTTTCTCATATAATTTGGTCATGGCATCAGGATAAAGTAAATCAATATAATAATGTAATAGACGTGGCGTAATTTAATGTTTTTTATATTGAAAAATATTTTTTTAACAAATTTATGTGTGTATGTCCGGGTTTATACAATTATTTCCTCGCCAGGGAAGCAAATATGCCAACGATACAAAGAATGGAAAAAATTATGAAACCGGTACGCATTCCCGTCATTAATCCGGGATAGGATTCGGGAACAATGGCTTGCTGTCCCATGTACAGGGCAAGAAGCATCATTGCAATTCCCATGCTCATCATCTGCCCCGCCATTCTCATGGTTCCCAGGACGGCAGATGCCACTCCCAGATGTTTTTTTCCCACCGAGCTCATGATGGCATTTGAATTGGGTGAGGCGAACAGACCGAAACCAATGCCCATGACTGCAAGCAGGATGATAATAAGTATCAGGGGACTGTTCTGGTTTATGAAGCAAAGCATAATCAGTCCCGATGATGTCAGAGCCATTCCGTATGATGCAATTATTCCCGGATTATACCTGTCGGATAATTTTCCTGCAAAAGTGGACAGCAGGGCCATCATGAGAGGCTGGGATATCAGTATCAGTCCGGCAGTTCTGGCATCAAAGCCCTTAAGATACTGGAGATAAAGACTGAGAAAGAATCCTGTGGCTGAAGTGGCCGAATAATGAATAAGGGCGGCAATACCAGAAAATGCAAAAACCCTGTTCCTGAGCATCAGCCTGATATCAAAAACCGGATTATCTATGCTTTTCTCGTAAAAAATGAATACCAGTCCCAGCAGAATGGCAGTTCCTGTCATGGCAAAGCCTCCGGCTGACGGCAGTCTGGAAAAGCCAAGCATAAAGGAAGCAAGCGATACGCCGTAGATTAGAGATCCGGTCCAGTCAAATTTTTCGCCTTTCGCCTCAGACCATTCTGTTTTTATTCTGGTAAATATCAGATACAGGGAAATTATACCCAGAGGAACAAGAAGGATAAATATGCTTCTCCAGCCGAAATGCTGTGTAAGCAATCCGCCAATCACCGGTCCGCTGGAGAGTCCGGCATATACTGAAGTAGTATTTATTCCCATGGCCCTGCCCCTTTCCCCGGGTTCGAAAACCGAAGTCAGGATGGCCATGCTGGTTCCGAATATCATTGCCCCTGCAATGCCCTGTATTATCCTGAAAACGATCAGAGAGACGGTATTCCATGAGAAAATAATCAAAAATGCGGACAGTGAGAAAAGGAATATACCATATTTGAAAACCTTCTTTCTGCCGGCAATGTCGGCAAGTCTTCCAAAGGGAAGAAGGAAAATTGCGGATGTCAGAAGGAAACTGCTTACTATCCATCCGAGTTCGAGTGCAGTGGCCTGAAATTCATTTCCGATAGCTGGCAGGGCAAGGTTTATTGCAGAGCCCAGGAACGGGGTAAGAAAGGATGCAAAAGCAGTAACAAGCAGTACGGATCTTTTCAGGCCCGTTTCATCCGGGGAAGTATGGTTTTCATTCATCGGAATCACTCTTTGTCCCTGGTATCAATAATTATTGTGACAGGACCGTCATTGTGTATTTCAACCAGCATCATGGCACCAAACTTACCGGTTCCGACAGGTTTTCCGTGAAGCTCCGTGAGTCTTGACACGAACATTTCATAAAGGGGTATGGCTTTCTCCGGAGCGGCAGCCCTGATATATGAAGGCCTGTTTCCCTTTTTTGTTCTGGCATGAAGAGTAAACTGGCTGACTACGGTTATGTCGCCTCCCGTTTCCCTGACGGAAAGATTCATAATACCATTTTTGTCGTTGAATATCCTGAGCTGGATTATCTTATTGCTCATCCATTCCACATCCTCAGCACTGTCTGCCTCCTCAAAACCGGCGAGAATCAGCAGACCGGGACCTGCTGATGCCAGTATCCCTTCTTCGGTGCTGACGACTGATTTCCTTACACGCTGTATGACTGCTCTCATGTTTCCTGGTTTGTTTAAAGTCTGCCTGTTACGGCTGGTTCAGAGGCTTACCATTTTTCTCTGACGCCTGCTGAAGGTTGCCATTTCCCTGAAGCCATTTGATTTCAGCAGCTGATAAGCTTCATTAAAGAACTGTCCCACCCTGGAAGGTATGTGCGCATCCGAATTGACGCACACGGCAACCCTTTCTTCTGCAAATACCTTCAGGAATTGCGGATCGGGATAAAATTCACCCACGGGCCTGTTCCTCCCGTTGGTATTAACTTCAAAAACCACATCATGTTTTTTCATTGTCCTTGCAAGTTCCCTGTACAGGGGCTCCGGGTCAAATGAAGGTTTGTAACCGAAAATCCTGATAAGATCACAATGGCCGATAATGTCGAAAATTTCCGATGATACTGCATGTTCCACCATGGAAAAATAGGTTTTGAAAAGCCGGTCAAAGTTTTTCCCTTCATAAAAATCCGGTCCTTCATCTACTGTCCTTTCCCCGAGATAATGAACCGCTCCGATACGGTAGTCAAGTTCAATCCCGTCAAGGAAATCCCTGATTTCTTTATCTTTTCCTTCCACATAATCAACTTCAAGACCGGTTCTGATAATCATATTAGCTGTTTCTTTCCTCAGATTATCTATGTATGCGAGATATCTGCCGGTTTCAGCCGGATCCATTACCCAGTACTGATCCCTGCCGAAAAGGGAAAGATGTTCCGAGAAACCCATTTCCGACAAACCGGCATCGGTTGCCGGGGCAATATAGTCCTCAGGGGCTGCTTTCCCGTCGCTGAAGGTTGTGTGAATATGATAATCGGTTTTGTAATGCATAAACATATCCTGTTTTTATAAATTGGAAAAAAGTGATCAAAGTAGTCCTAAATTTGTTAATTAAACAAACAGCCGGCGTAAATTATGCGGGCTGAAAGCAATAATGAACGGGAAAAATGTAAATTTGCAGAGGAGCTGTAATTATGGAATTAAAAAACATAAATTGTGTTTGTGAAAACTGTGATTTCAGAAACATCGTTCTGGCATGTCTTGATGATGAAGAAATAAATGATCTTTGCAGGAACAAGAAAGAATTTTCATACCGCAGAGGAGAGGTAATTCATCATGAGGGAGAGAAGATTACAAGCTTCAAGTATCTGAAGAACGGACTGGTAAAGGTGTTCCGGAGAACAAGTTCAGGTGATGAACAGATAGTAACAATCACCAGGCCTTTTGAATTTGTAAGTAACATGAGTGTTTTTTCAGGCAACAATTACCGTTATTCCGTTTCAGCACTGGAAGATTCAGTTGTATGTAATATCAGTCCTGATTATATAAAGAGCCTTTTAATGAATAACGGCACTTTTTCAATAATGCTGCTGACAAGAATAGCAGAAGTCAATGAAAAGATCATAGAACAGACACTTGATTTGAGACAGAAGAATCTGATAGGCCGTATTGCATATTCCCTTCTTTATTTCAGCAGAGAAATCTATAATTCGAGAATCTTTGACCTGCCGGTTTCAAGAAAGGAAATTGCAGACTATATCGGGATGAGTACTGCAAATGTAATCAGGACTCTTTCTGAATTCAGAAAGGAAGGAATTATCAGGGTATATGGCAGGACAGTCGAAATATCAGACCTTCAAAAGCTTGAAATACTCTCAAAAAGAGGATAATTAAACCCGTTAATATATTTGAATTGCCGATTATGAAGAAATTTATAGTACTGACTTTTTGTGTCATTTGCTCAGCCATGCTTTCCGGCCAGCCACGGCCCGGCTTCCATGTTCAGGACCAGTTACCGGTTCAGTCCCGTTCCGGGGATGCTTCGGCAAATGAAGGGATTGCTTACTATACCCTCAGCGGAATGCGGCATGGGGTAAATTATTTCCCGAAAGTGCGTCATCCGAATGTTCAGTATGAAACAGGAGAGGCACTCCTTTTCGATAATTATCATTCCCTCGACGTCATTTACGACTGGCTGGAGATCTGGGCTGAAAAGTACAGTGATCTCGTGGAATTGTATGAAGTGGGGAAAAGTTATGAGGGAAGGCCCATAATGCAGATAACTGTTACAAACAGGAAAACAGGCAGGGATACTGACAAGCCGGCGGCGTTTTTCGAAGGAGGAAGGCACAGCGGCGAGGTAACTGCTTCGGAAACGGTGATGTGGCTTGCCCAATATCTGCTGGAAAATTACGGGAAGGACCCGGATATTACCCATCTTCTGGATACAAGGGCAATATACCTGCGTCCGGTGAATAATCCCGACGGGCATAATCTCTACATGCATACTGCCCAGAGCAACAGGAGTACTGTCAGACCCTTTGACAATGACGGGGACGGCCTTCTGGATGAGGATCCGCCTGATGATCTGAACAACGACGGCATTATTCATACCATGCGCTGGAAGGATGAAAAGAACGGAAACCTGATACCCGATCCGGGGGATCCTTCCGGAAGGATTATGAAGAGGGTGGAAGCGGGGGAGGGAATTTATCTCTCATCAACGGAAGGTATTGATAATGACAGAGACGGACGTATAAACGAGGACGGGATCGGAGGTCTTGATCTTCACAGGAATTATCCGGAAAACTGGAGGCCGCAGACTGAAGAAACCGGTCGTGGATACCGGCAGGGCGGTGCCGGGGAATATCCTCTCAGCGAACCGGAAACCAGGTCGGTGGTTGCATTTCTTCTGTCACATCCTAACATCTATGTGGTAAACTCAATGGACACCAGTGTCCCGATGCACCTCAGACCACCGTCAACATCCGCTTCTGAAGAGCGTATGTATCCCGAGGATCTCAGCTGGTACAAATATTTTGATGAACTGGGTAAAAAGATTACAGGCTATGCCAGGGCAGGTGATGTATACAATGATTACGGTGGAGGGAATCCACTTTTCGGTCATGGCCCGGATTTCGGATACTGGTATTACGGTGCGGTATGGTACGGTGATGAAATCTGGAACGGCGGCAGGTTCGGGGATCTGAACGGCGACGGGGTAACTGATCAGATAGATATGCTTATCTGGGATGAAAAGGAAAACGGAGGGGAAGGATTCAAGGACTGGGAAAAGATTATACATCCTGATCTGGGGGAAGTTGAGATCGGAGGCTTTGATCCCAAGTTCTTCCAGCAGAATCCTCCCGCACGGCATCTGGAAACCTGGATCAGGAACCAGGCCCTTTTTAATATTGAAATGGCCAGACACCTTCCGGAACTGACATGGGAAAATATCGAAACAAAAAAAATCAGGTCATATAAATCGGATTCTGCCGATTACCAGGTTAAGGTCAGTTTCAGGAACAGCGGCAAACTGCCTACTGCCTTCAAACAGGCATATCTGGTGAAGATAGTCACCCGCGACAGGATTGTTCTTGAGCTGGATACCGCGGGAACATCCGGCGGCAGGCTGCCTTACAGGATTCTTCCCGAAACCGGGAAAACGGCGGGCAGGGAAGGCCGGAGCAGGAATCAGCCTGAAAGAAGGCTGCAGCCGGCGGGACCTGTATTCAGAGACCTTCCCTTCACTGAAGGCGGTGCTGTAAGTACCGGAGTTTTTAATATAAGGCTCTATAAAAACGAACTGGCGGGCAGGGCAGCTGTGTACTCAACCCGAGGCGGTGTTTTGGAAGACAGGGAATTCATAATCCGGTAATGAAACGGTCCGGATAGGAAGAGGAGCTTTGCCTCACCGACGTTCAGGATTGCTGAAATGCAGATCGGAGGCAAATAACAGAATTAAAAGCAATTAACTTATGCTTGGAATCAGATCAAAAAGTTATAAATTTGATCTCTCAAAAATAATGCTAACAAATAAAAATTAAAAAAATGGCAGTTAATAAAACAAAGGGAATCATTGCTATTCTGACAGGAGGCGGGGATGTCCCCGGATTGAATCCGGCTATCAGGGCAGTTACAATACGTGCCAACAGTGAAGGTTACAAAGTTATTGGATTACGCAGGGGCTGGGCAGGAATTACTGAAATGCTGAGGGACAGCAAGGCTGACAACAGTAATTGCTACCAGATTCTTACCGATGACATTGTAAACAAGGCCGGGAGGACGGGCGGAACTTTTCTGCATACCTCCAGGACCAGGCCAAGCCATATGCCCAGGGCCACTGTCCCTGAACATTTAAAAGGCACATATGACAAGGAGATCAATGACCTGACTCCGGAAATCATAAAAAACCTGGAATGGCTCAATGTTGATTACCTCATACCTATCGGGGGGGATGACACCCTTAGCTACGGGGTACATCTTTTTAAGCAGGGAGTAAAGGTTGTTGCCATACCGAAAACGATGGACAACGATGTTCCGGGAACGGATTACTGTATCGGTTTCAGTACCTGTGTAACCAGGACCATTCAGATGACAAACAGTCTGCGGACTTCAGCCGGATCTCATGAAAGGCTTCTGGTACTGGAAGTCTTCGGACGCTATGCCGGATACACGGCGATGTTGCCCACAATGGCAGGAGCAGCAAACAGATGTGTAATACCCGAATACAAATTCGATATTGATCATCTGGCCAGACTGATGGTTGAAGACAGGAACAAAAACCCCAGTAAATATGCTGTTGTGCTTGTCTCCGAAGGGGCCATGTTCGAAGGGGGAGACATGATATTCGCTGACAGTGAAAAGGATGCATACGGACATGCAAAGCTTGGAGGGATAGGTGAACTGGTATCTTCAAAACTAAAGGATCTTTCTGCCAAGTACAATAATGGTAAAACAATAAATATCATTAATCAGAAACTCGGATATATGGTGAGGGGCGGTGATCCGGATTTCCTTGATTCAATAGTTCCGATGGCATATGGAAATCTGGCTTTTGACCTGATACTCAAGGGGATTTATGGAAAGCTGGTAGTTCTGAAAAATGGAAAATATGGAAACGTTCCGCTGGATGTTGTAACAGCCACAAAGAAATTTGTGAACATTGAGCAGTTTTACAACACGGAAAGGCTCAGACCGTCTTATCATACCTTTGAAGCGAAGCCCTTTCTGATCATGGATTCCAACAGCTGATCACCGGTTGCAGTATTATGCAGGGGTCCCGGATGTGTCAAAAGGACCCCTGTAATTTTTAATAAATATTCCGATTGAAGCAGGAAGGTCTGGTCATAAAATCAACAGGCAGCCGTTACAGGGTCCTTTACGGTGACCATAACGTTGTTGAGTGTACCATTAAAGGAATATTCAGGATAAGGGGAGGCCTGAAAACCACAAATCCGGTAGCCGTGGGTGACAGAGTACTGTTTGAATTTGAGTCCGGCAAAACCGCCGGAATAATTACAGATCTTCTTGACAGGAAAAACTATATACTCAGAAGAGCATCCAATCTCTCAAAACAGATTCAGATCCTTGCTGCCAATGTTGATCATGCTTTCCTGATGATCACCATTTCCCATCCGGTTACACAGTCAGAATTTATCGACAGATTCCTTATCAGCGCCGAAGCCTACAGAATACCTGCAAGTCTGATCATCAACAAGACAGACCTTTACACCGGGGACGATACAGACAGAATGGAATATATGATTTCCGTGTATGAGAAAATCGGATATAAATGTTTCAGACTGTCAGTATGGGAGAAGAAAGGCCTTGAGCCTCTGGTTGAATCTTTCAGGGACAAAATAAGCCTGATTGCAGGAAATTCCGGCGTGGGTAAAACATCACTTCTCAACATCCTGAATCCTGAACTCAGACTCAAAACCGGGAAAATTTCTGATTATCACAAGCAGGGCAAACACATTACCACCTTCCCGGAAATGCACAGTTTGCCTATCGGGGGCTACCTGATCGATTCACCCGGCATAAAGGGATTCGGAATGGTGGATATGCAGAGAAATGAAATTTATCATTTCTTCCCTGAAATATTCAGGATATCTGAAAACTGTAAATTCTACAATTGCCTTCATCTGGATGAACCGGATTGTGCTGTCCTCCGCGCCGTGGAGGAAGGGGAAATTGATCCCCTGAGATACAGGAGCTATCTGAATATAATTGAAGATGATAATCGGAAATACAGATAATTTTTCAGCGAAATTATCAAATAAGGATTATCTTTATATCCTGTGAAAGTCAAATTCCGGTCCTGATGAAAAAAATCCTGATGTTCAGTTATCTGGTAGTAATTGTTATTGTACTTGCCAATATCATCTATTATAAAAGTCTGTATAATAAGCAAATCCAATATATAACCACCCTCCTTGACCATCAGGCCCGGTTAGCCGGGATAATGGTGGATGAAGTAAATAGCAGTTGTGCATCCGATCTCATTGAAATAGCTTACCGGGGAGACCTGGGGAATTTTTTCACGGATAATGATTACAGGGATGCCGCTGTTGAAAAAATCAGACTTTTATACGTGAAATATTCTGATTATATCACCGGAATAAAGATATACGATGACAGAAAAAATGAATTTACCCTAAAAACAGACGAGGGGGAATGGCTGGAACAGCAATTTGTGCTTCACAATCAGAATGTGATATATACCCGGGACACTCTTGTAAAAAACAGGCAGAATTATGAATATTACCTTCCTGTTATCAGTAATAATACCGTAAGAGGCAATCTCGTTGTTACGGTTGACCACAGTAAATATTTCAGTGAATTGTTTTCTGCCTACAACCTGAAGGATTATCAATGGCAGTGGGTAATAAACAGTTCGGGAGAAATAATATACTCAAATTCGGATAGTGACATCACTTTAACTGCTCCGGGGACGGAAAAGATAAGGAATGCACCGGGGAGCGGGTCGTTTGGAAATGTCATTCACAGCGGCGAGATCAATGGCAAACCCGGACAAATGATTTCTTCCTATTATTCAACCCGGCTTCTTCAGGGAGATCTGGCACTTGTATTTTCGACACCAACCGGCTATTTCCAGAAATACATAATCAGGAATTCATTTCTTATAGTCACAATCACTGTACTGCTTTTCCTGACAGTTCTTTACCTGCTGATCCGGCAGCTTCGCAAATCTGAATCAGTAAAAATGATATGTGAGGAATCTGAAGCCACACTTATAAAAATTATTGAAAAAATCCCGGCAGGAATTGTAGTCTATAATGGCAAAAGGGAAATCCTGATTGCCAACACCATGGCTGCCACACTGTATTCATTCGGATCTGCTGCTGACATGACCGGAAAGATTCATCCTGAGACATCCCTGACGGCTGTCGGTGAATATTTTGCAAGGAATCCTGCAGCAGGGATTAATCGCAGTTCCTATGATATACTCCCGGATGAATCCGGCAGCAGAATATTTCTGAAAAAGACCGTTCCCCTGAATTTTTACGCTGAGCCGGCATATCTTGATGTTTTAACGGATGTTACGGAACTGGAGCATTCCAGGACGGGTGAAGCAAAGGCAAACAAGGCAAAATCGGAATTCCTGGCAAGACTGAGTTATGAGATCCGCACCCCGCTGACGGGAATTATTGGCATGACCGATCTCCTGAACATGGAAAAACTCAGTGATGAGCTGAGGGAAACAACGGATGTTCTCAGGAGTTCGGCGGACGACCTGATGAAGGTCAGGGAAGATATTCTGGATTTTTCCAGGATTGAAACAGGTAATCTGGTTCTTGAGGAGATTCCCTTTGACCTGAGAGCCGTAATTGCTCATTCCGCTGATCCGGTGCGGGAAATACTTATCCGGAGAAATATCAGTTTTACCACTGATGTTGATCCCGGTGCGCCTGTCAGCATTATTTCAGACCCGTACAGGTTCCGGCAGATCCTTACAAACCTTTTAATGCATTCCGCCGGAAATACATTTGAGGGACAGATTCACCTCAGCTGCAGAATGCTTGAGAATGACAGGGGGCATGTAAAACTGGAATTCGGACTTAAGGATACGGGAAAGGCTTTTGATCAGGAAACACTGAATAAAATATTCGGGGAAGTTGTGAATATTGAATCAAAAATTCTTACCAGCAGTGATGAAACGGGATTCGGTCCGGTAATGGCAGCTCAGCTTATCAGGCTCATGGGCGGGGAGATATCGGTTAAAAGTCCTTCAGGCCTTTCGGATGAATCGGGTACGGAAATAGGCTTCACTCTCAGGGTTTATTCCAATGACAGACTCAGAAAAACAGTGGATATCAATAAAATAACATCTTTCAGCAAGATCAGGACTCTTGTGATAACTGACCCTTCTGCAGAGTATGAGGACATACTGGATCTGCTGCATAAACTGCATCTGAACATATCTTTGACAAACTTTCAGAAATCAACTGCCGGGCAGATAAAAGCCAATTTTGATTCCGGCGATGAAAAATACAACCTTATCATTATTATGAATGACGAGGGATTCAATGGTTTTGAAGTTGTTTCGGCCCTGTGGGATGAGGGACTTCATGAAAAACTGATCCTGATGATGATCAGTAACCATGAGAAACAGGGTGATTTTCTTAAATCCATTTTACTGGCTGTGGATCATTATCTTGTAATGCCGGTTGATTCCGCCGGACTGGCAGAGGCACTCACAGATAGTTTCCCCCTGATTGAGATAAAGGCTGAATCAGACTTAGAGGGAAAACTAAGGGAAAATATCTCTGCCCTCGTTGTTGAAGATAACAAACTGAATCAGAAAGTGATTTCCAGAATGCTGGGGAAGCTGGGATGTTCTTTTGAGATGGCCGCTGACGGATATGAAGGGATCCGTAAAGCAGGAGAGAAGAAATACGATATAATTTTTATGGATCTTCTTCTGCCGGGGATCGATGGCTTTGAATCTGCAGGCCGGATCCTGGAAAAGGTACCTGATACCCTGATCGTTGCCCTGACGGCGGATGATATGCCCCGGACACGGAGCAAGGCAGAATTGTCAGGGATAAGGGAATTCATCTCAAAACCGGTCAGAATGGAAGATCTGAAGAAGCTTTTTCTCAAATATTTCGGGAATGATATCCCCGGGGAATGATTTCCGACTCATCCACCCACTTGTAGACTTTGTCGGAAGTTCTGAGGTATTCATTGATTTTCACTGAGCAGTATGTCCCCCTGGATGCTATTGCTGTTTTCATGTCATCAACCCTGATTTCCCCGGCTGTGTATTCAACGACTCCTGTTGTCGGACCAGTTATCAGAAGTACATCACCACTCCTGAGGTCGCCGTTTTCAAGTTTTATTTCCGCCACTTCTGGCCTGCTGAAATAGTTGGTGACCCTGCCAAGATATACCTTTCTCCTGGTGGCAGCTGATCCGTAACGGTTATGCCATTCCCCGGTTTTCCGGCCCAGATAGTAGCCGTCCCAGAAACCCCTGTTGAAAACCGTCGAGAGCCTTTTTTCCCAGTCATAAATTTTTTCAGCGGAATAGCTTCCGTCAATAACGGCCCTGACTGCCTCATCATAACATTCCGTTACTGTTCTGACATATTCCGGTGAGCGTGCGCGTCCCTCAATTTTCAGGACTCTTACGCCGGCATCCAGCATCCTGTCGATGAAGCCTATGGTACAAAGATCCTTGGGAGACATTATATATTCATTGTCTATTTCGAGTTCGTATCCGCTTTCCCTGTCGGTTACAATGTATGATCTGCGGCATGTCTGGTAACAGCTTCCCCGGTTGGCTGATTTATTGTGTTCATGAAGACTCATGTAGCATTTTCCCGAAACAGCCATACACAGGGCTCCGTGGACAAACATTTCAATCCTTAGCTGTTTCCCTCCGGGTCCGCATATGTTTTCCTTAATTATTGCATCATGGATCCTTTTTACCCGTTCAAGGTCAAGTTCCCTTGCCAGAACAGCCACATCCCCGTAAGCAGCATAAAACCTCAGTGCATCAGTATTCGAAATATTCAGCTGTGTTGACAGGTGGACCGGGAGGCCCTGCCTGAAGGCATATTCTATAACCGACATGTCGGAGGCTATCACCCCGTCAACACCACTGGTGACGGCAGTATCAACCATTCTTTCCATCTCCTCCCTTTCGCTGTCATAGATGACAGAATTGAGAGTGATATAGCTTTTTAATCCGTTTTCCCTGCATATTTCAGCAATACTGCCGAGGTCGCCGGATCCGAAGTTGAATGATGATTTTGCTCTCATGTTCAGCTCTCCTGCACCGAAATATACCGAGTCGGCACCGGCTTTTACAGCAGCCATGAGTGATTCCCAGGAACCTGCAGGCGCTGTTATTTCTATATCACTTCTTTTCATCTTTTCAACTTCACCTTTTCAATTTCATCTGCTCAACTTCATCTGCTCAACCAGATCTTTTCAACTTTATCTGTTCAACCAGATCTTTTCAACTTTATCTGTTCAACCAGATCTTTTCAACCTCATCTGTTCAACACTATTCTTATTGAAGAACCAATGCCGGGTTCAGAATGCCTTACATAAATCCTTCCGTCATGAAACTCCTCAATTATCCTTTTGGTAAGCGAGAGGCCGAGTCCCCAGCCCCTTTGCTTGGTTGTGTAACCCGGACTGAAAATTTTCTTGAACACCCTTTTGGGTATTCCTTTACCTGTGTCGCTGATGTCAACCACAACGTTTGCATCGCTTTCCGATATCCGGTATGTGATGATGCCGTTGCCTTCCATTGCATCTATTGAATTTCTTGAGATGTTTTCTATAACCCATTCGAAAAGAGGAGCATTAAGAGGCAGAATTATTGTAACAGCAGGATCGGAATCAAAAACAAAGCTCACCTTGGAGGAGGTCCTGGATTTCAGGTATTCGATAGTCCGGAGGACTATGGCAGTAAGGTTTTCATCCTTCAGTGAGGGACGGGATCCGATTCCCGAGAACCGGCCGGTTATTTTTTCGAGCCTTTCCACATCCAGGGCAATTTCCTTTGATATGGACAAGCCCGGATGATCCTGCTGCAGTATCTCAACCCAGCCTGCCAGGGAGGAAACCGGTGTCCCAAGCTGATGGGCAGTCTCTTTCGACATGCTTACCCAGACCTGATTGTTTTCCGCTTTTCTGGAAGCCCGGAAGGCAAGAAATGCCACCAGGATGAAAAGAATTATTATCCCTGTCTGAATATAGGGATAGTAAATAAGCTGTGTGAGTATAGTACTGTCTTTGTAATAAATACGGTTTATATGACCGGCTCCCAGGTCAATTTCGATGGGACTGTTCTTCCGGCGTATTTTCTGTAGCTGGGAATTGAGATAATCGCTGTCACGCAGTTTCTTTTCATCAAAATTGACGGAACTTATTATACTGTCAGCCTCATCTGCAAGAATTACCGGAATAGTTATATTGTTCTCTATTATCGAGGAAAGGAATTCTATATTCTGACCTGTATCGGCAATGCTTATAAGCATTGTTGCCTCAGCCCACAGTTCAACCTTTTTCCTCTCTTCATTCTTCAGTGTCTCAACAAGGAAGCGTGTATAGATCAGAGATCCTGAACCTGTAAGTATTGCAAACAGGAAAAGGAAAAACATCCAGGGGATCTTATGTCGGTAAGTATTCAATAAAATTATTTTTTCTTCAGCAGATCCCTGATTCTTAATTCCCGCCTGTCGTGCCCGGGTTCTTCAGGCAGTATCCTGACAGTATCACCTGTGGCAGCCTCCTCCCATGTTACCCTGAATCTGGGGGTTCCGGATGCGGATGATTTTGCCGGAGCCGCGGTATCATAACTGAACCATCCGTATTCTTCATTGAGTATCGTCTTCAGGGACTGCCTTTCCTTCCTGATGTCATTCTTTATCTGTGTGCCTGCTGCCCTGACGTCATAGCTTACCTTCACCTCCCCGTCCCTGTCCTCTATCTTGAGAAGAAGGGAGGTCCTTCCCAGACCGTCATCCCTTATGGCCCCGAATTCACTTGTGTGTGGTTTGGGTCTGGCGATTTTCCTGCTGAGAATCTCGGAAAGAAGGATCCTGACATGATATTCATATTTATTATCAAATCCGTGTCTGCCGTTTACAGAAAGATCGGCGGCTGATGACCTGACATCCATGGCGGGAATATACAGGGAATTATTACGTATAAAAAAATCATTTTCAAGTTCTTTAAAACGGATATTTTCAAGTTCTGAAATATCAATAAAATCAGACAGTTTCCTGACAGGTTCAAAATTCAGAAGGGCTCCCTGTTCCAGAATATATTTTCCTTCAGCCGTGACTGTTCTGCCTGAGGCCTTAAGATCAGGATCCATTGGAATAAGGATTGCCAGTGATCCTGACAGGACGCCTTCCAGATTTTCATCCCGGATGAAATTCTGTCCGAAATTGTTGAAAACAGTAAAAGCCTTTTTTACGTTTACCTTTTCAAGACTGAAATTACCCTTCAGGATGTGGGATTTATCAGCATTTTGAAGAAGATAACCATTACCTGAGATAATCCCGTCCAATGAATTTATATGCAGATTATTAAAATTAAAAGTTCGTGACTTGTAATTCATGGTTCCCGAAACATTCCGGGCCTTGAAATCCTTGTAGCTAAGATCAGCGATGCTGAGGCCGAAATCAAGAATCATATTTTCAGGAAATGAGAAAGTCTTTTTATTTTCTTTTTCGCTGACCTGGCGGACTTTCCCCGGAAAGAATGAATCAAGAGTAATTCTGTCAGAAATTAGTGACCCTGATGCTGTTAATGTTACGTTTTTCCCTGTTGCCCATTGTGGCAGACCGCTAAAACTGCCGTTTATCCTCATCCTTTGTCCCTGGTATGTGAGATCCAGGTCTTTTGCAGTAATATCAGATGAAAAGAGAATCTGTCCGTTTACATCAGCTATTCTTATCCCGTTCCTGCTGAGGTTCATGCCAAAGGAGTTGAATCCGAGACTTCCTTCATTGATTATGTCAAGAAGGTCTGTAAGTCTGAAATTTTTATTCCCCGGTATTTTCCCGCTTGTTCTGATATGCATGTCGACAGATCCTTTGGCTGCGGAAATGGCATTCAGATCAAAGAATTCCACTATTTCCGCCGCTATGAGCTTTCCTTTCAGTTCCAGGATACAGTTGGGGGAAGTGAAATCGGAAAGGACAAGTGATCCGGTATAATCCGATGATCCCAGTCTTCCCCTGAAGTTGCCGATCTTCAGTGAGCTGGTCCGGGGTGTCATTCCCGTGCCGTTTGTAAATGAACCGTCGAATGAAACATTTTGAATCCGGGCTGATGATGGTTTATAGCTGACATTACCGTTTTTCAGGGAAAAGGCTATGTTTATTTCCGGATTAACAGTTCTTGAGGCTTGCCCCCTGATCGTACCCTCCAGTTCCAGCATACCCCGCGGATTATATTGCGTCACCTTTTCCAGGAAGCTGTCCGGCAGATAGCCTTTCAGGTTGGCGATATCAATATTTTCTCCTGTTACGGAAATATCCAGATGATTGTCAACAGAAACAAATCCGTCAATACTGAATATATTATCATCGAAAACAAGGCTGCTCTTTTCAAACGTGATTCCTTCATCCGATTTGTTCAGAATTACATTTACCCTGGAATCAATGTTTTTGCTGATTCTGAAATCATAGAGTGAAAACAAATCAAGTTTCAGGTCACCCTTACCGGTAAAATCGATATTTTTTCCGGTGATTCTGCTTCTGATCCTGCCGTTTTCCATGATGCCTGAAATAATCAGCTTTGTTGCACGGTTGTCATAGAGGGTTATGACATTGCTGAGGTTGATACCGTCAAGATTTATTAGCAGATCATTGTCTGCTGCTGCCTGGTTAACGGATTTTATTTCGTAATTAACCATTCCCGATGTGTCAGTAAGAATTTTGAGCCGTGCATTCCTGACACCGATCCTTTCGATATTATAATAGCCTTTTATGATATTCCTGATTCTGAATTCCATGCTGACGGATCTTGCTGCAAGCAAAGTGTCGGTATCCGTTCTGCCGAAACATTTCCTGTCAAATCCGGGTGATGAGCGTACCACTACATTTTTCAGGTCAAGGGATGCCTTCGGGAATCTTCTGATGAAGGACAGTTTGACAGAACCTGTTTCAAATCTGGTTGAAATATTGTTGCTCAGCGACATGAGTACGATATCCGCAACCTTGTCCTGTACCAGCATGGCAGCGACAAACATGACCGCCATTAATCCTGAAATGACAAATGCGAGGGGTTTAAGTATTTTTGACACTAACTTCATTCGCCTGCCGGTAAAATAATCTGTAGCCGGATAACGGTGGACAAAGTTAATTTATTTGCGGGAATCTGTATATTATCTGTTTTTCAGCAGCCATGAGAAATTATCATTGTCTCCAAGCTCAACAGCCGTGATTCCTTTTTTGAATATCCTGGCTTTCCGCGGACCAATAAGGCGAATACTGTTGTTTCTGATTTCCAGCATGGTCCCTTCGCGCAGTCCGATAACATAAATATCCGGGTTCATTTCAATGAATTCAATAATTCGCTGTTCACGTGTTTCTCCTGCATGGCCTTCCGGATTAGAGTCAAGATAATGGGGATTTATCTGAAAGGGAACGAGATTGAATGACCTGAATGAAGCCGGCCTTGTTACGGGCATGTCGTTGGTTGTCATTATGGTGGGGCAGGCTACATTGGCACCTGCACTCCATCCGACATAGGGTGTGCCTCCCATGACTTTCTCCCTGACAGGTGCGATAAGTTTGTTTTCCCTGATATTTTTGAGGAGCTTCCATGTGTTCCCGCCTCCGATGGCTATGGCCTCTGCCTCCCTGACTGCCCTGACGGGATCCGGGAAATGATGAATGGAGACGATTCTGTGGCCGGTTTCGCGGAATCTTTCTGATACTCTTTCTTCATAGAGATCATAGGAAAATGTTACTGCAGCATAGGGAATAAAAAGCACATCAAGAGGTTTCGGACCGAGGAATTCGCGGATATTGTGCCTTGGATAGGCCAGATACGCTTCTCCCGGATTTGTGGAATTGCTTATAAGAAGAAGATTCATCCGGACAGATTTGTTGATTACACATAGATAATGTGTAAAGATAATATATCTGTCCTGTTTTCGGGAAGCTTAATCTATTGTAAAAGCAATTCCGATTTCAAAGGGATAGAGGTCAACTCCGCCTGGTGCTTTCCCGGTTTGAAACAGTGGCATGAAATAGGATGTACCGTGTATCTGGAAATTTCCGAATCCTATGCGCAGGGTGGCACCGTACCTGAGCATGTTCAGACTGAAATCATCTTCGGACCTGACCTTGTCGCCATTATCAAAAACCATTTTTGAATATGAATATAATTTCACGGCTCCGATTGGTCCTGCCGCTATGTTGAGCTGACTGCAGCTGGCAGGCAGCTGGATTTCCAGTAAAAACGGAAGGGTCAGGTACAGAGTTGAGAGCTTGGATCTTTTCAGCAACAGTTCCGGGTCATATTTTTCAATCTGCCCGTTTTCCAGTTTTATAATATTATTATTTCCGTCAAACCTGTAGTTGTTCCAGTTGACTCCGAGTCCGGTTACAAAACCTATTCTCCTGGTCAGTCCCAGGCTTGTCTGAGCCACGTTTGCATTGAAATAGCGGGATTTTCCCGAATGGAGTGACATATAGTCTATGTTTTCCGGGAGATTAAAGCTGTTGTCAGGAGCCAGATAATTGTTGAATCCTATTTCCACTCCTGCCCAGTGTCCCCTGAAACGTTTTCTTCGGATGGCTTTGTCATCGCTGTGATCATTCCGGTATTCCGGAAACAACAGGGTTTCCCGGTCATCTTTTTCATTCCTGTGGTACTGATCAAAAGTGATCCTGGGTTCATTTGCTTCCAGGGATTCAAGTATTGTTATCCCTCTGTTTCCCACCTTGATTTTTACAGCCTCCCGGTTATCTTCAATCCTTATCAGGTCCCTGCCCAGAATAAGCCTTGCGGCATCACTGCTGTCGGCAACTGCGGTCTTTCTCAGACTGCTGTCCCTTGCAGATGTGGTATTTTGCCCGAATCCCTGAACCAGGAATACTATGACAGAAAATATCATTATTAATTTTTTCATTTTGGGTAAAGGTGTTTTCATGACTATAAGAGATTGACTGTATGGCTGAGACGCAAAGCTGTTTTAAAAGTTACTGAAATGATTCTTCTTTTTTTACCGGGGCATTGAATTTCACGAGTCTTGAACTGAAGTACAGTGATTTCAAATCTCCCTGTGAGTCTGTAATGCCCGTAAGTGACATTTCCAGGCCGAACATCCGGCTTATGCTGTTAATGCCGGCTGAGGCAACTTCGTAGGCTCTGATGGGAGCGTCGCTTCCGCTGTCATCCCTGAGAATCTTTTCACGGAAAGTACTTGCAAGGAATCTGGTCAGGCCGTTCCTGCCGTCATATGACGGTTCGCGGTATGGTACAGCAACTGCCAGAAGGGTTCCGGACTCAGGTTTCTGTACAATTCTGATACTGAACCGGGGCAAGTCATTTATCCTCATATCATCCGCCAGCAGCTGCCTTTCCGGCTGTATTTGCTGCACTGTCAGAGGCTGTTTTTCCTGTTGTGCCTGTTGTACTGCAACTGCTTGCCCTTCCGGCTTCATCTGCTGCTCAGTTTCCTGTTCAGGCAGCACCTGCTGCACTGCCAGTGACTCTCCTTCCGGCTGTTCCTGCTGCTGCTCCAATCTCTCAGGCTGAATAAGTCCTGCTGTGTCAGGAATATTTTTCTTTTCTGTGATATGCCTTGAAATAAAAATAATACTCATTACAAGTATTGCGACCGAAGCTGCTGCACTTAATCCGGTGAAGGAAAGTTTCAGTATCCTGCCGGCCCTTGTTTTTCTCCTCAGCTTCTTTTTGAAAATATATCTGCTGCAGGGAGGACTGAGCTTTGTTTTTCTGACTGATTCAGAAAGAAGACGGAGTTCCGGGTTTTTCGCCAGACAAATGTTAAGTTCCTCAATCTGTTCAGGAGAAAGGTCGTTCTCGAGATATGCAGCAGAAAGATATTCAACCTGGGAGGGAGTAAAATCTTCCGGGCTTTTTTTAAGAAGATTCTTTCGGGGGAAGGATATACTATCGGGTACGACTGACGTTAATAACAATGATTCAGTTTCTTCCTTTAAATCAGGATTTCCGGCAAGGAATTCCTCAAGCTGCTTTTTACGGTCATTGTCCAGATTCCCCGCGAGCCAGTCGGCAATCCATATTTCATAATCTGATCTGTCGGGCTGCATAGTCATAATACAGTTTCAATCTTTCCGATAAAATTTTTCAGGGCTATTCTTCCCCTGTAAATATTTATTTTGACCTGGGCTTCACTCATGCCCGTTATTTCTCCTATCTCCCTGTAGGAATAACCCTCATAATCGCGCAGAAGGATTACTGATCTTTGATTCTCAGGCAGCCGTTCCAGGGCTGCATGCAGAATGGCGTTGAGGTCACTGTACTGAGCCTCGTGAACAAGTTCAGACATGTGTTTCTCTTCAAGTATTGTCATTCTTTTTTCTTTCCGGATAATATCAATCATTCCATGGTATGCGGTTGAAAAAAGCCAGGATTTTACTACGGCATAATCGAGTTCCGTTACATTTCTCCACAGTTTTTCATAAGTGTCCTGAACGATATCCCCTGCCCGTTCTTCATCCCTTATATCGGCAAGGATAAAGCGATACAGGGAATCCGAATATTCGTCAACGGCTCTGTTAAATTCCTTTACGGTCATAAGCAGGATTACGTTCCAAAGACGTATAAAATTGTAAAAAGTTACAAGAAAAAAAATGGCTTCCGGATAACCGGGTCCTGCTGATTTCCGGAAATATTCCCGGGAAGGTCTGTATTCCGGGGCCCGCTGAGATAGGCTTGCACAGAATCAGGATATCGCCGTATCAGGGAGCTTCTGACGGAGTCCCGTGGCTTACACTTTCATAAAGGATCTGGCCCGGATCAGACGGGTTTGTATACCCTTACCCAGTCAATTTCCATGGCAGTCATGCTGTTGAGGGCTTTGTCCAGTCCACCGGAAAATAAAATATACATCGGTTCCCGGGGGACATCAGTGGTGCAGGTAAATGCAACAGTACCGTTGATTTTCCAGACAAGCTTGTCCGGGGTCCATTCAAGGGTATATATATAAAAATCCCTGGCATATCTGGAGCCGGCCACCGACCTGAATATTTTACTGACAGAGGGAAAATAGTCAAACTGGACTTTCCCCTTTGATGTGCGGCACACATCAATATGAGGGGTTATTTTATCGGAAAGCATCCAGAATGCATTTTTTGCTGCCGGATTGCCCAGCTTGATCTTGGCTGAAAAAATACCGTACTGATGGCGGAAGCTTTTGCCTGTATTGACAATGCCGGAAGTGTATCTGAACTCATGCGGCCTGAAACCATCTGTCGGAGTCCATATTTTGCCCGGATAATTCTGTGGCCTTGTGATGATCTTCAGAAGGCTGTTTCGGATCTCAAAGTTTTCATTTTCAGTATATGCCTGAAGGTCACCTTCAACGGAATACCTCTCGTGAAGAAGCTTGTCGCCCCAGTAGTAATTGGTAAGCCATTTGGTGGTATCAAGTCTGTCAGCGTCAAATTCATCACAGAAAATGAGCTCCCTGTTTTTGATCACATCGAATTTGTCGGAGTCTTTTACCTTGAAATACCAGATAATATCTTCATTTTTCTTCAGGGTATTGAACTCCTGAATATTTTTAAACATTTCTGTTTTTTCAAATCTCTTCTTATCGAGATAATAGTTCTTTTTCTCCCTGAATTCAGAGCTTGCAACATAATCCTTGAGCTCATTGTACCTGGCAAGCTTCTGTGAGCCGTCAACATTCAGGAAACTGGCATATTCCTTCGAATCCCGGAATTTATAGAAATTCTTTATTTCTGAACTGTTTCTGAGTCTCCTGTATTCAAGCAGCTTTTTGTATTCCCCGGTATCCCTGAATGTAATGGGTTTCATTTTCTTTTTCTCAAGGAATCCGGAGCTGTTTATAAATGCCTTGAGCTCTTCAAATTTTTCAACAGCTGCAGATTTTGTGGCTTCTCCCTTCGCGGCAGCTTTGTAATAGGATTTTATTTCGGGATCCTTTTTCAGGTTTTTATATTCCCGGAATTTCCGGTATTCCTCAGAGTCCTTGAAAGTAATGGGTTTCATTTTCTGTTTCTGCTTGAACTCAAAGGAATTGATGTATTCCTGGAGGGATTCATAATCCCTGATCCGTGCAGATCCGTCCATCTCCCGGAACTTTTTTAACGCACTTCCTGCAGCAGTTTTGAAAAAAAGCACAATATCCCTGGATTTCTGAAGGGAAAAAAACTCTTTTTCCCTGACATATTCTTCGGAATTCTTGTACTGAAGAGATTCAATTTCCTTTTTCTTCTGTCGGAAATCCGGAGAATTGATCAGATCGTTCAGTGTATTGTATCTGGAAAGGAGTTCGGAATTCACAAAGGCCCTGAGTTTTTCATATTCATCAGTTAAGGCCTTTTCATTTAGTTCCAGTTTTGTGGTAGAGGGAATTAATCCGAGTAAAAGCTTCAGACTTGCCATTGGTTAATCATTTTAGATACAGTGTATAAAGATAAAAATCTTTTCTTAATTATTAAGAACCTGTATTCAAATATCAGATTTCTGGTTTAACGGAAGATGTGTCGTGAATGTTGCAACAGACTGCATAATAATCATGAGCACTGAAAGCCTCCTCCCGGCCGGAAAGGAAAGGAGACACCGGAAAGGGCAGATAAATAAATTTGTTTCCGGATAATTTTCATTTTATCTTTAGCAGTACCGTTCTGTTTCAGGAACGGTTTTTAAAAAAACGCAAATTGACTGAATGTTCAGTCATCAGACCTTCGGCCGGGAGAACAATATGATGAATGAGCGTTCAGTCATGATCAGGATTGATTGATTATATGTTATATATAAATTGAATAAACGTTCAGTCAAAATTATGTCACCAAAATCACCACAACAACTTGAGGGGATGAGAGAGGAAAAGAAGGCAGTTATAATGGATGCGGCACTGTTTCTCTTTGCAGACCGGGGCTTTCATGCCACTACAATAAGTGAAATTGCAGAAAAGGCAGGTATTTCAAAAGGACTTATGTATAATTACTTTGATGGCAAGGAGGATCTTCTCGGAGAAATAATCAGGAAATCACTTACTGAGATATCTGATACCAGTGCTATTGGTTTTCCTGATTTAAGCAGTGACAGGCAAATATCCCCGGACGAATTTGGCCTGATTGTCCGCAGACTGAGTCGTTTGCTCAGGGATAGAAGCATATTCTGGAGACTCCTTTTCCAGGTTTTCATGCAGCCCGGGGTGAGAAAGCAGCTTTCCGGTATATTCCGTGAAGAAGGTCAGAACTATGGGGCCGTGGAAGAATTTGGGGAAACTGCCTTCCTGTCACGGCTGATGAAGACCCTGATCGGGTATTTTGAAAGAAAAAAGATGATGCACGGAAATGAACACGATTCCGGAATGAATCCGGAAATATTTTTTCTAACGATGAAAGGCTTTGCACTGACTTACGTTTTTATGGATCCTGAAAATTTCGACAGTGATTCTTTTGAAAAGGCAGTTGATGATATAATAGATCTTTATAAATAGTACCGGAATGTATATAGTAAGTATAAGAATAGTTCCGGTTTAAGTACAGTATCAGTGCAGGGATGGTATCGGTATATGTATAGTGTAAGTATAAGAATAATTCCGGTTTAAGTACAGTATCAGTACAGGTATAGTATCAGTGTAAGTACAGTATCGGAACAACTACAGTATCAGTGTACATACAGGAATAATTTAAGTTATAAATATCTGTATAAACTGAATCAGGGGAAAACGGTAACAAGAAAAGGAATATGGAAAAACTGGTCAGGCTGTTATTTTTGTTGATCCTGTTTGCAGGGGGGAATAGTATTCTTTCTGCCCAGGCTCTTACTGCAAAGGAAGTAGTCAGGCGGGCTGATGAAAAATTCAGCGGGGAGAAAAGCAGTTATACTGTAATGTCAATGAAGGTGATCAGGCCTGAATGGCAGAGAACCATTGAGTTCAAAAGCTGGGTCATGGGCCGGGATTTTGCAATTTCACTTGTTACTTCCCCTCCGAGGGAAGCAGGGCAGTCTTTTCTGAAAAGAGGTTCTGAAATGTGGAGCTGGAACCCTTCTGTCAGCAGGATAATTAAACTCCCTTCTTCAATGCTTTCACAGGGCTGGATGGGATCCGACTATACCCATGACGATATTCTGAGGGAAACTTCAGTTGTAAATGATTACAGTCATGAAATCATAGGTGAAGAGGAGATTGACGGACGCCTGTGCTATAAAATAGAAATGACTGCACTCGAAAAGGCTTCGGTAGTATGGGGAAAACAGCTGAGATGGATTGACAAGCAGGATTTTCTGGTGTTAAGGGCAGAATTGTATGATGAAGACGGTTATCTTGTAAGAACGGAAACATGTTCGGATATCAGGATAATGGATGGAAGAAGCATTACTACAAAAATTGAACTTGTTCCGGAAGATGAACCAGTAAATAAAACTTTGGTTGAGATCAGGGAAATCAGATTCAATATTCCTGTGGGGGAAAGTTTTTTTTCCCAGCAGAACATGAGAAGATTGCATTGATCCGCGACCATTCAGGTATATGAAATTATAAACAGAACTATCCCGTATGACTGAGGAATTTAAGATGGCATGGAGGAATCTCTGGAGAAACAGGCGCCGTACCATATTAACTGCGGCATCGGTTTCCTTCGGGGTGTTTTTTGCTCTTATCCTGAGATCCATCCAGCTGGGTTCCTATGATCATATGATCAATAATTTTATCGGATCATTCACAGGCTATCTGCAGGTCCAGCATGTAAAATACCTGGACAATCCCGTGGTTGATAATACATTCATCTATGATGATTCACTTGTTGCTGCAATTTCCTCACTTGACAAGGTCGTGTCCGTAAGTCCGCATCTTGAATATTTCACCCTGGCTTCAGGCGGCACCCAGACAAAGGGTGTGGCAGTTATTGCCATCGATCCGGACAGGGAAAAATATTTTTCAGATCCTGAAGCAAAACTTGTTAAGTACAGGATAAATGATGAGTCAGTCAGGAAAATACAGGAGGGAAACCATGTTCCTGAAAAAGTGCTGACCAGGATCAGAAAGAATCTCGGCAGATCCTATTCATCATTGTCCAGACTTGAACTTGAACTCGGACTGGACAATGAGGAACAAACTCTTTTCCTGCCGGAGATACTGAAACATGTGGAATTTGTCAACGGATATCTTAGCGGTGAGGATGACGGGGTTCTCGTTTCCGACAGACTATCGGATTTTCTCAGGATCGGAGTCGGGGATTCCGTGATACTTATGGGACAGGGATATCATGGTGTTTCAGCTGCCGGTATTTTTCCTGTACGGGGGATAATAAAAATTCCTGCGCCGGACCTGGATAACAGATTAATTATTATGACAATACCGGCAGCCCAGAGATTTTTTGACGCTGAAGGCAAAATTAGTTCGCTTGTAATTAATCTTACTGACCGGTCGGAACGGACAATCAGGTCTGTAAGCAACAGGATCAATTCCTTCCTGCAGGATAAGAATATAGCAACCCGGACATGGTATGAACTGAATCCGGTATTGTACCAGCAGATAAAAGGTGACAGCCAGAGCTCACTGCTTATTCTGGCTGTCCTGTATTTCATTATTTTTTTCGGCATTTTCGGGACTGTCCTCATGATGGTATCGGAAAGAAGAAAGGAATTCGGTGTTCTTGTGGCGATAGGGATGCAGAAGGGGAAACTCAGAAGAGTAGTTGCAATCGAAATGATGCTGCTTGGAATTATTGGTCTGCTGGCCGGGGTACTGGCCAGTCTGCCTCCGGTTATATACTTCAGCCACTGGCCGGTTGTCCTCAGGGGAGAGCTGGGAAACATGATGGAAACATGGGGCTGGGATGCCGTTTTGGCAACTGCCGGAGTCGGTTCCTACTATTACCCGCAGGTTGTGATAGTCGCGATCATGATACTCTTTTCCACGGTTTATCCCCTGCGGAAAATAGGGAAGTTAAAGGAAACAGAAGCCCTTGGAGCTTAATACAGGGAAATTTATGATATGGTCAGTTGCATGGAAGAATGTGTGGCGTAACAGGAAAAGAAGTCTTGTTGTAATAATCGCCGTAACCCTGGGCATTACCGGGGGAGTATTTCTTCTCGGCTTTGTTGAAGGATGGAGCCTGCAGCGCCTGGATAATGCCATATACGATGAGGTATCCCACATTCAGATTCATAATGCTGAATTCAGGAAAAATGAAGAGATAGCTCTGACTGTGGAAAATCCCGGCGAATTGAGCCGGGGTATAGATACACTGCGGGAGCTTTCCGCCTGGACCAAAAGGACAAAAATAATTGCAATGCTGGAAACGCCGTGGGGTAATACAGGCCTGACGCTGTATGGCATCAGTCCCGGAAAGGAAAAACAGATAAGCCGGATCCATGAAAGGATAGTTAAGGATGGAGGCAGGTATATTGATGAACAGCATCCGTCTGATATTCTGATCAGCGATAAAACCGCAGATATTCTTAAGCTGAAGCATTATATTATCACTGATAGTGTTATCGCGGGACTGGTTCAGGCAAAAATCCCGGAAAATATCATTGCCAGGCTGAAAAATCTTAAAGATATCCGTTACAGGTCATCCGGCGATTTCGACGAAGCATTGATGGCAGAACTGGGTAAAAAGGAAACCGAAGCTTACGGCCGTATCATTTCTGAATTCTCCCGCGATTACAGGATCAGAAACAGGATACAGATTACGATTTCGGATACTGAAGGTAATCCTGTTCACGGAATATTCAGGTTGTGTGGTGTGTTCAGGACGGCCAACACAGGCTATGACCAGGCAACGGCTTTTGTAAATGCGGATGAACTTGTGAAACTTTATGGCGGAAACAGGATTCTGATTCATGAAATAGCCATTTTGCTGAATGACATTGATGAATCTGCCATGGTCAGGGACAAGCTGAGCCGGATTGCCGGCGACAATTCAGTCAGCACCTGGAAGGATCTGGCCCCGGATGCCGCATTGCTGAATGATTTCATGATTTTATATTATTTTATTTTTATCGGGATAATAATGCTTGCACTGGCTTTCGGTATCATAAACACGATGCTGATGGCTGTTCTTGAAAGGACCAGGGAACTGGGGATGCTTATGGCCATAGGAATGAACCGCCGGAGAATTTTTGCCATGATCATGCTTGAAACCATTTTCCTGACTTTTGTCGGGGCAGCAGCAGGTATGCTTTGCGGATGGTTGATAACCGGAATATTGGGAAGAACCGGTATTTACCTGGCCGGATGGGCCGAAGGATTTGAAGCCATAGGATATGCTTCCAGGGTATATCCGGTGGTTACCATTGACTTTATCCTGTTCACTGCACTGATGGTGACAGCCACAGCAGTATTATCTTCTGTGTGGCCGGCCCGAAAGGCCCTGAAACTGAATCCGGTTGAGGCACTGCGAACAGAATAGCAACAATGTAATAAGAAACAGCTCATGAAAGTACTTGAACTGAAAAATGTGAATAAAATATATAATTCGGCGGAGATTAAAGTGCATGCTGTGAATGATGTCAGCGTTTGTTTTGAAGAGGGTGAATTTGCAGCCATTGTCGGACCTTCCGGATCGGGGAAGACAACCCTTCTGAACATGATAGGGGGCCTTGACATGCCGACGTCCGGCGAAATTATTATCGGAGGCGTTGATCTTTCAGGGCTCAGGCCATCGGAACTGATCGATTTCAGGCTTAACAATATCGGATTTGTGTTCCAGTCATACAACCTTATTCCCGTTCTGACGGCAAAAGAGAACGTTGAATTCATTATGACACTTCAGAAATGGCCTGCAGAAAAAAGAGATGAGAGGACCCTTGAATTGTTGAAGGCTGTGGGACTGGCTGAAAGGATGAACAGCCGCCCTTCCCGACTTTCGGGAGGACAGCAGCAGAGGGTGGCGGTAGCCAGGGCCCTTGCATCCCGGCCGAAGTTTGTTCTGGCTGATGAACCGACTGCCAATCTCGATTCAAAGGCTGCGACAACACTGCTTCAGATAATGGAAAAGCTGAACCGGGAAGAGAAAACAACATTTATATTTTCAACCCACGATCCGAGAGTGATGAAAATGGCCCGTAGGGTGATTACCCTGGAAGACGGGAAAGTTATTTCCGATGAACGGAAGGAATAAAATCCTGTTTATTCATGACGAAATTAAAAATACTGCTGCAGCTTTCCCTGCTATTCATTTATATTCCGGCTTTTAACCAGGAAAGCTTTAACCAGGAAAGCTTTAACCAGGAAAGCTTTAACCAGGGAAGCTTTAACCAGGGAAGCATTAACCAGAGAAGTGAAAAGAAGATTGCATTAAACGGCTATCTGACCTCAATGCAGAGTGTTATGTTTGATACTCTGAAAGGGCCTTTCGTCAATGACTATATTTTGCATAACCGTCTTAATTTCAAAAGCTGGCTGAGTGATCACATAACGGTTGCTGCAGAATTCCGGAACAGGCTTTTCACGGGAGACCTTGCCGGGACCGGGAAAACCCGGGCGGAAATTACGGGGAACGATGTTGGTATAGTGGATATGTCGTGGAATATGATTTCCGGGGAATCTTTCTTTTTCAATACAACCATTGACAGGCTCTGGATAGATTTCAGCTATGAAAAATTTCAGGCCTGTATAGGAAGGCAGAGAATAAACTGGGGCCAAACCCTGGTATGGAATCCCAATGATATTTTCAATACTTATTCCTTTTTCGATGTTGATTATGTTGAAAGGCCGGGCTGTGATGCTGTCCGCCTTCAGTACTATCCGGCATGGTCCTCCGTACTTGAACTGGCTGTCAGTGCAGACAGTGAAAAGGATATTACTGCTGCAGGACTTTACCGCTTCAGTAAGTGGGGATATGATATACAGTTCCTGGCAGGATATTCAAACTCTTCGGATATTGTTGCCGGTGCAGGATGGTCCGGATCAATAGGATCACTGGCATTCAGGGGAGAAGGAACCTGGTTCCGGCCTGCAGAATCATTCCGCGACTCCCGGGGCATGGCTCTGGTAACTGCGGGAATCGAACGGATATTCAGTGATAACTCCGTGATTCAGCTGCAGATGATGTATTGCAATGATCCGCCCGGCACAGGGAATCTGACGAAGTTGTTTTCATCCGGACTGTCAGCCAGAGATCTGGCCTTTTCAAAATTTACTGCTTTCGGGCAATTCTTGTATGCTGCAACACCCCTTCTGAATACCGGTATTTCAGGAATGTGGTTCCCCGATCTTAAAGGCTTTTTTGCCGGACCTTCAGTCGATTTTTCTATGGCTCAGAATGTTGATTTCTCAGTGATATGGCAACATTTCAACGGAAAAACGGACGATGTGAGAACAAGAATCAACCTGGTATTTCTGAGATTCAAATACAGTTTCTAGATTTTACCTGCTCCTTCCGCCTTCCGCTCAGTCCCTTGCCCCGGTGAATATCATTATATAATAGAGCAATGTTGCCAGGGAGCCCACTGCTGCGATAACATAGGTCATGGCAGCCCATTTCAGGGCATCCTGGGCCCTGGCCTGATTTTCATGTGATGTTACTCCGGTACCTGAAAGCCATACGAGGGCTCTCTGACTTGCATTGAATTCGACTGGCAGTGTTACAAAGCTGAAAAGGGTTGTCAGGGCAAACAAAACAATGCCTGTAAATAAAAGTGCAGGGAAAGTATTAATCATCAGAATACCTGCAAGGATGACCCAGGTAACCCATTTTGATGAAAAACTAACAACGGGAACCATTTTGGATCTTAAACCAAGCCATGCATAGGCGGTTGCATGCTGAACCGCATGTCCGGTTTCATGAGCAGCCACTGCAGCAGCTGCAATGCTCTTTGATGCATATACATCCCGGCTGAGATTGATTGTCTTCTTTTCCGGATTGTAATGATCTGTGAGCTGACCCTGGACACTTACGACACTCACGTCATAAATACCATTGTCTTGAAGCATCTTTTCTGCTATTTCCTTACCAGTCATGCCATTCTCAACAGGTATTTTGGAATATTTTTTGAATTTCGATTTCAGGGTGGAGCTTACGATCCAGCTGAGAACCATTACTGCTATAAAAATTAACCAGATATTCATTATTATTTTTTGATTTTAAATTAAATTGTCTTCAGTATAATTAGCATTTAATGCCACAAAAGCCCTGCCATTTAAATTTCATGTCAATTTGACAGGGATTTATGCGGGTTATCGTAAAAATGAAAAAAACGTTTTTATTTATCTTTGAAACGTGACAAAATTAATTAAAAACATATTGTCATTCCTGCTGGCACTTCCTGTCCACATTTACCGCTATGTCATTTCTCCATGGCTCAGACCTTCATGCAGGCATGTTCCTTCCTGTTCGGTATATATGCTCGATGCCCTGAAACTTCACGGTCCCTTTGCCGGTTTTGTGCTTGGGTTTAACAGGATACTCAGGTGCCGGCCGGGAGGTACACACGGATATGACCCCGTGCCTCTGTTTATATTCCCCCGCTATAAATTTCTGTCAGGATTACTGAGAGGCTGGGAAAGACAAAACCGCCTTAAACACTGAGTTTTGCAGATCTGCAGTTTCACAAGCCCGCAGGCCACTCCGGGCCGG